>CAZZAN010000028.1:0-1252 GCA_964653005.1 uncultured Dehalococcoidia bacterium | reverse complement strand
CGGGCGTCAGCGTTCCGAGGTCGATCTCCGCAAGAGCCGGCATGGCCAGTCTGGTAGCACAGTGTCGGGAAGCAGCACCCCCGATCCGCCGCGTGAGTCATTCGGCCGCAGCCGGGGCCCGGACCGACAGCGCCCGCACACGACGCCAGTCCAAGCCGGAGAACAGCGCCTCGAACTGCGCATGGTTCAGCGTCATGACGCCGTGGCGGATCGCAGGCCAGACAAAGCCCTGCTCCTCCAGGCGCTTGTAGACCATCACCAACCCGGTCCCGTCCCAGTAGATCAGCTTCAGCCGGTCAGCTCGTTTCGTACGGAACGCAAAGACCGTTCCCGTGAACGGGTCCTTGCGCAACACGCTCTTCACATGCGCGACAAGGCCGTCGTGCTGCTTCCTGAAGTCCACCGGCTTTGTTGCAATCACGATCCGGACCCGGTTCGAGGGGAAGATCATGCCGACGCGTTCAGCGCAGATACGATCTCCGCGATCCGGCCCGCCGGCGTCGCAGCGTCCAGACGGACCGTAACCCTGTCCATAACGACTTCCAGACGCTCGCCGCTCGCCTCAGCGATACCGCTCCCCTCCGCCCGGACTACCAGCGGCGCAAAATCCACCCCCTCGTCCAGCGCAGGCAAAACCAGGCGACCCTCCCGCGCCAGACGACGCCAGTCAGACACTTGGCTCGGACGAAGATCGTAACGCCGTGCCACCGATCTCACCGTCACACCCGGCTCCAGCGTCTCCGCAACGATCCGCGCCCTCAACTCATCCGGCCAACGACGGCGGCCTTTCACCCCTCCAATCACCTCAACCGGGCGGAAAAACTCCGTAGTGCGCTCCATGGAGAAACTCCCATACGTTCATCCCACGTAATGAAGTCTCAAATCCACGCGCCAAGCAGAGGGTGGGCCTGCCAAACCGCTTACGTTCCAGAACCCGCCGCCGTCAATAACGCCGCCCGTCATTCGTGTCCACCCGGATATCTCAATCCCTTTTCTGGACACTCGTTTCGCCAGAACCAAACTGCGCAAAATCCTGCAATAATCCGCATGATTTATCCTTACGAATCTCGACGAATTCCGCTCTTTACGGTATGATGAACCCTCTTTGAACAAACCTGTGGAAGCCGTTCCATGGCTCGTTGCCAACACCCATACACCACTCTCATTTTCGAAGGCTCGCCGATCGGACAAACCAGGATCCAGATCTACCAGTGCCGTCACTGCCGGGCCGTCCAGTCCCACGTCGTCGAAG
>CAZZAN010000027.1:0-1263 GCA_964653005.1 uncultured Dehalococcoidia bacterium | reverse complement strand
GAGGTGGAGCAGCGCACGCACATTCTGCGCCGGCTGAGCGCCTGTTTTATTGACCATCGCGACCCGGCCCGGATAGAGCATGGGCTGGAGACTCTTATCAAGCAGCGGGTCTTCGGGATAGCGCTGGGTTATGAGGACCTGGTGGACCACGATGAGTTATGCCGGGACCGGTTGCTGGCCTTGCTGTGCGGGGTGAGTGACGTGACGGGTTCGGGTCGGATACGGGCGTCGGGGCGAGGCAAGCCGCTGGCGGGCAAGAGCACGTTGAATCGGCTGGAGTTGACGGCTGAGGCGGGGGCTGGCGAGGCGCGTTACAAGAAGGTGGTGTCGGACTTTGCGGCGATGGATGGGTTGTTGGTGGATGTGTTTGTGGAGTCGCATGAGACGGCGCCGGCTGAGATTATCCTGGACGTGGACGCCACCGACGACCCGGTACACGGTCACCAGGCCGGTCGTTTTTTTCACGGGTACTACCGGCATTATTGTTACCTGCCTTTGTATATCTTCTGTGGGGAGCAGTTGCTGTGCGCCCGCTTGCGCACCGCGGACCGGGACGGAGCGGCCGGGACGGTAGAGGAGATGGCCCGGATTGTTGAGCGCATTCGGGCACGTTGGCCCGGGGTGCGCATTATCGTGCGCGGGGACAGTGGTTTTTGCCGTGAGGCGTTGATGAGTTGGTGCGAAGCCCAAGGGGTGGAATATGTGTTGGGATTGGCGAAGAATGACCGTTTGAAGTCGCTCATTACGGCGGAACTGGCGCAGGCGAAGGCACGGCAAGAGTCGACCGGTGAGGCGGCCCGGGTGTTCAAGGAATGTCGTTACCGGACCCGCAAGAGTTGGTCGTGTGCCCGGCGCGTGGTGGGCAAGGCGGAGTATTTGAGTAAAGGGGCGAATCCCCGCTTTATCGTGACCTCCCTGTCGAAGGAGGCGTATGACGCACGCACCTTGTACGAGGACCTGTACTGTGCGCGGGGCGACATGGAGAATCGCATCAAGGAACAACAGTTGGCGTTGTTTGCCGACCGCACCTCAACGCATGAGCTGCGCGCCAACCAGTTGCGGTTGTACTTCTCCTCGTTTGCCTACGTGCTGATGCAGGCCTTACGCCGGCTGGCCCTGCAGGGCACCGCCCTGGCGAGGGCGCAATGCGACACGCTCCGGTTGAAACTGCTCAAAGTGGGTGTGCAGGTGCGCCTCAGTGTGCGCAAGGTGTGGTTGGCGTTTGCCGAGGGTTATCCGTATGCCGGGTTGTTTTATGAGGTG
>CAZZAN010000026.1:0-1317 GCA_964653005.1 uncultured Dehalococcoidia bacterium | reverse complement strand
AGCCGCAGGCATGCCACCAAGCTCGACGGCGACACCTTCCGCACGTTCCTCCTGATCCTGTACGGCGGTGGACTGCGAACCGGCGAGGCGCTCAACCTGACGATGGCGGACGTCGATCTTGCGAACGCCGTTCTGACCGTGCGGAACGCAAAGTTCTTCAAGAGCCGTCTCGTTCCCGTCACGGGCCGGCTCGCCGATAGCCTGAGAGCCTATGCCGTACGGCGTTCGGCGCGGCCGATGCCCGAAGGAATGGAGTCCGCCTTCCTCGCGAACCGGGACGGCACGAAGGTGAGGAAGCACAATGTCCGTCATGCCTTTGTCAGGCTGCTCGCCTTCGCCGGCGTCGGTCGCAAGGACGACGGGCGACGTGCACCGTGTCTACACTCGCTTCGGCACACAGCCGCCGTGCACCGGCTGACCTCCTGGTACCGCGACGGCGCCGATGTACAGCGATTGCTGCCGGTTCTCTCGACATATCTCGGCCACGCCAACCTCGACGACACGAGCGTCTATCTGTCGATGACGCCGGAGCTCCTGCATGAGGCGTCGCTGCGCTTCGATCGTTACGCCAATGGAACCGACCATGAGTGATGGCCGCATGCTCAGCCCCTGGCTCCGGCGCTTCCTGGTCGATTACATCGTCACCGAGCGCCGCCTCGCCCGCAATACGCAGAAGAGCTACCGCGACACCTTCACTCTGCTGTTGCCGTTCATCAGCGCCAAGGTTCGCAAGCCCGTAGACCGCCTCGACGTCGAGGATGTCGCTGCGTCACGGGTGCGGCAGTTCCTCGCTCACCTCGAGCAGGACCGCGGCTGTTCGGTTCAGACCCGCAACCAACGCCTTACGGCGATCCGGTCCTTCGCCCGCTTCGTCGCCGGCCGCGACCCGGCGCGCCTCGCCTGGTGCATGCAGATCCGTGCCATCGCCACGAAGAAGGCGGCGGCGCTGCCGATCTCCTGGATGAGCCGGGAGGAGATGGAGGCTCTGCTTGAGGTTCCCGACCGTCGGGCGCTTCGAGGTCGAACGGAACACGCCCTGCTGCTGTTCCTCTACAACACCGGGGCGCGGGTCTCCGAGGTGACCGGATTGCAGGCCGGCGATCTGCAGATCGGGCTGCGTAACGGCAGGCATGCGCTCGTTACTCTCCGTGGAAAGGGAGGCAAGATCCGTCAATGTCCCCTGTGGCCACGCACCGAGGACGTCCTTGCCGAGCTCGTTCCGGGACGACCGGACGGTGACGCCGTCTTCCTCAGTCGTCATCGCAAGCCCTATACCAGGTTCGGCGTCTATCGCCTCGTCGAGCGATGTGCGGCGCG
>CAZZAN010000025.1:0-1362 GCA_964653005.1 uncultured Dehalococcoidia bacterium | reverse complement strand
CAACGCACCTGCGCACGTTGCAGAGGCGGATAAGGGACTGGCGCGCGCTGAGCGGTCCCGAGCGTGAGGTGTACTTCGAGCAGGAGCATCCGCCGGGACGTGAGGCACAGATGGACTTCACGCACTGCGACGGTCTGAAGGTGACGATAGGCGGAGAGCAGTTCGATCACATGCTGTTCGAGTTCATACTGAGCCACTCGGGCTGGCGGTATGCGCGGGTATGCTTCAGCGAGACGTTCGCGGCGTTGAGGAGCGGGCTGCAGGGAGCGCTGTGGGAGCTTGGTGCAGCGCCCGAGGTGGTCAGGAGCGACAACCTGGGCGCGGCAACGCACAAGCTGAAGGACGGCAGGGGCCGCGACTTCAACGAGCGCTACAAGGAGATACTGGACCACTACGGACTGAAGGCTACCAAGACCAACTCGTACAGCGCGCACGAGAACGGTGTTGCGGAACAGGGACACCGCCGCATAAAGGACATCATAGCGCAGGCGCTCATCCTCAGAGGCAGCAGCGACTTCGAGTCGGTGGATGAGTACGCCAAGTTCGTACGGGGCCTGGTGGACAGGCGCAACAAGCTGGTGCGGGAGAAGGTGGCGAGTGAGTACCCGCACCTGAGGGAGCTGCCGCCGGCACCGGTTCCGGAGTACGTGAGCTACAGCGCAAGGGTGCGCAAGTGGAGCACGATCAGGGTCGACAGCAGAACGTACTCTGTACCCTCGCGGCTGATAGGCATGATGGTGGACGTTCGGGTGTACACAGACGAGGTCGAGGTGTACTACAAGGGACATCTGGTGGAGAGCATGGATCGGGTACGGGGCAAGGGGGAGGCGCTCATAGACTACCGCCACGTCATAGGCTCTCTGGTGCGCAAGCCCGGTGCGTTCGCGCGCTACCGCTTCAGGGAGCAGATGTTCCCGACCCAAACCTTCCGCCTGGCGTACGATGCGATGTGGGGCTGGAAGGGAGAACGCGCGGACGTTGACTATGTTCGGATCCTGCACCTTGCGGCTACGACGATGGAGTGTGAGGTCGATAGGGCGCTCGGGAGGCTGCTTGAGTCTCGGGTGAGGTTCGACTACGCGGTGGTGAAGGAGCTGGCCGCACCGGTGTCTCCGGAGATACCGGAGATCGAGCTGTCCGGCGAGGTGGACCTCGGCGTGTACGACCGGCTGCTTGCTGGAGGTGCGCGATGACGACTGAGACTTACGCGCCGAGCGCGGTTGGAGAGCGGATCGGAGAGCTGTGCAGGCAGTTCAAGCTGCCGACGCTTGCGGCTGAGACGGTGGATCGCTTCAGCGAGGCAGGACACGCAGATGCCCTGCCGACACTGGTCGAGGTGCTGGAGCAGGAGGCAGAGGACAG
>CAZZAN010000024.1:0-1488 GCA_964653005.1 uncultured Dehalococcoidia bacterium | reverse complement strand
GACCGATGCGCAGCGTCGTCGCCGCGGGCGCTTCGTAGACTTCGCGCGACTTGATTCCGACCAGCCGGTCTTCCACCATGTCGATCCGCCCGACGCCGTTGGCGCCCGCGATCTCGTGCACGCGGGTGATCAACGTGACCGGGTCGATCTCCTCGCCATCGAGCGAGACCGGGCGGCCGTGATTGAATCCAATCTCGATGTACGTGGGATCGTCCGGCGCAGCCTCGGGATTGACGGTCCACTCCCAGACGTTGTCCGGCGGCTCGGTCCAGGGATCTTCCAGCGGGCCGGCCTCGATCGAGCGCCCCCAGAGATTCTCGTCGGTCGAGTATTGCTTGTCGACGCTCACGGTGATCGGAATGTCGTGCGCCTGGGCGTAGACGATCTCAGACTCGCGCGTGGTCAGTTCCCACTCGCGTACCGGCGCGAGGATGCGCAGGTCGGGCGCGAGCGCCTGGACTGACACATCGAAGCGGACCTGGTCGTTGCCTTTGCCCGTGCAGCCGTGGGCCACGGCGGTAGCGTTATGTTCGCGCGCGACATCGACCAGCGCCTTGGCGATCAGCGGCCGCGCCAACGCGGTTGCGAGTGGATAGCGGCCCTCGTACAGCGCGCCGGCCATCAGCGCCGGGAAGCAGAACGACTTGGCGAAGTCGTCCCGCAGGTCGAGCATTTCGAAGCCGATGGCGCCGGCGGCGTGTGCCCGCGCCTCCAGGTCTTCGTCGGCCTCGAGGAAGCCCATGTCTGCCGTCATGCAGATCACTTCCCAGCCGCGCTCGGTCAGCCAGCGCGTCACGACCGACGTGTCCAGCCCGCCCGAGTAGGCCAGCACCACCCGCTTGTCTTCTGTTCGTCTTGGCACCCGGGTCTCCCTACTGCTGCGGATCCGGTGGTTCTTCTGTTAGTCGGCAATCGACGTCAACGCGTCGTCGATGATGCCGATTGCCTGGTTGACTTCGTCCTCGGTGATGATCAACGGCGGCACCAGGCGGAGCACGTTCGGCTTGACCACGTTGCAGAGCAACCCGCGATCGCGAATCGCCGTTACCAACGCCGGTCCGACATCGGCGCTGAGCTGGACCGCGATCAGCAAGCCCTTGCCGCGGACATGGTCGATCAGCGGATGCCGATCCTCCAGCGCGCGAATGCCCGACATGAGCTGCTCGCCACGAGCCTCAGCCTGGGCGGGAATGTCCTCCTCGGTGATCACGCGCAGCGTTTCCAGCGCGACCGAAGTGGTGAAGGGCTGACCACCGAAGGTCGTGCCGTGGTCGCCGGGTTCGAGGATGTCGCCGCGCTCGTTGGCGACAATCGCGCCAATCGGCACGCCGCTACCCAAGCCCTTGGCCAACGCCATCACGTCGGGCTGAACGCCCTCGTGCTGCCAGGCGAAGAGCCTGCCGGTGCGGCCGATACCGGTCTGGACCTCATCGAGCATGAGCAGCAGGTTGTGCTCGTCGCAGATCGCTCGCAACGCGGTCAGGTAGC
>CAZZAN010000023.1:0-1535 GCA_964653005.1 uncultured Dehalococcoidia bacterium | reverse complement strand
TGGGCGGGACGGTCTGTCACGGGGCGTACCGTTGGGAGGCTGAGTCACCGAGGCGGACAGCGCTCTTCACGTATGGGCACGACGGCCGACACCCTTTTGCATGGCCCTCGAGCAAACTGTGAGCTCTTCGCGGCCAATGCCCGCGCCCGAAGCCAGATAGAGCTCGGCCCGCCGTCCTACCGCGCCTAACGCTGCTCCCTGTTATGCAATGGTCTTACCGACAATGCGTTCCTTCGCACCTTTCACCGCCGTATCCGACTGCCACCGGTCGAGTCGATCTCGAAGCGCCGTGACGCGGTCCGCGCTCCCGCCATCGCCAATCAGGTTCTGGAACTCCCGCGGGTCCGCGCTCAAGTTATAGTACTCTCCTGACTCGTCTCCATAGACATTCAGCTTCTCGCTCTCGGTCCGGATCATCTTGATATCCCCGATCTGACTGAACACGGCGTCCCGCCAGCTTGGTCTAGGGGCACCTTCGCGGATACTCGGAAGAAGGGAACGACCTTGGACGCCGTCGGGGACACCGGCACCAACCAGATCGCAGATGGTCGGGAACAGATCGATATGTTCAGTGAGTTCGGAGCGGGTGCCCGCTGCAACACCCGGCACGTCGATAAGGAGCGGGACGTGTACGGAGGCCTCCCGCATGTTGAATTTCAGGAACATCGCGTGTTCCCATTGCTGATCCCCGTGATCGGCCGTCCAGATCACGACCGTCTCCTCGCGAATCCCAAGCCGGTCGAGGGCGTCGAGGACCATGCCGCAGTAGCTGTCGACGAGATGGACCATACCGTAGTATCCGGCCATCACCTGACGAATCTCAACCTCGGTCAGATGCGCCCACTCCTGTTGCATCCGGCGGATGCGATCGTGCGGAGGCGGCGCATCCCGAGGTGGGTGATCGGGCAGGACGATCCGCGATTGGTCAATCTGCCCGTAGATGTCTTTCGGCGGGAAGAACGGGGGATGCGGCTCGGTAAACGACGTCCAACTCAGGAAGTTTTCGCCATTGGCCACGGCCTCTTCGATCTGCCGTATCGACTCCGTCGCGACGTGATACCCCCAGTATTGCTCCCGGGTCCGCGGGCTGGGGCCTGCTGTTGTCCGGCGCGTCCGCCCGTCATTCTCCCAATCGTAGCGTTCAAGCACGTAGGCGGGCATCGTTTCACGCCACATTGCCGCGGTGATCTCGGGCTCGTATCCGTTGTCCATCTCCCGATCCGTCCAGTGCATATGCCCGAGATGGAAGCGCCGATACCCGAACGGCTGCAGGGCGTGAGCGATCGTATGCATGCCCGGATGCGGCTGGTGGCGGTTAGTAATCACACCCTGGGCGTGAGCATAGCGTCCGGTGGCCAGGCTATGTCTGGCGGGGGCGCAGACCGGAGACTGGCTGTAACAGTTCTCAAATCGCACGGATCGCTCGGCCAGTCGGTCGAGATTCGGCGTGTGCGCAAGCGGATTCCCCAGACAGCTAAGTGCATCGAATCGGTGATGATCGCACATCAAAACCAAGATATTCATAAGACCCTTTC
>CAZZAN010000022.1:0-1584 GCA_964653005.1 uncultured Dehalococcoidia bacterium | reverse complement strand
GTTTCCTTGTTTTCTTCAGCAATGCGGCTTATGGCAACATCAGAAGTTGAAGAAAGGACGATGATAAGGAGAATCCCAATTTTAAAAAGCAGCCCCAAGCATCTTAAAAAGTGGTGAACTGCGAATTTTGACAAAAGATTTTTCAGCACGTGTATTCTCGTTTGTAGCGTAGGAGACCGTTAGTTTCCTGTGCTAAGTTCTGTTATTTTTCGGCAATTTCTGTTGTAGGATATGCTGTTGGTTTCCTGTGCCGATTTCTGTAAAAACGCAACCGACCGGTAGGTTCGGTTTCATGAAGTTTCAGAAAATAAATCGGTAATTCTATATTTTTACCGGGCCGGTAGGTGCGGTTTCCTAACCGCACCGGACTTCCCTAAAAATTACCGAATTAAAAAATTAATCTTCATACAGTTTGTGGTGCCAGAACGCTGTGTTTCCAGAAACCTTTCATCTAACACAACCGCCTACAGTCAAAAATCGCGTAAATCCTGTGTAATATGAATTATCCGATTGACTAAAAATGTCCCGATTAACTCGCGGGTCGTCGGCGCGGTGTATCAACCGCGATTCGGAATCTTGAAACGAGAAATCGGGACAATATGTTTACATAAATTTCGCAATGCCACTATATTACTTGCCACTCGCTTTGAGATACCCCCATGTTACCGCTAATTTTCCCGTCGCTTCTACGGCGTGAAATTGTTTGGTCAGTCCTTCCATCACCTCAGCGATCTCATCTTCGTCTAATGCCGTATTGTAGACCGCTACTTCATCAATGATACCTTTCAACGGTCCGCCGTTTCCGGCAGGTCCTTGTGCACCAATAATAAACGGTGCGTTGTTTGTCGCAGGTTTACCAGCCGCACCGCGCGGATTGAATCGCTCACCATCAACATAAGGAATCAGATTCTTCTCGTCGTACACTCCCGCGACGAAGTGCCATTCGTTATCCGTAACCTCTTTGCTGCCGACTTGTAAGTCTTGTGCACCGCCAGGGAGTGTGAACCCAAACGTCATCACACCGGGGCGAATCCACATCGTGTAGTTCCGATCTGGCCACGCCTCTTTCCCCATAATCACTTGGTAAGGATTAACGATTTCCGGTACTTTTATCCATGCCGTCATTGTCCACTGCCGAAGATTCATGACATCCGCATGTGGCACAAGGACATGACCGCCATCGAATTCAAGTGCGTTCTCAAATTTGCCGTCTACCCACGCGACTTCACCGACAATCTCACCGTGATGATCGTTACCAGATGCATCTTTGACGATTTTGCCGTTTCCTTCATCAAAGAGCCATACACCTATTACGTCAGCGTCGGCACTCGTTATCCTGAAATAACAAAAAATGCCCAATAGGAGCATCAAGACAGTTATCCTTTTCATGTCGTTATCCTCCTTGCGTCACTCCTTATTATTTTCTTGTCCCATGTCAACAATCCTTTCTATTTTAACAGATTCACTGTAAAGTTGCACGCATTTTTTCTATTGCTATCTGCTGTGGTGTTCGGTTAGAATAAAGGAGGTCTCAGGGATGTGAATCCATCTTCGCTTTTTTTGAAAGGGCATTTTGATGAAAAT
>CAZZAN010000021.1:0-1664 GCA_964653005.1 uncultured Dehalococcoidia bacterium | reverse complement strand
GGGTGTGGGTCTAGTGTGTCGCGGCTCAACCTATTGAGATACAGGCCATATTTTGCTGACGCCGCCTTGTTCGGATGGGGTTTGTCGGGACTTTGCTGACAAGACTGCCATCAGCGCGGTGATCCTGTCGGCTTGGTGGAGCTGACGGCTCTGGAGGATGCGTGTTTCGGAATGGGTAGGGAGGTGCTCCCGTCCGCAAGATGCGGTATGGTGAGTGAGCGACCACTACCAAATACAGGAGCACGCAGTGACAGGTTCTCACGATCAGATGGTTTCGTCGAGCATTTTTTCCACGCTGGTACCCGAGGTCAGGGAAGGCATAGCACGGGGTCTCGAGAGGATCCTGTGTATCTCGAACGAAGCAGGACCGTTGACGTCCGAGCGCTTCGAGGAATTGGAGCGCACGACGCTGGATGCGTGTCTGGATCTGGGTCGATCCGTGCTCCGGGGTGTCCTGCAGGATCAGGATGCGCAGCTTCCCGGCGAGATCGAACAGGATGGCGAGGTTCTCCACCGGCGCACCCCGACCGCAAGGACGATCACGACGCTGCTGGGCGAGGTGAGCTACGAGCGGTCACGCTATCGCAGCCGCGGGACGGGCCCTTCCCTGGTGCCGATCGATGATCGGCTGGGACTTATCGACGGCTTTCTGACCCGCCCTGCGGCACGGCTTTCGGTGCTGATGATGAGCCAGTGTCCAGCGCGGGATGCTCACGAGATCCTCGCAGAGATCGGTGCCTGCTCCCCGTCCGTGAGTACGCTGCAACGGGTGACGCGTTCGATGCATGCGGAACTGGAGGCCCTGTCAGGCGAGAAACAGACACTGATCCGGTATGCCAATGATATCCCGCACGGGGTTTGCAGCATGTCGGTGTCACTCGACGGGGTGATGGTGCCGTTGATGCAGGGAGAGGACGGTCGGATCGGCGGGTCCTGGCGAGAGGCGTCCTGCGGCACCCTGTCCTTTCATGACGCACAGGGCAATCGCCTGAAAACGCTCTATTATTCCCGGATGCCCGAAGCGGGGAAAGTCACTCTGAAGGCTGCGCTCGCGCGTGACGTCGCACGGGTCCGGCAGCTGATGGGGTCCGCCTGTCCGCTCGTGGCGCTCGCGGACGGCGCAGTGGACAACTGGCGGTTCCTGGACACTCTGGAGCCGGATGCCAGCGGCATCGACTTCTTTCACACCTGTGAGCACCTTCATGTGGTCGCGGAGCACGCACGCGACTGCAACCCGTGGTTTCGGAAATGGCGCACTGTGCTGCGCGATGAACCCGGCGGGGTTGATCGGGTCATTCGGGCCATCCGCTACCTGCGGAGCAAGGCGTCGTCGCACCACGCCTACAAGGAACTGGACCGGGAGCTGCGGTTCTTCCGCAAGAACCGGGAGCGCATGCGCTACGCCGAACTCGCGAACAATGCCATGGGCATCGGATCCGGCATCGTCGAGGCTGCAAACCGGGTTCTGGTGACGCAGCGGATGAAACGCAGTGGCATGCGGTGGCGGATTACCTCCGGTCAGGCCGTGTTGACCTTCCGCACCCTGCAGAAATCAGGCGTATTCGACCGGGCATGGTCCGACCTGATGGCCGCGAGGGACGGTGTCGCAAACGACAACCACCAGCTGCCACACTGCATTGCAGCGGCATGATGCAGATACAAAT
>CAZZAN010000020.1:0-2182 GCA_964653005.1 uncultured Dehalococcoidia bacterium | reverse complement strand
TAGTTCCTGTCCGTAAATTCGCAACGGACTGATTTTGCTGAAAAATTTGGCGCTTTGGGTGGCATAAAACCGGCGTTTCCGGTAACCTGTGGTTTTGCTTTACCAATAAAAACACTGGAAAACCAAAAACGCCGGAGGTTGCGATGCGCGCAAAACGCAACACGCAGACCAGTCTATTCGATCCCCAATCCATTGAACACCCCATCGCGGACGATCTCGAATTGGCCTCGGCCTGGCTGGACGCCCACCCGGAACTGCTCGATGCGGTCATCGCCGACCTCGACGGCGGCAGCGGCTCGGGCCGGGGCCGGCACGGGCTGACCGGCGAGACGGTGCTGCGTTGCGCGGTGCTATTGCATCTGCGCCAGGCCAGCTACCGGGATCTGGCCTTCATCCTCACCGACTCGCTGTCCGCACGCCGCTTTGCCCGGCTCGACCCGGCGTGCCGGCCGCCGGGGAAGTCGGCGCTGCAAGCCACCGTCGGCGCCATTAGCGCAGCGACTTGGGAGCGACTTGGGCAATACTTGCTGGGCGAGGCGCAAGCGGTGGGTGTCGAGGATGGCAAGACGGTGCGCGTCGACTCGACGGTGGTCGAGACACCCATCCTGAAGCCCTCGGACAGTCGTCTGCTCTACGACGGGGTGCGGGTGCTGACGCGGTTGTTGCGCGAGGCCGGCGAGGCGTTGGGGCGGGAGCGCATTGAATACCGCAATCATTGCCGGGCCGCCAAGCGGCGCGCGCTCGAGATTCCCTCGCAACGTGGCGCCGAGCGGCGGGCCGCAACTTACCGCAAGCTGCTGCGGCTGACCGCCCAGACCATGGGCTATATCGAGGCGGCGATACCGAAGGTGCGTGCGGCACACCGGTCCTGGAGTGGCGCCTGGGTGGCGAGCGCGCAGGCGTACCTGGACTTGCTGGGCCGCGTGTGCGCGCAAGCCGAACGCCGCGTGTTCGACGGCGAGACCGTGCCGGCCGGCGAGAAGGTCGTGAGCCTTTTCGAGCCGCACACCGACATCCTCGTCAAGGGCGGTCGCGCAACCACCTATGGCCACAAGATCAATCTGACCACCGGGCGCAGCGGACTGGTGCTCGATGCGGTGGTGGAGCAAGGCAATCCGGCCGACAGCAGCCGTTGCCTGCCGATGCTCGAACGGCATGTCACGCACTACGGCACCGCGCCTTCACGGGCCGCCTTCGACGGTGGCTACGCCTCGAAAGACAACCTCAACGGTGCCAAGGCGTTGGGGGTCGACCATGTCGTGTTTCACAAGAAACGCGGACTTCGCACGGAAGCCATGACACCGTCGTCGTGGTTGTACCATCGGCTGCGCCGATTTCGGGCGGGTATCGAAGCGGGTATTTCCTATCTGAAACGTTGCTTCGGCCTCGCACGCTGCCGCTGGCGTGGCTTGCCGCATTTCAAGGCGTACGTTCACTCCGCGATATTCGCCCACAACCTGATGCGCCTGGTGCGCCTGCATCCCAAACCGGCCTGACGCTGTCGTTCGCCGCTCTCGCAAGCCGGTCTTCGATACCGGGGGGTCGCCTGTGGCCGAGCGCCCGACGGCGACGCCGTCCTCGGCGCCAATCACCGTTCTCGATTGACAATCGGGCCGTTCGCCCAACTTCTCGACCGAAAACAGGGACGTGCGCACCGTTCGAACCGCTCGTTATGAGATAATTCGTGGTCCGCCCGAAGCACCACCTCGCCGACAGATTCCGAATTTACGGACAGGAACTAGATAGTTCGCGAACATGCAGCCAAGGTCACCGGTCTTCTGAACCGTGTCGGCAACTGCTGGAAAATCAATGTACTCGAAACTGTCATCTCGCGGCTGAATAAAAACCACCTTAACCGCGACTTTCTCTCCGGCATTGGTAAGCTCCACTCTTTCAAACGCCGAGCGCCAATAATGGTCGGATTTGTCAATTGCGCTTCTATCCGCCTCCTTCGGATGAGGTTTGGTAACGAGGTCAAGTTGGGAAAGAAGGAACAGCAAGTGACAGTACTTCGCTCCTTTGTCGGTCTCTCTGTAGATATCTACAATTCCTTCGACTAACTTTTGAAGTCCGACATTCCTTGCTTCTTCGAGATACTTGTTCTGTTCTGCGCGCACAGAACTCATATCGGTCTTCAACTCAACGAAAAAGGCAGTCTTGATATCCTGCGAAAAAGCAACGT
>CAZZAN010000019.1:0-2196 GCA_964653005.1 uncultured Dehalococcoidia bacterium | reverse complement strand
CTAGCCTCGAATCCCAACGGCCGGCATTGATGTGAATCGAGCGTTGACCGCTCACAGGAAGCTGATCCGGAGCCGTCGGTTTCCGAGCCATGGCACGGCGATGTCGGTTTGGTCGTATGAGGCGTTGAGGAGGAACGGGTTGTTGGCGCGGCGCCCGATCCTGACGTCGATGCAGTGGTTTCCGATGGTGATGTCGGCCGGCGCCTTGACGAAGTTCCGGAAGAGGGTGCGCGACCTGGCGTTGCGCTTGCCGTTTCCGACGCGGACGGCGAGCAGCCGGTACAGGCCGTTGGCCATGAGGGTGAGCTGAAGGTCGAGATCGATCTTCATCGGGACCGCGGCGGACAGCGCGTCCATGTGGAAGAAGTCGATCGCGTCGGCGATGGCGTTCTCGATCACCATCCGCCGGGCGTAGCGGTCGACCAGCTGGCTTGCGGCCGTCTTCATCTGGTTGGTGAGCAACAGGGTCGGGCGCTCATGGCCCAGGCCGCTCACGGCGAGCTGGCGGATGTCGCCCGGATAGCCGGAGATCCGGACGCGCCGGTCGAGGACCCGGGGCGTGCGGTAGATGCGCCCGACATTGTTCAGGCGCACCTGCTTCCAGTCACTCTCCGGGGCGTCGGCAATGGCCGCGAGCAGCGATGCGGAGCGCCGGCGAAGGGTCAGGAAGTCGATGCCGCGCTGGTGGAGCCGCCAGAGGTTGGCATGCGTCGTCAGCCGGGAATCGAACACCAGCTCCCTGGGCGGCCCGCCGTTGCGCTCTTCCCAGAACCCGACGAACCGGAGGACCTCATCGTTCTGGTCCTCCTTGCGGACCCGGGCGTTGGCGTAGACGAACAGGCGGGCATCGGCGTCGCGGGCGAGGAAGGCGAGGACGCCCTTCTGCCGGCGGCTCCGCTTGGAGACGTAGTGCCTTTCGACCGGCGCTTCCGGGTCCTTGCCGTGCCAGGGGATCGTGTGGAAGTCGAGGTCGAAGGAGCCGTCCCCACCGAGGTCCGCCGCCAGGCCGTGCAGCGCCCGATGCCAGCGGTCCATGAGACCGGCGCACAGCTTCGGGTCGACGCGCCCGGCATATTCGGTCAGGCTCGACCGCTTGGGCATGACGTTCAGCCCGGCGAACAGGGCCATGCCGGGATCGAGGATGTCGGCCATGACGTGCGGCGGCCGTCCCACCCCCCAGAGCTTCAGCGCCAGCAGGGCCCGGAAGGCATGGCCGGCGGGGATCATCCTGCTGCCCGGCATGCCGCTGTCGCCGGCGATCCGGTCGAGGTTGAGGCGGACCAGGTCGGGGACGAACAGGAACAGTCCGCCGAACGCGGTGCGCAGGCGCCGCGGCGCCAGGTCGAGTTCCCGGGCGTCGGCGAGTGGGGCGGAGACGGGCCGCAGGGCAGCCTCGCGAGCGCCGGGTGAGCGGCGCGGCAGCTTGCCGATGCCGTTCCGGCGAAGCGTGCGCTGCACGGTCGTCGTGCCGGCGGCCATCCCTTCCTCCGCGAGCTTCCGGCTGATCTCCCCGACCGAGAGGCCGGCGGTCCGGCGAAGTTCCAGGATGCGCCGGTCCCGCCGCCGCCGGCGAGGCTCCTCGGGGTTCGGCTTCGGGCCCGGCCGGCGCTCGGCGAAGAAGGGGGACAGGTCGGGGTTCCCGCGCAGCTTCGTGCACAGGTTGCGGAAGGATCCGAGGCTGTATCCGAAGCGCTTCGCGGCCTCCCCGGCCGCCACGCCGTCGAGGAAGTGGGCCCGGAGGGCCTCGTACTGGAGGTGGGTCCGGGACTGCGGCTTGCGGAAGAGTTCGGCCAGGTCGGACATGGCAATGCATGTAGTTAGGTAACTGTTGCCACACTACTACATGACGACTGATGTTGCAAGCCGAAGTCGCACGGAAGCGCGCCGGCTGCGCCGCGCGTCGGGCATGGACGTATGAAACGAAAGCTTCGATCGGCCGCTGAAGGCGGATGCCGGAACCGGACGTCGCGCCGGCCAGGATCCAGGTGCCATGCAGTTGGCCAGAATATCAACGTGACTGTTGGTGCCAATATCCTCTATTAGGATGATTACGCACTGCCGGCGCCGGAACCGGCTGCCGGACCGACCATGACAGGAGACCCTTCGAAAGCCGCTCGCCGAACGAGAACCGGTCAAGCCCCCGGTCCGCGGCTGGCCGCAGATTCACATCAATGCCGGCCGTTGGGTATCGAGGCT
>CAZZAN010000018.1:0-3371 GCA_964653005.1 uncultured Dehalococcoidia bacterium | reverse complement strand
CGAGCTGCGCGGGGAGTTGCGCGCGGAGATGGGCGAGCTGCGCGGGGAGTTGCGCGCGGAGATGGGCGAGCTGCGCGGGGAGTTGCGCACGGAGATGGGAGGGCTGCGCGGGGATTTGCTGGCGCGGCTGGAGGCGCAGCGGGCTGACTCCGAGAAGGCGATGCGGCTGCTGCTGCTCGAGATCGTCGGGATTGCCGTCGTCGGCTTCGGCGCCATGGTCGGGGCTCTCGCGCTGCTCGTCTAGCGCCCCGCGCAGAGCGCGCAAATAACACGAAATAACACAGAATGACACACTCCAGCCAGTCGTTTTTCACCCCCTGACCACTCCCCCCCAAGAGAGATGCCGCAGGGCAGAGGGGGCCGGTCCCACCCTCCCCGCAAGAGGGGGGAGGGTCGAGCGCAGCGAGGGGAGAGGTCCGGCGCCGCAGGCGCCCTGACCGTTCTCCCCCCGAGGGGGAGATGCCGAAGGCAGAGAGGGCCCCTCCGTCATTCCTGCGAAGGCAGGAATCCCGCAGCCCAGCCCGGAAAGGCGAGGTTCCTGCCTCCGCAGGAACGACGGGGGAGGGCGCCATCCCACCCTCCCCACAAGAGGGGGGAGGGTCGAGCGCAGCGAGGGGAGAGGTCCGGCGCCGCAGGCGCCTGACCGTTCTCCCCCCAAGGGGGAGATGCCGCAGGCAGAGAGGGCGGCTGTCCGTCATTCCTGCGCAGGCAGGAATCCCGCAGCCTAGCCCGGAAAGGCGAGGTTCCTGCCTCCGCAGGAACGACGGGGGTGTGTCCGTAGCAGGTTCCTGCCTCCGCAGGAACGACGGGGGGTGTGCGACACTAGCCCCTTGCGCCGCGTCGCTGCCGGAGTGCTACCATGAGCCTCGGAGGGTTCGATGACGACGCAATCGGCAGCTACGGTCCCGCAGCGCGTGAGCCGCCTCGAAGGCGCCTATGAACAGGTAAACGAGCGCCTGGGGGATATCGACCGTCGGCTGGAGTCGCTCCGCGCCGAGACGAACCAGCGGTTCAACGAAATGAACCAGCGGTTCAACGTCCACCTGGTGCTCATCGGCGGCCTCTGGGCGACGACAATCGGCGGGTTCGCCGCGCTCGCCACCCTCATCCTGCGCCTCTAGCGTCCCCGACCGTTCTCCCCCCGAGGGGGAGATGCCCGCAGGGCAGAGAGGGCGGAGCGCGTCGCCCGCAACGACGATCCCCTCTCCCAACCTCCCCCGCCCTCTCCCCGGCCCTCCCCCTCAGGGGGAGGGGGCCGGACGTCTCCCCCCGAGGGGGAGATGCCGAAGGCAGAGAGGGCGGAGCGTGTCGCCCGCAACGACGATGCTCTCCCCCAACCTCCCCCGCCCTCTCCCCCGCCCTCCCCCTCAGGGGGAGGGGGTTAAGCCGCCCCTGCTACACTAACCGCAACACCAATCGTGGGGGGCAGGCATGGATGCTGCGGTTTCGGGGCGGTACGGGTCGCTGGCGGATGCGGTGGCGCCGGGGAGGGGGCTCGCGCGCGACGCGGCGCTGGTGGCGGGGTTCGCTCTGCTGGTGGCGCTGCTGGCGCAGTTCGCGGTGAAACTGCCGTTCACGCCGGTGCCGATCACGGGTCAGACGCTCGGCGTGCTGCTGGCCGGCGGGGCGCTGGGGGCGAACCGCGGGGCGGCGAGCCTGGGTCTGTACGCCGTCGTGGGCATGGCCGGCGTCCCGGTGTTCGCTCCGCCGACCGCCGACCTGGGGGACAAGGTGTTCCACTTCGTGCTCCCGTGGCTGGGCTACGACGGCGCGGTGTGGGACATCGCGAGCGGCGGCTACATCGTGGGGTTCGTGATCGCCGCGTGGGTCGTGGGGCGGCTGTCGGAGCGCGGCTGGGACCGGAGCTGGCGGGTGCTACTGGCGATGCTGGCGGGCAACGCGGCGCTGTACGTCCCGGGCCTGCTGTGGCTCGGATGGTGGGGGTTGGACAACGGCTGGACCGAGGCGTGCTGCGTGGTCCCGGCGACGCTGGAGTGGGGTCTGTGGCCGTTCGTGGCGGGCGACCTCGCGAAGCTGTACGTTGCGTCGGTGGCGCTCCCGGCGGCCTGGTGGGTCGTGGGGCGTCGCGGGGGGTAATGGGGAGAGGGCGCGCTGGGGTCGACCGTTCTCCCCCTGAGGGGGAGATGCCGAAGGCAGAGAGGGCGGTGCGCTAGGCCAAGAGCCGCACTATCACCGCGACGACGGCTGAGGCGCCGACGATAGCTCCGACCGTCCACTTGATAAGCCGCGACTCCATCTCGGCGAGGTCCGCCTTCAGCTCACCCTTGACCTCGGCGAGGTCCGACTTGAGCAAGGCGATGTCCGCCTTGGTGGCGAGATGCTCGTACGCGCCTTCGAGGCGGCTCATGCGCTCGGTGAGCGGATCGGGGGTCTGGGGTTGCGTCGTCATCGGTCCTGTCGCTCCGAGGTCAGTGTAGCACGCTCTCACGCACTACCAGCCACGATAGGACGCGATGCACTGAACGGGCAACGGCCAACTGTCGCACCGCCCTCTCCCCAACCCTCCCCCTCGGGGGGAGTGGGCCGGTCCCACCCTCCCCGCAAGAGGGGGGAGGGTCGAGCGCAGCGAGGGGAGAGGCGCCCCCCGCTACAGCAGTGTGCCGGCGGCGGAGAGGGCGACGATCTGCGTTTCTTCGGGGAGGGAGGCGCGGGTTACGGAGAGGCGCGGTTGGGGTTCGGTGGGGCGCGCGCCAAGCTCGGAGAGGAACGACCGGAGCTCGCGGAGGCGGGCGCGGTTGCCGGAGTGCGCGTAGAGCACGGGCAGGATGACCTTGGGGCTGAGCGCCTGCACGATCTCGGCGGCGTCGGCGGCGGAGAGTCCGGTCACGCTCCCGGCGGGCACGGCGACGATGTGGGGCGAGCCGAGCTCGTCGAGCTCGCGCTTCGAGAGGAGCCCGGCGGGGTTGCCGAGGTGGCAGAAGGTGAGTCCGTCGATCTCGGCGGTGTACATGGTGTTCCAGCGCTGCGGCTCTCCCTCGGGGGTGAGACGCGCGGTGCGGACGCCCCTGATGTGCATGCCGGAGGCCTCGTACTCGCCGGGGCCGTCGAGGACGATTCGGACGCCTTCGATATCCGACGTGGCGGCGTGGAGGGGGTCGTTGCTGCTGAGGGTTACGACTTCGGCGCGGGCCTGCGCCGGCGGTATGCGGAGTCCGGCTTCAGGGGGGTAAGGGTCGGCGATGAGCGCGGCGCCCGCGCCCCGCACGCGCACCGCGGCATGTCCCAGCCAGGTGATGTCCATGGGTTGATGTTATCACGGCGGGGGTTCCGCCCTCTCCCCGGCCCTCCCCCTCGGGGGGAGGGGGCAATCCGTTCTCCCCCTGAGGGGGAGATGCCCGCAGGGCAGAGAG
>CAZZAN010000017.1:0-3867 GCA_964653005.1 uncultured Dehalococcoidia bacterium | reverse complement strand
AACTCGACGCCGCGTCGCGCGCAGCCCTCTGCGCGAGAGGCGCTTGAGAACCACAAGAAAGGCTGGGATCATCAAGTTATGGGACTTCTACAGCCAATGCCGCCCCTCAAGCTTCACAGGCCTACGCTTGCTAAGTTCGGTAAACAGTGGACTGCAAATGGCGGAAGCCTCAGCAGATCCAAGCCGTACTCCAGCCTAGACTTGGGGAGCTTCATCGACCAGGCCGTTGGAGATAGCTTGGCGGTTATGCTGAGCGTTCAAACTGTAACGCCAAAATCAACAGCGCTGCTTCCTGAGTACGACGATGTAGTAGAAGTAGGGCCATTGCGTGTGATAGGCGGTGTTCGACCCCAGAATTTCGATGTCGGTTACCGCCCAGATGGAGTTCGAATCGTCTTTGATTCGAAGACTTTGAACGATACAAAGAGCGTCGGAAAGAACTACCAGAACATGATTAACGACCTCGCCACGGAGGCCACGACTGTCCATGCGCGCTTCCCTTACGCTATCGTTGGCTTCTTGATTGCTATCCCTAGCCCATGCCTAAGCGAGCCTCAGCAGTCGGCGCTAATTGGGACGCTTGAACGTCTGACGGGGCGTGCAGGAGTGGATGAGCCGAGTCATCTCGCCGAGGCACTTAGCTTAATAGTATGGAATCCATCGGATGGTTCAGTCCGCACTGACCTGCCGCAGAACCAATCGTTGCTCCGCATTGAGAAGTTTTCGACTCAGGTCGAACGAGCGTACATCTCCAGGTACAAGGGACTTCCCCCGCACACGGAGTAAGTACTACCGCCGTTCCAACCGCCGATTGCTGAGGCGTTCCCAGATTCCATTGAGGATTGCCGTGTCTGCTCGAGACAACCCGATATGGCCCAATACGGCACGGTCTACGGCATGCCTCACCTCCGCAGGTTTTCCGTGCCTAGCGGCGGCATCCAGTTCTTCCAAGTCGAGCATGAGCCCTTTCGGTGTGAGGGGCAACGGCAGCGCTTCTGCCTCTCGTGGTTCTAGCTCCAAGACGCCTCCTCCGTAACTCCGACCCTTAAGTTCGGCAAAAGCCCAAGTCAAGCTGTTCATGGACAAGGACGCCAACTGCCTGCTATCTACGCCTGGACGTACCCGAAGACGGTGAATGGTGTCTGTGCAAAGAGCGCCTGCTTGGTTGGCAATGATACGTGGACCATCATGGATTTGCCGCGTCATGAAGGCATCAGGCATCCATACGGAAGGGACGTTCCACCACCGCGGCGCCCTGATCCGGCACTTATATCCTGCATGGTAACCCTCAGCCTCACCCCACTGCACATACCCTAGGCTGGCGTCAGACAATTCGTCCCTGTTGAATGGCCCAAGCTGAAGCAGCATACAAGAGGCTCCTGCTTGGGCGAGTGCTTCCCAGTCGTCGCCTCTCAACAGAAGCCCCTTTACGTGCGCTGACTTGCCAACGATCGGCTGGCAGTAGCCTGTAAGTTCCCACGCAGCAGCGGTGCTCCTCGTGAGCACAAAAAACTCGTTGCGGCCAGTGACAATGCCGACATCCACCTCCGCGAAGTCCCCCAAACGGGTGGTGATGCCTGTCTCCAGCTCCTGTATCAGGTCGAACTCTTTCGGCGTAAGGAAGAACTGCGTCCATTTGTCGCGCGCATGATCGATATCAGTATGGACAGAGGGCGAGTGACTGAGCACTCCCGCGCTTAAAGCACTCATGTCTTCAAGTTCCACGAAGGAAATCTCCGCCCCATCGGAGTCCGACCTATCGCCCAATAGCAGAAGTGTTTCCTGCTCAACGCCGTCAAACAGGAGCCTGCGAAAAGTAATCAAATGTAGGCGCGTGTACTTCCGAGCCAGGAATTCACGCAGCTCCCTTGCATAGTTGACCTGTAACAACTCGGCGGGCAGCACCATCGCTAGCCGGCCGCCTGGTCTCAGGGCTCTCGTAGCAGCAACTACAAACGGCATCCACGCATTCGTCAGTCGCGTGGGGTTGAGCCCTTCGCTCCGCATCAACTCGAATGCAGGCGCACGGTGCTCCTCAGGGAAGTTCTGATATCGAATGAAAGGCGGGTTTCCCACAGCAGCATCGAAATGCCCATCCGGGCAAGTCCTCTGATACCACCCAAAGAAGTCTCCGGTGAAAGTAGATGTGGACTCACCACCACGGGAGCGGACGACTGCTGCCGCATGTGGGTCAAGCTCTATCGCGCAGACGGCGCTAGCTCGGCCCGTTGCGACAACTGCCTCCACGAATCGACCGTCGCCTGCGCTCGGTTCTAGCACCCGAGCCCCTGGAAGGACAGCCCAGTCCGAAAGGAACCTTGCCAAAGGTGGCGGCGTGTAGAAGGCTCCGGTGCGCTTGCCGGACCTTCCGTTTAGGTCTGCTGGGTGCACGTCTCCTGCGGAGAGGTCAGGCAGTGATGTCGACATGGTTGCTATCTTCCCCGGTCGCTGTACGATTGTGCAAGGCTATGCTGTACATCTACCATCCCGCCAAGCAATCTGTCAACTGTTACTGTGCATACGGATACTGATGGTTTACATAGAGGCCTCCTCCTCACCTAGAGACGATGCGCGACGTAAGGGCATAGGTCAGAGATTCCGCGCCGCGCGAGTCAAGAACGGGTATACGGTGGAGGAAGTAGCCCGGCGGTGCGGCATCAGTCGCAATGCTGTCGCCAGGTGGGAAAGTGGCGCGTCGTTCCCAACTCCCGAACACTTGGCAACCGTCGCTGAGCTCTATAGGGTGTCGTTGGACTGGCTTGTGAGAGAGGGGCACAAGCCATTGGCCAGCGACGAGGATGCCCTGCTGGCTGCTTACCGGGCCTTGCCTGGGGAGAAACAGCGACTCATCAGGGAGCTTGCCTCTGAATACTTCGTCGGCTAGTGCTCCCCTTTGACGCCTCCCCCAGCGCCGCCTCCCGCGCGGCCCTCTGCGCGAGGGGCGCTTGAGAACCACACCGCACCCCAAGGAGGAGGAACCACCATGGCGAGACTTACGATTGCCGATTTGCAGCGGATGAAGGACGAGGGGCGCAAGATCGCCGCCGGCGTGTGCTACGACGTCCAGATGACCCGCATCCTCGAACGCGCGGAGGTCGACCTGCTGTCGGTCGGCGACAGCGTCAGCCGCACGTTCCTGGGGATGGAGGACGAGAACGAGTTCACCATCGACGCCATGCTGCTGTTCGGCAAGGCCGTCAGCCGCGTCGCCGAGCGCGCGGCGGTGAACGTCGACATGCCGACGGCGACGTGCAACGCGGGGCCGAAGGCGGTCGAGGAGGCGGCGCGCCGCATCAAGGCCGAGACCGGCGCCGATATGACGAAGGTGGACATCCGCACGCAGGAGGAGCGCCTGTTCGACGACGTGCTCGCGGTGATCGGGACGGGTCTGCCCGTGTATCCCCAGATAGGGTTCGACGTCTGGGAACCGCGCCACGAGGACGCCGCCGCGCACGAGCATGTGATGAAGTGGTGCCAGGCCGTGCAGGACGCCGGCGCGGTGATGATCGACCTGACGAACGTGAGCCACGAGATCTACGGGGACGTGGCGAAGGCGATGCGCGTGCCGGTCATCGGCGGCCAGACCGGCCCGGAGGCCGACGGCCGCATCTACGTGAGCTACGGGCTGGTCGGCTACCGGACCGACACGATCGACCGCACGGACGGAAGCCCGAGCGCGGCCCGCTATATCTACGATGTCGCCCAGCAGGCGATCGCCAACGTCCACGCCGGCGCCTGGTGATTCTGTTCTCCCCCTGAGGGGGAGATGCCCGAAGGGCAGAGAGGGCGGCGCCCGCAGGGCGCATCCGGCCCCCTCCCCCCGAGGGGGAGGGCTGGGGAGAGGGCGGAGAGGGCGCCGCGCAGCGG
>CAZZAN010000016.1:0-5432 GCA_964653005.1 uncultured Dehalococcoidia bacterium | reverse complement strand
CGCTGCGCCACCACCTGGACGGCCACGAACTCCTGGTCGCATCCGGCGGCAACGAATGGGTCCTGACCGTGGACGATCCGGGCGCGATGGCCGAGGAGGGCGGGGGCCGGGGAGACCGGGTCACTGCCCCCATGCCGGGGCTCGTCACCCGGGTCGCGGTCGAGGCCGGGGAGGCCGTCGGGGAGAAACAGTTGCTCGCGGTGATGGAAGCCATGAAAATGGAGCATGCCATGCGGGCGCCCCGGGACGGAGTCATCGCCCGGGTGCACGTCCGGCAAGGCGAACAGGTGGAATCCGGCACGCTCCTCCTTGAACTTGAACCGGGGACACAGACAGAGCCATGAGTGAATTCGTACAGATTTTTGAGGTGGGACCGCGGGACGGGCTGCAGAACGAGAAGGCCAAGATCAGCACGGAACGGAAGATCGAACTGGTGGACCGCCTGTCCGACGCCGGTTTCAGCAGGATCGAGGTGACGAGCTTCGTATCGCCCAAGTGGGTGCCGCAGATGAAGGACGCCCCCAGGGTCATGGCCGGGATCAGGCGGGTGCCCGGCGTCCGGTATGCCGCGCTGACGCCCAACAGGATGGGCTACCAGTTCGCGCGCCGGGCCGGCGCGGACGAGGTGGCGATCTTCGCCGCGGCGTCGGAAACCTTCAGCCAGCGGAACATCAACTGCGGCATCGACGAGAGCATCGAGCGGTTCCGGGACGTGATGGAACTGGCCGGGGCCGACGGCGTCCCGGTGCGGGGCTACGTGTCATGCGTCGCCGGCTGCCCCTACGAGGGCGAGGTGGCGCCCCGGACGGTTGCCGACGTCACCCGGAAGCTGCTCGATCTCGGCTGCTACGAGGTGTCCCTGGGGGACACCATCGGCTCCGGCACCCCGGAATCCATCGGCGCGATGCTGGACGCGGCCCTCGGGGTGGCGCCCGCGGACCGGCTGGCGGGGCACTACCATGACACCGGGAACCGGGCGATCGCCAACATCGAAGTCAGCCTGGAAAAGGGGCTGCGCACCTTCGACTCCTCCGTCGGCGGTCTCGGCGGCTGCCCGTACGCGCCGGGGGCGAAAGGCAATGTCAGCACCGGCGCGGTGGTCCGGCTGCTCCATGCAGGGGGTTACCGCACCGGCATCGACGAGGCGAAGCTGCCCGACATCGAACAGTTCGTCGCCACCCTGGTCGCAATGCCCGCGAAGGACGCACGCCCCCACTGACCGGATCCGCGGGCGGCGGCGCAGCCCGGGGCCGCTACCCGGCGGTCTCGAAATCCTTCGCGTCGTGGCGCTCGCGCAGCAGCCAGGGATTGTCCGACGAACGGTTGACGCGCCGTCCCCGCTGCACCGCCGGCCGTTCCGCGATTTCCCGGGCCCAGCGGCTCAGGTGCCGGTAGGAGGCGGCATCGAGGAACTCCGCCGCCTCGTAGACGGTATTCATCGTCAGCCTCCCGTACCAGGGCCAGATGGCGATATCGGCGATGGTGTACTCGTCGCCGGCAACGAAGGGACGCTCGGCCAGGTTCCGGTCGAGCACGTCCAGTTGCCGCTTGGACTCCATGGCGTAGCGGTTGATCGGGTATTCCATGAGGTAGGGGGCATACCGGAAGAAATGACCGAAGCCGCCGCCGAGATAGGGCGTGCTGCCCATCTGCCAGAACAGCCATGACAGGCATTCGGCCCGGGCCCCGGGATCCGTTGGAACGAACGCGCCGAACCTGTCGGCGAGATACAGGAGAATCGCGCCGGATTCGAACACCCGGACGGGTTCCGCTCCGCCAAGGTCCAGGAGGGCCGGAATCTTCGAGTTGGGGTTGACCTCGACGAAGCCGCTGCCGAACTGGTCGCCCTTGTCGATGTCGATGTACCAGGCGTCGTATTCCGCGCCCCGGTGCCCCGCCGCCAGCAGTTCCTCCAGCATGACGGTCACCTTGACGCCGTTGGGCGTGCCCAGGGAATACAGCTGCAGCGGGTGTTTGCCCCGGGGCAGTTCCCGTTCATGGGTGGGGCCGGCGACGGGGCGGTTGGTTCCGGACCATTTCCCCATGTCTCCCGTGCCGGGACTCCATACCCTGGGCGGTTTGTATTCCGATTGCTTCATTGCAAAGAGAATGATTCAGGGCTGTTCTGGCACCCAAGTCTTAGTCGCCTACTATCCTCAGGGAAAGTCCGCACAGGATTGGGTGGAGGAAGTAATACTAGCCTTCGACTCATTGTGATTTTATAAATTGGGTTAAGTTGATGTTGGCGCTGAAAAAAATTGCATGAGGCCAAAGATCATACCGAAAAAACCCAAGCCACCGGTGACAATGAATACCCACGCAAAGCACTTGTGATAACTGAAATGAGATATACCAAAATGTTTTTTTCTGTTCTGTGTTCTAAAATCATCCCGTGTGAACAGTTTCAATGGGTTTGGTTGCCCATCAATGTCAGGAAGGTCAACTGAGCTGTCAAGATACTTGATAGCATCTTCAGCGTTTTTTACGAGAATACTTGTTCGTTTTTCTAGTTTCCAAAACACAAAGGAAAAAAAAGACATGAGGAAACAAAGGATCACCAGAGCTTCAGCACTTTCGCCAGTTCGATATAGTAAGATCACTCCACCAAGTAAGGCTGTGGAAATAGTGATGTAAAATTGGAACATTTTAAGACGATGATCGGCGTGTACAGCGAAATGTTTCCACGCTGATTCACGAAGTATGTAATTCAATTCGTTCATCGGAGTTAAAGGATCTGTGATACTGGAACAGAAATAATTATAAGCGCCACTACAAGGAATTTATTTTGGAGGGATTCATCGCCCTCAATTTATATATACGGAACTTAAATCTATCCAGATTTCTGCGTCACTCGACGCATTAATTTGTTCATACTGCGTAGGAATAGAGCTGCGGCCTACGATACGTCTGAATTGTGTAAATTCGAGTAAGTCAATTCGTCCATAACAATGCCAAGAAAATCTGGGAGGATATGCTGTGAAAATCAGGCAGAAATCCGGCGAATCCTACAGCCACCTGGACTAACGTAGCCTTACAACATTCTTCACACTTGGAATGACAAACTCGAAAACCCATTCTTAAGTTATTTGTGAAATAGCACAACAAGTACCTCTGTCCAGCGTCGTCCCTAGCTTGACATTCCCTCGTAGGGATTTCAGGCATTATTCACGCAACTCACTTCAACGTCGCGGCATGAGAAAAATTATTACCATTACCGTAGAAATACCGCATAAGGTGCCATAAGGGGCGCGCTCAAATTTATTTTCTTGATTTCTGAATTTTCTTCTGCAATTGGATTGTCGATAAGCTCGAAGCAGCCTTTGTCGGCTTGTCCTTTGAGATAATCTGCAGCTTGTTTTCCCCGACTCGGACCAACAGAGACAACCGCATTACGCAGGTTTAAGTCGAACTCTTCTTCAGTTAGCCCCCCAATAACCATGCCCCATCTTGAGCCTCGAACTTTTATGCCGTTAGGTACCGGATACCAATTCTCACCATCATCAGAGTATTCCTTTGCTAGTTCGGGGACTGCAAAATGCCTGGATTTCATTTTATGCATAATTAGATGCACTGGTTTACCATCTTCATCGAACTTTCGGGCGAAAGGTTGGACGATTGTAAGTGGGTGGCAGGTGTTTCCACCGTAACCCCAGAAGATTCGCCCGGCCTTTACAAATTCGTCCTGTTTTCGCTTGATAATGTCCTCAAGAGATTCTCCAGCGTGAACGCCAACTTTCATGAAAACCACACCGGAGCCGATACCGATATTACCCATAACCTAATCTCCAAAATTCTCGATATTGTATGTTATGTCTGGGGCTCTACCATAATTTAAATCAGGCACTTCCCGTATATACCTGACCGTTAAGGGATTGTCTCTCCCGTAAAAATTAGCTAGTCGTTGTTGTCCAGCGTGGGTAGATACAGGGGGTGCGTCAGTAGTTGCGAATCGGCGGAAAAGACATGTACATGAGCGCAGTTCAGGGTTGTCATCTAAATGATAATGATGCAATTGTGGAAGCATTTCTGCGACCAGAAAACCGAGTTCGTTTGCGCGCCGTTGGCTAATCCCAAGAACTTCTTGAGTCCAAGCCAATTTAGGATCATCAGCAATTACGATCACCCCCTCTCCCGATTTGTTGACTGCTTCTATTCCACGTTCTAGGAATAGCAATACACTTTCTCCGCCGTTACTTGCGCCCCATGGAGGATTTATATGAAAGGCGTCAAATTTGGCTATAAAATCCTTCGGCAGGGCATCAACCACGTTGTAAAGATGAGCTGACATGCTTGTTCCAAAACGAAATTTTTCTGCGAAACGAATTATGGAATTAACAATACGCTCATCAAAATCAAGAATAGTAATGGTATTCGGGTAGTTCTCAAATATTCCTAATTTGCCAAGATGCATAACCGACAGACCAATTGCATCGCCATCGCCAACAAACACTACGTCTTTTCCTGAAAATCGTTCGGCAATGAAATGAGCTTGAATAACCATGTCAGCGACCTTCATGTAAATTTGGTCAAATTCTCGAAGCGGTTGCGGTCTATTTTCAACAACATCTGACACGGCATTAATTGCCTGTCGTAGATCCCAATCTTTTGCCATTCTATCTCCCTCAGGAAATGTGTGTCAGTGGTGATTTGGTAGAACTCCTTTTGAAATTCAACATAGCGTGATTAGACATTTCGTTTAAGCGTTGGAGGATATGGTCGTGTTTCAGAATTCTCGATAATAACCAACAACATGATCTGGGGTTGACACACTGTTGAGAATACTTCGTATTTGAAACTTGTTAACTGAATCCTGTTGTTTCGTTTCACACAGGAAAGTCCGCTAGCAGCTGATTACACTCCCGATTGAGGTTTTCATAATAACTTTTCAGGCACTCTAGAATTGTGTCGACATTTGAAGACCGAAAACAAATACGCATTGTCGTATCCCAAGCATGGCCAGGTATTTTTCTTGTCAATTCGGAGCTATGCCCAGAAAGCAGCATCTCAGCAATAGTTTGCTCTAGACATTTTAGGCGCCCTTTCAAGTTTTCTGCGAACCTAAGCTTTTGTGTTAGTTTTGCTAATGCGGTGAGTGCTCTCTTGTCGCCCGTGATGGTAAGAGATTCATCCGATGACAACGCGATTGCAAACAGGACAGCCTCTCCAGTATCGATTTCATCCTCATTCTGGAAGATGCTTAGGATTTCCGACGGAGGCCCATATTCCAGTTCAGATACTGATGCTATAAGGTAATTTACTGCGTCAACTCCTTCTCGGCTACCTATTCGTTGAAGAGCTTCATTCGAATCCTTAAGTCGTAGTACGAATTTCAATGTCGGAAGCACATACGTATTACCTGGTATGGTGCAGGTTGAGAGGAATGATTGGACAACATCATACTGAGAAACCTTAATCACAATATCATTGTCCAG
>CAZZAN010000015.1:0-5786 GCA_964653005.1 uncultured Dehalococcoidia bacterium | reverse complement strand
TCATTCTGCGCGGCTTCCCCTTTTTTGGTCAACTCCCAATTCCACATTAGGCGTACAATGCCTCTATCCGTATGTCCTTCCAGTGTATGTCGGAGAGTGCCCGTGTCCGCGTCCCAGAGGCGGATGGTGTAGTCCTCCCCGACGCTGGCCAGGGTTCGGCCGTCGGGACTGAAGGCCACGTCCCGGACAACAGAAGTGTCGTCCAAGGCGTGTTGCAGGAAGCCCGTGGTCACATCCAACAGGCGGATGCCGTAGCCCCAATTACCACTGGCGAGGGTCCGGCCGTCGGGGCTGAAGGCCACGCTGGGGATACCATCCGAATGCCCTTCCAGGGTACGCCGGAGGGTGCCCTCGGCCGCGTCCCACAGACGGGCGGTATTGTCTACACTGCCGCTGACGAGGGTCCGGCCGTCGGGACTGAAAGCCAAGCTGAGGATACTACCCGAATGACCCTCCAGCGTGTGCCGGAGAGTGCCCGTGTCCGGGTCCCACAGCTGGATGGTGTCGTCCCAACTACCACTGGCGAGGGTCCGGCCGTCGGGGCTGAAGGTTACGCTGCTGATTTCATCCGTTTGGCTCTTCAGGATGTGTAGGAGGGTATCCGTGGTTACGTCCCACAAATGAACGGTGCCTTCCGTGTTGCCAGTGGCCAGGATCCGGCCGTCGGGACTGAAGGCCAGGCTGTCGATGGTACCCGAATGACTTTCCAGAGTGCGCCGGAGGGTGCCCTCAGCCGCGTCCCACAGGTGGATGGTGGTGTTGGGCCAACTGGCACTGGCGAGGGTCCGGCCATCGGGACTGAAGGCTAGGCTGTAGACAAATGGACCTTCGAGTGATCGACGTGGATGGTGCGGTTCAGATGCTGGAGGTCTGAAGGCTAGGCTGTAGACAAATGGACCTTCGAGTGTGTGCCGGAGAGTGCCCGTGTCCGCGTTCCAAAGGCGGATGGCGCCGTCCCGATCGACACTGGCGAGGGTCCTCCCGTCGGGACTGAACGCCACGCTCACGACCGCATCTGTATGGCCCGTGAGCAGGGATGTGGTTTCATAGGTCTGCGTGTCGTACAACCAAATGCCCACGCTGCTCCCCACCGCCAGGCGTGTGCCGTCCGGTGAATATTGCGCGTCCCGAATCTGACCCCGACCCAGACGGGCCTTGGCTCCGATGGGCAGGGACTCAAACGGGGCTTCTCCAGCCACGCCGGGCGACGGTAAGGCCAAGAGCAGGCACAGGCAGGTGGCCAGGGTCCGGATCAGGGTCTTCACAGTCATATCGGACAGCTTCCTCGCGGCAGTCAATTCGATGCGTCGGAGTCCACAGCCGGGGATGCCTGCGTCCCGAAGGTGGATGGGGGCTCGCCGGCCTGCCAGGTCAGGTGCGTCACGCGGTAGGCCACATAGCCCAACCCGTCCACTTTCGCGTTGTCCAGGTAGCGCACCTCGCCGTTCGGGTCGATGGTCAGGTCGAAGGTCGCCGGCGGCGCGTTCGGCACCGGCGTGCCATCCGCGTGGACCGGCGTGCCCGTCACCGTGTGCGTCACGCGGGTCGCGGGCCGGAAGCCCTCCGGCAGCACGAACTGGGGTTGCGGATCCTGCCGCGCATGGTACTGCACGGGCGCGCGCGGACTGCTGAAGCGGACCGTTACAGTAGTGCCGCATGTCCACACCGCCCATGGTCCTTCGATGCATCGGAGCCCACAGTCGGGGATGCCTCCGTCCCCACGGTGGATGGGGGCTCGCCGGTCTGCCACATCAGGCGTGTCACGCGGTAGCCCACATAGCCCAGCTCGTCCACCTTCGCGTTGTCCAGGTAGCGCACCTCGCCGTTCGGGTCGATGGTCAGGTCGAAGGTCGCCGGCGGCGCGTTCGGCACCGGCGTGCCATCCGCGTGGACCGGCGTGCCCGTCACCGTGTGCGTCACGCGGGTCGCGGGCCGGAAGCCCTCCGGCAGCACGAACTGGGGTTGCGGATCCTGCCGCGCATGGTACTGCACGGGCGCGCGCGGACTGCTGAAGCGGACCGTTACGGTCGTGCCGCTTTTCCACACCGCCCATTGTCCGTTCGGGTTGGTCGCCAGGTTGCGGAAGTCCCCGGCGGCCGCCTCCGAGACCACGTCCCACAACAGGATCGTACCGTTTTGACCAGCACTGGCCAGGGTGTGACCATCGGGACTGAACAACAGATTATTGATGGTGTTCATTGAGTCACTGATGGGATCTGCATGGCCTTCCAAGGCGTACTGCAAGGTGCCCCTGACCACATCCCACAAGCGGATGGTGCCGTCCCAACTGGCACTGGCGACGATCCGGCTATCGGGACTGAACACCACGCAGGTGACCCTGTCCTCATGGCCTCGCAGAGTGTACCGAAGGGTGCCCCAGGCCGCATCCCACAAGCGGACGGTGCCGTCCCAACTGGCACTGGCGAGGGTCCGGCCGTCGGGACTGAACGCCACATTGGGGACATCACTGATATGGTCACTCAGGGTGTGCCAGAGGGTACCTGAGGCCACATCCCACAGGCGGACTCTGTCGTCCTCGCTGGAACTGGCCAGGATCCGGCCGTCGGGACGGAACGCTATGCTGTAGATTCCACCCGCATGGTCCAGTGTGTGCTGGATGCCCGTGGCGGTATCCCACAGTTGGATATCGGCGGACGACGACCAATCGTAACCGGCAAGGGTTCGGCTGTCGGGGCTGAACGTCAAAAAATAGTAGTGCCAACCATGGACTAGCATGTGCCGAAGGGTGTTTGTGGCCGTGTCCCACAGGCGGACGGTGTGGTCATCCCCGCTGCTGGCCAAGGTCCGACCGTCGGGACTGAAGGCCAGGCTGACGATACCCCCTGAATGACCTTCCAGGACATGCCGGAAGGTGCCCGTGGCCGTGTCCCACAGGCGGACGGTGTGGTCATCCCCGCTGCTGGCCAGGGTTTGACCGTCGGGACTGAAGGTCAGGCTGACGATACCATCCGTAGGGCCCTCAAGCGTGTGCCGAAGGGTGCCCGTATCCGTGTCCCACAGGCGGCCAGTGCCACCCCTGTCGACATAGGCCAGGGTTTGACCGTCGGGACTGAACGCTACACTGTAGATTCCCCCCGCATGGTCCAGTGTGTGCTGGATGCCCGTGGCCGTATCCCACAGGCGGACAGTGTGGTACCGGTTGTAACCGAGGTCCCAACTGTAACCGGCCAGGGTTCGGCCGTCGGGACTGAACTCAATATGGGTAATTTCACTCGCATAGCCCTCCAGCGTGTGCCGGAGGGTGCCCGTGACCACGTCCCACACGTGGATTGTTTCGTCCCCCTTGAAACTGACAAGGGTCCGGCCGTCGGGACTGAACTCGATATGGATAACCCCACCCACATAACCCGCATAGGCCTGCAGTGTGTGCCGAAGGGTGCCCGTGGCCACGTCCCACAGTTGAATGTCCAAGCCTGGTCGAACGGCGAGGGTCCGGTCGTTCGGCCCCATTACCCCTGTGGTGCGCGCATAGTTCTGCAGCCGCAGAGTGCCTGTGGCCACATCCCACAATTTTAAGCGGGCATGGCGGTCCCCAAAGTGAGTTTTCAAGGTCCGGCCGTCGAGACTGAACCCCAACCGCTTCAAACCTCTAGAGCCCTCGATCGTGTGGCGGAGTGTGCCCGTGGTCGTGTCCCACAGGCGAGTGGTGTCATCCCAACTGGCACTGGCCAGGATCCGGCCGTCGGGACTGAACGCCAGATGGGTAACCCCATCCGTATGGCCCTCGAGGGTGTGGCGGAGTGTGCCTGTGGCCGTGTCCCACAGTCGGACGATATCGTCCTCACCGCCGCTGGCGAGCGTCCGGCCGTCAGGGTTGAACTTTATGCTTCGGACTCTGCTTGTATGGCCCTCGAAGGTGTGGCGGAGTGTGCCTGTGGCCATGTCCCACAGACGAATAGTGCCATTCCCCCAACTGGCACTGGCCAAGATCCGGCCGTCGGGACTGAGTGCCACATCGGTAACCCCACCCGTATGGCCTTCGAGCGTGTGCAGGAGGGTGCCTGTGGCCGCGTCCCACAGGAGGACAGCATTGTCCCCACGGATGCTGACGAGCGTCTGGCCGTCTGGGCTGAACTCCACGCTGAAGGGTTGATCGCTCTCTGGGTTCAGGGGGGTAAGGAGGGTGCCCGTGGCCGTGTCCCACAGGCGGGCGGTATTGTATGCACCGCCGCTGACCAGAGTTCGGCCGTCGGGACTGAACTCCACGCGGGTAACCCAACCTACGTGGTCTTCCAGGGTATGCCGAAGAATGCCCGTGACCGTGTCCCATAGGCGAGCGGTGCCATCCCGACTGCCACTGGCGAGGGTTCGGCCGTCGGGACTGAAGGCCAGGGCAGTGACCCTATCCGTATGACCCGTGAGCAGGGATACCGCTTCGTAGGTCTGGGTGTCATACAACCAAATGCCCACGCTGCTCGCAATTGCCAGTCGAGAGCTGTCCGGTGAATACGTCACGAATAAAATGCTGCCCCGGCCCAGTCGGGCCTTGGCTCCGAGCGGCAGGGGCTCAAACGGGGATTCCTTGGCCACGCCGGGCGACGGCATGGCCAAGAGCAGGCACAGGCTGGTGGCCAGGGTCCGGATCAGGATCTTTGCGGTCATATCGGTCGGCCTCCTCACGGCACGTCAATTCGACACCTTGTACCGGAACAGGGACACGCCACCGCCATGATCGGGGCAACCTCAACAGCGCCCACCGGTCAGGCCTGAAGGTGGAAGCGATGGGTGGCGTCCGATTCCGCTTCACAGTAGGCCGATGGACCCGTCCGGTCCGGATGTCTGCCGGACTACCCTACACGATGTTCACATTGTTATGGTCGTGGGTTTGAGGGATGCTGCTTTGGTTTTGTTGATGTTGGTCCGAGCCCGGCTTCGTCAGCCGAACTTCCAGTTGGCTGCCGGTGATGTCCAGGTCCTGTTGTCGGCAGTTTGCGGTCCTCGATCGAGAGGCGGGTGATGGTGTGTCTCTTCGTCCTTCCGCAGCCCAAGGCCGACATACTGCCGATAGGGTCCAGTTGCTGAAAGACAGAGCGCACAGCTGAACCACCAGCGACTGGAAGGACTGCGTACGCGGTGGTGCAGGTAGGAAGTTCCGGCCGAAGGCCGCTGCCCCAGCCAGAGCGTACCTGGGCCGGGATCCGGTGGCCGCCGATTGGCCGGAAGGTAATGTGCGGCAGGTAGCGCAGGACGGGCCAGTGTCCCTCCGGGTCCACATACTGCGGGTACTCCGGGTCGCCCAGGGGGCATTGTTTCAATCTCGTTGATATTGACCTGGATCCGTCAGTGCCACAAGGTCCATGACCACCGCCGTTGTCCGCCGCAGTGGGGTCAGGTGTCCGGGGACCAGACAAGGCGAGTGGGTGTTCAGGACGGGCAGGGGCTGGGACTGAGGTCCCCGTCGTGGACCTGTTTGGTTGGTGATACAAGAGGATTGCCGGGGCCCATCGTCGTGTGCGCGTTTGGAGCCACATCAACGGGATTGAAACAGTGTTCGAGGCACCAATGGGGCGATCACATGCCAATTTGACAGGCTCTTGAGCAGGTATCTGTCGTTCCAGACGGCTTTCTTGCGTTTGGCCACGAGTCTCTTTGATGGCGGTCTTTCGGTGCAGCAGGCGGGGATGCAGGTTGGGAGTACGGACAATGATGCCGGAACCGCCGCCTCAAGGAAGGGTGCGTCGGGTTCCGGGTGTGCCCGGGAATGATGCGCGTTTCGCAGACACTGAGGATAAGGATGGCGGCGGGGGACAGTTCCGTCCCCCGCC
>CAZZAN010000014.1:0-7926 GCA_964653005.1 uncultured Dehalococcoidia bacterium | reverse complement strand
CCCTTGACGCGAATCTCCAGGAGCCGCCCTACGCCTTCCCGGTTATCACGACATACACGGGTCGCGACGAGGAGGGCGGGGTCAGATGGTCGCTGACGGGCACGGACGCGGGCGACTTCGAGATCGACATCGGCGGCAACGTCACCTTCAAGGAGACTCCCAACTTCGAGGAACCGAAGGACTCCGGCGGGGATAACGTCTACAACTTCACCGTCGTCGTGACCGACATCCAGAGCAAGAATAACCGGCGCACGGCCACGCAGCCGGTCACCGTGACCGTCCAGGACATCGAGGAGGATGGTACGGCGTTCATCGAGGAAGGCGACGAAAGCCCGGGCGTGGACGACATCGTGACTTTCCTGATTTCCGACCCGGACGGAGTCGGGACGGCTTACGACCGGTACGACCCCGTCTGGGTGGTGCAGCGCAGCTCCGGGGGAAGCTGGTCCCAGGCCGCAACTGCGTCAACGGCCGTCGACCGCTATGACTATACCGTGCAGGAGGCGGACTCCGGGAGACGATTGCGCGTCCAAGTCACGTACACGGACCGCAGGGGCGCCATGAAGACGGCCACGAGCGCGCCGACGGACGTGGTGACCGCGGACCCGCGCCCCAACGTGCCCCCGCGGATCACGAAGACGGCCTACCTAGTGGAGGAAGGCCCCGCAATTATCGACATCGGCATAATCGAGGCGAGCGACCGCGACAATGACCCAATAACCTTTGCCATGCTGGAGCAAGACGACTACGAACTATTCGAGCTCTCGCCAAGCGGGCGACTCCGGGCCATCCAGGCGCTCGACTTCGAGGCCGGCGCGTCCCTCGGCGTCACCATCACTCTGTCGGACGGCAAGGGGTTGGACTCAAGCAACAACGTGATCAATGACGACTCCGTTGACGTCACGGAGACCATAAGCATCATCCTGGCGGACGTGGAGGAGGAGGGTGTCATCACCTTCTCGCCGCAGGAGCCGGAGGCCGGGGCGACACAGACCGCCACCCTTGAGGACAGCGACGGCAACATCACCGGCAGGACCTGGCAGTGGTCGCGGTCGGTGAACAGGAACACCGGCTTCGTCAACATCTCCGGCGCGACGAACAGCAGCTACACGCCCTCAGTAAACGACGAGGAATTCTATCTGAAGGCCACCGTGACCTACACGGACCGGCGGGGCAGCGGCAAGCGTGCGGAGGCAATCACCGGCCCCGTCCCCAGCGAGAACCGTCGGCCGCTCTTCCCGTCGACGGAGACGGGCCAGCGCACGGTGCCGGAGAACACGCGGGCAGGCGTGAACATCGGCGCGCCCGTGGCGGCGGAGGACCCCGAGAGCGACCGGCTGATGTACACGCTGACCGGCGCGGATGCCGCCGCATTCACCATCAACACGAGCACGGGCCAAATTCGCGCGAAGGACCCCATAGACTTCGAAACCAAGTCCATCTACCAGGTCACCGTGGAGGTGCATGACGGCAAAGACGGCACGGGAGCCACATCAACCACCATCGACGACACGCAGAACGTGACGATAACGGTGGAGAACCTCGAGGAGCCGGGGACCGTCATGCTCTCTTCAGAGACAGCCGCCGTTCAGGCGCGGGTTCCGGTGACCGCCACGCTGGAAGACGATGACATCCCGACCAACGTAACGTGGCAGTGGGCACGCTCACGCAGTCCCACTTCGGGGTGGGCCAACATCGCCGGGGAAACATCACCCACGTTCACACCGGGGGACACCGACATTGGCGGCTACATCCGCGCGACTGCCAGTTACAACGACGGCGAGGGCTCGGGCAAGGCGGCTGCGGGAGTCTCACCGAGGGTTGGGCAGGCGCCGCCGGTAAACTCGGCACCGGCGTTCCCGACGACTGAGGACGGCAGGCGGGAGATCCCCGAGGACGCCACCGGGGGCACGGCCGTCGGCGACCCCGTAGCGGCAACGGACTTCAACGGGGATACGCTGACGTACACGTTGAGCGGGACAGACGCAGCGCTCTTCACAATCGGCACGAACGATGGGCAGCTGCGGGTCGCCACCGGCGCGCAACTGGACTACGAGACCAAGCGCTCCCTGCGTGTCACAGTGGAGGTGAGCGACGGCGCGGACTCACTGGGCGACCCTGACAGCGACGCCATCGACGACCGGCAGAACGTGACCATTACGCTGACGGACGTCAACGAGGCGCCGGAGGTTACTGGCGACACATCGCCAAGCTACGCGGAGAACGGCAGCAACGCTGTCGCGACATACAGGGCCACCGACCCGGAGCGGGACACGCTGATGTGGTCAGTTGACAACAACGACTTTTGGATCTCCCAACAGGGCCAACTCTACTTCGCCTCACCACCCAGCTTCGAGCAAGGCACCAGCTACAACGTCACCGTCACCGCCGAAGATGACGACGGACTGTCCGACTCGTTGCCTGTGACCGTCACGGTTACGGACGTGGAGGAAGCGGGGGTGATCACCATCACGCCATTGCGAGGATGGGACGGAACGAGTTTCCAGGCCGAGCTGGATGACGACGACAACATCGTTGGCAGTATCGACTGGCAATGGCAGCGTTCTTCCAACCGCTCAAGTTGGGCTGACATCCCGAGCAACGCGACATCCAGCAGCTACACCGCGACTACGGATGACGTAGGCCAGTACCTGCGGGCCACCGCCTCCTACGAGGACGACCGAGGCAGCGGCAAGGAGGCCCAGACTGCGTTGGCGGCGCGGATTGCCGCTTCCGCCGACAAGCCCGCGTCCAACACGCCGCCCGACTTCGCGGATTCAACGGCTGAACGCTCCATCGGGCAGGGCACATCCGCAGGCCGGTCTATCGGAGCGCCGGTAAAGGCGACCGACACGGATACCGGCGAAATGCTCATGTACTCGCTGAACGGGCCGGATTCCGATCTCTTTGACATCGATCCGCTAACCGGCCAGATCAAGACCAAAGCCGTACTCGATTACGACCCTGACGGACAAAACACGTACGAGGTGACTGTAGAAGTCCGCGACGGCTTCGATGCCATTTACGATCCCTCAACCAGCGTGGGTGACACCATAGACGTGACCATTACCGTGACGCAGGTGGCCCAGCGCAGTACTAGAGGCGGGGGTGGTGGCGGTGGCAGCAGCGGGGGTAGTAGTGGCAGCGGCGGCGGTGGTGGCGGTGGGGGCGGCTCCGCCCCCGCCCCGCCTGCGCAGGTCGTCTTCGATGATGGCTCTGTGACCTCGCGCAACGTGCCCGAGAATGCGCAGCCCGTGGAGGATGTAGGCCCGGCGGTGGTCGCTGAGGACAGCAGCGGTGAACCGGTGACGTACAGCCTCTCAGGAACTGATGCCGCACTGTTCACCGTGGATGAGCAGACGGGGCAACTCCGCGTCGCCGACGGGGCATCCTTTGACTTCGAAGGAAGTCAGACCACGTACCGGGTCACCGTGACGGCTGAGAACCCCAGCGGCCAGACGGACACGATAACGGTAAACATCCGCGTCACTGACGTTGGCCTTCCGGGCGTCGCCAATGACTATGACGCCAACGGCGATGAGACCATCGACCTGGATGAAACCCTCGTTGCTGTCAAGGACTATTTCGCCGGCGATATCACCCTGGAACAGGCGCTTGAGATCGTGAAGCTCTACTTCGAGACTCCGGCATCCGGCACAGGGGGGAACGTGCCGTGAAAAAGGCTCTAACGGCATCGCTACTGCTCACGCTCATGGCCGGCGCAATCCTGGGAGCCTGGCTGCACCGACCAGCTGAAGTGGATGCTTCCGGCCACAGCGCTACGCGCACTTTTGCGTCGCCCTGGGTGGAACCCGGTGGCATGGTAGAGGTAACGATTGTGGCGCAGGACTTCGGCGCGTTTGCCCAGGTGGTGGAGACGCTGCCCGCGGGCTTCACCTTTGTGGAATCGAGTCTGCCCGACTCCGCGGTGGATGAAGAAGGCAGCACACTCACCTTCACGCTGCTGGGAGTAGGGGAGTTCACCTATACCGTCGAAGCGCCTCGCATGGCGGGTGTCTACAGTTTCTCCGGCCTTGTGGCGGATCAGCACAGGGAGAACCAGGTGGTTGGTGGCCACACCGGCCTGCGAGTTGGGGCGGCGCCCACGCCAACGCCGACCGCAACCGCGATTCCCACCCCAACGCCAACATTAACGCCAATACCGACGCCGACTGCGACACCGGAGCCAACTCTCACTTCAGCACCCACGGTCACGCCTACGGTCACTCCTGAGCCGACCGCAACCGCGATGCCAGAGTCCACGTCCACGCCCGCACCCACAGCGACACCGATTCCGGTCGTGGAAGCGCCCGCTGATGAGGGAAGCACGGGAAGCAGCACGCTGGTATGGATATGGGGCGTCCTGCTCGCTGTCGCGCTTGCGTTGGTCGTAGGTGGAGTCGTGTACCTGAGCAGGCGGCGTTAGCCGCTGTCAAAAGGTGTCGGAAGCCTAACGTGATGGGACAGAGGGGCAATCGTCAGGGCGTGTCTGCCTTGGGCATCTTGTAGCCAACACGGAACTCAGTGAATATGTAGGTCGGATTGTCGGGGTCGTCGTCCAGCCTATGGCGGATGGTGCTGATGGCGGTGCGAATAGGCCGAACGTCGCCGTCCCCATCATCTCCCCAGACACGTCTCAACAGGTATTCGTACGTCAGAACGCGCCCCGCGTTGGCCGAAAGCTCGGCCAGCAATCTGTACTGGAGGGCAGTCAAATCCAGTGGATTCCCTCTAAAGGTTACGAGTCGTTCGGCATAGTCGATGCTCAGGTCTCGTACCACGTAAGGCACTTCCGGCTCGGAAGCCATCCGCCTGCGAAGCGCAGCCCTGATGCGCGCAACAAGCTCCGTTGGTGAGAAAGGCTTGACCACATAGTCGTCGGCGCCCATCTCGAAGGCTCTAGCGACGAGTTGGTCCTGACCGTAGGCGGACACAAAGATGACGGGTATGTCCCCTATGTTCATGATGTCCTTCATCAGATCAACTCCATCGACTCCGGGCAGCATCAGGTCGAGAAGGACCAGATGGGGATTCTCTTCCTCCAATAGTCGAGGGACATCGTCCGGGTCTCCTGTTGCAATGACTGTGTACCCCGACTTAACCAGGGCGTCGCGAATATAGCGGAGCGCCTGGTCGTCATCATCCACAGCCAGGATACGGGTAAGCTCACGCACCGCCCAGCGAGTGGGCCGCGCCTCCTGCTGAGGCGCCGGTACCGGAGAGACGAATCCTGCGGTAACGGCCGTTGGGATCGTGAAGGTGAATTTTGTACCCAGGCCCGGCCCATCGCTCTCAGCCCATATCCGGCCCCCGTGTGCTTCTACTATTCCCTTGCAAACGGCAAGCCCTAGCCCGGTGTCTCCTCCCTGCGCCTCTGCTTCAAGCCGGGAGAACTTCCTAAACAGGTGCGGCAGACTCTCAGCGGGGATGCCGCTGCCTTCGTCGGAGACTGCCACGGAAACCTGCAGGTCGCCCGGCGCGGCGCTCACCCTGATAACGGTGGACTCCGGCGAGTGCCGTGCCGCATTGGCCAGCAAGTTATTAAACAACTGGAGGATGCGTGCTTTGTCAGCCATGATCCAGGGCAGGTCCGGCGGGATTTCGATACGAAGTTCGTGCTCGTTTCCGCCGATACGAAACGCGTTCTTGGCCTCATCGGCCAGGGCTAGCAGATCCGTTGGCTCCGGCGAAACCGACAGGGTCCCTGTCTCGATGCGAGCCACATCGAGGAGGTCCGCAATCAGAGCGCGCATCCGGTCGGTCTGTTCCAGGATGATCCGATGGAACTGGCGCGTCTCCGCGGCGTGCATGCCGGAGAACTCGTCCAGCAGCGCGGATACCGATCCCCTCACGGTGGCCAGCGGCGTGCGCAGCTCGTGGCTCACCATCGCAAGGAACTCAGCCCGCAATCGCTCAACATCCTGGAGAGGGGTCATATCCTGCATCGTCACGATAAGGCTCTCCACCTCACCGTCCTCTGAACGGATGGGGGAGCCATTTAACATCACGGTGATACTACGTCCATCGGGCACGCTAAATACCATCTCCTCTGCCCGCACCGTCTCTCCGGCCTTTAGCAATTGGTCCAGAGACACGTCGGCCAGGGAGACTCTCTGTCCATCGGCGCGCTGGATTATCAGAGTTTCCCGGAGACGCTCCGAGGGTTCTCCCGGCTTCAGCAACGCATCGATAATTCTCTCCCACTCCCGGTTGATGGACACCGGCGCCCCCGTCCCGGCGTCGAAGACCGCAACGCCGACGGGGGAGGTGCCTATCACGGTTTCCAGGTCGCTCCTGGCGCGCTGCTCGTCACGGTATCTGCGGGAGATAGAGATGACTACTGCTGCCTGTGAGGCGAACATGACGAGGGTCTCAACATCCTCCTCGCTAAACACCTCATCCTCCCGGGTATGGCCCAACCATATGATGCCCACGGTTTTCCCGTGTTGCCGTATGGGGGCAGCCAGACCGGCAAATACGGTCATCGGCAGCCAGCCATCCAGCCCGACAGATGCCGTATATGCAGAGTAGTTGTCCACACGGAGAGGTTCAGGAATCTTGCTAAAGTGCTCGAATATCCTTGACCCACCCGGCAATTCCACCAGCTGGCGGTGCTCATCCTCCGTCGTCCCGGATGTCAGGACTGAGTCCAGACCACCGGCTTCATCCATGGTCGCAATGACTCCGTAGCGGGCATTGGTAAGGTAGCGCGCGTTGTCAATGACTTCCTGGAGGATGACACTGAAGTCGAGGCTCTCATTGATGCGCACACTAGCCTCGCTCAGCTTGGACAGCCGTTCTCGCAGAGCCCGGTTTTCTCGTGACAGGTCGTCTTCTCTACTCACTCTCTAACCTCGTTGGGTAAAGTACAGCCCGTTCCATCCCCTATAGGGCATTCGCTCGACGAGGACTGAATCTGGCCTGAACAGGTCTATAGTGCCAATTTGACACAAAGTTTACATTAAGCTGCGGCAATTCGTCTGTCATTTTACGCCCAGATTACAATTGCCTCGCATAACTGCGCGCGATCGGCCATCGGATACGAGTGGTAGCCGTTCATTGTAGGGAACGGTTCTGCCGACCGTACGCGTTGGCGGGCCGGATAATCAGCAATCCCTGCGGCCGACACCATCCAGTTCTACAACTAACTCGACCGGCGTGTTACGTGCCACTAACAGGCGCAAAAACTCAGAATCGCTGGTGTTCAACGGTTGGTGAGCAGCTCCCGGCGGAATATAAATCATGTCGCCCGGACCGATCTCCTCTTCTACGGACAAGTCATCTCCTGTCAACATCACACCCCGCCCAGAGATGACAAAGATGGCCGATTCGCAATTGGAGTGATAGTGCGGTGACGAACATCGGCCGGGGGGAATGACTGACTCGGCAAGGTGTATACCGGTTGCGCCTGTCAGCGATTCGGACACTCCTGCGATGCGCGTCATCGCACCCGAGCGAATCTCAATCTCCCGATCAGCTTCGCGAACGACCTTGATCTGGGCCTGCCGCATCGCGCGGTTCTCTTCTTGCATGAGAGAGAGTATAGCCCAGAGGCAATGAGCGAGCTGACCTGTCTCGATGCCCGTGGAAGTGCCGGTTGGCAGTCGAGGTCATCCCATTGACGCGTCCGCGCGGCCCACGCAGGTTCTGTAAACCGGCAATCGTTGGTAGGCTCCTTAGCGTGAGGTCCCGGCGCCGCCAAGGGAGGAGGTCCGGCCATGGTCGAGTGGCTTGGGATTGAGCACCTGTTCGAGCTCTCCACGGGAGATAAGGTCGCCGCCTTCTTCGCCCCCCTTGTGGTCTTCATCGCCCTTTCGATCGTGACGGTGATCCTGCCCGGCAGGTGGGTCCTCGGATACGCCACCGACGAAAGGACCGGCAAGCCCCGCAGGTACCGGCTCAACGGCCTCCTCGTGTTCGTCATCG
>CAZZAN010000013.1:0-9601 GCA_964653005.1 uncultured Dehalococcoidia bacterium | reverse complement strand
CTCCGGGCTCGGCATCCTGCCTCGCACGCCCGCCGCACCACCCGCCACCCGGCGGCGACGGATCGAAGCCGCAATCGCCGAGTGATTTGGTACACTGACGCCTGTTCGCTAAAGCAGATTGCGGGTGGAGCCATGACGGCGACTGAAAATCCCGAGTCAGTGAAGCTGGAAAACGAACAGGACGCCGCCGCGATCGATGCCGGCGAGACTCCTCTTGTACGGGGCGATAAGGAGCATTCCTGTGCGGAAAAGATTATTCCGACGGAACTGACGGAAAAACTGGCACAACTCAGCCACAAGCAGAGTCGTGAACTGATTGACCTGCGGCGCAGCTTCGAGCGCCTGGGCAAGCAGGGAACCGCCAGCGATGAATGGCGGGCCTTGCAGGAGTTGCTGGAAAAGAACCATCAATACCAGCAGCAATTGCATCAACGTCTGCAAAGCCAGTTGACGGCCCTGAACGAGGCGCTCGAAAACGGCCGCTCGAAAGAAGCGCTTTCCCTGTGGGACCGGATCCAGGGCGGTATCCAGCAATGCACCGGCAAGTTGCGCGTGACCATGCAGAAGGAAGCAGGCGTCTGCAAGGGCCCGCTGCTGGAAATGCGCAAGTGGCGTAACTACGCGGCCACCGAAAAGAAAAAGGAACTCATTGCCGAGATGGGCAAACTGCCGGAGGCGGGTCTGCCTCCGCCCGATCTGAGCCGCCGCATCCAGACGATGCACGAACAATGGAAAGCCCTGGGCCGGTCCGAACAGAACGAAAAACTCTGGCGCGAGTTCAAGAAGCTGTCGGATCAGGCATATGCGCCATGCAAGGAACACTTCCGGGAACGAAAGCAACGCATGGCGCGGAATCTGAAGGTCCGCAAGGAATTGTGCGAAAAACTGGAAGCGCGGTTGACCGAGGTCGAGGGAAAGCCGGTCCATATCGTCAAGCTCAACCAGCTCGTCTCAGAATGCAACGCTTCCTGGAAAGATCATGCGCCGGTTGAGCAATCGAAGATCAAGCCCTTGCAGAAGCGCTATTACGCGGCGCTGAAAAAGCTCACCGGCCTGCGCAAGGAAGCGATGGCGGAAAACACCGCGCGCAAGCAGGCCTGCGTCGGGCGGGTAAAGGAACTCGCCGCGCTGGAGGATCGCTCGGCCGCCGCCGCGGAAGCGCGCAAGTTGCAGACCGAATGGAAACGAATCGGGCCGGCGGAGTTTCGCGATGAAAAGCGCTTCCGGGAGGAGTTCGGCGCCGCCTGCGAGACGATCTTCAAGGCCCTGGGCGAACAGCAGGCAGAAATGCGCGAACGCGCCCGCCCACCGGCGGAACGCAAACACGACGAACTGCTGGAACGACTGGCGCCGCGAGCCGGCTATCTGGAAAAACTGGAAGCCGGCCTGTTCGGCGCTGCAGACTGCGCTGAATTCAACGAGCACCGGCAGGCAGTCAATATCGACGAATGGGAACAATTGCCGGCGGACGAAAATCGTGGCGAACTCGGCGCGCGTCTGCAAGAACTGCTAGAGACGGAAACTCCGGCCGATCTCGAATCCCGGGCGGCGGATTGCGAGCAGCGGCAGCGCCGCGACTGCGTGCAACTGGAGATTCACGCGGGTGTGAATTCTCCGCAAGAGGACCATGCGCTGCGCATGGAAATGCAATTGCAGCAACTCGCCAGCGGATTCGGCAAGCGCGGGCCCGACAACAGGCAACTGACGGGAAACCTGCGCGAAGCCGAGGTTGCGCTGACTTGCGCCGGCCCCCTGATTCCCGATGCGCGCAAGGCGCTTTGGCAGCGCCTGCGGAAATTGCGCCAGCGGATCAGTTCTCGCCCGCCTCGCGCTCGTACCGGCTGATCGCCGGATTCGCATAGCCGAACAGGTAGAGCTTGCGCAACTCGCCTTCCACCCTGGCCAGCCGCCGGTCGAACAGATCGCGGGAGCGGTTATCGACATCGCGCCCGGCGACGGCCTGCCTCAGAACCGGCGAATTCAGCTCGCCTTCATCGAGCAGAATCTCCAGCGCCCGGTAATTCGTCTCGTACAAGCGATAATTGCGGATGATCTGGCGGTCGACGGCCGCGGCCACCGCCTCCGCGTCTTCGTTTTCGCAACGCATTTCTTCGCCGAAGGCCACATGCACCCTGCCCTTGAACCCGGTCATGCCGGCGGCGATCTGACTCAGATCGCCAGATGCGGTGCGGGTGAAATTCCCGGTTGACCGCAACTCATGCAACTCATTCGCCTTGAACACGTCACAGGGATCGAATTCGTAGGAAATTGCCACCGGAACGATATGCAGGCCGGCCAGACTTTCGCACAACGGCAGCTTCCGTTTGCCCATGGCCAGCATTTTCACCAGCGCCGGGTCAGTGCGGTCGATTCCGTCCTTGGCGCGTCCTTCCCGCTGCGCGATCCAGACGTTTTCGGAATCTTCGACGCAATGGTGGATGTATTCCGAAAGCAACTGCAGAGCGAGCAGCAATTCGCGGCCCTTGAGCGATCGATGCACGATGAAACTCTTGTTCAGGCGCATGAGATCGGCAACGAACGGTTTCTTGAGCAGATTGTCGCCGACGCCGATCTGCAAGGTGGAAAATCCCGCGCGATGCAGCAGCAGGTTGGTGAAGGCCGGGTCCATGACGATGTCCCGATGATTGCTGACGAAAACATGGGCCTTGCCGGGCTGGAATTTCTCCAGTCCCTCCTGACTCAATCCCCAGGTCGTGGCGCGGATCGACCGGTTCATGTAGAACTCGACCACCTCCTGCATGCTTCGCACGTCATGTACCGATTCGATCCAGCGCCGCAGGCGGCGCTTGGTCAGATTGCGCAGTAATCCGGGAACCCAGCGCGCAAGTCTGCGGCTGGCGAAGGCAGCCATACTGTCGATGAATTCCCGGTCCTCCAGCAACTGTTCGAGTACCGGCCTGATCTCATGATCGCGGTAAGGCCTGATTTCGGAGAACTTGTCCAAGGTCATGCAATCGCGGCGCGCAGGCCGGCAACGTAATCGGTGAGATCGGCGACGATCCGGTCGCTCCCCGGCTGATCACATTCGCGGACTTTCCCGAGCGACCGCTCGAAATCCGCGACAGCGGCCGGGTCTTCGAGCCGCGAACGGCAAAATTCCCGCCATCTGGCGTTTTCCTCCCCTTTCAGGGTTTCCGGGAAATTGCGCGCCCGATAGCGGAACTGCATCTCCGGCAGACGCCGGTCCCTGAACGGCAGGTTGACCCGGCCGAGGTCCGCCGGCGCGATGCCGCGCAGGGTTTCCATGTGCGAGCGGTCGTCGTCGCCGAAAAAGCCGCCGCTGTAGATCATGAAATCTGGGTCGCTTTCCTGCCTGCCGCCGTCCGCCTGGAACAGGTCGCAAAACCGCTGCAGCAATTCGGGATTGCGAACCAGATATTCCCAATGGCCGCGGCAGACGTCGTGATCGATGCCGAACAGGGCCGCCCGCTCCGGCGCCAGCGCCGCCGGCGAGGTCACCACCGGACAGCGATTCATGCTGACGATCTTCAGCGGCAGACGCTCGCCCTCGAGTTCGTCGCGCGGGGTGAACAGATGCGCCGCGAGTTGTTCCCCCGAAAGCCCGGCCCATTGCTCCGGGTCGACGCGCAGGTCATAGACGACGACGCCGTTCTTGTTTACCGGATGCGCTCCGGCGGGAATCACGAGTCCCAGGCAGCCCTGCCGGGCCGGATACCTGCCCGAAACATGCAGGATCGGCTTGCGCGTGAACAGATCGATCTGGGCGCCGACTTTGTCCTTGCGGCGCAACTGGAAAACATAGTCGTAAAGCCGCGGCTGGCGGTCCCTGATGAGCCCCGCCAGCGCGATCGTGGCCCGCACGTCCGAAAGGGCGTCGTGGGCGTGTTCGTGTTCGAGGCCGTTGACCCGGCTCAGTTCGGACAACCTGAAAGTCGTCGTTCCTTCTTCCGATTGCGGCCAGTCGATGCCTTCCGGCCGCGTGGCGGCGCACAGCCGTGTCATGTCGATGATGTCCCAGCGCGAGTTGCCGTCGCGCCATTCGTGCTCGTATGGATCGAAGAAATTGCGATAAAGCAACTGCCGCGTCAGTTCATCGTCAAAGCGGATATTGTTGTAGCCGGCCACGCAGGTTCCCGGCTTGCCGAATTCTTTCCTGATGCGAGTGATGAACTCGGCCTCGCTTACGCCGGCTTCCAGTGCCTTTTGCGGCGTGATGCCGGTGATCAGGCAGGACACCGGGTCCGGCAGGAAGTCGCCGGCGGGCTTGCAATAGAGCATCAGCGGTTCGCCGATGGGGTTGAGATCCTCATCGGTGCGCAACCCGGCGAACTGGGCGGCGCGGCAGCGGCGGGGATCGCTGCCAAAGGTTTCGAAGTCGTACCAGTAAATCGAGTTGTCCGTCATCGCCGCGGAGTCCGTTCAGAAACTGCGGCTTCGATCCGGCGATATGTTGTAGTATGCAGGCAGCCGGAAATTGCTTGCCGGCCCTCTTTGCGGAAGGTTTTCATGGATTTTCGCGGCGCCCATATCATCAGCGTACAACAGTTCCAGCGGCCGGATGTCGAGCGGATTTTCGACGTGGCCGACAGTATGGAGCCTTTCGCGCAGCGAAAACAAGTGAGCAAGGCGCTCGACGGCGCCATCCTCGGCAACATGTTCTTCGAACCGAGCACCCGCACCAGGGTAAGCTTCGGCTGCGCATTCAACATGCTCGGCGGACACGTGCGGGAAACCGCCGAAATCGGGGCATCCTCGATCACCAAGGGTGAGTCGCTATACGATACGGCGCGAGTCATCAGCGGTTACAGCGACGTCATCGTCATGCGCCACCCCCGGGCGGGTTCGGTGGCCGAGTTCGCGGAAGCGAGCCGCGTGCCGGTGATCAACGGCGGCGACGGCGTCAATGAACATCCGTCCCAGGCGCTGCTAGACCTCTATACTATCCGCAAGGAACTTCAGTCCAGGCAACGCGGCATCGACGGCATGCATATCGGCATGGTCGGCGATCTGAAACACGGCCGCACGGTGCATTCGCTTTCGCGTTTGCTGCAGTTGTACGACAACATCAGCTTCAACCTGATCTCGCCGAAGCAATTGCGCATGCCTCCCGAGATCGTCGCCGATCTGCGCGCGGCGGGCCACAAGGTGAGCCAGACCGAGGACATGGCAAAGGGACTGCATGACAACGACACCGTCTATCTCACCCGCATCCAGGAAGAACGCTTCGCCAGCCGGCTTGAAGCCGACGTCTACCGGGGCCGCTTCCGGCTCAATCAGGCGATCTACACGCGGCATTGCCAGCCCAATACCGTGATCATGCACCCGCTGCCGCGGGACACCCGCGCCGAAGCCAACGAACTCGACGAGGATCTGAATCAGCATCCCAACCTCGCCATCTTTCGGCAGACCGACAACGGCGTGCTCGTGCGCATGGCATTGTTCGCCCTCGTGCTCGACGTCGTGGAGAAAGTGCCGCAACACGTCCAACGGGCCGGCTGGTATACCGGCCGCCGATTCGAATAGCAGAAGGAGAACCGCCTTGTTAAGCGAAAACGATTATCTCGCCATGGACGCGCTTGCCATGGCGCAAGGACTGGAACGCGGCGATTTCAGCCGGGTTGAATTGAACGAGCGCGCCATCGCGCGGGCCGAACAATGCAACCCCGCCCTGAATGCGATCAACCTGCCCTTGTACGAGCAGGGCCTCGAACACGCCCGGACGCTGGACGAGGCGCCGGAGCCGCCGGGACCCTTGGCCGGAATTCCGTTCCTGCTCAAGGATCTCAGCGACCTGAAAGGAACCCGCACAAGTTACGGCAGCGAACTTTTCAGGAATTACACGGCGAAATCCTCATCGCCCGGCGTGCAACTCTACGAAGCCGCCGGCCTGGCGATTCTCGGCAAGACCAACACGCCGGAATTCGGCCTGACCCTGACCACCGAACCCGTCGCCACCGGGCCGACCCGCAATCCGTGGCACACCGATTTCTCCACCGGGGGCTCGAGCGGCGGCGCCGCGGCGGCGGTGGCGGCCGGCATCGTACCCGTCGCCCAGGCTTCCGACGGCGGCGGGTCGATCCGGATTCCGGCCAGTTGCTGCGGATTGTTCGGCCTCAAGCCAAGCCGCGGGCTGACCCAGGCGGGCACGGTGCTATCGGAGAACTGGAGCGGCATGGCGGTGGAGCACGTGGTTTCGAGAAGCGTGCGCGACAGCGCCGCGTTTCTCGACCTGATCACGCTGCCGGCCGGACAGAACCTGTTCGCGCGGCCTGAATCTCCCGCTTCCTTCCTCTCGGCGCTCGACGAGTCCTGCCCGCGACCACGTATTGGCATGATGAATTCTGTCGTCGGATTCTACGGCGATAGACCCTGCTCGCGTTTACGTATCGGCATACAGGATACTCATCCAACGGGTGAGGCTCTCGATAGCGAATGCGTCAAAGCCGTGCAGGCAGCCGCGGGTTTATGCGAATCGCTCGGACATGAAGTCGAGCCTTTTATCCATCCTCTCGATTACGAGTCCCTCAATGCGGCCATGGGACAACTCGTTTGCGTACATACCTGGCGTTCGATCGAACGCGGTCTGCGCTATTACAAGATCAGCCTCGAAGAAGCGCCGGTGGAGCGTTCAACCCGCTTCATGGCCGGACGCGGGGCTGAAATTCCGGCCGTGGAATATCTTGCCGCGCGAGACCTGCTGCGCTTGGCCGAAAAACAAATGGCCGCCGTACACGAACAAGTGGACGTAATCATTTCCCCAGTACTCGCCAGGACTACGGCAAAACTCGGCTGGCTGGACATGAACGCCGAAGACCAGCGCGAATACGTCAGGCGCTTCCGCCAATACAGCGGCTTCACCGCCGTCTATAACGCCACCGGCCAGCCGTCGATGTCGATGCCCCTGCACCGCACCGGCGAAGGTCTGCCCGTCGGCGTCATGTTCACCGCCGCCTGGGGTGCCGACCTGCTACTGCTGCAACTCGCGAAGCAACTCGAAACCGCCGCCCCTTGGCCGCAGATCGCTTCTTGAGTTAACAATGTTATACCGTGTAGGTGAAATTAGACTAGTTTGCCAGGATAATACTTGTGAATATTGAGCAACACGAAGTTCCAAATTCCGTAGAAAAGCAATTACAGTACATTCAAGATTCTTCTAATCTTCGCGATGTTAATCAGTTTCTGACAAGAATTATGGCGGAACGGAAGATTCAATATCTGATTAAGGGAGAAAAATTGGCATTGATTTGTGATACTGTTGTAGACTTAGCACTAATGCTTAAGGAATATGACCATGAAAGCAACATTATTGCCGCCGCCATTCTAGGTAGACTTTCAGCTGTTACTAAAAGTAGAAACAATGATATATTTGCGAGAGCATTAGAGCTATTTGAAGAAGCGCCTCCCTCAGTTGAGACACTTGCAGATGGAGACGAGAAATACTATGCGACATTATGCATTGAAGCAATAGGAGCTAGCTGGACTCCAAAGTATTGCCATGATCAAGTCATTGAAATTGATACTTCTGAAAAGGCTCGAAAAGTATTAGTTTCAATTGCGCTCCGCGAAGCAAATTCTTTATCCAAATTTTGGCAGGCAAACAAGTCTTCTTTATCAGCGTTAAGCTTAATTGAAAATAGTGAATCGAGATTTAAGCGCATTCGCCGAATTACTAGTACTGTTACACGCGTAATAAAAGATTGGCAGGGTGATGTTGGCCAGGATGCTGGCCTTGCATTATCTGACTGGTTCTCAGCTATATTTGGTCAGGGCGCAGAAAACGCTGACGAAGATGTGCTTACCGATGTTTTTGATGATGCTCAAGAAATGCTGTTACGCATCATAGAATTAAGGTTCTCTAATGCACTGCTGGCTCCGACCTACAATGTATTGGATCGCGCTCGCAGTGCTTTTGGAAAACAGGTGTGGGGCAATGTTTTGCGTCATTCGAAAAATCTTGAGAAGATACGCACTTCGTTGAAAGAAACTGCATTAGTATTAGCTAGACAGAGAATACAGGATTCTGAATTAATGAATGTGGTCTATGCTGTATATTACTCAAGGGCGCAGGTACTGCCGGCAATTTCTTCACACTTCAGTGAAGCCAGAGATTTAGATCCAGAAACTAAAGCTTGGTGGGAGCAGGGGGGTAAGTTAAATCAAAGTCATCGTGAACCAGAACATAAGATGGGCAATTCAGAGGACAAAGAAATCGGTTCACTCTTGATACATGTAGAAAATAGTAAAACGGTGATGGAAAAATTGCGAAGAGCTGTAGTTCCTTTTCTTGAAATTTCCGATCCACCACTTGCGGAAACTGTCAAAACTGCCGCTGGAAGTTATGCGGAAATTGCATCAGCAACTCGTCATTTGGCAACGATGCGAAAATTAAAACACATGGAATTGAAAGGAATGATTTTAGAGTATGACCCAGAACAGCATGAGATGTTAGGTGGTCATCGATTGGGCATTCGCAAAGTAAAGGTTGAAAGAGATGGAATTCAAAAGAAGTTTGGGGGTAAGGTTAAAATTTTGGTAAGACCGCGCGTTTCTTCAATTAAGTAGAATGTTAAGAGGAGTTTCAATTGGAAAATCTTGAAGCAAAAATATTGTTAAAGAACTTGCTTAAGCGTATCAGAAAAATAGATGAAGATGCCTATGAACTAGCTGGATACTTGACAGATGATGAAAAATTGGCACTAGAGATTGTTTTTAAAGGATTTAGCGATTCGTTACCCACCGACATGCCACAGCCAGCTTCCACAAAACAAGAACAGTCAGTATTAGAAGAAAATTATTCACAAGAAATAGATAGCCAAAAGCTTAATGATTATATTGATTCGACTGTTTTGGAAATGGATCGTCCTCCAGAGGATAGACGTATTTGTATAGACTTTGGCACCGCTATGTCCAAAGTTTCTTTAATAGTAGATGAGTCAGATAATCAAACATATGAACATATCGAAGTTCTTAAACTTGGTCAACCAGGTGATCAAGAGGAAGTAAGTGAGTCAATGCTAATTTCATCAGTTTTTATTGATGAGGCGGGCTTACTATGGTTTGGGCAACAAGCGGTTAACAATTCTCAACGGACAAAGCAAAGAAAAAGACTTGATAACATCAAACACTTTTTATCTGTCGAAGGAGATGGGCCTAATAGTGAAGTAACCAAACTATTTAATCCAACCAACATTATGGTTACATATGGCGATATGATTCTCGCTTATCTAATGTTCCTGACTTGGACAATAAATTATTGTCTAAAAAAAAGTGGGGAGGCGAGGAATTTGAATCGAAGATTCGCAATACTGAGGTGGTCCTGATTCACAGGACAGTCCGAGGGCTTGTTTAAGGTGTGCCCGGGTTGATTTGCAGCCCTCGATTTCCAGAGTCTATGCTTGCTGCACAGTGCCGTCAATGTCGGCCTTGCGCGCGGGGAGCGTAGCGACCGGAGCGCAAGGCCGCGCCGCCGCCTCACGCGGCTTTCTCGCATTTGTCCCGATAGACCTCTCCCGGCGCCCGTCCGCCCAGCGACGAGTGCGGCCGCGCGTGGTTGTAGAATTCGAACCGTAAGCTTCCCCTTTTGTGAGACAGGCTGAAATTGGAGTTTTCTGGCAGGATA
>CAZZAN010000012.1:0-18751 GCA_964653005.1 uncultured Dehalococcoidia bacterium | reverse complement strand
GATGAGAACGGAGAGAAACTCGATCCTTTCTCATCACTCGCCGCGGAGGGCGATGGTCCCGGTTTCGGTCGCTCGGAGAGAATTCAATCGATCCCCGTATGCAACCAAGGTCGTTCGGGACAACCCATCCAGGTTTCTAAGGTTGGAAACGCTGGAAAGCCAAACAATGAAGCCATTCTTCACACGGTTGATGCCATAGGCAAGAGTTTTCGGGCATCCCAGCCCAAATTGCTTACTCTTGTTCAACTATTGCTTGCAGGAGTTAACGGAACGTGCTCAGACGTGTTCAGTGGTCGTTCCCACCGTCGTGACCAGACGCCGCAGCTTCAGCAGATGCCCCACGCATCAGCCCCACCACGCCCCGAATGTGGCCACCCGTCTAAACCACCGCACCAGCTTGCGACGCAGAATCCTCCTTCGCACCGCACGCAGATCCCGGAGCCGCCACCCTGTGACATGCCGCCGCCACTGGTCGTCGATGGGGTGATCGTCCGGCGGCAGGGTCAGTCCGTGCTCGTTCAGCAGCGCCAGCTCCACCGTCAGCAGACGTCTCTGCTTTTCCATCCACGACAGGGTCCTCCCGTCGACGGGATGTCCGCGCCTGAGCATCCGCCACTCCCTGACCAGCGGCCATGCCCGTCCGTACACATACGAATCGTCATTGGCTGCTTCGACGGTCACGATCTCGTCGTAGTCCCGTCGCGGAAACGTCGGCCTCGTGGGTCTTGCGGGGGCCTCGATCGCCAGCGGTGTGCCAATCCTGCGCCTCTTGGCCGCCTTCTTGACCGGCTTCCTGCCATCGCCGCTCGCCGGCCTGGTCTCAACGCCGGACTCCCCGCTCAGCCGCCGTTCCAGGATCCGGTTCACCCTATCCTGTTCCGCACGGTGTGTGTCCAGCGACGTTCGTAGTGTCTCAATGCCCTCAGCCAGACCCCTGACGACGCCCTCCACCGCGTCCAGCCGTTCACCCATCGACGTCATCCGATCCTCGTACGGCTGAAGGATCGGGTTGCCCTCGGTCAGTAACAGCAATTCCAAGGCATGCGTCATCCTGCGCGACAGGTGCCTCGTCTCCAGGGCCCCCGCCACCGTCTTGCGGTTCACGCCCAACCTCTCGGCTGTCGCCAGTTGCCCCTGCTCCCGCACCATGCGCTCCAGCAGAATCATCATCGCCGTCCCGTCGTCCGTCGCCTCGTTCTGTTCGTGATCTGTCATCAGAAAATCGCCTTCCATCCATCACCTCCGTGTCATCTCCGTTTTCGGAGTCGATCCTATCTACGCACTGGACACGTGCACCCGCCGGTGTCTTGGAAAAAACGGAGTCCCCAGATTGGCCAACTGGACAGGTGACGTACACTTCGACCTAAACTCCAGATTCCCCGGATTGCTCGGCCTCCCACGCCCATTTTCCGCATGACGACGCCGTAAACAGCCCCTAACTCTCCTTCCTCTTACACCCTCAATCTCTGTACACCCCGCGCACCCTGAAACGCCGATTCGCAGCAAAAGGGGTGTCACAAGGCCTTTACACGCGCCGATAGTATGAGAACATATGTACTTGTTCCCTGTCCACCCTCAGCCGTCCAGGTACCCGGTTCGTGGATGAGAAATCGGTGCAGGGACGTCTATGTCACCCGGCGGAGGCGCGTCGCAAATGCCGCCGCCTCAGAACCGAAAGGAGGCCACACATGAAGCTCTTTTCATTCCTCAGGAGAGTGTTCGGGTCCCGTCCAAAGACCGAACCCGTCATCCTCGCCATCACGCCGCCGCAGTCCGGTGAACGCACGCTCCTCGGCGTCGAGAACCTGCTGCAGTCCATCGCCTTCCCGGAGCCGTTCTCCCTTGAGCTCGTCGGCGATGAGGACGGGATGCGACTTCTCATACGCTGCTACGACGCGCAGAGCGTCGCGGCGCAGTTCGCAGCACACTATCCGCAGGCCCGCATCAGCAGGCTGGATCCTGCCGACGATCCGATGCTTGTCCGGGACGACCAGGAGGCCTGGACCACATCACTCCGGTCGAGCGGCCCGCCGCAGGCCTCGCTGCAGCAGTTCAGCGAGGATGTGCTCTCGGACGAGGGCTCCGATCCCATGCTCGCGACCATCGGAGCGCTCACACCGGTGGGCCGGGGCGAGCGGGTCGTCTCGCGCCTGCTTCTCCGTTCGCTCGGGCCGCAATGGGCAGCGCCCTACGAACTTCAACTCGAACGGGAGGCGGCCGCCGCACATCGGCCAGCTACGCAGCAGGAGTCACAGGTCAATCACGGGGAGGTCGTGCGCCTCATTGTGCTCGGCATCGCCGCCTTCGTCGGATTCAGGACATGGCAGTTCTGGCAGGACGGGGACGTCCTGAAGGCCGTCGGCCTCGCGGGCGGGGCCGTTCTCGCCGTGCTGACCGCCGCGATCCTGTGGGCGAAGGTCAAGGGCGGAAAGGGGAACATTCGCGACTCGCAGCAGGTCCGCGACAAGCTCTCCCGCATGGCCTTCGACGCGGAACTCCGCATCACGGCCATCGTCGATGCGCGCGAGGGTAGGCGCCGCGGGGAGGAGATCCTTCGTAAAGCCACGGCGGCCTACCACCATTACGATAACCCGGCAGGCGCACGCTTCGCAGGCCGAAGAATCCGGCCCGAGCCCACGACGGTCGCTCTTTCTCCGACAGGGCCCGGTCTCTTCGGGAAACGCGGCGTCCTCGGCGTGAGGGAGGTCGCCGCACTCTGGCATCCCCCCGCCGCACGCGACGAGACGCCGCCCATCGAGCGGTCCGGCTCACGCGTCCTCTCCCCCGCCCGCCGCGAACTCGCCAACGGTGCGCACGTCGGCGACGCCACCGCCGAACCGCCGGGCCGCATCCGCTTCCCCGACGACCTGCTCCGTCGACACCACCTCTACGTGGCACGCACCCGCATGGGCAAGTCCACCCTCATGCAGCACGTCGTCGCACACAAGATGGAACAGAAGGCGCTCGGCCTGGACGACGACGCCATCGTCGTCATCGATCCCCACGCCGATCTCGTCTCATCCCTCCTCGCACACGTGCCGGAGAGCCTCGTCGACGACGTGCGGCTCATCGACCTCGCCGACCCCAACGGAGCGCCGGGCGTCAATCTCCTCGACACCCGTGTCTTCACCGACCGCGACCGCACGGCCGACTCCGTCGTCCGCATCGCACGCGGCCTCTGGGACCAGTGGGGGCCGCGCATGCAGTCCATCCTCGAACACGTCGTCAAGACCCTTCACGAGGCCAACACCAAGCGCGAGGCCGACCGCCAGTACACAATCCTCGACGCACTCCGCCTTCTCGCCCCCAACGACGCGTCCTTCAGGGATGAGGTGCTCAAGCAGGTCGACGACACTTTCATCCAAGCGTGGTGGAAGCGTGACTTCAGCGGGTGGAACCGACAGTACCTGGCCGACGCCGTCGCACCCGTCCAGACGCGCCTCTCCTACTACGCGTCCTCCGAGAGGACGCGCGCCGTCCTCGGCCAGAGCCGCTCCACCGTCGACATCAGACAGACCATTCGGGACGGCGGCATCCTGTTCGTCTCCACCGCCCAGGGTTTCGCCGGACGGGATGTTTCCGCCCTCATCGGGTCGTCGATGCTCAACCTCGTGGATGCCGTGATCCGCGAACAGGGGCATCTCCCGCCGGAGAAGCGCCGCGGCGTCCTCGTCGTCGTCGACGAGATGCAGTCCATGCCGGGCGTGGACTACGATGCGATGCTGTCGGAGCTGGGGAAGTTCGGGGCCAGCTTCATCCTCGCCACCCAGAGCCTTGCCAAGCTCGACGACCTCTCACCCGTCCTCCGTCACAGCATCCTCGCCAACGTGGGATGCCTCGCCGTCTTCCAGGTCGCATCGACCGATGCCCGCCTCCTCGTCGAAGAACTCGGCGGCAACCGCGTCTCCGTCGACGACATCACGAGCCTGCCCGTCCATCACTGCTACGTCCGCGCCACCGTCGGTACGGAACGGCTGCCCGCGTTCTCGATGGAGGTGCGCAGACCGGAGCGCGGCGATATGGATGTGGCGTGGCGCATCAGGGAGGAGACCGAGAACTACACCACCAGCCTCTCCGCTCTTCAGGTCCGCGATGCGATTCGTGGCGAGCCGATTGAGGATGGTGGTGAGAGCGCTGACGAAATGATCGTCAATGGTGCGCCGCCCGTTACGGGGGTTTCGCCCGATCCGTCATCGGTCGGCAAGACAACCGAGAACCCCGTGGAGCATCGGAGGAGGCGGGAAAACGGGAAGATCGAGGGCATTGATGAACCCCGTGATGGGAAGGAGAAGTCACAGGAGATACCGTGAGATCGACATCCACGGACATCATCCTGAGCCGCCTCGCCGAGATGCCCTTCCTCGACCGGCCTGAGGTGATGTCCCTGACAGGTCTCTCGCAGAGCACGGTCTACAAAGTGGTCCGGCGTCTGGAGGACGACGGCCTTATCACCTCGGTCCCGCACACCCCCGAATACGGCGCACACACGAGGCGATACTCGTTGACGGCCGAGGGAGTAAGGATTTTGGCCGGCAAGGAGGGCGGTACGGTCGACGCGATCCTCCGGTCGCGGCCCGTGTCCGCCCAGTGGCAGCGCCTCCTGCTCGAACGGCTCGACGCTTTGGCCGTCGTCTACTCCGTGATCGAGACGATCTCCGGCGTTGTTGCCCCGATCTCGGTGCGCCTCTACCGCTCGCATCCACTCGATGCCGTCGTCACTCTCTCCGGCGGCCGGACCATCGGCATCGTTCGGCGGGGACGCACGTCCGACGGCGCATCGTTCGACAGGCGACTGCACAAACTCCTCCGAGGACAGCTGCCCGCCGCGCTGCTGGTCGTCGCGCCCGACGAAGTCCTGCTCCGCAGCATGCTTCGACGGCTCGCGCGACTTCGCGTCCACGTCTTCATCACTCTTGAGAACGAGGTGATCACAGCACTTGTTGATGACGCGATCTGGCAGAGACCCGGCGTCAGCACACGGTTTGACATACAGGCCATCGTGTCTCGCTTCGCCGACGGGGGGCACATTCCCGTCGAGATGGCTGCCTCGCGGGCTTCAATTCCCGTCGCTCCACCCGTCTGCTCATCATTGGCGGACACCCCCTCTCATCTGTTGCCGTCCGGCCTAAATCCGGCCGATAAACGGGCCCTCGACCTGATTGCCGATTGGCCAGGCATCACACCGGCAAACCTAAGAACCCTGCTTGGACTCAAGCCCTCTCGCTTCTCGCAGATTGTCGGGCGGCTTAGGGAGGCTGACTTGATCCGCACGATTACTCTCACTGGGCATCGGTTCGTCCCGTCCGATCGCGCTCTCGTCTTACTGGCCCGGCGGGACCGCACATCCGTCGCGGTTGCGTGGCGGCGCTGGAGTGCTGGTGATGTCACTCGCGGGATGCTCGCCGATTGGCGTGACGTTCCCGGACGGCGCCTCAGGCAGTTGCTCCGCCACATCCACCACACCCACGCTGTTCATGCCTACCTCGCGTCCACGATTACCTCCGCCAGGAGCGAGGGATGGATGGTCGTCAAGCTGGATCCGCCACACCGAGCCGCACGGCATTTCCGCCACCGCGACGGGCAGCGCTCAGTCCACCCTGACGCCTTCTTCATGCTCAGGAGCGGCGGTGATACAAGGGCGTTCCTCCTCGAATATGAACGCCGTGCCATTCGACCATCCACCATGCGCAGACGCGTTGCTCCATACGTCAATTACTACGCAACCACACGCCCTCTTGATGATCACGGCGTCCTGCCCTCCGTGCTCATCATCGTCGAAGACGAAATCATCGCTCCCCACTTTCGACGAGAGACAGAGCGGGAAATGGCGGGGAAAGGAGTCGAATTTCCTTTCAGGCTGATCCCATCTTCGATCTAGCGACACTGCTATTGTCGGGAAATCACCCCTACAGGCCTGAATCAGGTTCCGCCAATGTCGCTCTACTTCGAACGCGGGGTGCTCCACACTAAAGAACCTACATCGGAAACTGGACAACGGCGACCTGCCCAACATCTTCGCCGCCCCTGATGGTACCGTGCAGGCCGAACTTTTCACGACCCTGGCTGATCCAGGCCTGCTGATGGACGGCGACGGGTCCGCCATCGTGATCCACGAGAACCGTGATGACCACAAGACTCAGCCTATCGGAGGAGCCGGAGGGCGCATCGCCTGCGGCGTGCTGAACTAGGCGCCGGCGTCAGGAGAACCATCCCAACCACTTGTACCCAAGCAGCCCGGCGTATGTCGCCACCATGGACAGGCCGACGACTACGGTTATTCCCTGCTCAATGTGACGCCGTGTTTCATCCAGGAAGAGCACGCCGTAATCCCTCCGTCCTCCAACGCTGCGGGTGTGCATGATGCGGGCGATGCGCTCCAGGCGGAGGTCCCAGACGCTGACCGTCAGAAAGACGATGACTGCTGCAAACAACATCACGAACAATTCGATGAGAAGCGCCGTGCGGCCAATGGCGCCCGGGAGCGCGAAGAGGGCGATGCCGAGCGTGATTCCGCCGAAGATGGCAATGGCGCACAACTCGCCGAAGTTGATTCCCTGCTGGCGGGAATGGGTCAGGGAATCCAGTTCCGCCTCCAGATCGACCAACTTGTCGGTATCCTCGGGGCCGGCATTGAGGATCGCTGCGGCGATGTGCTGCCGCGCGCTGTCATAGGCTTCCCGCACGTGCGGGCCTTCCGCTTCATTGACCTTCAGAATGTCCTCACACACCGCGGGATCAACGACGCCCCGCTCGGCCAGGGCTTCCAGTCGGCGTACCAACAAAAAGCCGCGGTTGTCCTCTTCCAGTATGCGCGTGGATAGCCGTGCCACGCGAAAGGCGAATATGAGAGTAAAGACCGTGGCGGACAGGGCCAGGGTGGTGAAATAACTGACGTCTCCCTGCCAGAGCCATGTTTGCGGACGTAGATAGACGAGCGCGCCGCAAGCCCATACCGCGATCATCAGCGCCTTGAACCCCAGCAGTCTGTCCGCGCCGAAATTGATGAGCAGGTTGGCGACAATGACGGCGGTTGCGCCGATGATGAGATAATCCGGCCTCAGAACGTCAACATGCGACAAGATGCCCGCCTGGGAGAGCGCGTAGAGCGCCATCAGGGCGACGACGGGGGTCATGTAGAAGAGTGTGTTCACGCCCAAGTCATGCGTTACAAGGTTGGCACGCCGCCAGGCGATCCCCCCGATGGCCAGAGTGAGGATGCCGCCGATAACGGCAACCAGGATGGGCGATATCGTCAGGGCCTGTTCGCTGAAGCGTGGGATGACGATGTTTAGGTCAGGCGCCTGCTCTCCGGACAGCATCCCCATGCCGATGTTGATACAGAAAGCGAACGTGTTACCAATCATCAAGGCGACTATGGCGCCGAAGAACTCCAGACCGCCCGTATCCTGCCCATCATCATCCTGTTTGGCGATGCTTCGGCCCAGATCCACGCCCCATCTCAGCCCGAACGTCCCAAGCGGCGTAATGGCGAGAGAGATGAGGATCAGGGAGAAGCCCAATCCAAGCTGGGACGCCCCCAATATTTCGTTGAACCACCCGCCGAACCCGAGGCCGCCCGGAACTTCACTCAGAACGACAAAGACGATTCCCGCGAAGCCGAGAAGTGAAAGGAAGTACACCTCGCGACTGGTGGAGTTGTATCGCACGAATATGCGGCCTGACAGCCAGATGACGAGGATCGGCCAAATCTCAAATGTGACTGTTGCGACGGCGATATCGATGTATTGAGTTGAAAGGGCGAAAAACGTCCAGTCGAGATGACTGATCGCCGCGAGGACGATGGGCAGGGGGGAATGGATGATCCGCCCTCCGATGTTCAACGGCGAGCGTATGAGTTGGGAGCCGACCGTCTTCCACGTGGATATGTTGAAGAACAAACCGCGGTAGAAGAGGATCATGAACAGCAGGAATCCGACGGCTGCGCCGACCCTGAGTCCGGCGGCGAAAAGGAAGGGGGCATCACGCGCGCTTAGGGCGACAACGGCCGGGAGCAGGGAGAAGCCGGCGACGGCAATGAGCATGTAGCCCGCTGCGGACGCGTTGCCCGCGCCGCGAAGCGTGAGGAACCGACCCGTTGAGGCCAGGACACTGGGGCTCGGTGCTTGGGTCATGTCCGCCCTGCCATCGCCGCTAAGGGAGTCCGCGCGTATTCTACTGCGAGCGTGGGAGCGGGCAAAGCGGAGGTGACCCTTTCGTTGCCCATCAGATCACAGGCGAACATGATGGCTGGCCACTGTTCGACATCCATCACCAACACGATGTCCTCCAACCTGTCCAGCCGTTCGTCCATGGCAGCGATACGATCGAGGTGATGTCCTCAGATCTATCGCGGAACCAATCCTGTTCCACCCAACGTGATTGAGCGGGATGACGTGCTCCTGCGTAGCCTTGGGCTGCAAATCGGTGAACGGGTCGACGCACCGATCCAATTCGCGTTCCATCATGGCGGTGGCTCCCTACCTCCGACTCTCTCTTTACGACAAGGGGATTTCGTAGCAGAACTCGTCCACGAGATGGGGATATTCGACGCAAACGAATTGCTCGAGTCCCGTTCCAACGCACAGCGGGTAGGCAAACAGAAAGAAAACCGTAACAGAGATTGCGCCGATGACGCTTGCGCGTCTCTTTCCCAACGCCCACATGACGGGAAAGGCTATTGCGCCGAGTACCAGAATAGTGCCTGTCGCCGCTGCGCTCAGCCCGTCAATCACGTATAAGTTAACAAAGATGAGCCCGCTGTAGAGCATGGCCAGCAGCTCCAGCCCCATGACTGCCAGACTGGGTGGCGGTTTCTTCTCAACGGGTGCGGCGGGCGGGGGAGCGCTCCACCACGTTTCGCTCCTCGTCTCCTCGGACCGTTCGGACCGCGGCGGTTCTTGCCAGCCGCGGCGCGTCCGGTCATACTCCGCCCGCCGCCTTGCATCCCTCAGAACCTCATACGCCCTATTGATCTTCTGCATACGGTCAACGGCGTCCGGGCTCGGATTCCGGTCAGGGTGGGACTCCCGCGCGCGCTCACGGTATGCCGCACGGATGTCATCAGAACTCGCGTCATCCGGGACGTGGAGAATCTCGTAGTGGTCGCCGTCGTCTCCCGACATGGCTAAACCTGTTCACACACCAATCATCTGAACCCGTCGATCATACTGTCTCTCAACGTCAACCAGAAGGAGAGCAGTGCCCACACTATCATGGCGCCCCCGGCAAACCGCCAGCGACGGTCCACCGCCTCCCATCCAACCCAATAAAAGATGGTGCCGGACAGCAGGATGAAGCCCAGAAAGATACCGCGCGGCACGAAAAACTGCATGATGATGATCGAGGCAACAAATAGCGGCAGTCGAGCAATGACCCACCATTGAGCCAGCCATCCCTGTTGCACCGCGTAATAGAGCGTGAAGCCGACAACGCCAACCGAAATCACATTGACGTACCATGGCGCAAAGGCAAGGTAGAGGATTGGCGTCATAACGAAGACCGCTACCTGCGCCAGCGCCCCGCGCACCTCCGGATCGCTGAGAGTCTCCCGAAAGCTCTCGGGAAAGACCCGCCGCACCCATTGAGGTGATTTCATGGCGGGGCTTGCTTATACCAGGCCTTGGGCATCCTGAATCCTATTGAGCGCTTCCCCCTTGAAATCCCTTCCGTTAGGTAGACCTATTGAATGGGACTTATATACAATCTGGCAATTGGAGTTTACCACGTCGTGACGTGATGCTCGTTGAGCCATGGATCCTGAATCGCTGAACGGTTCACTCATCCCCGCTATCTCTCTGCATGAACGCCGTCACTAACAATTGGAACGCTCTGCCCAACGCCAACATCGAGACGACGGCTATCAGGAAGATGTCGAGCAGGGTGACGGTCACGACGAGATTGTGATTGGCGATGGTCGCCACGAACACCAGCCACAGGGTCAGGGTCAGGACAACCCACAACGTCGCCTCGCACAGAGCACACGTCCGTTTATTCATCTCGTTCGGTTCGAAGCCATCTCAGATAGTTGAGCCCGCTCGCTGCGCGTATTCGGTTGGCAACGGCGAATACTTAACTGTGGTCGTGATGGCCTCCGCGTCGATTGTCCAGTCCTCAATCTTGCGGAAATACCACTCGCTGTTGTCGGCTTCCAAATCAACAATGAAGTGCAGGGGTACGGTCATATCGACGGTGCTTACGGGCAAGTCCTCACTCAGAGTCACCATACCAGCAAGCACCACCGTTACGGCGAATCTGTCTCCACCAAGTACCTCGACCTCACCCACTTCAATGACCACGTCTCCGGCAATCTCGTTGTTCAAGTGCGCCTGTAAACTCTGGCGCACGTTCCTCCCGTCACCATGTCGGTGTACGTGCTCTTCCATGAGGATGTCCGTGATTTGATGGCTTACTGGATTTCTGTTGGAGCGCACGAATGACTCGACCCACTCTTTGACTTGGTCGTTCTCTAGCCATGTCGGCGTTGGCGGAACACTTGGCCCGGCGTCAGTCTGCGATGTCACAGTGGACTCCGAAACCGGCGTCGGAATCACGGTCTGCGCGGGATCGAGTTCTGAGCACGCGAGACCCGCGACTGCGACGGTCAGAACGATGCCGATGGCGATTAGCTTCCTGATCTCATTCCCCCTCTGAGTCGGATGAGTCAGACGGCGATTCGTCCCTGATGCGAAGCATCATGTCTGCCAACTCATAGGAGACTCTGGCGATTGCTTCTACGGTCATGTCTGTGGGGTAAGCGTCTCGTCCAGAGTTTGCCGCGAGAAGTGTCTGCATGGCGCGCGCAGAGAGCTCGTCTCTCCACGTCGAGCGTTCGTGGTCGGTCAACGGGATACTCGTCATGACTACCTCCTGATTCCTTGCCGTCATTCTACCGCGTCATAATTACGACAAGACCGACAGGAGATGAGACCAATGAGGTTACTCGTGATTGTAGTCGTCGCAGTCCTGTTTGTGGCGTGCGCTGACCCCTCCACCCCCACATCCGTTCCGAGTTCCACGCCGACCGTGACGCCCTCTCCTGTTCCTGCTACTCCCGTGTTCATACGCACGGCGACCGTCACCCCGATTCCGGCGCCATCACCGCCCCTGACCGATACCCCGCCAACTCCCGTCCCATCACCGACTCCTGACCCCGCCACGGCTACACCCGCGCCCCCGCCCGATCTAGTGATAGAACTGGCCTCGGTTAGCGACAGCAGTCCACGAACAGGTCAATTTCTGACGCTGGACGCCACAGTGCGGAACCGGGGAGGACCTTCCAACCCCACCACACTGAGGTACTACCGCTCCACAGACCCAACTGTCACGTCGGATGATACCGAGGTGGGCACTGACCGGGTTTCCGAGCTGAATTCATCGGACAGTAGCGCCGAATCAACCCTCACGTATGCGCCGTCCACACCGGGCGCCTACTACTTTGGGGCTTGTGTGGAACCCGTATCCGGCGAGTCGGATATGACCAACAACTGCTCCGCTGTGTTGGCCTCAACCGTGCGGCCCCCCGAAACGCAAGAACCGCTGGATATCCTCCGCGACCCATCGTCGGTCGAAGAGTGTCTAGGTTCTATCGGCCTTATCATGGGCGAGGACTACGCGCGGCGGGTTCTGGCTCACCCCCTGTTGAGTGGAGGCATCTCAGACACGAACGCCTGGTTTGTACTGGGACTATGCTCTACCGTTGTCTACGCGCCGAACGCGAAGAACATAGATAGTCTGCATAGACTGGTTGACCCCGCTCAGATGTATCTGCAAGAACGGACGATAGTACTTCCCCTGGCTGGGGAAACGACCTTGATAGTTGTCCGTCTCACCCCTGACGCACCCCGCACGATGGACATAGTGGAGGAACTAGTCCGTCAACAGGAGGGTCTCATGGATGTGCCCTATCCCTTAGATGTAGTAGCCATATGGAACTTCGATGAGCACAACGTCGGTGATTTGTGGGGGCCGCCTGGGACTAACGACAGCGGAACCATCAGGGTGAGCACCCGCTATGAGGAAGAACGTTGGCTCTTGGCGCATGAGCTTGCTCACAATTACTGGTCCGTGCCCTCCGGCTGGGGAGGACGCACGCCGGAAAAATCAGGGGGATATATCGCACCATTCAATTGGATTATAGAAGGGGGTGCCACTTTCTTGGAAGAGTACGCCACGGCTAATCTGATGTCCGCCCCGTTCTTGCCCTTTGCCGCAGACTGCAATCTGGCCGACTCCATAGGAGAGTTGGATAGAAAGACCTTTGACGGAACCATCATCGGTCTGGGGCCCTCGGCGTTGTATCGCTCGGGATGCTCTTACACAATGGGATTGGGCATATTCGCGGGATTGTATAACCGCTTGGGAGACACGGAATTTCGGAGGGGCTTTGGAAGTTTGTACCTCAAGATGATCAGTTTAGAACATCATGAGGAGTGCACGTGGGAATCGAGGGGCCTGTGCTACATGCGAAAGGCCTTTGTTGAGGATGCCTCTCCCGGCTTTGCCGAGGCCGCCGGAGAAGTAATCGATCTCTGGTTTCACGGAAAATAGCTGGACACTAAGAAGAATGAGGGTTTCTCAGGGTGTAGGGGATCGTTGATCTGAGTCAGTGACGGCGTTGCATGCCTGCGTGCCATCGGTCTGCGTCGTGTCGATTGTACCGTCTGTTATACGGCAATGAAATAGAATCACAAGTCTTGTTGAAAGTTTTACACACTCATTATACGGCAATCTGTTGTATAGTCCGCTCTTAAGGCTGTTGCCGAGGCCGAGAGATGAGAGGACACCGCGCAATGAGAACGGAGAGCATTGCCAAGCGATTGAACCTACTGGCCTTAACTCTTGCCGCAGGCCTGCTGTTCGCGTTTCTCATGGCCGCCTGTGATCAGGACCCCGAACCCACAGCCACGCCAATGCCGACGGCTACAGCTACGCCTTCACCCATTCCTACGCCGACGCCCACTCAGACTCCGCCGCCGACCGCCACAGCGACGCCGACGCCCACGCCCATTCCGGTGCCCACGGCAACCCCCACACCTACTCCTACTCCGACGCCAGTACCTCTGAATCTTGTTGGGCTTAGAGAACCCCTGTTGTACGACGACAGTATATTTATCATGCCGGTCTCAGAGAATCTCGTTGCTAACCGTAGATCGACCGTACTACCACTAAAGCAGTACACGCGACGATTCTATGAGCATTTCAACGACGAGTTCGACTTCTTGATTGTGGCGAGAAACTTGGCGTGGGGCCTCCACACGGAGTCGCCACCCGCTAAGTATGTTGGGGTACAGAACGACATTGAGGGAGTGGGCAAGCCACTCTTTTCTGAGGCCGAGGCATGGGGTTCATCGGGAAGACTTCAAGGCGTTATCACGTTTGACTATGTCGAGATTGGAGAGCCCGAGTGGAGCGCGTGGACTCCAATCGGATACGGGCCATTCCTGCATGAAGTGATGCACCGTTGGGCGAACTCCATACTGCCGTCCACTGACGCCGGTCATTGGGGATTCAGCAGCGCGAACGGGATACTTGGCGGATTCGATATGTCGCTCTTACAGCATCATGGGAACGGGCTGTATACCGCCGGATATTTCAACACAAACGGCTCCGCTGGCAAGCCATTCAGTCCCATAGAGTTGTACCTCGCAGGTCTTATTCCTGCGGAGGAAGTCCCCGATGTGTGGGTTGCAGAAGACGGCAGGTGGGTGGATAGACAATTCGGGCCAAACAGGCGCTTCAGGGCACGTCAAGTCAGGCAGTTCACCATTGAGGATATTATCGCCGAGGATGGAGAACGCGCTCCCGACCACACTCAGTCTCAGAGACAGTTTCGAGCGGCGTTCATTCTGCTGGTGACGGATGAGCACTCGGCAACCGTGCAGGTCTTAGACAAGCTGAGCGAGGAAATCACTTGGGTCACAGTACCGGCCTTCACCGATGAAGGAGACACGCATCTGGGCGCATTGAGACATACGAACTTCTATGAATCAACCGGCGGCCGGGCAACGCTCACGATGGACGACCAATCGCAGTTCTTACGGTGAGACGATTGGAGATGAGACCGGTGAGGCTACTCGTGCTTGCAGTCGTCGCCGTGCTGTTGGTGGCGTGCGCTGATCCCTCCACCCCCACACGTGTTTCGAGTCCAACCCAGACCGTGACGCCCTCTCCCGTCCCTGCTATTCAGACACCGACCCCCGTGTTCATACCGACGGCGACCGTCACCCCGATTCCGGCGCCATCACCGGCCCCGACCGATACCCCGACTCCACTCCCATCACCGACTCCGACTCTTGAGGCGACTGAGGACGCCGCTTATGCCGAGTTGTCGCAGTTGCTCTCATGGTTCGACGAGCCCTCGTATCCAGGCGCCGTTATCCCCATCGTGGAACTCTGGACGCGCGATGCTTCTTTCGGACGCGACGCGGCGGAGACCAACTGGATTGCGGACGGCATCCAGCGAGTGGAAAACGACGCCATCTACGGACTCGGTCTGTTGTGGGACTATGACCCCGCGTTGGCGCGTCAGATGCTTGTCTACTCCGGCGAGAGTCCTGTGCGAGACCGCAACCCGATGTTCCTGGGCGCACTGTGGTCTCTGCTCCATTACGAGCCCGACAAGTTCGAGTTGTTGATTGAACAGCCGTGGTTCACTGACGGATTGTCGGCAGAGGAACGCGCCTTCATCGTCGTGGTCAGTAAAGTCACCGGCATCGACGACTTTGACGACCTGCTCGCGTCCCCGCGCATCGTTCAGTCAAAGACATTCATCCTGCCCCTGACGGGAGAAGTTTCGATCTGGGCGTTCCATAACAACCCGCCAACTCAGGACTTGGTAGCTGCGGTCGAACGCGGGCTGGTGGGCGCGCAGAGGTTGTTCGGCGCTCCGTACCCGCTCAACGACATCATCTACCTGTCTCTGACCTACGACGACTGTGAGACCGTCCCATGCGGCGGGGTGAACTTCGTGGACTCAACGGTGCTGGTGAACGAGACTCAGTTGGGGTGGGGTGAGAGCACCGTCTACCACGAGATTGCCCACGGCTACATGACTGCGGAGTTCGGCCCGTTCTGGCTCTACGAGGGCGGAGCGAGTTTCGCGGCGTCCTACACAGGCCTCACGTCCGGCGCGGAACTGGTGCTGCACGACGTTGACATACGGTACTGTCAAGAGAACGACGTTCCCGACCTTAATACGCTCAACGACGTGACACACCCCAACCCCGTCGCTCAGGAGACCTGCGGGTACATCTTGGGCGAGTATTTCCTGACGGTCTTGTACGGCATCATGGGCGAGGATGCTTTCTCGGCGACGTTGAGGGAGTTGTACGAGAGGTATCTGTCATTCGACTATTGGGCGTCTGAGGAAGTCGTCTATCGGACGTTCCTCAAGCACGTTGCGAGCGAGAACATCACGGAACTCAACGAGGCGTGGCGCCGGTATCACGGCGGCTCGTTTGTGCCCTGACGCTCTCGCTCTTCTCAGCCCTGTCCCGTGGGAGCGAAGATGGCCGTGACAGTGCTGCCCTCCACATCGATTTCCAAGTGCTCCACCACTCGGTCGTCCTCCCGACTGGCGTCGAAGATGAAGTTTAGAGGCACGGTCATATCGACCGCTTTTAGGCTCCCTTCGTCCACCTGCACCGTGCCCGCTATCACCAACGTCACGGCGTACCTATCTACACCAGGCGATTCGACTTCACCCGCTTCCAGCAGCATTCTTCTCCCAATCTCGATTATCACCTTAGCCTCCTGGTTCACTTGCACGTCCCCACTATTGCCGCGCCCGCTGGAGACCAGTCTTTCGCTCAACTGGGGTACTTGGTAGATGCCTGCCAATATCCACGAGAGCAGGTAGTCGCACTCGACTATATGCCAAGGATTGCCGTACTGTTGTCGAGCCTCTTGGAGTCGGGTGCGAAGCGGTCTCAGGCGGCTGCGAGTGCTGAAAGATTCTCTTGAATCATCCATCGACTGTTGCACAGCCCCTTCCTCACTCCTGTGGGGTCAAGAGTCCTATAGCCCTTGACCGGGGCAGCTGCCAGATCGTCAATGACTGGACTATCCATGCCAAGATGTTCAAGTATCCAACCCAGTCGCTTCATGCTGGCTGTGCTAAGCCTTTCCGCGTAGTGAGCGATGCGTTCAAGATCCAAGCGATCCGTGGCTTCCTCGAAGGCGTGAATGGCTTCGGCAAAGCCGCCACAGTATTGGGGCATGGAAGTACCGTCGAGCAGGGTTCGCTCAAGGTCGGTCACGGTTACCTGTGAATCGCCGACCCAAACCCGCTGCGTCCCGAAATAGCGATCAGGCCGGACCTGGATGAACTTGTAGGGAACTCCGGCCACGACGTACCCTCCTTCCCGTCGCACGGTGGAACCGTCACGAAGGCGAGGAACAGAGTGTTCAGTAGTCGTTAGAACGAACACCGTCCTTGGTATTTGCTCGGTGAGGCCGTGATAACTCATCGCAGACCAATGAGAAATGGCAGCGGGATCAACCAAAGCCATCGCCACCTCGAGTTCGTTTGCATCGGAGATACCAGGGACAGTAGACGACAGGGCATACAGGCCACGACGCAGCGGAACGATCCAATCGTTCTGGCGGAGGTGGAATAGAGCCTCCCCTATATAGGAGTCCTTGAGTCCGACCCGGGGAGCTAGCTCTCTAGCACGGCCGGTCGTGAAGATGCGGTCCCCTTCGTAGGCCAATTGGCGCACCAATTCAATGCCGGCCAAAGTCTTCTTGGGCCTTGCAACAGTGTTCACTAGAGATGATCCTCTTCGTTTGATTGCGATGATTATGTTAGAACTAACTGAATTAGCGCAGTATTATGCCTTTGTCCAATTAAAGACAAATATCTTCTAACATGGCGTGTCGCACAGGTCCTGGCCAACTCAAGTGCTCCCGGATCGGACCAACTATGGACAGTCGCCTGAAATCGTGTAGTCGCATTCTCAGAGGCTAGGGCAGTTACTCCGGACTTCAGCCCTCAGTGCTTAAGCGACATCTCCTGTCCTTAGGGGCCGATTTGCTTCCCGACAGTGCCAGTTTTGGTGCTCTGAAGCCCGAAAGTGGCTACAAATCGACCTCGAATCTGAAGGTTCTATCTGTCATAGGCTTTGGCTGGCCGGACACGATCTGCGACATGTGGGCCGTACTGATGCCTGCGCGTCGCGCCACCTCGCTCTGGTTGATGCCGTGAGCGTCCAGGCGATCCCAGAGCGCCTGGACGTTGGTTTCTGCGCGTTCCGCCGACGCTGCCGTTACGGGCGCTTCCAGCGCCACCTCCAGCCGCGCCCGCGCGTTCACGGTCATGATCCTGTGGCCCCGCGACACCTGTGAGACGTAGGACTGCGACAACCCCGCACGAGCCGCCACATCGCGAATCGTCAGTCCCAGCTCGCGGGCCCGCTCGCGGATGTACGTGCTCTCGCCGTCGACCGACTCCTGCCGCACGCGAACCGTGCCCTGTCCGGGAACCTCGCCCAGGACGGCCATGACCTTCGCGCGCATCTTGGGCGTCCACTTCCGGTGCCCGTTCGCGATCTGCGACAGGTACCCCTTCGTCACGCCCATCCTCGCCGCCAGGTCTTGCATCGTGAGGCCCTGCCGCCGCGCGGCGGCCTGCGTCTCGGTCTCTGTCCTCTCGATCATCTTCCTCGTGGACATCTCGCTTCCTCCTGAAAAGGGCAAAGCGGGACGCCCCCGGAGGAGACAGTCCCGCTTGCTAAAGCCCCGGTGTCCGGGACTGTCTCCGTTGGTTTCGTGGCCATGCGTCATGGCCGATGCGGCGTCGCGTATACGTCACGCCGCGCGCGGACCTGCCTAGGATTCGCTCCTAGGTGAGTCCACAGATGACTTGTGACCCACACCGGCATCCGGGCGCAGGTCGAGTGCGGTCAATCAGGGAATGTCAAAGCCCGCCGACGGCCGGATGCCATGCCGTCACGCGGGATGAAGAGGGATTCAAGGGACGCAGTCGAGGACGTCACCGCATGGATGCACGTCGCCACTGCCGCCCGAAAAGGAAACGCCGACCTCGGCTCAAGCCGCAGACCGGCGTTGTATGAAAGCCCGCCCAGCTACGACCTACGTCGTTTCGGCGGGCACGTTGAATCAGCCGAACCGCGAGGGGCGTTCCGGCTGTTGCATGAAGGGATCAGGCCGCGTCAGGCAACCCGTCCGTCAATTCCCGCTGTTCGAGGTGGCTCGGTTGAGAGAGCACTCCCATTCCGATTCCGCCTCTCGCCCCGGGGAGCGATGATCCCGTGTTTGCGATGAGAACGGAGAGCAAATCGATCCTTCCTCATCACTCGCCGCGGAGGGCGATGTCCCGTGTTCGCGATGGAATGGCGCAACGATTCGCGCTCTGTTCCATCCCTCGCCTCGGGGAGCGACTGTCCCGTTGTGATCGCTCGGGGAGAAAGGTCTCGATCCCGTCGTCACGATCTGGGTCGTATGGGACAACCCACCAGGTTTCTGGGGCTGGGAAACACTGGAAAGCCAAACAACTCTGCCATTCTTAGTGAAGGACGTGTCTGTGGCAAGAGGGTTTTGAGTCCTTTTGCCGGTCTCCGTTCACATCACTCACTTTTGTTCGACTCTTGCGTACTCATGTCACCGGAATCAACCACACACGGGCCCCGTCAGCTGAGCGTGCAAGGCTTGTCATTTTCAGCTAGGGCCGATGTACCACATGCCCCCAAATGGCCATACAAAGCCTGTCGATTTAGATAGGGGCTTTTGTTCA
>CAZZAN010000011.1:0-24928 GCA_964653005.1 uncultured Dehalococcoidia bacterium | reverse complement strand
GACAGCATTCGGGCCGGTGATGGACGGGGGCTCGTTGACGTTGGTAACAGTGACCTTAATATCCAGTTCGGCGGCGAGGTTCCCGTCCGAGGCCGTCACCGTCACCTCATACACGTTGTCCTTATTTGCATTACGCGGCTTCTCATAGTCCGGCGACGACTTGAATGACAACTCACCTGACTCGCTGATCCCAAACTGCGCCCCGTCTGCGCCCGCCACGCCCCACGTGATTCCTTCTCCTTCCGGATCAGTGGCCGTGTACGTTGCCACGTTCTCCGTGCCATTCTCCTTGTAGGTGACTGACACTGGGCCGGTGATGACGGGCGGAGCGTTTGAAACGCTCACTGTAATCATCACCGTGATGGACGCTGTCGCCTCCGCCTCATCCGTCGCAGTGACAATCACGGTGTAGCTGGCCTTTGTCTCCAAATCCGGCAGCGCCTGCGCGCCAACCCTAATTTGCCCGGTTGAAACATCAACCTCAAAATAGGACGCATCCTCCCCTGAAAGGGCGTAGGTAAGGTCGTCCTCATCACTGTCCGTTGCTACAACAGGATCGCCAACATCCGTCCCTCCAAGTGCCTCCTCTGATACTGTCAGGGTGATGGACGCCGATTCGAATTGAGGCGCAGTGTTTCTGCCAACTGCCGCGCTGATTCCCGAAGCTGAAGCCCTCACTTCGAAGTTGTCTGTGTATGAAACTGTCACGCGCAGGATGTAGCCCTCGTCATCCTCCACCGGCGCATACGAACTGCGGGTCGCTCCATCGATTCGTTCGAATTCATCGTCGGCGCTCATAGCTCGATGCCATCTCCATCGGATGCGGCCGGTTACCCCATCCTGATCGGAAACCGCCGCGGTGAACGGTACTCCAACGAACGGCCTGGAGGGCGAGAAGGCAACGATTCCCGGATCGTCCGCATCAGTCAGGCCTATCTGTACAGGCAGTGAATCGCTCAGACTACCTTGATCCGTTACAAGAGCGGTGATCTTGAGAACACCTGCAGTCTCGTAGTCGAGAACGGCCCCGGGGCTCACACGAATCTGCCCTTCGGCGTCAATACTGAATAGGTCTGAATCCTCTCCTTCCACTGAGAACGTCCGTGAGTCGCCATCGTCAGGGTCGACAACTACGAGTGCCCGGCCCACGCGCCGATTGGCGGATGCATTTTCCTCTACCGAGAATTCCGCGCTTTCAAGTTCAAAGGCCGGCGGCTCATTGACATCCGTTATCTTGACGATCACCTCGACCGAGACATGCTCTGATCCGATTGCAGCAGACAACTCGACCTCATACTCGTTGTCGCGATTGCCGTCGTTCGGTTTTTCATAGTTCTTGGCCACCTTGAAACGCAGAGCGCCTGCATCATCCACGGACAGTCTCCTTGCATCGGTGCCAGCGATTGACCAGGAGATTGTCGAGTCGGATGCAGCGTTCACCACACGGTATGTGGCAACGGTAGCGGTGCTGTTCTCGGGAAACTCAACAGCCGTGGGACCTTCAATAGCGAGAGATTGCTGGGTCTCCGTCGACTGTGCTAAAGCGACTCCAATGGGAACAATATCCGGGGCTGCGCCTGAAATCGCTCCGGCAATGGCCAGCAACGATACAACTATTGCGGGATTCGCAATCGCCCGCACGAATTGCCTGAACGCAGAAATCACTCGCGACGCGCCAGCCTACCAACCCAACGTGGCACCAATACCACATCAGTCCCGACTCCCCAGCACGACCCCGCAGGGCGATTGCCAAGGAATCACCTGCGGTACAATCGCGCTACGTTTCCATATCATATGTACCATGTGGGCATCATGAAAGTCTATATATTGCCAAGAGGGACGTGATCCAGATTCGCATGTCAATGGCCTTTGGCGGCTCCGGACTCCTGATGCATTTATGTTGGCGCGTGGGCTACAATGAGGTTGCAGCATTTCACATGGAACAGAAATAGCAAACAACAGGGTCGAACTAATGACGGCAGAACCCGGCCCGCTCTGCTGTCATTGAGAGTAGGGGGAAGACATGCCGCTACGTTTCGCTGAAGAGATTATCCTGCTCCTCTTGAACGACGATGATGGTCGATTCGCCCGCGTGCCGAGTTGGTCCATGGACTATGCCCTGGCCGGGGCCGTCTTGATGGACCTTGCACTGGAAAATCGTATCGACACTGATCTTGAGCGACTGGTTCTGGTAGATTCCTCGCCGCTGGACGATTCACTGTTGGATCCGACCTTGGCGGATATAGCCGCAGGTGAGGAGCGGAACGCGCGTTATTGGGTTGAACATACGGCAAACCGCGCAGCTGAGATTCGCGAGGAAGCGCTGAATCGCCTTGTCGATGGAGGCATCCTGGAACGCAAGGATGACCGATTCCTCTGGGTGTTCCAGTCGCGTCGCTATCCCATGGTTGACGGCAATGAGGAGCGTGAGGTGCGCCTGCGCCTCATGAGCATCCTTTTCAGTGATGAGATTCCTGACCCGAGAGACATCGTCTTGCTGAGCCTGACAGACGCGTGCGGCATCCTGCGCGGCATGTTGTCACGCCGTGAGCTGAATAGCGCCGCTGAACGGATTGAGCAGGTTCGCAAGCTGGACCTCGTAGGACAGGCAACGACGCAAGCCATCATGGACATCGAGCAGTTCGTCGCCACATCCGTCCAGCGGCACATTTACTAAGACGCAGCCGCAGGAGCAACCGGCTTTAGGGAACCTATAATCCGCTCCTGTGGGTGGACATGCCCTCAGCCGGGCCAGGCAGACTCAGGGCGCCGGTATAAACGACTATCAGCACGGTTCTCCCGCGCCGGAATTTGCTGCAACTCGAGTAGTGCCGGGTCTTAGCTCTTCAATGACGCGCTGAAGATAGCACTGATTGGCATCGGTAATGTCGCCGCCAATCAACCGGTGGGCGAGGATATCGGCAAAGGGCCCATCGAGAGGGCTGCTGGGCGGGTTCAAATTGCTAAGTCTTGCCAATGCATATCGGTCATCATTCTCGATAGTTTCAAGGAATTGCATATCCAGCAGCGCAGCGATTTCCTCACCATCGAAGAACGCTAACTGTTCCAGGATTCTTCTCTCGAACCAGTTAAAATCGTCATCGCGGAGCCAGCCACTCTGCAATAACGTGATCATTGGGGCGTCGCCGCCAATAATGACTTCAGTGGCTAAGCTTCGAACCGCCTCATCTTCTCCTGTGCCGACCCAAAGGGTGATTTCGCCTTCAGTCTTTTCAATTCTGGTTTCGGTAACGCCATCCTCTATCCATGGCAATGATCTCATCAGGGTATGGATTTCCCGGTCGTACAGACCGACCAATTCTACCGAAAGAGTGGGGATATGCTCTGCTGTCGTTTTTCCCTGTTCCTCCAGCGAGTCCAGGATTGCACTCACTCCTTCCCTATCGAATGCTGTTGCAAACTCAAGATGCATAAACAGCGCCAGCCAGCTTCTGCGAGGATTTACGGCAATCGGCATTGACGCGACGCGAGCAGCGATTGAAGAATCAACCACAGCAAGAGCGACGATTCCATCAGGGATTCCTTCCTGATATTCCGCGTTCTTCAGATTCTCACTGAAGGCTTCATAGACGTCGGTGTAGAAAATGGCTAGCCGGCTGCCGTTTATTAACGTGGACCCTTCATATTCATCAGGCGCAACCTGGTTTTCGATTCTTTCAGCGAGATCAGGATCGGTGGATTGCAGGAAGGGATGTAGCAGCCCTTCTATCCTGTCGGGCAGACGATTGAAGTTGGCGTCGTCCAATAATTCATCCGGAGCGATATCCTGTGGAAATGCCGGAGAGTTCAAGAACGCGACAAAATCATCCTGGGCCGCTTCCGCAAGGTCGGCAAGCAGAGCCAGTGCCCGTTCCCCTTCAAACGACACTCCATCCAGGAATGTCAATCGCAACAGTGTGATTGCTGAGGTTTCATCGATAGCGGCAATCCTGTTCAGATGGTCTGTAATTGCAATCGCGGCAACAAGCTCCGCATGTATGTCATAGAGTTCCGGGCGTTCGCCGATGAGCAGATTCAGGTCCATACTTGCGATCGCTTCAAAGAGCCCAGGGTAATTGACGGCCATGTCGCATAGGTTCCCCGTCAGGGCATCCCTGTCACTCTGGCTGAGCCCGTCATTTGAATACCACCTGAACTCGGCAATGCGCGCCAAACTGAGTTCCTTGAGCGTTGGCGTGGGAGTGGGAGTCGGCGGGGGAGTCGCTGTCGGTGAGGGAGTCGCTGTCGGCGGGGAGGGAATCAGGGTGGGCGTGGGAAGAGTTTGCGTTGGAGTTGTGGGCGTAGCCGTGGCAAGAGCCGATGTCGCAGTTCCCGTAACGGTTGCTTCAGCGGGCGTCGGCGTAGCGGTGGGAACTTCGTCAACTCGTGTGCAGCTTGCCAACAGCAGAACGATGCCAAGCGCAAGAACAAACGGCATCAAAGCTATTGTGAGCGGGCGGCAAGGGGGCATCGCAACGTGCTTCTTTCTTTGCTCGTTGCGGCGCCGGCATTCCATAAACCCGGCGCACTCAACGATGGCCGCATTATATGACAATCGGGGACTGCTACAAACGCTTACTCTCACGCAGAGCAATCAGCCCTGGTCGTAGCCCGCCTAGAAACAGCTCAGTGTCGGATCACACCGTTTGCCCTCGCGATGACATCCTCAATCGGCCCTATCAGGCTCAGCGCCGGCGCGCCGGTGTGTGGGTCACGGTAGATCACTGATTCAACTCCGTAGGCGCGCCTGACGTTCTCAGCAGTCAGAACCTCTTCCGGCGTACCCTCCGCAATCACCCTGCCCTCGCTGAGCAGGATCAGGAAATCGCAATGGCGTGCCGCCATGTTGAGGTCATGCACGGCCGCGATAGCCGTCGCGCCGTTCGCTGCCCATTCCTGAATGAGACCAAGCACACGCAACTGGTGGAGGATATCCAGGTTTGAAGTCGGCTCATCCAGGAGCAGCACTCGCGGCTGTTGTGCGAGCGCCCGTGCGATGAAAACACGCTGACGCTCCCCGCCGGACAATGTTTCAAGCGTGCGCTCCGCGAATTGTTCCGTATCGGTCAGCCGCATAGCCTGCCGCGCGATGTTCTCGTCCGACGCGCCCTCGATCTGGAACCGTCCCATGTGGGGATACCTGCCCATAAGCACAAGCTCAAGGCATGTGAACCCGTGCGCCATGGGCGCAATCTGGGGCACAAGCGCGATTGCGCGGGCTTTTTCCCGTGCCGGCATCTCGCTGAGCTTGCGGCCCTCAAGGTAACGTTCCCCATGCGACGGCTCGATGACCCCGGCGAGTGCGCGCAAGAGCGTCGATTTGCCCGCGCCGTTCGGGCCGATCACCCCCACCAATTCACCCTGCCGCGCGCGGAGGCTGACATTATCCAGCAATTTCTTGCCTTGGATCGTATACGTCAGGCCCTCCACTAAGAGCGCGGCTGCGCGCACCGCCGTGGTCATCACGCCCCCTTTATCCCGCGACGCTGAAAGTCTCTGCAGGCGGTTCGGAGAAATCACCTGGCCACAGGATCCGTGCGAGGTCTTCAGCCCCTCTGATGTTCCAGTACGACAGCGTCGTGAAGTGCTTGCTTTCGACCACATAAACGCGGTTGTTCTGAATTGCAGGAACCTCTTGCAGAGCCTCTTCGTTGGCCAGTCGCTCCTTGAATTCTTCTGCGCCGAACTCGACGGGCTGCGGAATGATGATGACTTCGGGATTCATAGCAATGACACCCTCAAGACTGGTCGTCGCATTGGATTCGACACCCGATTCGTCTGCGGCATTGATCCCCCCGGCCGCCTCAATCACCGATCCCTCTGTCGAATTGGCTCCCGCCACCCAGAGATCATCCGAGTAGCTGGTAAGCGCAAGGACACGCGGCTTGTTCTGCTTCGCGCCCGTAACGGCAATCAGTGTCTCGTACCGGTCACGCACCTCTGCGGCAAACTCCAGTGCGCGGGCTTCTTCACCAAGGATGTACCCCAACAAGAGGATGTTATTGATGCGCGCCTCGGCGTCGTGATCCAGCTGTGTTTGAATTGTCGGAATCCCAACACGGCTCAGCGCCTCAATGCCATCCGCCGAGAAGAACGGGCTCGTTACGATGATATCCGGGGCCTGAGCAATAATCGTTTCAGGGTCGCGGGTTATTTCCGGCTTGTTCTGGACTAGTGACGCGACATTGGAGTACGTGTCGTTTTTTGTTGGAGCGCCCACGCCAACTAGGCGCGCAGCAGGCGCTATAGCGAGCACCATCTCATCGTGACCTACCGAGGCGGTAATGATGCGCTGCGGCTTGGCAGAAATCTCAACGATGCCGTTCAGACCCTCAACCTGCCTGGGCCAGCTGAGGTTGCTCGGATCAACGATACCGAGGACGCCGGTCAACTGGCCGACCACCGGCGGCGGCGCGGGCGTCGATGTGGGAGCGGGCCGAGGCGTCGAAGCGAGCACAGGTATCTCAGTGGGTGCGGCTGTCGGAGGGATGACGTCAACTGCCGGAGCTGATTCCGGCGTCGCTCCTCTCTCGCCTGCCGGTCCTGTGGAGTCGCACGCAAACGCCAGCGCCACCAGTATGGCAAGCACGCCAAGGATGACAATTCTGGCCGAGATTTCTTTCACTGCTTTATCCCCCTTCTCTTATCTCGCGCATTGTTTTAATTCGATTTCCCGACTCAGAGGGAATACCCTCGCCCTCTGTTCTGGATGAGCAGCAGAATGAAGAACGGCGCGCCCACGAACGCTGTCAGGATCCCGACTCGCAGTTCAGCCGGCTGAATCACCGTCCGCGCCACCGTGTCGGCGAGAATCACGAACACCGCCCCGCCCAGCGCGCTCATGGGAATGAGCACTCGGTTGTCCGGGCCCAGCAAGAGCCTGAGCACGTGCGGTGTTACGAGGCCAACGAACGCGATGGTCCCGCTGACGGCAACGGCCACGCCGGTCACCATGGCGGCGACCACCAGGAGCAGCAGACGCACCGGAACGACGTTCACGCCAAGCGAGCGGGCCTCATCGTCGCCAAGCATCAGCAGATTCAGATCTCGGGCCATCACCATGGCAATGCTAATCCCCGCGAGGATCGGCGGCAGCGACATCAAAACATGCTCCCATGCCCGTGAATCCAGCCCGCCTGCCAGCCAGAAGAGAATCTCGCGCAGCGCGCCGTTGTCTGGCAGCAGGATGACAATCGCAGACACGATCGCGCCCAGAAACGCGTTCACCGCAATGCCCGCCAACAACAGCGTGGCCATAGAGAAATGCCCGCTCACGGTTGAGATTCCGTAGACAACCAGCGTGGCTATCATCGCCCCCGCGAACGCGGCCAGCGGCAAGGACATGAAAAACAGCCCTGCGGCTCCTGTCGCGATGGCAATGACCGCTCCAAGCGCCCCGCCGGCTGACACGCCGATGATGCCGGGATCGGCCAACGGGTTGCGGAAGAGCCCTTGCATCGTCGCCCCCGCCACGCCGAGCCCCATGCCAACTGCCGCGCCCACGATGATGCGCGGCAGGCGAATCTGCTGAATCACCAATTCATGGGTTCGGGAAACATCACCAACGTCAATGCCGACGAATCCGATGAGCGTGGAAGCGACGCTCCGTACCGGAATACTGACCGGGCCAACGCTCAATGAGATGAGAACGATGAGAAGGATGGCGAGCGCAAGGGTCACCGCGCCGATGGCAAGGCGCATGAGAACGCTTGAACGGCGATATGTGCCCCAAGCCGGAATCCCGGCAACTCGCAACAAAACAACCCTCCGGCTGCTCCGCTGGAGGGTTGACGCTCACGCTGTTGGGGCTTATAGCCCGGACGGCTGAGGGACCCTCTCTATAGCGGAGAGAGTTCACCTTCCGTCCAGGCAGGTCTCCTGGCTTGCGGGTATCGATCCTGCGCCGGGCCCTTCCCATCGCTCCTGCGACAGTGGGCAGCTCGGCCATCAAACCCCGCTTACAGTGGCGCTACCGCGGCGGCTTTTCACCGCCTTCCCTATTCTCCCGGGTACGGGCACCTGAACGGGCAGTGTCTGTCTGCTCTTCGGACGAAGCCTATCGCACCGTCTCTCGGAGTGTCAAACCCTCAAACCGCGCTTTGCCGCGCGACGCTTGACCTCGGAGTACTATCCTCCGCCGCCCATTACTGCCTGGGCGAAGATCGCCTGGGACTCCTCAGACAGGCAAGCCGTGACCGGTGACGCGGCGGCGGCTTCAGGAGTGAGCATCTCGGGCGTGAATGGGGTCTGGAGCATCACGTTGTACAAGTCTTCGCCAACCGCAGCCTTGATGCACTCAACCTCTTCAGGTGGAAGCAGAGGCATGATGTCGGCGCCAACCGGAGCTTGCATCATGGGTTCAGGCGTTGGCTCGGGTGTAGGGGTGGCGGTTGGGGTTGCTGTGGGCAGTGGGGTGGGAGTGGGCGTCGGTTCTGCCTCACATGCCCCATATATGGCCAGGGCCGCCACGGAAATCACTACTAGTGCGGCTACGCGAATCAGGTGCTTCTTCACGGTTCCCCAACCTTTCTCTCCCGCCGTCCTAGGGCTTATTTTGCATCCGTTAGCTTGCAATCCGCAACTCTGTGCAATGCAACAAAGAGGGGCGGCTCGGTGAGCCGCCCCTCTCCTGTCTTGTTACTTTTTTCACTAAGTTGACGAGAAACGCGCCGCTTCCTCAGAGCCTCCGGTTGCATCGCCCTCGCTGTAAGAGTGCGCGCCCGTGCCCGCGAGTCCCCCGCCCTGCACGATGAGGTACTCGTCCCGGATCGGGCGACCCTCAAACCAGCACTCCAGGATCTCCCGCACGCCCGCCGCATAGCGCGCCTGCGCGGACAGCGAGGTGCCGGACGTGTGCGGCGTCAAGGCGTGGTTCGGCATCGTGCGCCACGGGTGGTCGTTGGGGGCGGGCTGCGGGAACCACACGTCGCCCGCGTAGCCCGCCAGTTGCCCGCTTTGAAGCGCGCGAACAACCGCGTCGCGATCGCAGATCTTACCGCGCGCCGTATTGACCAGGTAGGAGCCGCGGCGCATCTTGCCGATCAGCTCATCGTTGAACATGTGCTCCGTCTCCGGGTGGAGCGGGCAATGGATGCTGACAACGTCACACGCCGCCACCAGCGATTCCGGCGTCTCATGGAACGTGAGTCCAAGCTCCTCCTCCACCTCAAGCGGGAGGCGGTGGCGGTCCGTGTAGTGGAGATTGACGTCAAAGGGCTTCATCCGCTTGAGAACGGCGAGGCCGATGCGGCCCGCCGCGACAACGCCCACGTCCATCCCTTCGATGTCATAGGAGCGTGAGACGGCGTCCGCGATGTTCCAGCCGCCGCGCACGACCCACCCGTACTGCGGCAGGTAGTCGCGCACCAGCGCCAGCATCTGCATCACGGCGTGCTCGGCGACGCTGATGCTGTTGCACCACGTGACCTCCGCGACGGTGACGTTTCTATTGATTGCAGATTGCAGGTCGACGTGATCGGAGCCGATGCCGGCGGTGATGGCGAGCTTGAGGTTGGGCGCCTTGGCGATCCTCTCCGCCGTCAGGTACGCGGGCCAAAACGGCTGGGAGATGACCACGTCGGCATCGACGATCTCCCGCTCGAACACGGAGTCCGCCGCGTCCTTGTCGGACGTCACGACAAACTGGTGGCCCTGTGACGTAACAAAGCTCTCAAGCCCCAGCCCGCCGGACACGGAGCCCAGCAGCTGGCCGGGTGTGAAGTCGATGGCCGTCGGCGACGGCATGGACTGCCCGTCCGGGTATTGGCTCAGCGTCGGAATGGAGTCCCTCGCGTATTGGGGCGGAAAGCCCTGCACCGGATCGTCATACAGGACACAAAGAACCTTCTGTGCGGCGCCATTCGTCATCACTCACCTCCCCGGTCCTCACCGGAACTTTTTGTCGTTCGTCGTTTACGCTCAGCGTTATCCGCAAATGCGTACACAATGCTGTCCGCGTTCGTACTGTACCGCTAGACATGGACGACTCGCAATTGACGGACAATAGCTTGACACTTCCGTTCCCTGCCGCCTAGTCTTGCCCTGCCTACAGCAGTCACGTTCCAGATCGGAACGAAGGAACGGGCAATCATGCCCCCTTGTCGTTCGATGCTGGAATCTAGGCTGTTGTAGGCAAACAGTCCGTTCCTTTCGGCAAGGGGGTACTTCTGTGAAGAAGCTAGTCATCGTGCTACTCATTCTTGTCATAGCCGCTAGTGCTTGGATATTAAACGATGAGGTTAATGAGCGCTTTGCCGCTTTAAAGGACAAACATCGCTCAGAAGTATCGGCAATCGAAAAGACATTATCTCGGGTAGAGCAAGAACGGGATGACGCACGACAGCAGAGAGATGGTGCCCGTGGTGAGTTGCAGTCAGCACGGGGTGAACTGCAATCAACACGGGCTGCATTGCAAACAACAATGCGTCGCCTACGCACCTCAGAGTCGACACTCAGCGGGGTCAGAAAAAGCTACAGGGAATTGGAGAGCGCATCCGCCGGTCTCGATCAAATCCGTGCCGAGATTTCGAGCCTTGAAACGCAGCGGTATGTGCTCAACGAAGAAATCAGGGTTCTCAGGCAGCAACGAGCTTCATTGCTTCAGCAACGAGCAACCCGATTCACGGGTCCGAGGACATCACGTGGCTGGTTTTCGTGTACGGGCAGTATGTACCCGGCTATAACGTGCATGGATGAAGCGACATGGCTCCATCATTTCCAGCCAGCAGACATCAGGATTGGGGATGTCATCTCGTTCTATCCTACCTGTCGGGACACAAGCGATGGCAGGAGCACTGCCCACAGGGTCATTGATGTCCAAGTGTGGGGTGGAACCTACTGGTACTGGCCAAAGGGTGATTCCAATTTCGAGGCCGATGGGTGCTGGATTCCAGTGGCGAACGTCAATGGAGTGGCAATTGAAATTCACCGCAATGTGCATCCTCTAAATGCCGAATTGCACCATTTGATGATTACGGCTAAGAGGGACCTCTATGCTTTGCAAGAGGCTTACTACACAATCCGTGACCGTCACTGTGCACGCGAGGCGGATGAGTGCACTTTGCCTTCAAATGTCTATGCAGAGGCAATCAGGCTTTTTCATGAAATGGAGGCCGCAGGGAACCTCTACAACTGTTGGGCAGATGTTGCCCGTGCATCACGGTACGCTGGCCACATCCCGTGGCGTTGCTAACTACGTGTCAACCTAACCCCTCATGGGTAGAATTCAATATAAGTCCCCGAAATAGAGCTTGTCCGCCAGTCAGGGGTGGTTGGGGTGGTCACGGGAATCGTCGTTCACTAATTCTGCTTTACGAATGATGTGGGTGGTGGCAGCGGCAGAGATGTGGACGACCAACTCTGCGTCTTCGAACCTAGGCATCCTATCCTCTCTGATATGCCTACCATACTCTTGAGCGTATTTCCTAATACTCCGCACCGCTTCCAGCGATGGCTCTGGCAGCAAATCAGGATGCTTTTGAACGATACTCCCCCAATTCTTGCCAGATTCATCCATAACGGATCTTGCAACAGATTCGAGGGCATTTGTAGCACGGGAAACTGCTCCAGTCAGGTCAGGTTCTGGCCGCCTAGATAACGATCTGCGGGCTTCCCGGAACTCATTTTGAGCCCTTGGGAGTCCGGCTTCTCCTGTGAGGGAAGCGGCATTTGTGAATGCGCCTTCGAAGGCCTCGTCACCTCGATGCTCTATCTTTCCATCAACAAGTTGATAGCCGATGCCCTTTACAATGAAGTACTCGTTGACCTCTTCGGCAAACTCAGTTGCAGGATTCATGGTCCTGCCCTCATAGATCAGTTCTTGCGTGATTTCAAAAGCGATAGGGTCTTGCATGATTTGAGTAGTAATGAGGTCTTGCATGATTTCAATGGTGTCGTACACCTGGAACCATGGGCACCTGTTCAGAAAACCTCGTACAAGCCCAGCTGCCACACCATCTGAAACTGATTGCTTGTCTCTCCAATGTTGCCCGCTTAGTAAGTAGATTCGATTCAGGAGCGCGACGTAGCTCCCAATGTAGTCCCTTGAGATAGCGTAGATTGCTTCTCTGAGTGGTTTGGGCGCATCCTCTCGGATCAGTTCTTGAGGTTCTGTATCGACATACCCATGGCGATGAGAAAAATGCTCATTCATTCGACCATGTCCTCCCAGAACTATTGTCCTTTGAATTCTACCGCAGAATCGCGTGGGAGGCTCTAGATTCCTCGGCTGCGCTCGGAATGACATGGCGCACTCCCGCCCCCGTATCAAGTACGGGGCAGGCTCTAGCCCACCCCCATGAAGAGGGAGCTATGTAAGGCTTTTTAGGCAGTTCCTAACGCCACCTAACACTTACGCTGAATCCAGCCTTTAACAGAGCCTCTATCGGGTTAGCCTCGTCACTCACCTTTGCAACAGCAGCAATCAATTCCTCTGACGCCTTCTTTTGCGCCTCTTCCGCAGACCCGGCATCCACGGAGCCTTGCTTATCGAATTGGACGTAGTAAGCCATGATGCATCACCTCACTGAACCATTTGCCGCGCCTCTCTGCAGTTACTGTCATTATACGTTAGTAAAGGCTACATACAGTTCCCGCGTACGCCAATTGGGGGGATTCTGGATTCCCGTGTCAAGCACGGGAATGACGGAGGGGGCGGCCGGTCAGTCAGTTTGAAACCTCTGCCCGTCCCTTCATGTGACCCTTCGACAGGCTCAGGGTGAACGGACGGGCGGCGGGCTCAGGGCGAGCAGGCTGATTCCTGCTAAGATTCGGAAGCCCAGCGGGCGAGGGCCTTGTCCGGCGAGGATATTTCGTTGACGGACGTGTAGTAGTAGTCCTGCCACCCGGTTTCGGGCAGTCCGGTGAAGAGCATCAGGTTCAGCGGGTAGTATCCGCTGTCACTGGCACGGCGGAAATCGTCCCGGAACAGGAACGTGGGCTTCTTCAGCGCGACGGCCATCCCCAGCTCTACCATGACGCCCTCGTCCGGCGGCACGCCGTTGACGACGGCAAAGATAGCGTCGCACTCAACCACGTCGCTGTAGTCCTTCTGCCCCACCTCGTATGCCCACCTCTCCTGGGAGAAGTCGACCTGGTTATTCCGCGCGAAGGGCTCCCAGACCTCAAGGCCCAGTTCCTCCAGCGCGGCAACGATCGGCGGCAGGAGGAGGGATCGTTGCTGTTCAGAAAAGCCGTACGGATTTGCAAGGTAGATTGTCTTTGCCATGTCAGATTTCTCGAATGATCAGCGGTGCTTGGGGCTAGTGTAGCAAGGGCGGGGCGTTGACCGAATGGGGTGGCGCGGGGATACTGAGTGCCGAGGTCATGCTAGGCGGGGAGCCAGCGGTGCCCTGTACTCGCAATCCGCTCTAGCGAGGCTGAATTCCCTCTTGAGGGCTGTGGTTCGAATGACGCGAAGCGCTCATACGATGTTGATGTTCGGGTCCCGTGCGACGAAGACGTCTGAATCTCGCCAGGTCCGGAAGGAAGCAACGATAAGGAATGTCCTTCGGGCGCCGCGGGAGCGCCTGGGCTGAGTCGCGTGCTCGTTTCGCCCATCCGGTACCCAGTTCGAGAGGGGGTGCATGGCCTCTTTTCTACGCCCTTGCCCCTCACCCCAACCCTCTCCCCGAGGGAGAGGGGGTTGGAGCCCTCTTTTCACAGGAGAGGGTATTGCTCAATGGGGGGCGTATGACTAGTCGGCGTACGCGCTCTGATCGGCCTCGCCTCAACAAGGCACTCGGACAGCACCTGCTCGTCAGTGAGGGTGTACTCGATAGCATCATCGAAGCTGCCGAGTTGTCGAACGACGATCTTGTCGTGGAAGTCGGCCCGGGCACCGGCTTGCTGACCCGCCGACTGCTTGAAACCGCCGGGCACGTCATCGCCGTGGAGATCGACGCGGACATGGTGGAACAGGCGCGCGCGATGCTATCCGAACACCAAAATCTGACGCTGATTCACGGCGACATCCGCGAACAATCACCGGCGGAATTAACGGGCGGGAAACCCTACGTTGTCGTCGCAAATCTGCCCTATTACGTCGCGTCTCCCACCGTTCGCCTGTTCCTTGAGTCCGACCACTCGCCGCAGCGAATGGTGGTGATGGTTCAGCGAGAAGTGGCGCAGCAGATGACTGCCCCGCCAGGCAAAGCGAGCCTGCTGACAATCGCAACGCAGGTGTTCGCGGATGCGCGAATCGTCAGGCGTGTCAGGCCCGGCAGCTTTGTGCCCGCGCCCGGCGTCGAGTCGGCCGTCGTTCGGTTGGATGTCCTGCCGGAGCCGCGCGTGTCCGATGATCAGCAGCCGCAATTCTTCGGTGTGACGCGCGCCGGTTTCAGCGCCCCCCGCAAACAACTGCGCAACTCGCTGGCCAACGGGCTTGGCACCGGGGCGGAGTTCGTGGACGCTGCGCTTGCGACGATCGGGATCGATGGCCGCCGCCGCGCGGAAACGTTGACCATCGACGAGTGGGCGCCGATCGCCATGGTCATGCAGCGATTTCTGACCAAGGGCCAAAGCGAGTCGTCATGATTCACGTTACGGCGAACGCCAAGATCAACCTCAGCCTTGAGATCACCGGGCGGCGCGACGACGGCTTTCACGAACTCATCTCCGTGATGCAGGCCGTCGACGTGTCCGATGAATTGGTCGCGCTGCCCGCGACGGACGGCTCACTCAGTTTCGAGTGCAACGACCCTGCCCTGTTGGAAAGCGACGAGAACACGGTCACGAGGGCGGCGCGCTTGCTCAGAGAGTCGTTGGGCGTTGAGCAGGGGGCGCGGCTGCTGTTACGGAAGTCGATCCCCGTTGCGGCCGGGCTGGGCGGTGGCAGCGCGGACGGCGCGGCGGCATTGGTGGCGTTGTCATTGCTGTGGGACGTACCCGTGCGGCGTGAGCGCCTGTTGGAAATCGCGGCGGAAGTGGGCTCGGACGTGCCGTTCTTCATGGGTGAGTCCCCAACGGCGCTTGTGGAGGGGCGGGGGGAGACCATCACTGCCCTGCCCTCGATGCCGCCGATGTGGGCCGTGATCCTCGTGCCGGAGGTGCCGGTGCCGTCACCGAAGACGCGCGTGCTGTTCCGGATGCTGGACGAATCGCTGTTCAGCGAGGGTGATGAAACGCGGCGATTGCAGGGGCTGATCGAGTCCGGCTCATCAGCGCACGATATTCTGGCTCACGTCGCTTCGACGAACACCTTCAATGCTGTGGCGGATCGGGCATTTCCCGGCATCGTCAGGTTCCGGGATTCGCTACGGGCAGCCGTGGGAGGCCAACCCAACGTCAGTCTCTCCGGCGCAGGGCCGTCGCTGTACGCGGTTATGGCGACACGGGAGGAGGCGGAGGGCGCGGCGGCAACCCTCACGCAGCAGGGGCTGACGCCCATTGTGGCAGGGATGGCGGAGCGGCCTTTGACCGTGTTGGAACGGTGAGGACCGGCCCTTTCGTCATTCCCGTGCTTGACACGGGAATCCAGCCTACTTTCCGCTCAGATGCCGCACTGGATTCCCGCTTTCGCGGGAATGACGCCCTTCGACAAGCTCAGGGTGAACGGCGGGTTAGGTTGCGGCCTGGGCGATTTCCTGGCGCTCTTCCTCGTCCGTGGATTTCTGCCATTTGGGCGGCGCGGCGAACCATAGCGCGATGGAGCCGATGACGAGCAGCCCCGCAATCACATAGAACGCGATCGTGTAGGAGCCTGTCACGTCGAACGCATAGCCCGTCAGCGGCGGGCCTATGAGCGCCGTGGGGAGGATGAGGAGGCTCAGCAGGCCAAAGATTGAGGCGAATGCGCGTATGCCAAAGGTCTCCAGCGGCAGAAGGGTCATCAGGGATCCCATGCCGCCAAAGGAGACGCCGTATATCGGAACGAAGATCAGCCACACGTATATCGACGTGCCTCCGTTGATGAGGACGATTAATCCAAACGCCTGCAGGAACAGGCTGCCGACAAACACCTTTCTCGCCGCGAATCTATCCGCAAGGTCTCCAAGCAGGAGTTTGCCACCCATGCCGAATACGGCCAGGGCGCTGAGCACCCATGCTGCGCTGCCGGAACTCATGCCCTCTGCCTCAAGGTGCGGAATGATCTGCGTCAGAACGGACTGATACGGAATCGTCGCCAACAGCAGCCCGCCCGTCATGAGGACAAAGGCCCTTGTGCGTATCGCGTCGCGCGCCGCCATACCCTCCTGTTGCGAGGCAGCGGCTGCGGTGTCCGCCCCCTGCTGATGGTCCGGCTTTCGCTTAGGCGTCTCCCTGATGGTGAGCGCGATGAGCGGTATCAGCAGCGCAATCGTCACGCCGAAGATGAAATACGTCGCCCGCCAGTCCGTGAGGTCGATGAGCGTCCGCGTCTGCGCGGAGAAGATGAACCCGCCGAAGTTCGCGCCCATTGCCGTGATGCCCACCGCGCGCCCCCGCGCCTCCGTGAACCAGATGCCGATGAGCTTGCCGACGGGCAGCATGATCGCGCCCGGCATCCCCGCGTACATGATGATGTTCAGGGCGTAGAACTCCCACAGCTCCGTCATCCACGGTCGCGGCAGGAAACTGGCCGCGAGGAGCAGGTACGAGAACATCATCACGCGTGATGAGCCGAACCGATCCAGGATGGGGCCGGCGATCGGGGCCAGGAGGCCCGTCATCGCGAAGAACGACAGCGATACGTTCACCTCGGCGCGCGACCACCCGAATTCCTCCTCCAGCGGCGCAACGAAAACGCCGTAGGAGTACTGGAGCATGCCGACCGTCAGCGTGAAGCAGACGAACAGGACGCCCGCGATCACCCAGCCGTAATGAGGCTGATAATTCACGAGCCGTGCGCCCCCTCGGTTGGGCAGCCGAACGGCGCATTTAGGCACGCTCGGCCTGCCGTTTGGTCGAGTGAGTAGAACAAAAGTAAGGGTTGGAACCACAGGAGGGTCGCATGAGCCATGCCCCAATGGTATCCCAGCGGCCGAGACCGCCGCCACGCGCTCGGCCCAATGCCCGCACTCCAACCCATTCTCGATGCTACGATTGAGTCAGTTCGCCTGACGCGGGCCCGTAGCTCAGTGGCAGAGCAGTCGGCTCATAACCGATCGGTCGTAGGTTCGATCCCTGCCGGGCCCACCACCTCGGATAGTACTGCGAACATCACCACTCAGGGCGAGTTCAGAACTATCCGCCGCGCCTATCGGGCTGTCCTCCGGCATCGGGATTGTGTAGATGATGGAGGCCTTGCCAGGCCTGATCTGAATCTCCTTCACGAACGAGCGAATGAAGGATCGAGTTTCGGTCAGTTGGCTGGTGCGAAGAAACTCGCTCATGTCGGCGGCGAAGGTCGCGATGGTGTCTGCTCTATCCAGAAACGCCCGTCGCTCCGCCACCACTGCCCGAGCCTCGTCGGCAGCCTGCTCCAACTTTTCCTTCCGATCCCGGAGTTCCCTGACGCGCTCGGCGGCGTCGGCCATCTCCATGTCCGTCGTCTCGATGATGTTCCAGATGCGAGTCAACCTGCGCTTCACATCCTCCAGATCACCCTCGATGGACTCCAGTCGCCCGCGCTGCTCGTGAGCGAGTCCATCCATCTCCTCATCAAGGGCTTGAACAAGGCCGCGAATGTTCCCCTCGCTAAGGACGTTCTCGCGGAGATTGCGGATGATCGTCTCCTCGAACGACTTGGCGTTGATGCGCGGCGTTTCGCACGAACCGCTGCCCTTCTTGAGGATGGACTGGCAGACATAGTAGGTGTACTTCCCGCTCTTGGCCTCCGCCGCGGTGAGCATCTTGCCGCACAGGGCGCACTTGGCTAGACCGCTGAGCAGGTACGGGCTGGCTGCGCGCCGTGGATGGACTGTCTTCGGCGAGCGGGACTTGAGCAACCGCTTGACCCGCTGGAATTCCTGGTGGGTGATGATGGCAGGGAAGGCGTTCTCGACACGGACAGGCGGCGTGCCGTCCTTGGCGTTCGTGCCCCACACGAGTGTCCCGGTGTACGCCTCGTTCTCAAGAATCCTGTGGACACTGGTGATGCGCCATGTGCTGCCCTGCGGAGATGCCATGCCTTCCGTGTTGAGGGTCTTGGTTACATCCATGAGTGTGCCGCCCTTGAGCATCATGTCGAAGATGCGGCGCACGATGGCGTCTGCGGGCGGGTCGATTTCAAGGCGGGGACGCTTCTTCGCCCCGTCCTGGACGTAGACTCGCCGATAGCCGAAGGGTTGGCCGGATGTCACCCAGAAGCCACGGGAGGCGGCCTCACGCATACCGCGCGTGACCTCTTGCGCGAGGTTCTCCGAGTAGAACTCATCGACGCTCTCGATGATGGCCTCCATGAGCTTGCCGGTCGGCGTGTCGTCGGCGTGTTCGGTGATGGAGACGACACGAACGCCCTTGCGGCGTAGCATGGACTTGAAAGCCACGGCGTGCTCGCGCTTGCGGGTGAACCGCGAGAACTTCCACACAAGGATCTCCCTGAAGGGCGCGTCCGCCGCGGTGGCGGCATCGATCATCTTCCGGAACTGGGGCCGGTCTGCAACTCGACCGCTCTCCGCTTCGTCGATGTACTCCCGAGCGACGAGATAGCCGTTCTTGTTGGCATAGTCCCGCAGCGCCCTCAACTGAGCAGCGACAGACAGATCAACATCCTGGCGGTCACTGGAGACGCGAGCATAGAGTGCCACGGCTGTATGTGCTTCTTTTTCGTGTTTTGCTGTCATTGTTGGACCTCCTTCGATTCGCAGGTGATGGCGAGGAAAATTAGACCTCATCGATACTTGTCATAACTATACGAGAGGCGTCAAGGGGCTCAAGCGACACGGGCGGACAATTGCTCGCAGGAATATGACGATTGCTTGCTCGAGCGGAATACAGGCGCTTGTCATCTGATGTGGGTTCGCGATTGAATGGCATAAGTGGCGACAAGGCGATGGGAGGAGGATCTTGGCGGGCAAGGGCACGACGAATCCCGGATACAGCAATCGGAATTGCCAGATCAATCTTGGTCGAACGGATCCTGCAAGGTGGGGGTCGGATCATGGGCAGTACGTCTATGTGATGCACTGTCCTAAGTGCCGGACAAATTACGGGGCCAATGGGACAGACATATTCCAGAGGAAATGTCCCTATTGCCAGAGGGGTGCTCGCGGGCTGCCACTGGAAGATGATGAGTCGAAGTGGAGGCCGGATTCGTCTCCCGATTGTTCAAACAAATGAGCAGCTCCCAGAAGGAACGGGTGAGTCTTGAAACTGATGGGGACGACAAACAGGAGCAGAGCTCGACCTCTTGCGATAGGGGTGACGCTGGCGGCCATAATGGTTGTCGGTTTAGGCTGCGCGCCCGCGGAACATGTTGAGAATACCGCCTCTGGATCATCCTCATTAGAAGCAGCGGATTCTTCTCGAAACGCGGAAGATGTGTTGATTGCGCTTATGGAAATCAACACTCCAGTTGAGTCCTTCAGTATCCGCGAGAAGCAAGTTGATTTCGGGGTGCGCGACAGCGTGCCTTGGATGAAGACGGACAACACACTCAGTGAGTATCAGACCCCGGACCGTACCCGAACAACATTCTACGCAACCGAATATGTTCGTGACTTGGACGGGGACGGTGACTTTGAAGATCAAGTGGTGGGAGGCAGCAGTTGCGAGACTCAAGAAGCAGTCACGATAGCGGCGACCTTCTACGAGAGATGTGACGACAGCGATTGGACTATTACGCAGCTTTCACGCGACTACTCGATGCCGGTTCAGAATGCCAACGATCTGCTCGCTATAGTGCGCGAGCTTGAAGAGCTTCAAGTTCTTCCGCAGGAGTCAATTGACGGTCGGGACATGTATGTACTTCAGGGGGCGATGCCAGAGTTGCCAGCCGAAATCTATCGGGCCACTCGCACCGTCTGGATTGATGAGGAGACTGCTCTGTTACGGCGTGTGGTTGAAGTCATTCGGTGGGAAGAGCCCATAGGTGCCGAACCACCGGACACAGTAGGCACCCAAGAATATGGAGACTACAACTACGTGGTCATCGTTGAACCATTGTCCTGATGAGCTCGTACCCCTATTCGACCTACCTGCGAGACAACACCGAGATATACGCTTCGTCGCGAAGATTCGTTGCAATTTCCATGCAGGCAACGTCCGCGTGAATGCCTGCTGATTGACTTGGATGCAACTGAATGTTGTGAGTTAAACATGGCACAGGCCTTTGGCCCCGAATGTCCTGAGGTTAGTATTTGGCCCAAGAGGTTGAGCTGCGGCGCTGTGCAATAAGTAGTTGCCCGATTTTATGGGATCTTCATTATTGGCGCTCAGCGCGCCCTGCAATGGATTGAACTTGACGGCATTATTCCCCGCCAAGGGCCTGAACAACTCCACTGAAAGCCCGGTCATTTGGGCGCCGGGCTTTCCTCTTGGAACGATACCAGAACTCTATGGTGTGCTGCCTGCGTGAATGGCCACGAATACCCAGGTCTGGTACGTAAGCCACACCATCATGCCCCCAACTAGCACAGACAAGCACACAAGCACGACGGATGCCTCCCTACTCACCTCGCCACGCAGGTTCGCCCTGTACGCCCAAGCTGCTGCCGCCCACGCCGCGAGGACCTCTGCAGCCATGAAGAGCATCAAGAACAGGAGGAGGATGTACATCATCAGTTCCCTCGTTACCCCTTAGTGCCTACCTCTTTGACGGCCCACGCTTCGGGCGCATAAACCCGCCCCACGATCTGGCCGCCTTTCATAAACTCCAACCACCTGTCGTTTTGCTGCCATGAGTCCGCTTCAATACGGATCATTTGGGTTCCGCGGTTGTTTCCAAATGTCGCTTCGTAGGCGTGCGGCTCCGTTGTCATGTCTCGCTCCTTCATTTACTTGACCGCGTGCGGAAAATCTTCCACGCGAGCCATCCGTGCGACAGGATTAAGAGTTTGGTCACGCCAGACGGAACCGCCATGTTCACCGGCGACTGACTATGCGACCGCTGCCATGCCACTACCTAACAGGAGTGAAATCGCGGCATCTGCCCTTACTCCATATTGCTAAACAGTGCCTACCAAGGACCGCCGGTTATTCCTCCACTACGTTGAATGCTTGGCGAATCATTGCGACCGCATTGGGAATAGACCGAGCACTCTCGATATCGACAAACACCCCACAGTCACGGTGAACAACATTCGGCAGGAACTTCCAGGCGGTTACATCTCGCGCCATTCTCTCGGGGTCATCGATTTCTTCAAAGTCTATAGGCAAGAGGAGTCGGACATAGCCCGACATAGGCAAAATTTCCGCAAAGAAGCCAGCTGATTGGGCATCGTAGAAGCACAGAGAGTTTCCTTCAACAACGTCGATTGATTCGCCCAATTGGCCGATGGCATCGCGCATTCCATCAAGAATCCGTACGACTGAGGAACTCATACTCGAAGTGTCCAGACTCTTCAAGGCAGAACGTGAACGCAACTCTCGAATCTCTTCCACAAGCACCATCTTTTCGTCGGCGTTGTGGTGGGGCCATATCTCGATAGCACGCTGCGCCAATGCACGGCCACGTTCTTCCATTTCGGAAGCAGTCCACTCAGTCTGTCGCGCAACAAATCTATTCAGGCGTACAGCACTCTGTTCGAATCCGCCTCTAATAGTCTTCTTGTCCTGGAACGGCCGATTCGAGTATGTGCTGTTGTAACCAGTGAGTGTGAGATTACCCAGTTTGTGCAGCCACTCTCGATGAACTTCCTCCCAGTCCTGTCCGAGCATGTCCTTCCATTCCGGAACGCTGTCGATGGACTGGGGCATCACGTGCTCGATCGAATACTCGCCCACCGGACTCGGTTCGTTTTGCCCAGCATTCTCGAGCTGTGAGAGGATGTGCCAGCAGATGCGGAGCCTGTAGAGGTCGATCTCCTGCAATTTCGACATGAACTCATCGTCGCTAGGAAATCTGTAGTTCTGTCTTGCCAAAGCCACGAGGAAACTGCTCAACGGGTCTTCGTCTCGTATAGAATGGGCGATCCGGGCAAACACCGCCCAGTAGCCGCGAGTCTGCATGCCTAGAACCGAGCGACGCACGAGGTAGCTTGAGACGATGTCCAACGCTCGTACGAACGCGTCAAGTGTGAGAGCCCGCTCGTCGTACAGGTAGTTCAGGCGCATGACAAGCAAGGCGTGTGCGGATCCCAGACTACGAACTTGTCTCATGGCGCTAGCGAGCGGCCTAGAACCGATTCGATCGGGCTGCACGAAGCAAGCGAAGTAGCGCGCGAAACGGACTAGGTCTTCCAGTAGTTCTTCCAACGAACTCGAGTCAGAGGGTTGCCAGAATTCCTGAAATTCGGCATATATGCGGTCCGCACGGGCTTGCGTTGAGGTGCCCTGCTTGAGCGCAATGTAGTCTCTCAGGAAGGCGTCCGGAGAACTGCCCACCTCACGAAAGAGAGTTTCAATCTTGCTCCAGTAAAGATCGTACATGCGGGTCTGCTCGTGTTCCGGGAGCCCCATGAGCAAGTAGTTGCGGATCAAGTCACTTTGAGTCAGGTCAACTCCTGTCGAGTTCAGGCTCTCGAAGACCTGTTGAGGGTCATCCATGGGGCGATTCAGAGTAACGTCAACTATTTTCAGGTGCCCTATGCCTCGATACACCAGCGCGGGATCAGATTTTGGATCCCTCAGTTTCTCACTGAAGTAGCGGTATGCAGCGATGATCAACTCGGATGGATTCTCTAGTTCCGAAGGATCCTTGCCGTCAACAAGCGCCTTCAACGTCGCGTCGTCGTGGCGTCTCAGGGCCACCTTGTATCTTCTATCGCCTGTCTCGTTTACATTTCTTAGGAAATAGGCGTCAATCTGAGCTTCAGTCGGTTCCCTCCCGACCCAATTTGTCTTTCGGATGTGGTCACGGAGCGCAATCATGAGGAGAATCAGCGTGGTCAGACGCTGCTGTCCGTCGACCAACAGCCAACTGCCGAATACGGCCGCAGTGTTCTCGCCTACATAAACAAACGACCCTATGAAGTGGTCATCGCCGCCGCCGCCGGCGCGCAATATATCGCGCCACATCCGATGGCACTGTTCGGTCGTCCAACTATAGTCTCGCTGGAAGGCCGGAATAATGAACTGCTTGGCCCCATCGATCAGTTTAGAGAACGGGGCGTCTATCGCATGCATAAGTCATTCTACGTCATGTGACAGGGTGTCCTTCATGGCTGCGGCACAGGCAACTAGGTATTAGCCAAAGGGTTCAGCCTTTACGCCTGTATCCGAAGTACGTGGGCTCGTCAACGAACCCCTCCTTCCAGGACATGATGTGAAGAATCGGCTTCGGGCAGTCTGGGGGCTGTACAGGGATTAAGGGTTGTGACCATCGAAGATTGCAGTGGTGTTTAGCGCGTCGTGACGCGGGAAACGGGATATTGCAGCTAACCACAGCAACAATCTCGGGTTTGGGGCTGGTTCCCACTGTGGCGTACATCGGCCGTATCTGAGACGGTCATCGTGCTTGCGACGGACGTTCGGTGTCATGAACATCGGCCAGGAACAAAGAGAGCATTTTGTTCGAGGTGGGCATGGACCGACCGGATGGGGGGATTTCTGATGCAGAACGAGCGGATCGGGGACCTGCATGAACTGCGACTCATGACCCTGCTGTCGGAGTTGGTGCGCGAACACAGCCTGCGTGGCGCCGCCCGTCCGGCACTATAGACGCCCTTACGCCGTTTGCTCATCCACGGAGCAGGTGACAAGACGGATGAGAGTGGGCCGCCATACGTACTGATTTTCTCCTGTCCACGGCGTGTGTAAGAGCTCCTGGAACACCCCTTTTGCGGTGAATAGGCGTTTCAGGGTGCGCGGGGTGTACAGAGATTGAGGGTGTACGAGGAAGGAGAGGCAGAGGCTGTGTACGGCGTCGTGATGAGGAAAACGGGTGTGGGAGGCCGAGCAATCTGGGGAATCTGGAGTTTAGGTCGAAGTGTGCGAGGCCTCTCCAGTCGGCCAATCTGGGGAGTCCGTTTTTTCCAGGATGCCGGCGGATGAGCGTGACCAGTGTGTAGATAGGATCGACTCCGAAAACGGAGATGAGACGGGACTGACGCATGGACGGCGATTTTCTGATGACAGACCGGGGGCAGAGTGAAGCGACGGACGACGGGACGTCGCTGATGGTCTTGTTGGAGCGCATGGTATGAAGCTTCCGACCGGGGCACTCTGGGGTAGGTCAGCACGAATCCGGACTCGCGCAGTCCGGGGGCTGTACAGGGATTAAGGGTTGTGGACATCCATGATTGCAGTGGTGTTTAGCGCGTCGTGACGCTGGAAACGGGATATTGCAGCTAACCATAGCAAGAATCTCGTGTTCGGGGCTGAGTCCCTCCTGTGATTGAAGTAGGTGTATCTGGCGATTGAGAGAATTGCATCGGCATTGGTCTCCCTCGGATTTACCTCTCAGGAAGGAAAGATTGAGCTTCTTTCACTGCTGGGATAATCGATGCGGGCGATCCTTAGAACATGCGCAGCTGCCAAGTCGATCAGCTTGAAATCCTTCCCTCGTGCCTTCGGCTGCCCGTGGTGGAGCTTCAGGGACGGCGGGGTGTACAGAGATTGAGGGTGAAAGCGGAAGAAGATTCAGGGGCTGTGTACGGCGTCGTCATGCGGAAAAACGGTGTGGGAGGCCTAGCAATCTGGGAAATCTGGAGTTTAGGTCGAAGTGTACGTCCCCTCACCAGTTGGCCAATCTGAGGGCACCGTTTTTTCCATCGCGTCGGCGGATGAGCGTCACCAGTGCGTAGATACGATCGACACCGAAAACGGTGGTGAGACGGCGGTGGCAGATGGAAGACGATTTTCTGATGACAGATCATGAACAGAACGCTGCGACCGACGGCGGGACGTCGCTGATGTTCCTGCTGAGAGCGCATGGTGCGGGAGCGGGGGAAGTGACGGCGGAACTGGCGCT
>CAZZAN010000010.1:0-46981 GCA_964653005.1 uncultured Dehalococcoidia bacterium | reverse complement strand
CGCCATAGATTCGGAACCCCTGCTCGTCGCCGTCGTCGGTCTTCGAGAAGAAGGCGCGGGAGCGTCCGTGGGAGTGGAACTCGGCCACCACCTCGGCGGGCGGCGTGTATTCGAGGGACGTGGCCGTCCCTTCCTGCTCGGGAACCACCATCCGGTAGGAGCGCCCGTCCCACCGCACGGCGAAGAACCGCTCGGTGTCCGGTGTGTCCCGGAACCAGCGCAGCCCCAACCCGAACAGCCCTGACGGGATGGGGCCGTGGGCAAGCTCCACCTTCTCGGTCACGGAGGCCAGCCCCCGCACCGGGGCGGAGGCCACGAGCACCCGCGCCGTCAGGTCGGCGCTCCGGGATTGGACGTAAACGCCGCCCGCTCCGAGAACGTAGTCGTAGCCGACGCCCTGAGCGCCGGTCAATCCGGTGGGGCGATTGACGAGGTAGCCGACCGGCGACTGCGTCTCCCTAGCGGTAGCCATGGCCCCGGATTCCCTGTGAAACCGCGATCGCATGGGCCACGGTGCACTGGGGAACAAGGTCCTCAACCGGGTATTCAGTCTTTCCATCCAATTCCTCCCATAGCGCGTGCAGGTTGTTGGGGTGCTTCCTTGACCGCTCCCGCGAGTCTCCGGTGCCGGAGAAGTAGGACTGGAAGAAGGACTCCGGTATCTGTCCCACGTCCTCGGGGAATCGGTGGCTTCCGGGGCAGGCCCGCCCGTCGTTGAACACGTTGAAGGTGGGCATCCGGTAGAGCCGCTCTTCGGGATCCGTCGGCCTTTCCAGTGCCGCGTAGACCCAGGGTGCCCGCGCCGGCGAGCAGACGAAGACCAGCCCCGGCATGGGGAGCCGGAGTCGTGCGGGGGACTTGAACGCCTCCCGTTGCAGCGCCACCGGCCACACCTGCGGAGGACGCCACAGGGCGACCACCTGCCCGGTCTCGCCCTGGTTCCACCAGAGAGCGTCTTGAGGCAGCAGTCCAGACGAGAAGCCCAGGTGCTTGGTGAACACATTGGCGATCTCGTCCGCCGAGACGGTCCTCACCCAGTGGGACTCGCCCTCGAATCCCCGGAGCAGTATGGTCTCGTCGTAGACCTCCAGTTGGAGGTTCAGCTTGTCCATCGGCATCTCATCCGCGCCCGGCAGGGACCACTCGGTCTTCTCTACGTCAGTTGTCATGGTCGTCGTCCTCCTTTCCTTGTTCTTGTTCGGGTAGTCGCGGTAGGACGGTGTCGAGCATCTCGGCGAAGCGGCCGGGGATGTCCTCCTCCAGCCAGTCGGCCAGCGCGCACACCGAGTCCATCAAGGCGCTGGCCTTGCGCCACTCCTCCGTGCCCTCGGCGATGATGTCGTCCTCCCAGGGGTCGGGGAAGCCGTCGTAACCGCCATCCTCGTGGGTATGGTCGAGGAAGAAGTTGCCGGTGTCGCCGAAGACCCACAAGGCGGCCTTCGCCGCTCCATCGAACCGGGTATCCTTCACGGCCTGCGTGAGTTCCTCGACGGGTATGCCGTCCGTCGGAATCCTCTCCAGGGTCGATTGCGGAATGCGCTCTGCGGCCGACTCCAGCCAGGCCACCCGTATCTCGTCGGACTCTCCGTAGAAGGGCTCTGGGACTCTGGCCAGCAGGAGCAGGGCCGAAACGCCGTCCCGGTAGCCGTTCCACAACTCGTGGAGGCCGTCGTAGCCGAAGCCCATCAGGTCAAAGGGGATGCCCCGCCGCAGCCAGCACCAGGGCGGCTCATCTTCGGACTCCGTCCAGAACTCGATCATGGGACCGTAGAGGGGAAAGTGCTTCTGCCCGAAAAGCTGGGCGAAGCGCTCCACCCTGCTATGCACGTCGGGGGCCGAGAGAATCGTCTCCGCCTCATCGGGTAAGAGGTGGGACACAAGCCCCGTGAACCATGCGTAGTCATCGGCGTAACCGACGATGGTGACGAGCCCCAGCAGCGACGGCGGACGCCGCAGGAGCAGTTCCGTAAGGCCGCTCAGGAGCGCCGGGGCCGCAGTTGCCACCGCAGCGCCTCCTTCAGCCGCCCCGTCGTGGAGCCGTAGTCCTGCGCCTGGGCGCAGGCCGTCTCGATGTCCTTCTGTCGTGCGGCCGCGGCGTCCAGGTCAAGGGAGCCGTCGGGCCGTGTGAGCTCCGCCGTGAGCTCGATGATCTTCAGGTTCACCGGCGGGGTCGCCGCCAGAAGACCCGCGAAAGTGCGATTGTCCATCGGGTTCCCTCCTTTAACTCGGCGTAGGGATCAAAGCGCCCTTGGTGCCCACCCGCCGCTGGAACTCGTAGACGGTGTCCTCGCCGCGCTTGGTCTCCTTGACTGAGGCGTTGGCAATCTCCCCGTAGAAGTCGGCCAGAGTCGCCTTGACCTGGTCGACGGTCATCTCCGGATCCGGGTCGGGGAACTCCCTGTCGTCGTAGACAAAGATGCGTGCCATGGTCTTTCTCCTTCCTTATCTGTGTTCTAGTTGCTTCCGCTGCCGTGTCTGCGGCGTCACATTTGGGACACCGTTGGTAAGGGGGAGGACACCCGGTTGCGGGCGTCCTCCCCCTGTGTGCGGCGATCTAGCGCCCCGCGCCGACCGTCTCCTTCTCCCGCTCCTGCTCCATCGCCCACTCGAACATCGAGAGGCTTGCAGGCTGGGCCTTGCCGCTGCGGCGCTTGGGCGTCACCGGCTCCTCGTCCAGGAACTCGGCCCAGGAGAACAGCGACTGCTGAGGCTCCGGTTCACCGTCTTCGTGGTGACCGTTGCCGTTGACCGCAGTGGGCGTGTGGTCGTTTCCGTTGGCGTGGTGTCCGTTGACCTCGATGAACGCCGGCTCGACCTCGACGGCCTTCCAGCCATCGTCCACGAGGAGGGACTCTGACTCCGTTTCGGCGGCGCGAGCCTGGGTGAATGCGGCTTCGACCGTGTCCGCGTCGTCGTCCTCATCGCCGTTGACCAGCTTGCGTGCCAGGGCGAGCATCAGGTCGTCGCCATCGTCTCCGTAGGCCGCGAGGCCGTCCTCGGGCAACTCGCCCTCGACTGCCAGCGACGATTGCAGTTTCCTGGCAACTAGCTTGAGCGCGTCGGCCTGCAGGGTATTCCGGTAGGACATGAAGATGACCTTCACGGGTCTGGTCTGGCCGATCCGCCAGGAGCGCCTGGACGCCTGCCGCATCGTGTACACCGAGTAGTCCGTCTCGTACCAGACGATGGTCGGGAAGTCCACGAGGTCGAGGCCGGTTTGGACGAGGCGCGGGTGGCAGATGATGACGTCCACGCCCTGCTTGACCTTGTCCGCGACCCATGCCTCGCGGCGCTCCGGGGCGACCGCATCCGCCTTCATCACGGCCACCTTGAAGCCGTGCCGTGTGAGCATGTCGTCCATGCGGCCGGTGATGTCCCGCGTGCCCGTGTGTGTCGCGTAGACAAGGACACGCCGTCCCGCCATGCGTTCCGCCGCGACGAGGTCCAGCAGCGCCTTCTCCTTCGGGTAGACGCGATCCTCCGACAATGGCGGAACCTGGATGAGCGGTTCGCCAGAATCGGGATCGAAGACCGTCTCGCCCCGTGTGCAGCCGTCAGGGTAGGCGAGGAGCGACTGCAGGTAGATGGAGAGGAGCCGCCGCGAACCGTCCGCCAACGCCTTGACCATCGCGTGTCGCAGCGTCTCGAACAACTTCTCGTATGCGGACTTCTGCGAGAGGCCCGTCGCGTCTGCGTCGCTGTCCATCGCGGTCAACATGACCTGCTCCTCGTAGTCGGGCAAACCCGATGCCACGTCGGACAGCCGCAGGAAAACACTGTTGCCGATCAGGTGGAACAGCGCGGATGGAGCGAGTCCGGGCCGCTCCTTAATGGTCTTGCGGTACTTGCGGCGACGGCTGTTTCGGCCGTCCTCCAACGACGTGTCGTCGTCCTTACCGATGGAGTGCTCGACGAAACCGTAGCGGTTGATCCACCGACCCTCCTCGGATCGCCCGAACTCGGTCCGAATCGCCGGGCTGAACCGGTACAGGAGATGGAAGAGCGTGGAGGAATAGCCGCCGAGCAGGGTGCCAGTGAGTGTGAGCGACCGCCCGCAGGCGTCCGCGAGCACGCCGGCTGCGATGCCCTGCGCCGAACCCCTTCCCTTGTACTCGTGAACCTCGTCTCCGATCAGCAGGTCGAAGAACCCGTGCATGTGGTTCTTGACGTATTCGGCGAGCGGGTAGCGGCGAGGGCCCGAGTTGTCCGCCTGCCACAGCGCGCCGCGGCACGCGGGACATGACCGCTTGCGTCGGGAGAGTTCCTGCACCGAGAGGGGCACGCCGTCCGCGTCCACGATCTGGCTCGCACAGTCGGGGCACGTGGGAACGCGGAACGGCTCGCCCGTTTCTTCCAACCGCATCAGCCGTCCGCCCGCGACCGCCCACCGGTTTACGACCGCAGCCTGCCATCGGTAGGAGAGCTTGGCGCGTTCGCGGGACATGACGGCGAAGAGTGGGCCGAGGGTGACCGCACGCTGGAGGGCGTCCAGGTCTGTGATGGAACTGACGATGACGGCCCTCGCGCCGGGGATGGTCTGCTCGATCTCGCGCTTCCACTTGACTGTGAGATGGGGCGGCGCGAGCACGAGGATGCGTTGGAATCCCGCCGCATGGGCAGCGGCCGTCGCGATGAACGTCTTCCCCGTGCCCATCTCGCCGACGACTGCGGTGCCGAGATTGGCGCGGAGAGAGAGCGCCGCACCGCGGATGGCGTCGGCCTGCGCGCCCAACGGTGTGCGGAGCAGGGGAGGCAGTGGGACGGAGCCGACATCCGATGGCCTGTAGAGAGGTGGGTAAGACTCGATGACGCGCTGGGCGATGGCGTCCTTGTACGTGTCGATGAACTCACCGAGATTCATGGGCGTCCTTCCTTTCCTATTGGTGCTATGTTGAGTTGGCGAGGCCCCGTCACCCGGTGGGGGGAGAGTGACGGGGCCCCGTGTAGCGGTCTACCACGGCGGCAGTTCAGGTGTTGTCAGCCGTGGATGTGGTAGGATTGCATTCGCCGGAATCCATCAAAATCTCCCGGCAGAAAGGGTGAAGAATTGGTCGTTACAGTACCTTTCGCAAAGGGTGGCAAAGGACCCGGGGGGTTGCCGAGCCAGAAGCCCGGTAAGCCTTCGGGCCCCGGTCGCGACAACAATCCTCCCAAGAGGTAAACGCCTCTCGGGAAGACTCACTAGGCGGCGATGTCCGTGATGTCGCCGTCATCGAGGCTGAGGGCGACGACGGTCGTCTTCAGCCTCTCTCGGTAGACCTCCTTCTCCGGCGTATCTTCGACGAGGACCATCTCCTTTGACGTCCGGCCCTTGACGAGGATGCGCTGCCCGTCGGTTTCGAGCTGGAGATTGTCCAGGAATCCCGCGGCCACGAGCATGGCCATGTGTCCGCGCCTGAGCGGCATGAGCGGCCGGGTTCGGTCCTCCTTGGCGGGCCAGAGCGCGTCCGTGATCTGCGGGTTCGTCCACAAACCGGAGCGCCTCGCCTCAGCCGCAGCCTCGACCGGGTCAACCGTCCGCCGCGTGAAGAGGATGTCTCCCGCCGCCGTCACGGGCGGCGTGAAAACGGCGTATTGAGACTGTCGGAGCGTTTCCGGCTCGTTCTCGGCCCATTCCCTGATCTGCGCCTCCGTGTATCCGTCGGGGCTGGGCTCGGGACGACGGATGGCCATCACGACGACTTGGTCGAAGACCTCCCGCTCGGGTTCCGGAAACGCCCAGCAACGGACTCGGGTGTAGTGCGTCGACAGGAACCGCGCCGAGACGGTCAGACGCTGCCGCGGCACGATGAAGACGAGCACGCCGCCGTCGACCAGGTAGCGTGTGCAGTGGGTGAGGAAGGCGTGCTCGACGCGCTTGTTGTCGTCATTCTCCCAGTCATACGGAGGGTTCAGGAACAGCAGCCCGAACGCGCCGTTGGCGATGGATGTCTGGAATGCGTCCGACGCGAGCACGTGGTCGAGCCGTTCGGCGGCTTCCTCGGCGCGGTCCTTGTGGAGTTCGACGCCGTAGGTGTCGATTGCCGTGTTGCCGGCCTCCCTGAGCCGGTCGGTGAGCCGTCCGAGGGCATCGCCCGCGCCGCAGCAGGGATCGAGGGCGCGAATGGTTGCCTTGGCGGCATTGATGTGGCCGTAGGGCGGACGCATCAGGGTGGCGATCATGTTCACCACCCTGTCCGGCGTTGGGTAAAACCCGCCCTTGGCCTGGCCTGCGAGTCGCATGTTCTCCTCCTTTCTTTTCCGTTCTAGTTCGCGTGTGTGTCGTTGATGCCGATGACCTCGCCGACGCCGTGGGTCTGCTGGAAGCAGAGCGCCTGACTGGTGCGGAGGTGTGTGGCGCAGGTCTTGCAGTAAGCGGTGACGATGTCAGCGTCACGGGCGACGGTGATGCGCCGCACGAGGATGACTCGATCAGGACTTATCCGATGTGTGTAGAGCGTGACGTGCGAATCCTGTCCCTCCTGCGGCGTGGCGGGCTGGTAGAAGTGGGGCTGGATTGCGACGGTCAGGTGTGAAGCGCCGTCGTGACCGCAGTAGGGGCAGACGCCGCCGTCGAGCGCGAAGCGCCGCCAGGCGTTGACATTCTTCTGGCGGCGCTTGGCATTGGCGCGGCGCGCCTTCCTGAGTGTCTTATCCATCGCCTTGCCCCTCGTTCGGGAGAGTGATTGCGCCCATGCCGACGGCCATCGAGAGGTCCTCGCGGAGCGCCTCCGAATCGGGGGAACACCGGTAGGCGACGATGCCCTGTGAATCGAGCTTGACGATCTCCTTGCGCCGCTCACCGCGCTTCCAGAGCCAATCGGCCCAGGCGCGGTGGAGTGGCAGCGGACTGCGCCGATCCAGAAATCGATGGTGGAGAGCGGGTGCGGCGTCCTCCGACTCTGCGAGCAGGAGGAAGTCGTCGCGCTCGAAGGCGTACTCGGCCATCCGAGTGAAGACCAGTGCGTGCCAACCGCCCGAGGACGGGAGGCGCTGGATCTTCGTCGTCCACGTGCCGATGGTGGAGTGTGGGATCGCGCATCGCTGGTAGCCGCCGGACATCGCCATGCCGTCCACGCCGCGAATGAGGTGGGCGGGTTCGGGCGGCTGTTTGAGCATGGAGGCCCAGATCGCCTTCAGAGCCGTCTGCGATCCGACCATCGACAGGAACCAGAGCGTGCCGTCCTGCGGGTCGCGGGCGAAGGCGTCCGCCGTTGCCGAGAAGCCGCCGGCGTTCACCGTGTAGAGCGATTCGGCGTCGATCATTTCCGTCTGAACAGTCATTGACCTGTCCTTCCTGTAGTGAAGGGAGAATCGAGCGCGGGACTGTTGCCCGCGTGATGCCTCAGTCGTCGATGTGGCCGAGGTCCTTGATGCTGACGTGGCGGTCGCCGCCGATGACGATGTGATCGAGGAGCTTGACTCCCAGCAGCTTGCACGCGCGCTGGAGATCCCCGGTCGCCTGGATGTCCTGCGGGCTGGGCGTGGGGTCACGCGAGGGGTGGTTGTGAACGACGATCAGGTTCGGAACCCCTTCCTCGACGGCGGGCCTGAGCACCTCGGCGGGCCGGACGAGACACTCGTTGACCGTGCCCTGGTAGATGACGCGCCTTCCGACGAGGTGGTTGCGGGTGTCGAGCAGAAGGACGTGGAATTGTTCCTGGGCGAGCTCGGCCACCTCGTCCCGCAGAATGGCGAACACGTCGCCGGAGCAGGAGATGGAATCCGTGCGCTCCACCTTTGGCTTGGCGTTCGTGCTGACCTCATAGCGGACGGCGAGTTCACCGAGGAGTTGGAGGTTGGCGCGAAGCGCGTCAATGAGCTCGACCGGCTCCGAATTCTTGTTTCGAGGCATCGGTGATTTCTCCATGTGACGCCGTGCGTCGATTAAAGGAAGGCGGGGCCGCTCCCGATTGAGGGAGTCGGCCCCGTGGTGCGCCCGTAGTGTTGGGTAGGCGTCACTTGTGCGGCGAGCCTAGAACGGCGAATTGTCCTCGTCGAACTCGGCGTTGTCGTGGTTGGAACCGTTACCGTTGCCCCCGTCGAGGAACACCACCTCGGCGGCGTAGATCTCGGTGGTGTAGCGGCGCGTCCCGTCCTTTGCCTCGTAGCTGTTCTGGGCGAGGCGACCGGCGACGTAGATCCGCTGGCCCGCCCGGACGTACTGGTTCACTGCCTCGGCCAGCTTGTCCCAGGTCGTGACGGTGTGCCAGTCGGCCTCAGTCTCGCCGTTCTGGCGGTTGCGGTCGGTGGCCACCCTGAGTTGCGTGACGGCGGTCCCGTTTGGCGTGTAGCGCACCTCGGGCTCGGCGCCCACGCGACCCAGCAGTTCGACGCGATTGATCGTGCGTGACATTCTTCAACTCCTTCTCGCAGTGTGATGCGATGTCTTGCGGCGCTTGAAGCGCCTCCTCTAAGGAAGAACGGGGTCGTTCCCCTTTGCTGGGAACGACCCCGTCGTGCGCCCTCTCTGTGAGGGCGGCTAGCTGACGCGGACGTACTCGTAGGTCTGCTCCGTGACGATCTCTGCACGGGTTTCGGGATCGAGAAGGGCGTTGAGCTTCCTGTGGTCGACGGCGTATCGCCGCGACTGCACGAGGCTGACGGTGTGACCGTCGATCTCCGCCTTTCCGGAATCCCGGCCCGTCATCCACGCCTTGAGCGTGGTGAGCGCTGCACGCTTGGCCCGCTCCGGCCCGCGCACCGCGTCCTGTGCCGACAGGTAGTCCGCGACCGCCTGCCTTGCCTTGTCGTCGTTCACCTCCTCAACTTCGCGCTCTTCTTCTTCAATGTCGGTTGTCTCCGCCGCCTCCGGCTGGCACTCCGCCAGGAATGGGCAGCCTCGGCACTGCCACGACTCGGCTGTGAAGTCGCGGTCGGGAAGCGCGTCGGGATCGGGCCCGACCAGCGTGTGATGGGCGGCGAGCTGCGCCAGCCGCACGGAGGCATCCCTTAGAGCCTTCTCAAGCCTTTCGGCGGGAATGCCCTCGTAGTCCCACGTGCGCGCCCCCGTGTCCATGCAGGCGATCACGGCATCGCGCATCTCTCCGTAGGTTCCGAGGGTGTAGATGGCCGCCTGCGCGACGGCGTTCGGATGGGAGCGTTCCGCGCCGAGCACCTGCCATCGCTTGAAGGCGTCGGGGTTGCGGGTCTTGACCTCGATGACCGCCTCGCCCCCGAAGATGGGCATGACGCCCGTGGCGTCCGGATGTCCGGTCACCCGCAGGGTGGGGCCGATAATGACGGATACCCGTGCCGGGTTGTCGCGGTCGGCGGAGTGAATCTCCCATCCCGCACGCTCCATCGCCCGGAGGACGACGGGTTCAAGAGCGGTTCCCGCCTCCATGATCGTGCGTGACTCGTCGGTCGGCGGGTTCGTGACGGGGTGACCAGTAGCGGCGTACCAGAGGGCGCGGCGGCAATCCCCCGCCGCCGACGCGCGGATCTCCAGCACGCCGTCCTCCGTGAACTGCGCGGCGGGCCGCGAGTACGGGTCCGCCGTGTCGGTAACTTGCTTGTGAGCTGTGGTTGTCATCGGCATTCTCCTGTAGGGAATGTACGGTGGGCTAGGCGATTTGTTGCAGTTCGTCGTCCTTGCTGTTCACGAACGGCCGCAGGACGTGGGCGATGGCGTCGGCGATGCCGAACACCCAGCCGTTCGAACCGTCCGGCAGTTCGTTCGGCCAGGGCTGCATCTCCTGGATGCCCTCGCATTGTTCGACGATTTCGGCAACAGGTGTGCCCCGTCGCAGATGCAGCGACACGAGGCGGCAGGCCACCTCGGTCACTCCCTTCTCGAAGGCCCCTGCCTTGCCGAACTGTCCGAAGACCTCGAAGGGCTGCCCGGCGTCGTCTACCGAAACCGTCAGGTAGAGGTTGCCGCGTGCGGTGGTGAGCACCGTCGTCAGGCCGCTCAGGCTCCGAGGGCGTAAGCGTGTCTGTTGGGTCATGGCGTCTCCTTCCTTTCAGCGGCACGCGTAGCAGATTCCGCCGTGTTCAATGAAGCACTCAGTGCAAAGGATGTTTGAGCACGTGAAGTCGATGCACTCCTCGATGCCGACGTTTTCGCACTGGTCGCACTGTGCATCCTCGCCGCGGTCATTCCACATACTTACGCATTCGTCGGCGTCTTCCCACCGATGGGGAAGCGGGGTAATGCACTCAGGAGAATGACCATCGCGGCACGCCGAAACGTGCATAGCGATGGAGTAGGTGTTGAGTGGGAGAAGGCCGTCGCAGTAGCGGCAACGGAAGGGCCTAATTCCGATGGGTTCAGCGATGTACATTGCAGAGCTCCTCTCTCTGGTCACGGGTCACTACAGCTATCGTCAAAGGAAGCGGCGGGGCGGCCCCGATTCGGGACGGCCCCGCCATGCTTCTGGGGAACGTGAGTCTAGGCGGCGGGCGGCGGCTCCACCTGCTTCTCCAGCTCGCCGACCTTCTTCTCCGCCGCCGCGACCAGGTCGGTCAGCTCATCGATGCTGACCTGCGTGATGGCTCTGCCCGTTCGCCCTTTGATCGCGGCCTCCACCTGCTCGGCGTCGAAGCCCTGTGCCTTGCCGAGTTCGAACAGGCGGATGCAGAGGCTCTGCCGCACGACCTCCGGCCTGTTCGACGGTTCCTTCGTCACCTCGACGATGCCCGTCTGCGGTTCGCCGTAGAGGGCGTTCCCGAACCGCGCGCCGAAGGTGCGCAGCGCTCGCTTGAGGCCGTCGGTGACCGCTCCCTTGATTGCCGTCTCATGCCCGTCGGCGTTGTCCTCGACGACGGCGTGGAAGCCGATGTCGGAACGCGGTTGAGCTCCGGGCACGGTCACCCGCACGGTCGCGGCGTAGGCGCGGATGCGCCGGACCTCGCCCGTCTCCTTATCGACGTTGTCGATCTCGCGGAGAGTCACGTCGCCAACGACGTCGTAGCCCCAGCCGCCGTAGCCGAAGACGCGGTTGGCCTCGTCGATGACTGTGTGCCCCTCGATGTACGAGAATTTCTTGCCGCCGCGCCCCTTGCGCTGGGACACAAGTGCGGGATCGATGGGCGTGTCCAGCTCGCTGATGACGGCGGGCGACATGCTGCTCCACAGCAGGTCATCCTGGGTAACGACCGCCGGAACGACGGCCTTCGATTCCTTGCTATGTCCGTTGCTTGTTCTGTTGAACATCTTCCTGTTCCTTTCATTCCCTACTGGATGGCGGGCCAAAGCGCGGCCCGTTCGCGAGGCTCGGCCCCGTCTTGATTTGGGTGAATGAGCCTCCTCTAGGAGGCGATTGGGGTGGGATCAGGCGCGGGCGGCCAGTGCGGCGTGGCGCAACTGGGCGATGAACCGCGCCTGACCGTTGGCGAGCTCAGCCAACTCGGCGACATCGAGCGTGTCGCCGGGCGGCCGGACAACCGCCGAACGCCGACCGAGCAGGGCGGTGAGACGTTCGGCGGCGGCGTGTCCCGCATCGTCTTCATCGAATGCGACGAACACGCGCGGGTACCGCGCGACGGCTTGGGCGATGCGTTCGATGCCCTGCGTCCCCAGCGCGGCGCACGCGGGGATGCCCCACTGGGTCAGTGTGAGCCAGTCGAAGACGCCTTCGGTGACCACAACCCAGTCGAGGTTGTAGGGCAGTCGGCTGAGACCGAGGACGGGCTTCGGCCCGGGCAGTGCCTGGAAGCGCGGCTTCGTACCCCGAGCGATGGCGCGACCGCCTAACCAACCGACGCGACCGTCGGCCACGTCGGGGATGACGATCATCCCGGCAAACCGTTCCGCGCCGTGTTCCGTGAACAAGCCCGACGAGGCGGTCGCCTCATGGCCGAAGCCGTCGGAGGCTAAGGCCTCGCGGAGCCCCGCTCCGGTCGCATAGCCGAGGCCAAGCCGCAGGGCCGTTGCGGCGGCGATTCCCCTCCGTGAGAGGTATTCCAGCGCGATCGCGTGTCGCCTCAACTGCCCCGCGTAGAACCGCGTCGCCGACGTGAGCAGGGCCCGGTTTCTGATCTCGACGCTGCTCTCCGTATCCACCGGTGGGGTGGATGGCGCTATGCCGCCGAGACGCGGCTCGGCGGCGCCCAGGATCCGCAGCGCCTCGGCGAGCGGTACCGATTGAGTCCGCTGGACGAAGTCGATCACGTCCCCGCCCTCGCCGCAGCCGAAGCAGTACCACCGCTGCGAATCGGAGTACACGGTGAAGCTGCCCTCCGACTCGTCATGGAACGGGCATCTGGCCTGCCGGACACGGCCCGTTCCCATGAGCTTCACGCCGGCGGCCTCCACGACCGAACCGAGCGGATTCCGCGCCTTGACATCCGTGATGTCGAGGCGCGACCTGGCGGCGGTCATGCCGCCGCACCATTCAGTGGCCGCAGGCCGCGTAGCGACCGCCGCGAGACGATCTTGCCCGGTCGCCACTTCATGCCCAGCACGGCGACGACTTCGAGGTCGCCGCTCGCGACCTGTTCGAGGGCGGCGGCGCGGCCCTCACCCTGCGAGTAGATGAACACCCGCCTCCGTCCGAAGCGCCGCCGTATCAACTCCATCCACTCGGAGTAGAGCCACCGCGTCTGTTCCAACGCCGCGCAGTTGGAGTCGACCTCCGACAGCGTCGCCAGCGCGGCGTCGAGCTTGCCCTCGCGCCTCAGCCGCCTGGCCTCATGCACAGCCTTGCCGGTGCTGAGGCGTTCCGTCCCGGCGCTGCGGCTTCCGAAGATGGCCGCCATCACCCTGTCCACCAGTGGCTCCAGCGGCGCCATCGGCCTCTCATCGATGAACTCAGTTGCCGTTGTCGTCGTCATTTGCTTGCTCCTTCCTTCTCCTCGTTTCTGAGTGTTCGTTCCGCCGCCCGCCGCTGTGCCGCCCCCGCCGCCTTGCCGATTGCCCAGCCCAGCGCGAACCTCCTGAACTGGAACAGGACGTAGGCCAACCCGATTGCGTTGAGGATGCAGATCTCCGGGTCCCGCAACAGTGCGAACGGCAGGATGAAGAGCGCCGCCACGGCGGCGATCAGGAGAAGGCACCGGTGACGAATCAGCAACCTCAGCGCCTTCAGAGGAATCAATGCGATGCGCATGTGCGCCTCCTTCGTGCATTGCGGCCCACGCCGGCATCCGGGCGCAGGCCAAGTGCGGTCAATCGGGGAATGCCAAAACCCTCCGACGGCCGAATGCCAGGCCGGCGCGCGGGTTGAAGAAGGGTTCAAGGGACGCAGTCGAAGACGTCAACCCAGATGGGTATATCGACGCTGCCGCCCGAAATGGAAACGCCGGCCTCGGCTAAAACCGTAGACCGGCGATGTTTGAGAGCCCGATTAGCTACGATCAAGGTCGTCTTGGCGGGCACGGTGAATCAGCCGAACCGCAAGAGGCGCTCCGGCTGTTGCATGAAGGGATCAGGCCGCGCTCGGCAACCCGTCCGTCAATTCCCGCAGTTCGAGATGGCTCGGTCGAGAGAGTACTCGCAACCGTGATCCGCCTCTCGCCCCGGGGAGCGATGGTCCCGTGTCTGTGAGCCGGTGACGGGGAAACGAGGTCTCGACCCGGCACTGACTCTCTCGCCGCGGGGGGGGCGATTGTTCCGTTCGACGCGCCCTTGGGGAGAACTAAGCTCAATCCCTTCGGACGGTCAGGGTCGGGAACAACCCTCCAGGTTTCTGAGGCACGAAACTCTGGAAAAGCCTGACAACTCAGCCATTCTTCACACGAATCGTTCGGGAGGCAAGAGGTTTTGGGCGTGCCGGCCCGAGATTCTTGCCGTCGTAGTCCGCCCGTTTCACGATCGCTTGCCGAGCCTCATTTCCTCCACAGGCCGAGGGTCAGGATCCGTCGGACCCACCGGAGCATCAGCCTTCGGACGATGCGCCCGCGGATGCTCCTCAGGTCCTCGTCATGCCACCGGAGCTGCTTCTTCCGCCATTCCTTGGTCAGGGGGCGTCTATCAGGCGGCAACGTTAATTGGAACTCGTCGATCAGCCGCTGCTCCACCTCCAGCATGCGCTCCTGCCTCTTCATCCACGACAGCGTCTTCCCTTTGACCGGGTGACCCTTCGTCAGCTCACGCCACTCCTGAACAGCCGGCAACGCCTCCTTGTACGCGTACTCGTCGTCCTCCGCCGGCTCCTTGGTCACGAGCTCGGGGTATGTGCGCCGCGGGAACCACGTGGTCTTCTTCGGAGGTTCCTCCTTGCTGGCATGCTTGGAGGACTCTGTCTTCTTACCGTCCACAGTTCGCCCCGCAGACCTGGCCGCCTCTCTCTCAGACGTGCTCAGCTTCTCCACCTTCCGCTCTGTCGACTGCACCATCTTGACCAACACCTCTTGAGACGCATTCGCCTCCGTCTTCATTGTCTCGACAGCCGTCGCCAATTCCTTGTCCTGCGCCCTGAGACTCTCGATATGGCTCTGCAGCACATCAACCTGTGTGACGAGCCTGTGGATCACCGGATTGGCCTCAGAGAGCATGAACACCTCCAACGCGTTGGTGATATGGGGAGTGAGCTGCCGGGTGTCCCTGACCTTAGCGACCGAGGGATAACTGATACCCAGTATTTTCGCAGCCTCGACCGCCCCGTGTTCCCTCACAATCCGATCGAAGAGAGCGAAAAGAACCCTGTCCTCACTCTCTTCGTCCCCACCCGTTCCCGAATGCATCAGATTCTCGTCTCTCATCCCTCACCTCCAGAGAATTCAGTCATTTGAATCTCGCCAAGCTGACGACTCAATAGGTGGGCGCCCAGAACCGATCAAGAAATCTCAACTGAACAGATACACAGTGCTCGATCAGGGGTGGGACTCAGCCCCGAACCGTAGATTCTTGCTGTGGTTAGCTGCAATATCCCGTTTCCCGCATCACGACGCGCTAAACACCACTTCAATCATCGATGTACACAACCCTTAATCCCTGTACAGCCCCCGGACTGCACGAGGCCAAATTCGGGTTCAGCCTCCCCAGAGTGCCCCAGCCGGAAGGTGCGCACCATGTCCTGGAGGGAGGGGCTCGTTGACGAGCCTCCCCCTTCAGGCCATTACCTGACGATTACCGCCTCCGCACACTCGATTCCATGCGATTCGAGCGAGCGACAAGGAGGCGTCTGTGACAAACGGATTTCGGAGTCGATATTTTCGCTGGATGCGGCTGTGCCTGCTGGCGTCGATCGCTGTTCTGGCGGCGCTCTCGGCTGTGACATTCGCCGCCGCTCAAGCCCCGCCCGCTGATACAGAGATGGCGAGCGATCCGGACGAGATTGTCGAGCGGGACGACGACGGTAGTCTGACGGCCCGTCCAATCTTCAATCGACAGATTCCGCTGCTGCATTACGGCATCCGAGACGCCGACGACGGCTCATGGATCAGTGCCGTGTACCAGGTGCGGGGTGGGGAACGCCGTCACCGCGATGGCTGGGAGTACACATTTGACTACCCGGTGCTTGACGAGCAACCCGAACTCGACCCCGACAAGCCATACGTGCTCGCGCTGCTGACTCGACAGGCAGTTAATGCGGACGTGCATACGTTCCATGCCGTGATTCCCGTCTATCAGTCGGACTCGCTCTGGGATCGCGTGCTCGGCGCGCTGAGCCCGGACCGATGGGCGCGGGCGGTGGCGGGGTGGATCATCGAGGGCGTTCACGGCGCGCTCTGCGGCGTCGTCGAAAGGGCGACGGGCGTGGACGCGGCGGAGTGCCGGTAGGAGTTAACGCTGTATGAGTGACATCCTGACCGGCACTCCGCCGGAACTGACCTACCTTCACCCACTCGTTGGGCAGGCGTGGCGCGTCGTATGGGCAGTCACATCCGGTGCACTCGTCGTGATTCTCGGTTGGATCGGGCTGAGCCTGATCGTGCAGGAACACGTCGGTGGAGGCCGCGCTGGTTGGCGGGAGATGGTTCCGAGGCTCGTGCTCGGCCTCGTCGGTGCGGCAAGCTCGCTCTGGTGGTGCGCATTGGTGATCGACGTGGCCGATGCAGTCTCCGGCTTCATCGCGGCGGAGTTGGGTGTGACCGGGGGAGACTTCATCCGGTCCGGGCTCGACACACTCCTGCAGGCGGTCAACGCGGGCAGCGTTGGGATGGGCCTGCTCATGGCGGTGCTGTACATGCTCTACGCCTTCTTCGTGTTGTACGTCCTTGTGCAGATGATCCTGCGAATAGCGCTCATCGACATCCTGCTGACGCTCGCCCCCATAGCGTTGGGTCTTTGGATCCTGCCGCATACGGCGGGGTGGGGCAGGCAATGGTTGAGGACGTTCATGCTGACCGTCTTCCAGCAGGCGGTGCAGCTCATCGCCATTGCGCTGGGCTTCGGATTTCTGAACCAGTTCGCGGCCATCGCGGCGTTCGAGGCGGTACAGGACCTGATCTGGAAGCTGTTGTTGTCAATGGCCTTCATCTACATGGCGGGTCGCATCCCTTCCTTGCTGGGCAATGGCGGGACATTCGACGCGTGGCTGAGAACCCTCTATTTCGGAATGTCGCTGCCGAGCTCCATCGTCCGATCCAGCCGTGCCATTGGCCTCATCGCCGGTGGGGCGGGAGGCCCTGCAGGCATGGCAGCCGGGGCGGTCGCGGTCGGGGGCGGTGTCGCAGCGCTGGGCAGCAGCATCCGCTCGGCGGCGAGTGGAGCGTCATCCATCGAGGGAGGGACCTTCAGGAGCACCGATGAGTAATCGACCGAAATGCGAACGAAGTCGACCAATGCGCCCGCAACCCAGAAGAGGCGATGTGGGCACATGACGTGGAACAAGGCACTGAGCGGAGAAGAAGCGAAGCGGAGGAAACCAATGGAACAGTTGACGCAGACAATTTCGAACCTTGTGGGCATCATGCTCGGCCTGGTCGGCGTGGTAGGAGTCGCGTACTTCATCTTCGGCGCCTATCAGTACCTGACGGCGAGCGGGGCCCCGAGCCAGATGGAGCGCGGTAAGAGCGCGATGATGACCGCCGTCGCGGGCATCGTGCTGGCTATGGTGGCCTTCGGCATCGTCGACGTGGTCATGAACGCCGTGGTGAACCCGGCGGTTGACATCGACCTTCCCGATCCCGGGACGCCAACTCCGACTCCCACCGGATAGCCCGACATGCAGAGGAGGCAAAGATGAGAGAACACGAAGTACCGACGCATGTGCAGGCCGAGGATAGAGTCCTGCTGTGGCTGACATTCCCGCAGGTCGTGTCGCTGATCGCGGTGGCCGCCGTGGGTTATGGCGTCTTCAACTACGCGCCTGGCCCGACAGGGCTGCGCATCGGCCTTGCCTTGGTGGTCGGCGTCATCGGCGTGGCCGCCGCAGTGGGGCAGATCGGCGGGCGGCGCCTGCCTCTGGTGGCTGCAGACCTGCTGAAGTACTGGCTGGGGCCGCGCCGATTCGAGGGTCAGGCGGGGCACCTCTTGCGGCCTGCCCCGGTGATGACCGTGGAAGCCGATCCGGGATTGTTGGACAAGATGTTGGAGAAGGGTCGCCGCCGGATTCGAAGACTCGGCAACAGGCGTGACCGCCGGAACGGAGATGGTTCCAACGGCCAACCCAACTCCTCGAACCGGGGCAAGGGAAAGGGACTGAGGCGATCCAAGAAGGACAAGCGGACGGGGAGACTGCCCTTTGGTCGCCGCCGGTGGGCAGCAGTTGGGATGATGGCGCTCATGGCGCTCGCCATCGCCCTCCCGCAGTCGGTCGTGGCGCAGGGCGAGGACGACGGGGGCGGTCACCGTTTCTTGGAGATCGATCTGGAGTTGCCCCCGCCAGTGCCCGGCAGGCGTGTTTACATCGAAGAGATTACGGTCACCCACGAGGAGATGAACTCCACAGTGCGGGCTGCAACGGACATCAACCTGCGGGCTCGCGCATACGGCGGCGATGGCGGAGGTGCACTTCGCTTCACGGGATTGGCGTCCCTCGATGAAGGAGAGAGTGCTTCATTCAATCTGCCACTTGACGGCGATAACCCGTCGTTCACCTTCTCGTGGGTCGATGCACAGGGCCACGCTGGGGCTCTCAGTCTTACCGCCGACCAGCTCCCCTATCCGCTGCCAGTCACGGACGGAGAGCTATGTGACGCCGAAGTTACGTCCCTCACCCTATCGCGGACCACAGTGAGCGGAACAGTCTCAACCGACTGCGAGCAACAGGTCATGGAAACGCTTGAGGTGAAAACCGTATCCGGTACGGAGACCGTCCAGGTCCGGATGGAGAGCGAAGCTGAGGTCACGCAAATCGCCGGCCGGGTCTCCGTGGGACCCGGTAGCCCACGAGCCGATGTACCACTCGTTGTCGACGGCGACACGTCCTTCAGTCTGCCGGTCAATCCAGACACAGGTACTGACAGCATCTCTATTGAAGTGGACATGCGCGGATCGCTGCGCGTTCCCATGCCGCCGCTGGTCGAGATGAAGAGTGTTCCTCAACAGACAGTGAGACAAGCTCATATTGTCTCCGTCCAACGCCCAGGAATCAGCAGAGATGTATCCGAAACCGTGACTATTCTCTGCGAGGACGGGACGGAGGAGCGCCACAGGATCTCCGCTCGTTTGTCCATTCCGGCCACGACAATTGAGCGAACCACGAGCGTTCCGGTGACGTACGTCCCTTACGTTACGGCCGAGATCATGAATCGTGATCCGGCCATCCGAACGCGCGACGAAGCTCTTGAAATCACCGCAAGCCTGTGGATGGACGCGCCGCATCAGGTGCTGAAGTTCCCGGAGCCGGAGCCAACACCGAAGGCGGCGGAACAGGTACGAGAGAGCAGTGATGTGCTTGAAGACCTCTTCGAACGGGTTGGCTGGAAGTGGCCGTGGTAAGACGGTGCATCACGCTCAGCCTCATCGCCGCCTACGGCCTGCTTTCTTTGGGAGCAATCACACCTGAGCAACGGTCGATGCTTGACGCCTTCGACCAAGTCTTGACGGGAATGGTGTATGCGGCGGCGGGTCTGGCGGTATTCGCGGTTGTCTGGGCAGGCTTCGTCCTCATGGCGGAGGGCGCCGAGGACAGAGAGACGGGCCGGGCGCGGGCCGCCGTCTTTCTCGCACTCGGCGGCCTGGTGCTCGTCCTCTCGGCCAAGATTGTCAGCCGCGTCCTTATTTCCGGCATCGTTCCAATCCCATGACACGAAAGGGAAGACCAAATTGAAGCACCTCCTAAAACTGAAGGTGACCAGGAAGCCGAACCCGGGTGATGAGGATGAGGCGAGCTCACTCGCCACTTTCTTCATGCTTTCTCACGTCGATGAGGACGGGCCCGTTCGGATGGACGGCGTGAAGATTGGGATTTTGGAGGCCCTCGGCCTGGAGCTGGACGAGGCCAGGTTGGGCTCGTTCACAGGCGCGCTGAACGCGATGGACTTCCCGGTGCAGCTGTTGATTCGGCAGCACTCGCCAGAACTCAGCCGTCTGAGAGCGCAGTTGACCAGTGAACAGCCCGACAATCTGCCGCCGCAGACCGCCGCCGCCGCCGCCTCACTTCGCGGCCTTCTCTCCGACCTTGAGACCCGTGAGGGTGTGGTCGACCGGCGCTTCTACGCAGTCTGCGAGTTCGGACGCATCGACGATCTGCGTGGCCTGATGATCCGTTCCGGATTGGCCGTGAAGTCGGTGACGGGCCGTCAGTTGAGGATGCTTGTTGTAGCGTCTGCCTCCGGCGGATCGCCGAGGGATGTTGTCGATGACGAGCCTCTTGAAGTCGAGATCCGGCAGAAAGAGATTCGTATCGGGGACACGCTCACCCGATCTCTGCACCTGGGCAAATGGCCCCGTGCCCTGATCCCTGGATTCCTGCAGGCATTGATGGCGTCAGGTGCTCGTATGGATGTGTCGATTCACCTCGATCCGATTCCTGCCGACCAGGCGTCACGGACACTCGAATGGCAGAAGGTGCGGTTCGAGTCGGCGAAATCCCTCTCACTCCGCCGTGGCAAAACTATGTCGCCGGAGGCCGAAATAGCGCTGGAGGACGTCCGCCGTCTACGCGACGACGTCCAGCGCGGCAGGGAGCGACTCTTCCACTCGTCGCTATCCATCACACTCCACGCCCATGATGCCACCGAACTCAAGGAGATGACGCAGGGCGTGCGGGCGCACTTCGCCTCGACGCTCGGCAAGCTCGATACGCTGGCCTACCGGCAGCGCGATGGCCTTTTGTCTGCTCTCCCCATTGGATTGAACGCCGTTGGGGTGTGGCGGACGCTGGACACGTCCTCGCTGGCACGACTGTTTCCCTTCTCGCCGCCGGACTTCGACACCCGCAGCGGCACGCTCTATGGCCTCGATCTGCGGTCGTCGTCGCCCATTGTCTATGACCCGTTCGACGGCACGCACCTGAACGCGAACACCGCCGTCCTTGCGCGCTCCGGGAGCGGCAAGTCGTTCGCCACGAAGCTCGGCGTGCTGCGCGGCATCTGCCGGGGAGTGACCGCCTACGTGATCGATCCCGAGGGGGAGTATGCGGACATGGCGCGGGCCGCGGGAGGCCGAGTGTTGTCGCCCGGCGTCCCCGGTCAGGGCATGAACCCGTTCGTCATCGATCGTTCCGACAGCGAGGAACTTCTGCTTCGCATCGGCAGTCTCCGACGGCTGATCGAGGTGATGATTGGCGAGCCGCTGGGCGCGGAGAGACGAGCGGCCCTCGATCACGCCCTGGCCGCCTATTACATGGAACCGCGCGAACGGACAGGCTTCAGGGACTTCTACGAGTATTTGAAGGAGCACGGAGACGGCGTGCTGGACAAGTTGCTGCGGCCGTTCTCGACAGGAAGCCTCCGGCATCTCCTGACGGACGAGGGCGACGACCTCCTGACCAACGAGGCTCCCGTCACCGTGTTCGATCTGCGTCTCTTGGAGCCCGAACTGCGCCCCGCCGCCGCGATGGTCTGCACGGAAACGGTGTGGACTGCGGCAGCCCAGAATCCGAAGCCGCGTCTATTGGTAGTCGATGAGGTGTGGTCGATCATGCAGCACCCTGAAGGGGCTGCCTTCATGGTCAGCATGGCGAAGCGTGCTCGCAAGCACCGGCTCGGCCTGCAGTTCATCACACAGGACGTTCAGGACCTGTTGTCGGAGGACACGTCCCGTGCCATCACCGGCCATTCCGGTCGGGCGCTGCTCCAGAATGCCGCCTTCAAGCTCCTGCTCCAGCAGGATGCGGCGGCCATCCGCACAGTGGGCGACTCATTCGACCTACCTGAGGACCTGCAGAACTGGCTGATTTCCTGCCCGCGCGGAGACGGACTTCTGCTCGCACGCGGCGGCCGTTTCCCAATCCGCATCGAGGCGACGAAGGAAGAGGCAGATGTGATCGAGTGGCGGCCCGGCCGCAGCAAAATCGCCGCCGAAGAACAGAGAGGAGGCACTATATGAACCCGTTTTCTCCAATGAAGAGGCTTTTCGGATCAAATAAGAAAGACGAGCCCGTACTGCTGTCCATCACCCCGCCGCGTAAGGGAGAGCGCACCATGCTCGGCGTTGAGAACATGCTCCAATCGATCGCCGTTCCAGAGCCCTTCTCGCTTGAGCTGGCGGGTAATGCCGAGGGGGTGCGACTTCTCGTGCGCTGCATTGACTCGCAGATGGTTCGCGGGCAGGTGGGAGTTCACTACCCGCAGGCACGGGTGAGCGCCATCGAAGGCGAAGACGATCCTCTGCTCCTTGGTGAGGATGAAGAAGCATGGATGGCAACCCTCAAAGTGAATGGCCCGGAGTATGTGCCTCTGCGTGTGTTCAGGGATGACGATCTGCTCGACGAAGGCTCCGACCCGATGCTCGCCCTCGTCGGAGCCTTGTCTGCAGTCAGACCACAGGACAGGGTCGTTGCCCGCCTCGTCCTCAGGTCAATGGGTCCCGGTTGGTCGGAGGCCTATCAGGTGGAGGCGGAGAAACCTCGCTTCGTACCGCGAGCCGCGCCTCAAGAAGGGCAGGTGAACCACGGAGAGATCATTCGGCTCATGCTGCTGGCAGCGGGCGCATTCGTCGCCCTGCGGACATGGCAGTATTGGCAGGACGGAGATGTCCTCAAGGCGATTGCCCTCGCCGGTGGGTCTGTACTCGGGGCGCTCACAGCCGCAATCGTTTGGGCGCGTTTCAAGCGCGAGAAGCCGCGTATCCCCAACACGCAAATAGTCTTGGAAAAGGTATCGCGCACGGCGTTCCAGGCTGAGATCCAACTCGTCGCAATCGTCCCGGAGAAGGACGGCAGACGTCGTGCAGCGGAAATCCTCACGCAGGTGGCAACGGCGTACCGCCACTACGACAACCCTGTTGGAGCCAAGTTCAGCGCCGGCAAGCTTCGGCTCGCACCGGAGGAGTTCAGCCTGAAGCTTGGGAGCGGCATTTTCTCGAAGCGGAACGTGCTTGGCGTCCGCGAGGTGGCCAGCCTGTGGCATCCGCTCGGTTCGAAGGATGAAGCGCCGCAGGTGGACCGTGCAGGAGCGAAGGTCCTCCTTCCCTATGGCGATGGTCTGACCGAGGGCGCACTTGTCGGCAGACAGACGACCGAGGAGGCCGAGGCCATCCACTTCCCGAACGATCTGTTGCACCGACACCACCTCTATGTGGCCCGCACACGCATGGGCAAATCTACGTTGATGCGCCACGTCATCTCACATCAGATGGCGGAGAAGGCGGCGGGACGCAACAGGGATGCCATCGTGGTCATTGATCCCCATGCTGACCTCGTCGACGAACTTCTTGAACAGGTACCGGAATCGCTGATCGACCAGGTGAAGCTGATCGATCTCTCGGACTCGCGTGGTGCTCCGGGCATCAACGTACTGGACACGCGAATCTTCACCGACCGCGACCGCACCGCCGATTCGGTGGTGCGAATCGCGAAGGGGCTCTGGGACCAATGGGGCCCCCGCATGCAGTCGATCCTTGAGCAGATGGTGAAGACGCTCCACGAGGCGAACAAGAATCGGGACCCGGATGAGCAGTACACCCTCGTGGACGGACTCAATCTGCTCGCCCCGGACCCCAACCCGTTCCGCGGCAAAGTGATCAGTGAAATCAAGGATGTCCCGCTACTCCGCTGGTGGGCGCGCGACTTTCGTAGCTGGCATCGACAGTATCAATCGGAGGCGATGGCTCCGGTGCAGACGAGGCTTTCCTACTATGCGACGTCGGCAAAGGCCAGTTCGATACTCGGGCAATCCCGCTCGACCATCGACGTACGTCAGACGATTCTGGACGGCGGCATCCTGTTTATATCGACAGACCAGGCGAATGCTGGCCGCGATGTGGCGGCCCTCGTCGGGGCATCGATGATGAATCTCGTGGACGCGGTGATCCGTGAGCAGGGCGAGCGTCCGCTGGAGGAACGCCGCGGCGTCCTGGTCGTCGTCGACGAGATGCAGACCATGCCCGGTGTTGACTACGAATCCATGCTGTCCGAGCTGGGCAAGTTCGGGGCCAATTTCATACTCGCCACACAGAGCCTGTCCAAACTCGACAGTCTCTCGCCGACGATGCGCTACAGCCTGATGGCGAACATCGGCTGTCTGGTTGTGTTCCAAATCGCTGGGGACGATGCACGCCAGCTAATGGTCGAACTCGGCTCGGATCGCGTGTCCATTGAAGACGTGATGGCGCTGCCCGTACACCACTGCTATGTGCGAGCGACGGTCGGAAAGGAACGACTTCCGGCGTTCTCGATGGAGGTGCGCAAGCCGGAGGCCGGGGATAGAAGCGTTGCCGATCGTATCCGTGCTGCTGCGGCGGCTTACACGACACCGAAAGAGGCCATTGCTGGCAACGACGCCAACCTCGAACGGCTCGTGGAAGAGCTGCAGAGAGAAGCCGGTGGCCGCAGCCAGGCTGACCAGCAATCGCAGGAGTTGGCACAGGAAGACGTCGACTCGGAGACGGGACAGGCCCGCAGGGATCGACAGGCGGATCGCCGAGCGAGGCAGAAGGAAGGCCAGGAGAACGACAAACTGAACGACCTGGAGGACGTGACATGAAATTGACAGGAACATCGGCGGACATCCTCAGGCAACTCGCTGAAACGCCGTTCTTGGGCCGGAGCGAACTCTCGCCCATGACCGGATGGTCAAACTCCGAGGCCTACAGGGCGATGGACAGGCTGAGGAACTCCGGGTTGGTTGGCGCGGTCCCCCATGCGACCGAGCTGATATCGCGGACCGAACGCTGCTACGTGACTTCCGGGGGTGTTGAGGAACTGGCGAGGCTGACGTATAAGCCCGTCGAGGCCGTCCTTCGTGCGTATCCGGTTTCAGCACAATGGCAGAATCTGCTCATGGAGCGATTGGATGCTCTGGCGGCCATCTACCGCGTCGCAGTACTGATTGCGGATTGGTTTCCACCGACGCGTATGAAGTGGTATCGGGCGGCCGGACTGGATGCGTCAATCACATTGGGCGATGGACGGACGATAGGCATCATCCGACAGGGGCAGATGAACGACCGCAGTCCGTTCGCCAAGAGGCTGGGCCGCTTGCGCGATGGGCCTATGCCTGGCGGTCTCCTCGTGCTCTCGCAGGACGAAATTCGACGACGCCACACCCGGCGCATGATGTTCACGGAACGTGTCCCCACGTTTGTGAGTGTTGAGTCGGACGTGCTCTTTGCGGGGCCGGATGACCGCATCTGGCAGATGCCGGGCGGCAAGACGAAGATCGACATTGACGCCGCACTTCGACAGTCCTTCAGTCTCGGCTCTCTTCCTGTCGAGTCGCCCCTGACGAAGGTGGACCCTCCAGCAGAGCTGGATGTCGGCAAGCATTTGGATCAGCTTCATCCGCGTCATCTACCGGCCGCCCTTTATCAGACCGACAAGCGGGCGCTGGATTTGGTCGGTGATTGGCCGGGAATCAAGTACACACCCCTGAGGCGACTCTTGGGAATCTCACCATCGCGTCTCTCGGAGATCATGGGGCGACTCAAGACAGCCAAGCTTGTTCGGCACATCAGCCTTGATGGTCGGCGCGTCGCGCTAAGCGATGTTGGCCTCGGTGTGCTGGCTCGCCGGGATCGGTCATCTGTCGGTGCGGTCCGCCAGCGGTGGAGTGTCATGCCCGTCCATCCGGAACTGCCGTATGACTGGGAGAACGTCTCCGGAAGACGAGCGAGGCAACTACTGAGGAACAGCGAACACACAGATGCGGTACATCGATTCCTTGCGGACACGGTTGAGTGGGCACACGGTGACGGTTGGGAGGTTGTGCAACTGGATCCACCGCACAGAGCTTCAAGGTATTTCAACTATCAGGGATCCGTGCGTGCTATCAACCCTGATGCATTCGTCATGATGCGACGGGGCAGGGAGGTCAAGGCATTCTTCTTGGAATGGGAACGTCGTGCCGTCCGCCCAAGCACCATGCGTGAGCGCTTGGCCCCGTATCTACGTTACTACTCCACAGATCGCCCCCGCGATGACCATGGAGTCAGACCTGAGGTACTTATCGTGGTGGAGGATGAAGCTACGGCAGCGAACTTCAGTAGAGTTGGTCGGCGAGACTTGGAGCGAACTGCTGGAGTGCCGATTCGCGTCGCGCCCCAAGGTACTTTGCCTGCTGGTACCATAACGGATCTCTTCGTTGACCAACGCAGTTAGGCACCGATAAGGTAACTATGAGTCTGGACAGATTAGGTGGGGGAGGACGCCGCTGCAATCGCTTGATGATTTCCGGAGCCGATATGAGCCTCGCGGCCCAATGCGTCCACCGGAAGGAGAATGGGAGACTAGACAAGTGTCTTCCGCGAACGGTATGAGACTACTTGGTCCAGCCCCCGCGAAAGATGTAGTATTTGGAGCACCCCCTACCGGGCAAGGGGACGGTCACAACAGATACCTCTGGATCATTGACAATTCGGGCATTCCCCACATAGTGGAGAGTCCTCTGGGCTACCTTGATGGACACCTGCCCAAACATACAAACCTCACAGGAGGTTCCCCCGCTTTTGTTGGAGGTGAACTCTGGTTCAGTACAGGGCATAGGATATTCGTCTCTGGGGGCTCTGGGCGCTACCCTCCAAGAGACTCGTACCAGCTCCAAGATGCCTGTGAAGTCTTTGAAGCCTTCAACTACGACGTTAGTTCACTTGGCTGGAACGAACAGTCAGGCAGCGCAGAGAGAATTCTGAGGTAAACTGTGACAATGCTGGCAAGAATACTAGGCGATGTGCCGGAAACTCTCACAGACATTGAGGCTGTCAAGGCTTCAAAGACACAATTTGTTAGAAGTGCTGGCCAGTTGGCTTTCTTTGACCATTCTTCAGGCGCCACTGGCCACAGAATGTCAGCGTGGGAAGCATACGAAGCATTCGGGCTCAATGCAATAAGGGAAGCTGCAGACTTTGGTTCGGCAATCCTGCAAGATTCCAGTTGGTCCCCTGGAGCGACAGTGAAAGAGGCGAGGAGTGCGTTAGGTGTCGATCTTCAAACGTTGACGATGCAAAGCGGAGTCGACAAAGAGACTGTCAAGGCGATTGAAGCAGGCTCGCGAGACTTGGATGTCAGGATGCTCGAACGCTGTGCATTTACCTTAGGCCTTGATGAACGACTGGTTGCAACCCGGGAGTCTACACGGCGAAGTAGTGATGTGGCTTATCGGCTGAAAACTCTCCTCAAAGACAAAGAACTAGAAGGGCGCCCCTTGAGTCAGAGGACAGCCATGATCTTTTCGGAGGCAGCCTCGGTTATCCGAACTCAGTTGAGGCTAAGGTCTTGGCTAGGTATGACTAGTGCGAAAGATGACTTTGATTCCGATTCAGACTACGGCTCGGATCTGATTCCGGCTTGGCGGAAAGGGTACTCTCTCGCGGAGCACGCAAGGCAAATCTTGGAGCTAGGAGATGGTCCAATCCGGTCGCTCAAGGAGTTGGCAGAGCATCGGCTAGGAATACCAGTCATTCAAGCGGAGCTTCCCAATAATGTGTCCGGCGCGACTGTGGTGACCAGAGACGAGGATGATTCTGAGGCGCGAGGCATTGTTCTTAACGTTCGGGGTGAGAATACGAATGTTTGGGTGCGACGGGCTACTCTGGCGCATGAACTAGGACATCTTCTCTTTGACGGGGTCGAGGAACTGAAGCCTGTCCGGATCGACACATACCAGGATGGCGCCGCCAACGTCGAGAGCAGCGGGTATCAGTTCGCAGACACTGTTGAGCAGCGATCAAATGCATTTGCGATTGCCTTTTTGGCACCCATCGACTCGATCCGCACACTAACTCAATTGGAATCCAGCAATGGAACTATCATGAGTGATTCTATTGGCCGAGTGATGACAGATTTTGGACTAAGCTGGACTGCGGCTCGAAATCACGTTTACAACGCACACTATGGTCAGTACGAACTGCCCCAAGTTCCTATTTCGATGCGCCCATCGTACGAGTGGCGTAGCGCAGAAGACTTCACCGTAGATTACTTCCCACTCAAGAACACTGCCATCCAGCGACGAGGTCTGTTTGCGGGACTAGTGGCAGAAAGTTATGCGAGTGGGCTAATCAGCGACGACACTGCTGCACTATACCTACAGTGCGAAATACCTGAGTTTATTGAGAGCCTTGAGCATCTGAGACAGATTTTCGCGGTCGTATAACCCTTCCGGAATTTAGGGTTGGCCAGGAACATTTCAGTTCAACGAGAGCACTTGATTTCGGCAGACTTGTGCTCCATATCTGTCTCATTTCCGAAGCCGCTGGTCACTCCTACCAACGCCTCTCCCAGCCCCAGTCGCTCCGCCAGACCGAGTAGTTTGATGAGATGTATCGTGCTGGGAGTGACGCCCCGTCGCCACTCCCGGAGGCGATGCGGCTTCACGCCGAGTTGCTTGGCCAGGGATTTCCAGGACAGGCCTGACGTCTCTTTGAATCGAACAAGGCGATCCTTGAAATCGTCAGGAAACGTGGCGGGCGAAGAGAGGTCCGGCTGGTATGGGCGAGGCATCGTGCTATCGCCGGGCATCAAGCTCGCGGATATCAGCGGCCAGCAGAGGGAACAGGGTGTCCATCCCATCCGGCGTGCGGTTGGCGAGAACCATCAATCTGAGCAGGATGATACCGCGGGGCAATCCGCCCCGCTCCCAATTCTTGAGAATGTCGACCGGGGCATCGATCCGTTTTGCTATCTGCCGCGTCGACAGCCCCGTCAATTTCTTGAAACTTCGGAATCGCGTAGGGAAATCGGGCTGAGATTCCGTCTGCTGAAGGTTCGATTTCATTGAGGTCACCCCACTTTCTCCGCGCGCCTACCGGTTGGAAGTGGCATCTGCGACACGGGGACAGCGCGGCTGGAACGACCAGACTGAGAAACAGAATTGCCAGCGGCAGCTTTGCCCTGTTCATCCGACACCAGTTCACCGAGAAAGAGGCCAAGCCCCCCCTTCCTCTTGGCTGCCACTTTCAGCAGCCCCAACATGCTTCCTCCGCTCGGTTCGGATCCACGGCGCCAACGCTGCACTTGCCTCTCGGCAACTCCTACGCATCGGGCGAAGCCCTCCCATGTCAGCCCCGTGCCCTCCTTGAAGAGTTCCAGTCGCCTGCGAAAGTCGTCGGGAATCCCCGGGTCGGCGACAATCAGGTCTGCCGGTGGTTCGGCCCTACGTGTCATGTGGCACCTCCAGTTCAAAGAGTTCATCGAAATCGTTGAAACCAAGTGCGTCCTGAATTCTCTGCCTGACGGCGGGGGAGGGAGTGCGCTTGCCGCTGATGACCTGAGAAACATAACCGGTCGTCAGGCCCGCTTTGCGAGCAAGGTCGCTCTGGGACATGTGGAGCCGATCAAGCTGTTCATAGACGGCAGTGATCTTGATGCGCACTCGCTTGTTGTGGCTGACCTGGGAACTCACTTGTCGCCTCCATCTCCTGCTCCGATCTGGCTTTCCACATCAGGCGACTCGGTGACATCGCCATCTGCGGCAGTCGAATCATGGATGAAACGTCGAGCAATCATGCGAGCCAGGATCCGGAGGCCATCGTCGACGATCTCTTGTTGTTCCGGTGTCAGTTCGTGACCTTCGCCGAGCTCTGTGTGTCGCATCGCGGCGCCTCCTTTCGGTTCGTCGGTATTGAGGCTTGCGCCCAAGAACAAAACAGAACAAACGTACTGATTCAAATAGCCTAAAGAATGGCGTGCTCTGAGACAAGTACCGAGTGGCGCTCACGGGCTGATCACCTTGGATTCCTTGCAACGGTGTGACGCCTGTTTGACAGCAGTTAGCAGACCATCTCGCCGAGCAGGCTCCTTGACACAAGAACACACGTTCTTTTACTCTGCTCCTTACCAATCAAACGGTGGGGGAAATGATGCGGGTTGCCTGTGTGCTCATCACGCATCTGAGGGCGAAGATCGAGATGCGACGACGGCCGGATTTGGCAGACCGGCCCGCCGTGATCGTCGCGCGTGGGCAGAAGAAACCCATCGTCGTTGACCATTCGCCCGCCGCCGCCCGGATCAGCATCGGCATGACGCCGGAACAGGCGCTCTCGCAGCAGGCTGACACGCTGATTCTTGAGGCGGACGAGCCAACGTATCGCAGCGTGTTTCGGCAGGTGCTCACCGTCCTGCAAGAGGTCAGCGACCAGGTTGAGGAGGCGGAACTCGGGACGGCGTATGTGCGGGTGTCCGGGCTGGATGAGATGTACGGCGGCGAGGACGCGCTTGTTGCCACGCTGCATGAGGCAGTCCCGGATTACATGCAGGCACGGATCGGCATCGGCGACGGCAAGTTCCCCGCGTTTGTCGCCGCCACCGTCAGCGCACCATTGGACGTGACTGCTCTTCCGCCGGATGCAGCGGAATTCCTGTCCCCACGCTCCGTTGAGCTGCTGCCGATAAAGGCGGAGACCCGCTTGGGCTTCCGTCGATTCGGTTTACGCACGTTGGGAGACGTGGCGGCGATGTCAGAGGCCGCGCTCGTAGATCAATTCGGGGCGGAGGGCAGTGCGGCATGGAGCCTTGCCCAGGGCATCGACGGCAGCCCCCTCATGCCGCTCGCCTATGAGGAATCCGTCTCGGAACGTATGTCACTCCCGTTCGCCTCAAGCTCCCTGCAACTCGTCAACGTCACTGTGGATACCCTCCTTAAACGCGCGTATGCCGTGCCACGGATGCGCGGACGCTACGCCGGAGCTGTCACCTTGCATTGCCTTCTGCTCAACGCCCCTGCATGGGAGCGGGCGTTGAGGTTCAAGCAGCCCGCCGGTACATCGGAACGCGCGTCTGAGATCATCACGCCACAGATGGAGCAGGACCACCCGCTCGCGCCCGTCGAGGAGGTCAGCGTGACGCTGAGCGATCTCAGTGGCGACACGGGGATGCAGATGGGTCTGCTGCGTGACCATCGGCGTGACCGGCATGAGCGGTTGTTGGAGGCGGGCAGGGGACTGCGTGCCCACCTCAAGGGCAGCAACGCGCTCTACCAGATTCTCGATGTCGCGCCGTGGCACCCCGCGCCGGAGATGCGCGCCCTCCGCGTCCCTCTCGATTCCTCCACAGGCGATGACGCGACGGCCCTCGCCACTCCGACTGCGCTGGCCGTGCGGGAGGGCCCGAATCGTCAGCCGCTGGCCGTGCAACTGGGCAAGAAATGGCACAAGATCGCGAGTATCGAAGATCGATGGAGCTTCGACCTCTGGTGGCTGCCACAGCCGCTCACCCGGACCTACTACCGCGTCAGCCGCGAGGATGGGCGCGAGCTGATCCTGTTCCGGGACCGGCGCGACGACTGCTGGTATCAGCACGTGCCCTAAAGCTGTAAAACTCCATGACATCTCCATACGTTGAACTGCACGCCAAGAGTTTTTATTCCTTTGGTGAAGGAGCGTCGCATGTCCATGAGCTGCTGGCGCAGGCGAAGGAATACGGCTACGACGCACTCGCGCTGACGGATACGAATCTCTGCGGCGCGCTGGAATTCGCGCGGCTTGCGAGAAGTCTTGAGGTCAAGCCGATCACCGGTGGTGAACTGACCCTCTGTGACGGCTCTCGCATCACCCTCCTCGCAAAGTCGAAGCGGGGGTACGCCAACATCTCACGCCTGTTCACGCTGGCCAATTCCGTTGACCGTCGCGAGCCGAGCCTTGACCCCGTCCACCTGGCGGACCACTCGGAGGACGTGATCCTCATCGCCGGGGGGCGTGACGGGCAGTTATCACGCCTTGCGCTGACCGGGCGGCATGATGATGCTCGGAAACTCCTCCGCGACTACATGGACTGGTTCGGGCAGGACTCCGTCTTTGTGGAGCTGCAGCAGAATCTGATTCGCGGTGACACGGCGCGGAATCGCGAGCTTGCCCGTCTCGCCGGAGACGCGGGTGTGTGTCTTGTTCCCACCAACGACGTTCACTACCACGCGCCGGAGCGGTACCGTCTCCAGCACGCGCTCGTCGCCGCCAAGCACAACACCACCATCGACCAGGCTCTCCCACACATCCGCCCCAACCACCACTTCCACCTGAAACACCATGACGCGATGGCGCGGCTCTTCGAGAGGGAGTACCCGGGAATCGTCGACGCGCCGCGCCGCATCGCCGAGCAGTGCGACTTCAACCTGGCCGACAGCATCAACTACGAGCTGCCGGAGCCCGACGTGCCAGCGGGCTACACCACGGACAGCTACCTGCGGCGTCTGTGCTTTGAGGCAGCCATGCGTCGCTACGGCGGCATCTCCCAGCGTGTGCAGGACCGGCTTGACGAGGAGTTCAGGCTCATCAAGCGGCATGGCATCGCCGGGTTCCTGCTGCTGTACCGCGACATCGTTCTGTTGGCGCAGCAGATCATGGAGGAGCGTGGGCTGACGCCACCGGAGATTCCGTTAGAGGAAAGGCCGCCGGGCAGGGGACGCGGCTCATCCGTCGCACTGTTGGTTGGCTACCTCATCGGCATCAGCCACATCGACCCGATCAAATGGGATCTGACGCTGGAGCGGTTCATCTCCGAGGACATGTCCATGCTGCCGGACATCGACCTTGATTTCCCGCGCGGCCTGCGTGATGAACTCATCACCCGCGTTCATCAGCGGTACGGCCCCGATTACGCGGCGCTCACCGGCGCAATCAGCACGTACTCCGTCAAGGGCATCATCCAGGACATCGGCAAGGCGCTCGGGCTCCCGAAAGAGGACCTCACCCTCCTTTCCAAGCAGTTGCATTCGCGCCACGCGGATGACCTGCGCGAGGAGATGCTGCGCCTGCCCGCGTACAAGGACCGTGTTGAATCGCAGGGCTGGCGGGAACTGATCGAACTCGCCCCTCAGCTCATGGAGGCTCCCCGCAGCCTCGGTCAGCACGTCGGCGGCATGATCCTCAGCAGCTCACCCATCTCGGAGATGACGCCCATACGCGAGGGCGCAATCGAGGGCCGCTACATCATCGACTGGAACAAGGACACGATTGCCGATGCCAACGTCGCCAAGATCGATCTGCTCTCGCTGCCCGTCCTCGATCAGTTGGAGCAGGCGCTTGACCTTATCGAGCAACGGACGGGAAGCCGCCCCGACCTCAGCCGTGTGGAGCCGGACGACAATAACGTCTACGACATGATCAACGAGGGGCGCGCCAAGGGTGTTTTCCTGCTCCAGTCACCGGCGCAACTCAAGATGGCGCAGCGTCTCCGCTCGCGCAACCTGCTCGACCTCGCCTATCAGGTCGCGCTTATCCGCCCGGGCGTGGGAGTGCAGGGCAGTTCCGTGAGCCAGTTCGTGGAGCGCTACCGTCATGGTGTCGCATGGGATTACGACCACCCGCTGGAGAAGCGCGCGCTGGAACGGGGCTACGGCATCATCGTCTGGCAGGAGCAGGTGGTGCAGTTGCTTGCGGACGTTGCCGGCGTGACGACGGCAGAGGCGGACGAGATTCGCCGCGCCTTTGGTCGTTCCAATAATTCCGCCCTGATCGCCATGCACTGGCAGCGGTTCTTGGAGGGAGCACGACGCAATGGCGTGCCGGACGACATCGCCGAAAAAATCTTCGGCAAGGTCAATGGCCACTATATGTTTCCGGAGAGCCACAGCCACGCCTTCGCCATCACCGCCTATCAGGCCGCGTGGCTCAAGCGCTACCACCCGCTGGAGTTCTTCGTCACTCTCATCAACAACCAGCCGATGGGTTTCTATCCGATGGAGACCCTCAAGCAGGATGCTCGGCGTTTCGGTGTTCCGTTCCTCAATCCCTCCGTGAACCATAGCCAGATCCTGTGCGTGCCGGAGGATGGCGCAGTGCGGCTTGGCCTCGGTCTCATCAAGGACGTTGGCGAAGCGGCGGCGCGTGCCATCGTGCAGGAGCGAGAAGCGCGAGGCCGATACGGCAGCCCCGCTGACCTTGTGAGCAGAACGGGCATCAAACCGCGGGCCGCCGCGTCGCTCGTCATGGCGGGGGCATTCGATGACATCGCATCCAACCGCAGGCAAGCCTTGTGGAACATCGGCCTTGCCAACCGTCCGCTCAGGAGCGGCCAGCGGACCCTCGCCGCGGCCAGCGACCACGCCGTCCCTCAACTTAAGGATTTTTCCGGGTATGAAAAGATGGTGGGTGAGTACCGCGTCATGGGAATCTACCCACGCGGCCACGTCATGGAGTTCGTGCGGCCTACCCTGAGCGGCAGCGTCCTCCGCACCTCAGACGTGTACGACATGCCCGACGAGCGGGAGGTGCTTGTGGCCGGTTGGCCCATCGCACGCCAACACCCCCGCGGGAAAGATGGCACCGTATTCGTGACCATCGAAGATGAGTGCGGCGACGTACAGCTCATTCTCTGGAAGGACGTCTTTGCGCGGTCGCGCCGCGCCCTCCGCAACCGCGTCATCATGGTCCACGGTGTCGTGTCCCGCTGGGACGGAACGACGAACATCATCGCCTCCGAGATTCGCGCCATCAACACCGATGTCCCTATGCCGGACGCCCACGACTGGCACTGAGCCTATAATCGCCCGTAAGGGGCGAAACATGTGCGGACGATTCAGCCTGATCAGCGACCTGAGCGAGCTGCAGCTGCGGTTTGACTTCGAGAATCCCCTCACCGACTATGCGCTCCGCTACAACATTGCGCCCACGCAGTTTGTTCTGACAGTGCGTCCGGAAGACGGCCGAAACGTCGCGGAAAATATGCGATGGGGGCTGATTCCTTCATGGGCGAAGGACATGTCCATAGGCAACCGGGCAATCAACGCACGGGCGGAAACACTTGGCGAAAGGCCGATGTTCCGCACGGCCCTGCGCCGCCGCCGCTGCCTCATACTCGCCGACGGATTCTATGAGTGGACGGGCCGTGGCAAGGCGAGACAGCCCATGCGAATCCTGCTAAAGACGGGAGAGCCATTCGCATTCGCGGGACTGTGGGAGAGCTGGACAAATCCCGAGGGCGAGACGATCCATTCCTGCACGATCATCACTACGACGCCGAACGATGTCATGCGCCCTATCCATGATCGAATGCCGGTCATCCTGAGACCGCAAGACGAGTCTGCATGGCTAGACCACATGAACGAGGACGCCTCCGCGCTTCAAAGTCTCCTCACGCCCTATCCACCGGACATGATGGATGCCTACCCCGTTTCAACGCTCGTCAACTCCCCCGCCAACGACACGCCGGACGTGATTATCAGGGCGGTATAGGCGTGAATTCTGTATCACTCCAACTTGATTCAATGTACGCCTGCTGGAACCATGCCTGTTAGCAAGAGTCAAAAAAAGGACGTATAGACAATCGGGCAATTGGAGTTTACCGCGTCGTGACGTGATGCTCGTTGAGCCATGGATCCTGAATCGCTGAACGGTTCACTCATCCCCGCTATCTCTCTGCATGAACGCCGTCACTAACAATTGGAACGCTCTGCCCAACGCCAACATCGAGACGACGGCTATCAGGAAGATGTCGAGCAGGGTGACGGTCACGACGAGATTGTGATTGGCGATGGTCGCCACGAACACCAGCCACAGGGTCAGGGCCAGGACAACCCACAAGGTCGCCTCGCACAGAGCACACGTCCGCTTATTCATCTCGTTCGGTTCCAGGCCATCTCAGATAGTTGAGCCCGTTCACTGCGCGTATTCGGTCGGCAACGGCGGATACTGAACTGTGACGGTGGTGGCCTCCGCGTCGATTTCCCAATGCTCCAACAGGCGGAATTCCCTGTTCTCCTGTTGACTGTCGTCGAAGATGAAGTGTAGAGGCACAGCCATATCGACCGCGCTCACGCTAAGGTCCTCGAACTGCATCGTGCCTGCAATCACCATCGTTACGGCGTACCTGTCTCTGCCAAGTTGCTCGACCTCACCCAGTTCCATCGTCAGCGTTCCGCCAATCTCGTTCGCCAACCTAACCTGTAGACTCTCTAACAAGCGGTGTTCACGACCGTCCAACTCCGGCGTGGCCATGAGCACGTCCGCGATTTGATAGCCTACTGGATGTCTACTGGAACGCACGAATTGTTCCGCCCACCGTTTGACCTGATTGGATTGAGACAATGACATGGGCGGCAGGAACTCGGTTGTGGTCTCCGCAGTGGAGTCTACAACTGGCGGAAATGTCGCGGTCGAGGACAACTCGGACTCAGAGCACGCTAGACCCGCGACTGAGATAACGAGGATGGCGCCGGTCGCGGTCCACTTCCTCATCTCATTCCGCCTCTGACTCAGACCCCGTGTCCTCTCTCACCCGAAGCATCATGTCTGCCAACTCATAGGAGACCCTAGCGATTGCTTCTAGGGTCATCTCTGTGGGGTAAGCGTCTCGCCCGGCGTTGACCGCGAGAAGTGTTTGCATGGCACGAGCAGAGAGTTCGTCTCTCCACGTCGAACGTTCGTGGTCGGTCAGCGGGATACTCGTCATGGCTACCTCCTGATTCCTTGTCGTCATTATGTCGCGGTTGGTCATAGTGACGACAAGACCGATTGGAGATGAGACCAATGAGACTACTCGTGATTGCAGTCATCGCCGTCCTGTTGGCGGCGTGCGCTGACCCGTCCACCTCCACACCTGTTCCGAGTCCAACCCAGACCGTGACGCCCTCTCCCGTCCCTGCTATTCAGACACCGACCCCCGTGTTCATACCGACTGCGACCGTCACCCCGATTTCGGCGCCATCACCGACCTCGACCGTGACCCTGACTCCAACCGTCACCCCAACTCCCGCCCCATCACCGACCCCGACCTCCGCCACGGCTACACCCACGCCCCCGCCCGATCTAGTGATGGACCTGGCCTCGATTAGCGACAGCAGTCCACGGACAGGTCAATTCCTGACGCTGAACGCCACAGTGCGGAACCGGGGAGGACCTTCCAGCCCCACGACACTGAGGTATTACCGGTCCACAGACTCGACTGTCACGTCGGATGATACCGAGGTGGGCTCTGACCGGGTTTCCGAGCTGAATTCATCGGACAGCAGCGCCGAGTCAACCCTCACGTATGCGCCGTCCACACCGGGCGCCTACTACTATGGCGCTTGTGTAGAACCCGTATCCGGCGAGTCGGACACGACCAACAACTGCTCCGCTGTGTTGGCCTCAACCGTGCGGCCACCCAAAACGCATGACCCACTGGATTTCGGAGACCCATTGTCAGTCGAAGAGTGTCTAGTTTCTATCGGCCATATCATGGGCGAGGACTACGCGCGACGGGTTCTGGCTCACCCCCTGTTGAGTGGAGGCATCTCAGACACGAACGCCTGGTTTGTACTGGGACTATGCTCTACCGTTGTCTACGCGCCGAACGCGAAGAACATAGATAGTCTGCATAGACTGGTTGACCCCGCTCAGATGTATCTGCAAGAACGGACGATAGTACTTCCCCTGGCTGGGGAAACGACCTTGATAGTTGTCCGTCTCACCCCTGACGCACCCCGCACGATGGACATAGTGGAGGAACTAGTCCGTCAACAGGAGGGTCTCATGGATGTGCCCTATCCCTTAGATGTAGTAGCCATATGGAACTTCGATGAGCACAACGTCGGTGATTTGTGGGGGCCGCCTGGGACTAACGACAGCGGAACCATCAGGGTGAGCACCCGCTATGAGGAAGAACGTTGGCTCTTGGCGCATGAGCTTGCTCACAATTACTGGTCCGTGCCCTCCGGCTGGGGAGGACGCACGCCGGAAAAATCAGGGGGATATATCACACCATTCAATTGGATTATAGAAGGGGGCGCCGAATTTATGGAATCATACGCTACGGCTAATCTGATGTCCGCCCCGACCTCGCCCAGCAACACCGGCTGCACTCTGGTGAGCACCATAGGAGAGTTGGATAGGAAGACCTTTGACGGAACCATCATCGGTCTGGGGCCCTCGGCGCTCTATCGTTCTGGATGCTCTTACACAATGGGATTGGGTATATTCGCGGGATTGTATAACCGCCTGGGAGATACGGAATTTACGAGGGGCTTTGGAAGTTTGTACCTCAAGATGATCAGTTTCGAACATCATGAGGAGTGCACATGGGAATCGAGGGGCCTGTGCTACATGCGAAAAGCCTTTGTTGAGGATGCCTCTCCCGGCTTTGCCGAGACCGCCGGAGAAGTAATCGATCTCTGGTTTCACGGAACATAGCCGGACATTGAGAAGAATAAGGGTTTCTCAGGGTGTAGGGGATCGTTGATCTGAGTCAGTGACGGCGTTGCATGCCTGCGTGCCATCGGTCTGCGTCGTGTCGATTGTACCGTCTGTTATACGGCAATGAAATAGAATCACAAGTCTTGTTGAAAGTTTTACACACTCATTATACGGCAATCTGTTGTATAGTCCGCTCTTAAGGCTGTTGCCGAGGCCGAGAGATGAGAGGACACCGCGCAATGAGAACGGAGAGCATTGCCAAGCGATTGAACCTGCTGGCCTTAACTCTTGCTGCAGGCCTGCTGTTCGCGTTTCTCTTGGCCGCCTGTGATCAGGACCCCGAACCCACAGCCACGCCAATGCCGACGGCTGCGGCTACACCGATCGTCACGCCCTCACCCATTCCTCCCCCCACGTCAATGCCGACGGCTACAGCTACACCGATCGTCACGCCTTCACCCATTCCTACCCCCACGCCAATGCCACAGCCTACGCCGGAACTCTGGCGACCCTCCGCGACCCAGCCGGCCGAGCCGGTCCCTTTTGCCCACAACGTCGCAGTTCGGGTTGTGCGGGTCACACCGGATTGGCATGGGTACGTCAGCCACGGCGGCGGCTGGCCTACTGCTGTTCGCGTGAGGGAGAGTGATGCGCTCAAGTTCTTCGAGGTTGCGATATGGGACGAGACGAAGTCGATTCATCTGTACGAGTTCGACAACAGCTTCGACCCATACGGGTGGGATGGCACGCCCCAGCAGCTGACCGCCGCCCGGGAAAGCTATGCCATCATGCGCTTCGACGGCATGCCGGAACCCTGGACCGACGCTAGAAGTCGGTTCATCAGGGATGCGTTTGCCAGCTTCACCGCTCACCTGGTGGACCGATTCCCGGACTCTGACCACCATCTGATTTACAACGGGCATGGAGGCCCCGGCGGTCGTCTGTTTGGAGCGCAGCTCACGTACCGTGATGCGGACGGCATGCTGAGGGCCTGGGCGCAAGCGCTCGGCCGGCCCCTCGGCGTGATCGACATGGGAGGCCCGTGCACAAAGGGGTCGTTCTCGGACCTGGAGAACTTCTGCCAGCACGCCCGTTACTACGTAGCCTCGGACATGGTGAACGGTGGTTACACCTGGGACGACTGGACAATCGAGAAGCACCGCGAGACAGACCCTGAATCGCAGTACCACGCGCTGTTTGCCGGCAGCCCAAACCTACAGGATGCGCTCATCGGGCGTATCAACCTCAAGAGGAAGGCGTACGAGTACTCCCGCAATAACATGACCCAGTCGAAGACGCAGCAGGCAAACTACCTCTACTCCTGCCAGGCGTTTGCGGATTTCAGGTCGGAGTTCCGAGCCTTCCTAAAGAATGACCCCGGAGAGCCATACTCGCTCGACGACGACCTCTTCGACTACATGGTCGCCCATGGAGCGAGCGCCGAACTGAGAAGACTCTTTGACGGAGTGTTCGTCCACCGCGCAGACAACCGTGACCTCTTCCAATGGGAGCCGGGTTTCAACGGCATGCTGATGCCCTCGCCTGGGCACTGACCCTACGGCATAGAAGGATTACACGGAGACGACCATGCGACTGACCATGCTGCCCGTCATTCTTGCCGCGGCACTGACCCTCACGCTTCTCCTGGCCGCCTGCGGCGGCGAGCCCGAACCAACGCCGACAGCCTATGAGGCGCCGACGCCCATGCCTGCGCCCACCGCCACGCCAATGCCCACGGCCATGCCAATGCCTACGGCACCCCAGGATGTCGCAGACTCCTTCTGCGGCCACCCCGGTCCGGCTGACGGTAGCCCCCATGAACCGACCTTGGCCGTTTCCAGGGACGGGACGACGTTGCGACTGAGGTGGACCCCCTCCGCAGGGCCGGAACTTGCCTACTACAACGTCTATCAGCCTGATACTTTGCTCTTCGAGCCCTATGGGTGCATGGTTCTATTGGCTGAGAACGTGACTGGAACCACCCACACTGTTCACGAGCACTTCAAGCCGGTTCCGTATGCTCCCCGGAGCGTCCGCGTCACGGGAAGAACATCCGACTCGCTGACGATTCAATGGAAGCCGCCCTTGCTTCAATCCACTTATGCGGTCTCAGCCTGCAACGACGCCGGATGTTCCCAGCTACATGGGGAGGCGCGTGCCAGTGTCACCCACGATATTCATCACTTTGCGCTGCACCGCAGTACCTCGGAAAACCCAACGGGTACTGACGGAGTCACAATGGAGATTCCTGTGGGTGATGTGTATCGCGATGTTGGTCTTCAGCCAAGCACCGTGCACTTCTACGAGATACGGACATGTAGCGAAACCGAGTGTTCACCACCTGGAGAAGCGGCTGGCTTGACGGAGGCCGTCGGCCCCGTCGATATCCCTCCCGCTCCCAACATCCGTGGAGAGAAGGTTGACGTGGTCCTCGCCACCGATGATGCAAGAATCATTTGGGAAGCGGTGGATGGAGCGACCTATTACGAGGTGTACCAGTCCGGCCGCACAGGTGGAAACGAGAAACTGGATGCAGAGGTGAGCGCCCCAAGAACGAGGTATTACGACATCTCGCCAAACTCATGGTCGGGCATGTTTGAAGCTACCAGTTACCGCGTCAAGTCATGCAACAAGGCCGGTTGCTCAGCGTTTTCAGAACGCGTCGTAGTGGGATGACGCCGGGGAAACGACCGGGCGGAGTCAGGACGGGCTGAGTAGCAGATGGAAGGAGACGGCGAAATGAGAACGGAGAGGACAACAATCACCATGCGACTGAAAATCCTGACCGTCATTCTTGCCGCAGCCTTGGCCCTCACGCTTCTGCTGGCCGCCTGCGACCAGGACCCCGAACCCACAGCCACGCCTATGCCGACGGCTGCGGCTACACCGACACCCACGACCACGCCGGTTCCGACAGCGACGGCCACGCCCGTTCCCACACCTTCTCCCCCCCCAACCCCGCTGCCATTGGCGGAGAGAGTCGCTGCCTATGCGCAGGCATGCGAGGCGGTGGAGGTCTCAGTATCGGACGCCCTTGCTGACGTCAACTTTGACGCTGAGGACGAAGACATCACCTGGGAAGAGTTTGCAGAGTCGATGGATGCCCTCGTAGACGCTTATGGCCGGCTGAGTCCGCCCGAGGAGCTCCGGGCCTACCACGATGCCAACCTGCGCGTTAACGAAGCCATCCGCGACCATGCCAAGACGCGCCCCGGCGATGACTCGTTCGCAACGGAATACATCCTCGTTCTTGTCGAGATTCTCGGGGCGGTCTTTGAGATCGGATTCGATGAGACCAAGACCCAGGAGGAGCAGGAGCGGCAGATCGAGGAGTTCGCCAACGAGAAGCTTGGCGAGCTCTTTGGCCCGGACTTCGGCACAGCAAATCTGGCCCTGGAGGATGCCACAGCTGGGCTTTCCGAGGAGACTCTGGCGCTCCTGGAAGGCTCCGGGTGCGACTCCTTTGGAGATGTGTTTGGGGAAAACCAGGACACGACGGAGCCGGAGGAGAGCTCTGCTGACGACCACGGCGACGACTTCGAAAGCGCCACTTCCGTCTCCGTGGGTGTGGCCGTGGATGGCGTGTTGGACCATGACGGCGACATGGACTTCTTCCGCTTCGCCGCAGAGGAGGGACATTTCTATCAAGTAGACACGACGTTAGACGCGGAATCTGCCTGGCTGGAGGCGCACGTGCCTGATGCCGACAGCCCCGGGCAGCTCGTTCGAGCTGATCCCCGGAATGGCTGGGAGGCCCAGGCATCGGGCGACTCCTACATCGCGGTCGGAACCCGGTTTGGGCCGGATGTGTGGGAGGGAAGCTACACGCTGACAATCACTGAGCTCGTCGACGACCGCGGCAGCTCCATAGACGGCGCCACCGCCGTGTCCCTGGGAGAACCCGTGGAGGGAGTCATTGGCTGGACAGGCGACCGAGACTACTTCCGCTTCACCGCAGAGGCGGGTGAGACGTACCACTTCGATGCTGCGCTGGGCACGCGCCCCACCCGGAATCTGGAAGTACTGAACTCCGACGGCGATGTGCTAGAGACGAAGCTGTGGGCTCGCTATGAAGGAGGGGTTCTTATAGGGAGTGTCATCGCATGGGAAGCCGAGGAATCAGGAGACTATTACGTCGAGGTGAGAGGCGGATTCCTGGGGTCGCAGATCGGCGCGTATACGCTGACCATCACCCACGTCCAGTGAGCGCGCGCCAGCAGACCGGAGATTCAATGCGAGCCCATTGCCCTATGAGGAATGACGACAGTACAAGCTTGAGGAGACGACCATGCGACTGAACATGCTGACCGGGATTCTTGCCGCGGCCCTGGCGCTCGTTTTTCTCTTGGCCGCCTGCGGCGAAGAACTCGAACTCACGGACATGCCACTGTCGACGGCTACGGCTGCTCCGGCAACAGCCGTGCCGACAGCAACAGTCGCGCCGACTCCAACGCCCCCCACGGATGAAAGAGACCTGGCCGCCCTGACTGCCCTCTACAGCGCCACCGACGGCGATAACTGGGCGGACAACACTAACTGGCTGAGCGACGCGCCCCTCTGGGAATGGCACGGAGTCTTCACCGGTGACAACGGACGGGTCACTGCGCTGTACCTCGAATCCAACCAACTGAGTGGGGAGATACCCACCGAACTGGGTGACCTCGCAAACCTGGAAGCGCTGTACCTCAGATGGAACCAGTTGAGCGGGGAGATACCGGCAGAGTTGGGCAACCTCGCCAACCTGGAAGCGTTGGACCTCACTTTGAACGATTTGAGCGGGGAGATACCGCCCGAACTGGGCAACCTCGCCAACCTGTCTAATCTGGGGCTCACCGGCAACCAGTTGAGCGGAGAGATACCGCCCGAACTGGGCAACCTTGCCAACCTGTCTAATCTGGGGCTCACCGGCAACCAGTTGAGCGGAGAGATACCGCCCGAACTGGGCAACCTTGCCAACCTGTCTAATCTGGGGCTCTCTGTCAACGAGTTGAGAGAGATACCGTCTTGGCTGGGCGACCTCACCAACCTGGAATCGCTGGATCTCTCCTACAACGAGTTGAGGGAGATTCCGCCCGAACTAGGCAACCTCACCAACCTGCATAGGCTGGACCTCTCTGACAACGAGTTGAGAGAGATACCGTCTTGGCTGGGCGACCTCACCAACCTGGAATCGCTGGATCTCTCTATCAACGAGTTGAGGGAAATTCCGCCCGAACTGGGTGACCTCGCAAACCTGTTTTGGCTGGACCTCAACTGGAACGAGTTGAGGGAGATTCCGCCCGAACTGGGCAACCTCGCCAGCCTCACGGTGCTGAGCCTCTCTAGCAACGAGTTGAGGGAGATACCGCCCGAACTGGGCAACCTCACCAACCTGGAATCGCTGGACCTCTCTGACAACGAGTTGAGCGAGGTACCGCCCGAACTGAGCGACCTCACCAACCTGTATGGCCTGAACCTCTCCTACAACGAGTTGAGCAAAATACCGCCTTGGCTGGGCGACCTCACCAACCTGTATGACCTGGACCTCTATGGCAACAAGTTGAGCGGGGAGATACCGCCCGAGCTGAGTAACCTCGCCAACCTGGATGGTCTGTTGCTCGGCAGCGACGACGACAACCAACTGAGCGGGTGCATCCCCACCGGGTTAAGGGATGTGCCGAACAACGACCTGGACGAGTTGGGCCTGCCGGATTGCTGAGCGGCCTGAGTGGCAGATGGAAGGAGACGGCGAATGAGAACGGAGAGGAGAACAATCACCATGCGACTGAACGTCCTGACCGTCATTCTTGCCGCAGCCTTGGCCCTCACGCTTCTGCTGGCCGCCTGCGACCAGGACCCCGAGCCCACGGCCACGCCAATGCCGACGGCTACAGCTACTCCGACTGCCACGCCCGCACCCATTCCTACCCCTACTCCCACTCTGACACCCACGCCAATGCCGACGGCTACAGCTACCCCGACCGCCATGCCCACACCCACGCCGGTTCCAACGCCTAATCCCAGCATCACGGAGATATCCTTGGTGGTAGAGACGCAAAGACCAGCCCAGGCCGAAGGCTACTTTCTGTCTGTGGAGTTTCCGATAGAGCGGGCGCGCCTCCGCGTTGGAGAGGAGTTGGAACTTGTAGTTCGCGTGCGATGCAACGACGATCCATCCGCGCTCTATTCTGTCGGAAACATAACCACAGGCTGGACCACAGACTGGCGGCCATGTTGGGACTTCGGAGGCACAATCATCAACTGGGCCTCGTCAGACGAGTCCGTGGCGACTGTAACCTCGGTGGATCACGGCATTATGCGGGCTGTAGGAACAGGATCGGCAAGCGTGACAGCCTACTTCGAAGGGCACGCCGCGTCCCTCAATCTCGACGTTGTGTCGGGTGTGGACATTGCCGAGAGGGCCAATGAGGACCGTCCCGACGATATGGAGGGGGAGCAGATACATTTCGTTTACGCGGTGCAGGTCGGTGACGAGAGTTTGGAGTATGACCGCGACGGGGACATAGCTCTGATCGCGGCCTGGATGCAGGAGTGGTTGAGGGATCGAGCGGGCATGACCTGGCGATTTGACAAGCACAACGGCGAACTCGACGTCAGCTTCCTGCCAATGCGGTTTATCGGGGGGGGACTTCCTGGGTCCGTAGAAGAAGCAAGAATCATTGAACAGTTTAGAGGTGCTTTAGAGGCACGGGAGGGAGGGCAGTTGAATCCGCAGAAGAAATACGCTGTATTCTTCCACTACGATGGCGCCGAAGGAGTCTTTGGTCCCCAAGGGATCGCCGGGACACAGGTAGCTGTAACACTCATCTCCGGACCGTTCCACGAGGAGATCGCGTCAACCGCAATCCACGAGGTGCTCCACACCTTTGGGGCCGTCCCCCACTGCGCCCCACACAGCACTCCAGGCTTCCACGTGACTGACAGTCGTTTAGACATCATGGGTGGTGGTCAGTACGTGGAGGGCGTACTCGACTGGGGCAATGACGATTATTTCCAGCACGATAATGCCGGATGTTTGGACGTTGAAGACAGCCCGTATTGGGTCAGAGAGTGACCCTAATGAGGCTACTCGTGATTGTAGTCGTCGCCGTGCTGTTGGTGGCGTGCGCTGATCCCTCCACCCCCACACGTGTTCCGAGTCCAACCCAGACCGTGACGCCCTCTCCCGTTCCTGTGATTCAGACGCCGCCCCCCGTGTTCATACCCACGGCGACCGTCACCCCGATTCCGGTGCCATCACAACCCCTGACCGATACCCCGCCAACTCCCGTCCCAACACCGACTCCTGACCCCGCCACGGCTACACCCGCGCCCCCGCCCGATCTAGTGATAGACCTGGCGTCGATTAGCGACAGCAATCCACGGACAGGTCAATTCCCGACGCTGAACGCCACAGTGCGGAACCGGAGAGGACTTTCCAACCCCACGACACTGAGGTATTACCGGTCTACAGACTCGACTGTCACGCCGGATGATACCGAGGTGGGCTCTGACCGGGTTTCCGAGCTGAATTCATCGGGCAGTAGCGCCGAGTCAACCCTCACGTATGCGCCGTCCACGCCGGGCGCCTACTACTTTGGGGCTTGTGTGGACTCCGTATCCGGCGAGTCCGACACGACCAACAACTGCTCCGCTGTGTTGGCCTCAACCGTTACAGCCACCGAGACAGCGACGCCAACCCTACCCTCAGAACCCTCAGATGTCGAAGAACTGTTGTTGGAAAGATCGTCCCACGACGGAGGAATATCTGCGGCTTTTCTGGAGAAACCGTGGATCAGGGACGGGCTAACCGTGGCCGAAGCCTATACCGTTGGTGAATTGCTCACGGGGCCCTTCTACTCGGAGAGCGAAGCGGAGAGCGAAGTCCTCTTGAGAATCGTGGAAATGCCTTTTCTGGATACGTTCGAAGTCTCCGATTACGCTGTAGCGGAATGTCTAATCCGCCTGGGGTTCGAGGGCTATCTGCGACAGGCTCTAGACCACCCCCTGTTGAGTGGAGGCATCTCAGACACGAACGCCTGGTTTGTACTGGGACTATTATCTACCTTCTTAGGGGCGGACGCGAAGAACATAGATAATCGGCATAGACTGCTTGACCCCGCTCAGATGTATCTGCAAGAACGGACGATAGTGCTTCCCCTGGCTGGGGAATTGACCTTGATCGTTGTCCGTCTCACCCCTGACGCACCCCGCACGATTGACATAGTGGAGGAACTACTCCATCAACATGAGAGTTTCATGAATGTGGCCTATCCCTTCAATGTAGCGGCCGTATTCATCTTGGATGACGGTCAGGTAGCTGGGCACAACTACGGTAACGGGATAATGAGGGCTCACCCCGTACATGAGGAAGACCTCGACATCTTGGCCCATGAGCTTGCTCACGATTACTGGTTCCCCCCATTCGCATGGGGCGAATCCGTGCCGGTGATAGACTACGCACCATTCAACTGGATTGTTGAAGGGGCTGCCACATTTATGCAAGCACACGCCGCTGACTGGTTAGAGAGGGCCCCGACTTCGCCCAGCGAAATCCGCTTCAATATCAGTTGCACTCTGGGCACCATAGAAGAGTATGACCGGAAGACCTTTGACGGAACCCTCATGGATTCTTCGGCAGGGACATGCCCTTACACAATGGGATTGGGTATATTCGCGGATTTGTATAACCGCTTGGGAGACGCGGAATTTCGGAGGGGCTTCGGGAGTTTGTACCTGAAGATGAGCAGTCGCGAACATGACGATGAGTGCGTGTGGGAATCGAGGGGCCTGTGCTACATGCGAAAAGCCTTTGTCGAGGATGCCTCTCCCGGCTTTGCCGAGGCCGCCGGAGAAGTAATCGATCTCTGGTTTCACGGAAAATAGCTGGACACTAAGAAGAATGAGGGTTTCTCAGGGTGTAGGGGATCGTTGATCTGAGTCAGTGACGGCGTTGCATGCCTGCGTGCCATCGGTCTGCGTCGTGTCGATTGTACCGTCTGTTATACGGCAATGAAATAGAATCACAAGTCTTGTTGAAAGTTTTACACACTCATTATACGGCAATCTGTTGTATAGTCCGCTCTTAAGGCTGTTGCCGAGGCCGAGAGATGAGAGGACACCGCGCAATGAGAACGGAGAGCATTGCCAAGCGATTGAACCTACTGGCCTTAACTCTTGCCGCGGCCTTGACCCTCACGCTTCTGCTGGCCGCCTGCGACCAGGACCCCGAACCCACGCCCTCTCCCACCTCAACGCCGCCTCCGACCGCTACTCTAACTCCTGAGCCAACACCCGTTCCGACGCCAACTCCCACCCCGACGCCCTCGCCGGACGGTCCTGCGCTGGCCGCCCTCTACAACGCCACCGGCGGCCCCAATTGGGCCAACAACGCCAACTGGCTGAGCGACAAGCCGCTTCGTGAGTGGCGCGGCGTAACCACAGACGCCAAAGGACGGGTGATAGTTTTGAACCTCGGCGACAACGAGTTGAGCGGGGAGATACCGGCGGAGCTTGGCAGCCTCGCCAGCCTCACGGAGCTGTACCTCG
>CAZZAN010000009.1:0-53793 GCA_964653005.1 uncultured Dehalococcoidia bacterium | reverse complement strand
CGTACATCCGCGAGCGGGCCCGCGAGTTGGGACTGACGATTCGCGATGTGGCGGCACGCGCGGGGTTGTCGCAGTCCTACGTCTCGCAGGTGTCGCGGGGGCACAGGATCATGACCGTGAACGCGCGGGCGCGGCTTGAGGCGGCGCTGGAGGGGTCCGCGGAGATAGCCCCCTCTCAGCGCGCCGACACCAACATTCAGGCACTCTGGGATCGCCTGGACGCTCACGGCATCAACCAGAGCGAGGTGGCGCGACGCGCAGGCATCAGTACGGCGCACATGTCGCAGATCGTGTCCGGCCAACGCAGAGCGTCGCCCACGGTGCTGAGGAAGCTGCACGCCGTGCTATTCCAGCCGTCGAAGGCCGAGCTACACGTGATGCCTGCCGAGGTCAAGGTGCTGGGTTGGCGAAAAGGAGAGCGCACCGGGACGGTAGTGCGCGAAGACAACGGTCAGACCGCCCGCGTTGGCGGACGGATGCCGCACGGCGCGAACGTCGAATTCGCCTACCGTACTGGCTACGACGGCTCCGGCCGGACCTACGTCCACCACGTCATCCAACGGGACTGCACGGCGTTGCTGAAGCGAGGGGAGGAGCCGATGCAGAGGATTGGCGGTCAAGCCTAAGGGCTCCCGTGCCGAGCAGGGTTGGATCAGAGAATCGCGGGCCCCGCAGTGTGACTGCAGGGCCCGCTTCGCCTTTCTCTATCCCCGCGTGGGCGGGGGAACACCGCAAGGCCAGACCTTGGCGGACCGTGCTCGAGCTGGTCACCAAGAAGCTTCAATCGTCGCTGGCGGTAGAAGGGGAACTCCTTATAGAACTAGTTGGAGTTGAGTGTTAGACGCAGAGCGTCAGAGAGGAGGGGCCGCTGATAGACATGGTCACTCCTCTCTAGCTAATGTATGCGAAATTCTTGGCGTTTATCTCCGCTCCTGTTGGCTTGGTTTGTTGCCTTGCCATCGACGGGTGATGCACTCATTATGGAACCTGATCCATTATGGGAAGGGTTAAATTGATGAGCACAGTGGAAATCCCCACGAGTGACCTTCGGGCACTTCTTGAGGTAGTCGAGGGATACGTCAGCGAGAACGGGCTGGATTCCGTAGCTAGGTACGCGGCCCCCTCAGATGTGAGAAGATCAATTGTGCACGTCTTGTCCGCACTAGATAACTCTGAGAATCAGATCCAGAGACTTCATTAGATTCGAGAATGCCACGAATGCAGCCCTCCCCGACTCCTCGACCTCTCCGGGATGCATCAACTGAACACGGGGCCCCGAGCGCCTCGGCCAATGGCGTCACAGACCCGGTTCAAGGGCAATTCGACTTGGTTGCTCCGAGTGCTGGTGTCCTCATGGAGTCGCTAAGGGCAACTGGATATTCACTCCCCGACGCTGTATCCGACCTGATTGACAATAGCATTGCGGCCGGTGCCAAGAGGATCTGGTTGAACTTTTACTGGGCAGGCAGAGAATCTTGGGCTTCAATCCTTGACGACGGAGCTGGTATGTCGGAGGCAGAACTAGTCAGTGCCATGAGAATTGGCTCTCGAAGTCCCCGCGAAGAGAGAGAGCCGTCTGACTTGGGCCGCTTTGGGCTTGGCCTCAAGACAGCCTCCATCTCCCAAGCGCGATCCGTGACGGTTGCCACTCGTGCCAAGGGCAAACTCAAGACTCACGCTAGGCGCTGGGATCTCGACCATCTCGCCGTGACAGATGAATGGCAACTGCTAAATGTACCTGTAGCCGATATTGAAGGTGGGAGTGTTGATCATTTTCTTAGACTGAAGCAGGGGACTCTAGTCGTCTGGAACAAACTCGACAGAATGGTCGGGGAAGTCGAAGCGAATGACGCACTCGCCAAGAGGCAGTTTCACAACGCCCTTCGGCAAATGGAACAGCACATCGCAATGGTCTTCCACCGACTCATGACTGGTAGCAGAAGAGTTTCAATCGAACTCAATGGCCAAGTTGTGACCCCTTGGGACCCATTCCTTGGTGACGAAACCGCAACTCAAAAGCTGCCGTCAGAGACATTGGGACCATCCGACTCCGGCATAAGAGTGACGCCATTTGTACTACCTCATCAATCGCGACTTTCCGATGAACAGCACCGTGCTGCCGCCGGGCCTGCTGGTTGGAACGCACAGCAAGGTTTCTATATCTACCGCAACCGCCGCCTCCTACTGGCCGGCGATTGGCTGGGGTTGGGATTCATCAAGGAAGAGCACTACAAGCTTGCCCGAATCCAGCTCGATCTCTCCAATTCCGATGACCACTCTTGGGAGATCGACGTTCGAAAATCCAAGGCTAGACCGCCTCTAAGATACAGGGATGATCTGCGAAGAATTGCCCAAGTGACGCGAAAAAGGGCAGTGGACGTCTACAGACATCGAGGTAAGACAATTGCTCGAACGAACACAAAGAACCAGGCTCTCGTTTGGCAAAGGCGCGTCAGGCGAAACAAAGTGTTTTACGAAATCAATAGGGAACACCCCCTAGTCAAAGAAACACTCGATTCTCAGCCCAAGGACACAGGTAGCATCAGGCGAGTGCTCAGATTGGTTGAGGAATACGTTCCGGTTCAACAGATCTGGGTCGACCTGGCAGAAGGAGACGAGACGAAGAGTCAGCCCTTCGAGTCGGCAGCAGCTAAGGAGATTACCGAAATAATACGAGCTCTCTACTTGTTATTCCTCGGTTCAGGCCTCAATCACAATCAAGCATTGGAGCGGCTTGGCTCAACCGAAGCAATAGGCGAGCGATTCGAACTGATAGAGTCGGCCGTGAGTGCTCTGCTGGAGGAGAAGGTTATTGAGTGATTTGGATATGGCTTTGCTCGTAGCCCTCACGCTCTTGTCGAGCGATGCACCGCCCGAAGAGGCAAGGGTTAGGGAGGCTGCTCAGGCCGCAGTAAACGTGGTACGGAGCCAAAGTGAAAATGTTGAAGTTGATGTGGAGAATCTTGTCAGGCAACTTGAGGCTCGCCTCAACGTAGCTGTCGGTAACGGTTCGACCCTCGTCGATGACAGTAGCGACCACATCCCTTGGCTCGCCGACCGTCGAGCGGACATTGAATGGAGCTTTACCCGCAGATATCAGCGATTTCTTAATGAAATTAAGGGCTGGGCCCTACCAACTCTTCAGCGTTACAACAGCCTTACCGATCGCGTCCTCGAACTGATGGAAGACCCCAGGCGGTCAGGCCACTGGGATCGTCGAGGAATGGTCGTTGGAGAGGTCCAATCCGGGAAGACTTCCAATTACATTGAACTAATATGCAAGGCGGCTGACGCTGGATACAAGTTCATTGTAGTCCTGACTGGAACAACAAATAGCCTCCGCGCCCAGACTCAGTTGCGATTTGACGAGGGTTTTCTCGGTTGGGATACAAGACTCAATCTCGCACTTGACTCAACGAACAAGCGCGTAGGCGTGGGAACACTCTTTGGGGAGCCCCTCTTGCGGGCCATCCCGTCAACCAACGCCGAGGAGACCGGGGATTTCAACCTAAAAGTTGCTAATCAGTTCAACGTGAGATTGGGTGGAGACCCGGTCATAATGGTGGTGAAGAAATACGGTTCAGTTCTACAGCACCTCACTCGTTGGGCAAAGTCGCTTCACCAAGCGGATGGCGCAGAAGAAATAGCGGACATGCCACTCTTGGTGATTGACGATGAGGCCGATTTTGCGTCAGTGAATACTCGCCCCGTTCCCACTAACGGTGATGAGGATCCCACCGCGATAAACGCGAGGATACGGGAGCTTCTAAACGCCTTCGCGCAATCAGTTTATATCGGCTACACAGCCACTCCTTTTGCCAACATCTTCATATATCCCGATCAAGAGGGTCATCGGTATGGAGAGGATCTTTTTCCCAAGGATTTCCTCATCAATCTACCGGTACCCAGCAACCACGTGGGCCCTACAAAGGTCTTTGGACTGCCGGCCAATTCTGAAGATGATGAGCCTGTACCTGCCCTACCACTCGTTCGTATAGTGCAAGACCATAGGGATCATATTCCAAACGTACATCGAAGTAACTTGAAAATCGAAGAGTTACCTGAATCACTAGATCAAGCCATAATGTCCTTCATTGTTGTCTGCGCTACCAGAGCCGCCCGAGGCCAAGTTGGCGTACATAATTCAATGCTGGTACACGTGACGCGATTCGTCGACGTGCAGAACCAAGTCGCCGAACTGGTCGACTTCAAATTGAGGGAACTTCAGGACCGCATCAGATACGGCGATGGAGCTTCGCCACAGAAGATCCGAGATCAACTGCGTGAGCTCTGGCATGAAGATTTCCTGCCGACCACACGGCAGGCGACGATACTCTATCCGGAATTGATGACACACGATATCGATGTAACGTGGGATGATGTCGAATCGAAGTTGGTCGAATCCTCCCAGAAGATTCAAATTAAGGTCATCAACGGTTCAGCAAAGGATGCTCTGGACTACTGGGATCATCCTGCTGGTGTTAGCGCAATCGCCATCGGTGGAGACAAGCTATCAAGGGGCCTCACCTTAGAGGGACTATCCGTCAGCTATTATCTCCGCGCCTCACGCATGTACGACACGCTGCTCCAGATGGGAAGGTGGTTCGGTTACAGGCCCGGTTACGTCGATCTTTGCCGTTTGTACACAACGGATGAACTGCGAGACTTCTACACCCATATCACGATGGCCACGGACGAATTGAAGCAGGAATTTGAAGTGATGGCAGACAGGGGATTGACACCCAGCGAATTCGGCCTGAGGGTCCGGAGTCATTCGGCTGGGTTAGTGGTTACCGCCGCCAATAAGATGAGGAACGGAACCAGAATGACCCTCTCCTATTCGGCGGATATCAGCGAGATCATCGCCTTCGACCGGGACGCCAGTGTCAACCTCAAGAACTACGAAACATACAGCAGTTTCATTGAGGCACTTAAGTCCCCAAACTTGATGACGGAATCAGGCAATCGCCTTTGGACGGACGTGCAAGCAACTTCCGTGACGGATCTACTAGCAGGAATAAACGTGCATCCGGCATCTCGCAAGGCGCGTGGCAATTATTTGGCGAACTATATTCGGAACCAGAACCTCTTAGGTGGCCTGACCGAATGGACTGTGGCCCTTATCTCCAACAAGGTTGGTGACGCCACGCAGACCATCGGCGGCCACGAAATAAGACCTGTACAAAGAACGCAGCATCCGGAGAATAGTCAGGACAGGTTGGAAGTATATCGAATTCGGCGACTGGTTAATCCGGACGACGAGTTCCTAGATCTTTCCGAAACGCAACGGGTTTCTGCTCTTGAGAAAACGAAGGAACAATATCACAGGGACCCTCAGGGCAGCCGCTACCAGACCATTCCTGCCAGCCCCAGCGGCCCTCACATCCGCAGAGCCCGCGACCATACCAAAGGGCTTCTACTGATCTACCCTCTTCGCGAAACAGACGAGAAGGGCATTCCTTTCGTGGGATTTGCGGTCAGCTTCCCTGCAGCCAGCAATGATTCACCGGTTCCGTATATCGTCAACACGGTATACGGACAACAGGAGATGGACATTTGAACTTGTCCGAGATTTGGAGGTTCCTTGAGGAGGATTCACTCGCCAGCGGCGTTGCTGGGAGAATTCAGCGTCGTGTGCTGGCATCCGGGAGGAGGAACTTCTTTCTTGGCTTAGAAACTCCCTCAAGAAACAGGATGCTAATTCTGCGAGTTGATTCTCAGACAGTCGAGAATCCGCAGAATATCGCGGACTCCAGAGGCCTCACGGTGCGCATGACGGCAAGAGTTGGGGACAACGCCCAGGGAACTGAGGTGGTGCTGACTTTGACGGAGCCCGAACATAGAGATCTTTTTGATCTTCTGATACGGGATCTGATTGCTGCTGCTGAGCAACCGGAGAATGAGAATACCGGTTTGACCCGGTTCCTAGCGAGGCTTGCAGACTGGCAGCTACTTTTCCGACGGCTGAGTCCGCAGGGATTGACCGCCGAGGCTCAGCAGGGACTGTGGGGAGAGCTCTGGTCTTTGAGGGAAGTGCTTGCACCAGTCACTGGCGTCAAGGACGCAATCGATGGTTGGCGCGGCCCGATGGGCGCGGACCAAGACTTCCAGATGGGCTCCACGTGTATTGAAGTGAAGACGAGTTCCTCAGCCACATTTGAACATTTGACGATTTCCAGCGAGAGGCAACTTGAGGCACCCGATGACGTGACGCTCTTCTTGCTGGGGCTCTCCCTTGATCGCCGCGTCAAACACGGCGAAACGCTTCCAGAAATGGTGGATTCGATTCGAAATATGGCATCCGAATTTGAGTGCTTGGACCAAGTGGATGTGCGTCTCGATCTCAGCGGGTACGTGCGACAAGACGCCCCGCTCTACTCCGAAATCGGCTACACGCTGCGGTCGCTGCACGCTTTCAAGGTTGAAGATGGGTTCCCTAGAATCGTGTCGTCGAGCCTCGAAGAGGGGGTTGGCGACGTAAGATATACGGTGTCCCTAGCATCTTGCAGGGAGTTTTCTCTGCCTGAACGGGATCCGGAAAAACTCTTCGAGGGGCTGTTGTGACTAATCTGGACTCCCTTGAATCCTTCGCGGAGAATTTTAGGCAAGATGTTTTGGCCATGGCAGAGTCTGATGAACAGGACATGATGCTGTCCGACGCCTTTACTCAGACGGCATTCGATCTTATATCCGAAGCGGGCGAATCAGAAGACCCCATCGTTTGCTTCCACACTGCGACTGGTATGGAGGTCAGTGGCTATCTGATGGATGAGGAGGAGGCCCGGCTTGACCTGTTCCTCAGTATTCACACGAACTCATCGCCGCCCGAGACAGTCGACAGACGGCGTGTGGAACGAGCATTCAGGCGACTTCAGGGATTCTTCGAATGGTGCCTGAGTGGCAAATATGTTGAACTCGAAGTGTCCTCCCCCGTATTTGACATGGCGTCGCATATACAGGAATTCAAGAGCGACCTCAGGAGGGTCCGTCTGTTCGTCCTCACGGATGGCAGAACCACCGTTGAGCAATCGCCGAAAGATCGGTCTGTTGGCGACGTCAGCATATCGAGTTCGCTGTTAGATATTGTTAGACTTCACCGACTGAGCACTTCTGGTCGCCAACGGGAAAGAATATCCGTTGACCTTACGAAGCAGCCCCGAGAACCCATTCCTTGCCTACAGGCCGAGAGCTCCCAAGAAGGTTATCGAGCCTTCCTTATGCTTATTCCGGGGGACTTATTGCGGGACATCTACGCTGAATTTGGACCGAGGCTGCTTGAGACCAATGTCAGGTCCTTTCTTCAGGCTCGCGGGAAAATAAACCGTGGTATCCGGGACACGATATCAAGAGCGCCAGAACGGTTCTTGGCCTACAACAACGGCATTACCATGACGGCTGAATCTGTCGACCTACGCAATATCGATGGCACCATGGCTGTTGCAGGTTTGGATGGGCTCCAGATCGTAAATGGAGGACAAACGACGGCATCCCTTCTTGCAACAGAACGAGGTAAAGCTGACCTCTCGCAAGTTCACGTGGCAACCAAGCTCATTGAGATTCAAGCCGGCGATGTTCATGACGACCTGATTCGAAGCGTCTCCCGGTTCGCGAATTCTCAGAACCGCATCGCAGAAGCGGACTTTTCGGCAAACGATCCGTTCCACGTGCGTATCGAAGAATTGTCTCGGACCGTGTGGGCCCCAGCCGTGGGAGAATCCCAAAGGCTGACTAGGTGGTTTTATGAGAGGGCTCGCGGACAGTATCAGGATGCAAAATCTTCGGCAGGAACGCCGGCTCGGCGCAGAGCATTTTCGGTCGAACATCCCACTAGGCAGCGGTTCACCAAGACCGATTTGGCGAAATTTGAAAACACGTGGGACCAACTTCCTCACGTAGTCAGTAGAGGTGCTCAGAAGAACTTTTCCGACTACATGATTAGGCTTCAAAAGAGGAACGTCACTGGAATCGACCAGGTCTATTTTGAAAGGCTAATCGCGAAGGCAATCCTCTTTAGGAGCACCGAGCGCATCGTCCAGCGTCAGAATTTTGGCGGTTACAGGGCCAATATTGTCACATACACACTCGCTCTGCTCTCAAATGCAACGACTCAACGAATAGACCTCCGCCGGATTTGGGCAGAGCAGGCTCTCTCAGTGGAACTAGAGAATGTAATTGCCGAACTCTCTCACGACGTACACGAAGTAATCACCACGCCTCCTTCGGCACGGAACATTACAGAATGGTGCAAGTCCGAAAAGTGCTGGGATAGCGTTCGGTCAACAGTCACGATAACACCAGTTGAGCGGCTGCGCCATGAGCTCTTGGATGCCTCGTACACAAAGAAGGAGCGGGAACGCTCTCTATCGGAGCTTTCTCCAGAGTATGTAGACAATCTAAAGCGGGTCGTTGAAGTTAATTCCGGTGGATGGAAGATTCTCGCAGAATGGGGAAAGGAGACGGGGGCACTGGAACCTAGACAGCAACAGCTTGCGGGAAGGATTGCCCGTGCCATGCAGAGGGGAACAAACATTAGGGCCAGTGACGCGGCGGCGGCGGTCGAGATTCTGAATAGGGCTGCCGAACGAGGATTCAGCATAGAATCCGACGCGAGCGGGGCGTAGAGATCTGATGGCTGATCAAAAGGATGCGGGGGGCGCTTCAGTTCATCATGCGGACCAGCTTCCGCTGCAACCCAAGTACCGGTTGAAATCTCGCCAAAGAACACGAATTCGACTTGACCCACACCCGAATTCTCCGAATCCAGATGACTCTGAGACCGTGCGGCAATGGCTTGGAACTCGGCCACGGCCTTGGGCCATAGACCTATTTTGTGGAGCAGGTGGACTGAGCCTCGGATTAGAGGAGGCGGGATTCTCAGTCATTGCTGCCGCAGACTCCGACCCAACGTCAATCGAAACCCATTCGGCGAACATAGGGGGATTGACATGGACGGGAGACTTATCTAAACCTGACGACTTCATAAGTCGGCTGAACGAATGGGGGGTACGGGACATCGACCTGCTGGCAGGTGGACCACCATGCCAACCATTCTCAAATGCTGGAGCCTCCAAGATTGGTGATCTGGTCAGACGGGGGCAGCGTCAACCACGCGATGAGAGGGCAGATCTCTGGCAGAGTTTCTTTGCCTTAGTGGATGAATTGGCGCCGAAGGTCGTACTATTCGAGAATGTTCCAGCCTTCGCCAGAGCGCAGGACGGGGCACTACTTGTTGCACTCATTGATGAGTTGAGGCAAAGAGGGTACGGGGTCCACACAAAGGTCTTGAACGCTTGGCAATTCCAGGTGCCACAGCATCGTTCGCGCCTCTTCATCGTCGGCGTTGCAGGTGAGGGCGATTTCGAGTGGCCGCAACCAGAAGGAACGCGGCCCACCGTCGGACAGGCGATTGCCGACCTCCCGGTGGTTGGCGCAGATTCCAGCGCGGAAGAGCTGCCCTACGAGGGCCCACCCAGAACAGCCTTGGCCAGAACGCTTCGTAAGGGCCTGCCTAAAGCTGAGTCGCGACTGATTCGCGATCATGTAACGAGAGCAGTGCGGCCAGATGACGCCGAGATATACAGTCTGCTTGAACCAGGAGGTACCTACCTAGATGTTCCGGAGCGCCTAAGGCGATACAGGTCAGACATCTTCAATGACAAGTATCTCAGATTGAAGTTCGACGACCTTGCGCGTACAATCACAGCTCATATTGCTAAGGACGGTTACTGGTATATCCACCCTAAAGAAAACCGTACGCTTTCAATTCGAGAGGCAGCTCGCATACAGACCTTTCCCGACAGATTTCGGTTTGCGGGCGCTCCGACCAGCAGATTCAGGCAAATAGGGAATGCCGTACCACCCTTGCTCGCATCCGCAATAGGATTCGCGATCCGTCGATCACTCGATATGAGAGCGGGTGACCTTACTGTCAGCAATCAGAGTTCGCCCCAAGAATCAGTCGGTTCATCATTTCGTGACGACTTGCTCGCTTGGTTCGACAAGAATAGGAGATCGTTCTTGTGGCGGAATGCGGACCTGAACCCATGGCAAACTCTTGTCATTGAGATGTGCCTTCATCGTACTAGGGCGGAACAGGTGGCCCAAGTTGCGAATGAAATTTTGCACTTGGCAAATACACCTGAATCCTTCCTAGATAATCTTGATGCGTTGCAGCCAACCCTCAATTCACTGGGCCTTCAGTGGCGGCTGGAAAACTTATCTAGAGCAGCGACATACATTAGAGACGATTTGGACGGGCAGATTCCCGACAACTGGCAGGAGTTAGATGCGATTCCGGGTGTCGGGGACTACATTGCATCCGCCGTGCTCTGCTTCGCATTCGGGCGACCAAGTGTCCTGCTGGACACGAACACAAAGCGAATTGCCCGTCGAGTCCTCGGCAACCCTGACGGTGCAGACTGGCAGCACCGTCTATCTTTGCGACAGTTGGCAGGAGAAGAGGGGGCTGATTCGCGATGGAACCAAGCACTCTTGGACCTTGGCGCACTAAGATGTACAGCTAGAGCTCCAAGGTGCGGTGAATGCCCTGTAGCGGCACATTGTCTGACGGGTCGCGAGACGACCGGCAGCTCACAATAGCGAAGAGAGGAAGACCCCCGTGAGAATCCAGATAGGTCAGACATTTCGCGTGCCGCCTTCATGGCAACAAAGTCAGCCTGGCGATTTCTTTTCGCCTACACGGGGTTCACATAGTAGTGGTGTCGATCCAAACAGGGGCGTGTTTTACTACGCACCCGTAAGTGACCCGGCAGGAATTACCCGTATTCCTGCGTTCCTTCTCTATAGCAACAATCTCCGAGGCCTATCGGAGAACAATCCGTGGCCGGACGTCGTTGATTCAGACGAGGGATATGCGCTCTACCATGGCGACAACAGAACACTTGGCAGTAGCCCAAGTTCTGCCCGTGGTAACAGAAGAATCCTCGAGATAGCAGCACAATATGAAGATCCAGCATCCCGGAACTTAGCGCCTCCAATGCTACTGTTTGATAGGCAGGTCGAACACGGCGATTCGGGAAGCTATCGACGATTCGCCGGATATGGTGTTCCAAGAGAAATTCGTATTCAGTCGCAAAGATCGCGGGCTGGCACATTTGCCAATATTGTTCTGGAGCTGGTCCTGTTCAGCCTCACCGAGGAAGGGGAGCTGTTCGACTGGGACTGGATTGATCAGCGACGAGATGCTGCTCTGACTGCTGAAGACACTATCAGTTACGCTCCAGCTGCTTGGCAGAATTGGGTCCAAGGTGGCGATTCTGTTCTCGAAACAATCCGTCGGCGGGTATTTGGTGCCACCATACGCTCTCGGCCCGACCAGATAAAGGACATCTCAACTAATGACTGGGCAGTACTTGAAGAGATTCACAGATTCTTCACCTCTAATGCCTACGAATTTGAAGGTTTGGCCTCTTGGGCTGCCGGGAAGGTCTTGGGGCCTTCAAGTAGCCGGGGATGGGTGACCCCAAGGATCGACGGCGGAATAGACTTTGTTAGCCGACTCGACATTGGTTCTGGATTCTCCAGAGCGACAGTGGTAGTTCTCGGCCAAGCGAAATGTATCAGACCGGATGGCTCAGTTAGTGGCTTGGATCTAGCTCGAACGGTGGCGCGCCTCCGTAGAGGATGGATTGGCTCAGTTGTTACAACTGGCACCTTCTCGGCGAGAGCTCAGCGGGAGCTAATGTCTGATCAATACCCAATTATTCTCGTAAATGGTGCACGCCTAGCCCAAGAAGTTCGTGCTGAAATGGCCCTGACAGGTATTTCATTGACGAACTTATTGCGTCGAGAATCCAAGTGGTACGAATCGAACTTGCGGAACCTGTCTGCGGACAGGATTGTCTACGGCGATCACTGGGGCAACCCGCTATGAAAGAAAAGGACTGAACAGCCCCGGGATTACGGAACAAGAATTGCCCCGGAACGGCGGGTAATGGCCTGGGAGTCCGTTTTTTTGATCCTATTCGGTCCGTACCGCCCAGACGTTGAGAGCGCAACTCGACAACATTAGCCCACTCTTGCTCTACGCCAGTCTGATTGAGAGTAAGTCCTGCTTGTATTCCTGTGAAGCGTCGCTGCCCTATCGCTCGATTCGGTATCCAACAAGGAAGTGCACACCACGGTCGGGGCATGGTCACCGGGAGGCTAGGGGAAGTATGATTTCGGAGCTTACCATCTGGCTCACTCCGAACAGTCCCTTTTCTGTCCGATAGCCTAGATCTCGGGCTTATTGTAAATTTCCATCAGTTTGTCTAGAGATACGACGGGGTCATCTCCGTATACCTGGGTCAAGACTCCAAAGAACTGGTCCTGCTCGAATGAGAAGCTCTCCGACTTGCCGTTTATGTTGATCGACATCTCTATCCGTTTTTCATGGAGGGCAGGATCAATCTTAAACGCCGGTTGGCCAAAACGCCTAACCAGCGTTACGGTCTTGTCTTGTCTTTTAGCTTCCTCTATTTGGCGCTTTTCCTCAGTCGTGAATTCACGGAACAGAAGCTCTTGCATCTTCGGGAACCGCTTACCAGGTATGCGCTCGCCAATAATCTCAGTTAGGGAATGAACATTCTGGACGGCGAACATGATGTCCCGGGGTTCGGATTGAACGGTCAGACTCTCCAGTCTGCCGCGCAAGACGCCAACCAAGTCCCTTATCTTGATAGTCGAGATATAGCTGAGCATTGCATTGAACAACTCAGAAGACTTCACCTTGGATCCGAACAAGCGCGGCGATTCCAGTTGAGCTTTGCCGGAGAACACGTCGTGAATGTAATCACCGGAGACCACGCAATAGCGATGGTGCATCAGTATGTGGAACAACTCATTCAACGTGACCGCGCCATTCGCATTGCCGTCGTAATCGTACACGGGCACAGATGCGTTTCTTCTCCCACTCAATATCTCAAGGAGGGTCCTTAGATGCAGGCCGGAAAGCAACAGGCCTTCCTTTGTAAGCTCTTCCTGTCGGTGAAGGAGCCACTCAGGAAAATCAGACGACTGTAACTCGTGGATGACAGCGTTGCCCTCATGGGACACCCGGATGCTTGAACGGACCTCTTCAGGAAGGGAATCCGCTAGGGCACGAACCCGGTGATTAAAGCGAAAGATTGGCTTGGCAACTTCCCCTATAAGATGGAGAAGGCTCCCGTAAACGATCTCTCTGTCATCCATCTGCTTCGATATGACAAAGGGGTAACTCCACTCAAGTGGAATAGTTCCTCCTCGGGCGATGTCTTCTGGTCCGATGATAGATATGGCTCCGTAGAGGTACGGGTCAACCCTCGTATATATCGTGAACAACCTGGTTTCACTCTGCATAGAAGTAAGCTCCACATCCAAGTTCAGGAGTCAGGGTAGCCTCCCGCCTAAGGAAAGCGGCGGCTATTGGCCAGTCTCTAGGACGCTTGTGCATAGACAGTTGGTCCCGTTACATTGGCAGCCGTTTGATCTCCAGAATGGGAAGAGTCTACCATGTCAAAATAGACTAAATTAGACCCCACAGTGTCCCCAGCACTCGTTCCAGAACCCGTCTGCCTATCCTCCTGTTCTCAGGGCCACCTCTTCCATCACGACGACCTCGGACAGCGGCCCGGCCCGGACGGGTTCCCATTACGTAGCGAAGATCGTTCTTGGCGGCGCAGGGGAGCGGCCTGACTTCATTGTCTCCGGGCTGACCTTACAAGAGCATTAGGTTTGCAGGAGACGCCTTGGGGTATAACTCAGCCGCAGGAGAGCACCACAGCCAATTGGCCGCACAGCTGTTTCGAGACTTGGCCACTCGTTCTAATGTCGAAATCATCCCACAGACCCCTACCCTCTTCAGGGACGCGTTGGACCGATTCGCTGAGCGCAGTGACCAAACATGGAGCCTCACAGACTGCGCGAGCTTCCTTGTGATGGAAGGGCGAGGCATTACAGAGGCTCTGGCCTACACCACGATTTCGAACAGGCGGGCTTTGTGGCGTTACTGAGAGGAGGTCAGGACTCGTAATCCGTCGTTGGTCTGAGTCACCACTCCACCACAATCTCAGAATCGTGGTCCGTTCACTTTATCGACCGCTATCGCGCACCCCCGAGATCCCAGACTCGGTATTTCCCCGGGGCAATCACAGTCCCGGAGTTGGTTTGAGCACTGACTCTGGCTGGGGTTTCACAACTCACTCATTCCTGTCCCGTTTCAGTTCCACCACCAATAGGAATGTTCGCAATACAGTCTGGTCAGGTGTACTTTTTTGCCTTGACCCATGCGGAATAAGACGTGTTCAACCGGCCCAACACCCTTGGAGCCCGTCTCCCTGTGATACATTCGCTCAGCGGGAACATCACGCGGAGGGTCTTGTCGTAATGAATGTCATCTGGATAGTTTCCGACAGTTTCCGCAGAGATCACGTTGGCGCATACGGAAATCCGCACATACGCACACCGTCCCTGGACGCATTGGCGGCCGAGTCCGTCAGGTTCGACGCTCACTACGCCGCCGGTTTTCCCACCATGCCGACGCGGGCAGACCACCAAACAGGCCGATGGACGATGTCTTTCATGGGTTGGGAACCGCTTCCGGCCGGCGTAACGACTTTGGCAGAAATACTGGCCCGGAACGGCCTCCACACCGCCGCGTCCGTGGACACGCCCTACTATCTCCGGGACGGGATGAACTACGACCGCGGTTTTCAGACATTCTTCATGAACACCGGACAAGACACTCTCTGGTCGCTGATTCCGGAGCCCGGCTATCACAATGAGGCACTGGATATCAGGGACAGATGGCGCTCTGAATCGGACAGGAACGCGCCCAAGACATTCATGACCGCCATGCAGTGGCTGGAGAAGCACTACAAGGAAGATTTCTTCCTCTATGTGGATACATGGGATCCACACGAACCCTGGGATGCCCCGTCCTATTACACCGAACTTTACATGCCTGACCACGACGGCGAGCTGGTGCTCCCGGTCTACGGCAACTGGCATGATGTGCCCGGTTACACAGAGGCGCAACTGCACAAGGGGCACGCCGCCTACTGCGGCGAGATCACGATGGTCGACACCTGGGTGGGCTACCTCCTGAAGGCTGTCGAGAACATGGGACTTGCCGAGAAGACGGTCGTCATCTTCACCTCAGACCATGGATTCTATTTCGGAGAGCATGGCGGGCTCTTCGGCAAGATGAGTTCTGACATGTACCCGGACGGAACGCTTCGGCCGTACGACGAACCGGGTTCGCAGTGGAGCTACTCTCCACTATTTGAGGAGATCGTCCACTTGCCGCTCCTGATGCGCGTCCCCGGCGTATCTCCCCGCATGTACAGCGGCCTGAGTTCCGCTATCGACGTCATGCCCACGGTGCTAGATCTGCTGGGCATGGAGATTCCCGACTTCGTTCAGGGCCGTTCGCTCGCGCCTGCCATGGATGACGTCACGCGATCAGGACGCGACTTCGTGATTAGCAGCATCCCATTTGCCAATCCGGGTGACGCGGTTCAATCAGTAGACAACTTCCTGCGTGACCTCAAAGACCCTCCCGTCACGACCATCACTGCTGGACAGTGGAGCCTGCTCTACAGTCCTGACCCGGGAGTGTCTCAGCTCTACAACCTTGAATCAGACCCTCAGCAGCAACGCAACGTGATAGGGACTTACACCGACGAAGCGCGGGAGCTTCATCGGTTCCTGGTCGAGTTCATGCGTGAGACCAAGGTGCCCGACCGCCTGCTGAAACCCCGGTTGGAACTGCGTATCTAGGTCGGCGCTTGTCACTACGACACGATGAGTGATACAAATTTCCACGTCAGGATGTTCTTGTTGCCCTAATTATGCAATCTTGATTGATACTCTATATCAATTAGGCGCCCCGGTTATAAGGAGGAGGTCGTTCCCGTGAAGCATCACAAGTACGTTCAGGCCCTTGCTTTGCAGTCGGTCAACCTCAGGACGCGAGCATTGATACTAGCGGGCATTATCGCCGCGCTGGCTGTCGCCTTGCTCGCCCTGGGCTGGAGTGGCTCGGTGTCAGCACAAGCACAAGTGGCTTGTGACGTAGTCGACCTCGGCACGCTCAACGCCGACGCAGATAGCGAGTTGACGGGCGACGGGCGCTGGACCACCAGAGGCTGCGAATCCCGTTTTCGGGCCGGCAGTGATGCCCATAGCTACCGTTTTGAGGTGGTCGATGGCGGGCGGATCAGGATTGACCTGGGTTCCGCAGAGGGGGACTCCTTCCTCTATTTGTTAACTGAAGATGGACGCAGACTCACCGACAACGATGACGGCGGCGCCGGTCTTGACGCGCGAATCGAGCGTGACCTGACGCCGGGCATCTACGTTGTGGAGGCAACCACCGTCGGCGGGCGCAGCCGCGGTCCGGCCGATTTCACCCTTTCCATCAGCCGGGCCACTGGTTGTAATCCGGTTAACCTCGGCACGCTGCGAACCGGTGTTGATCTGACCGCATCCGGATCATGGTCGCTCGACACGTGCGGCTCGCGCTTCGTTGTTGAACACCCAGCCCACAGCTACCTGTTCAATCTGGATCAGGCCGCCCACGTACGCGTGGATCTGATGTCTGAGAACGGCGACTCTGTGCTGTCGCTCGTGTCCACAACCGACGGTTTGATAGCCGCGAACGACGACGGGGGTGAGCGGCGCAATTCCCGCATCAACCGCTACCTCGCGCCCGGCACCTACCTGCTGGAAGCAACGACCTACCTGGAACGCGACTATCAACCCCTGATGGCCGACTTCACACTTGTTGTTCATCTGGTGGATGAGGAGGCAGACCAAGCCAGCTTCCTGATAAAGATCGAAGATGTCCAGACGCCGAACCAGGTAGTGGCGGGGCAGCCGTTTGAGATTCACTATCGCGTAGGCAATCTCGGAGGCGGCGATCTGGCGGACATTGCTGGAAGCGCGCAGACCTATGTGGTGGGCCCGGGTGTGCGCACAATCAATGCCCCGATACACGCGTCAGAGGAAATCTGGGAATCCGGGGCCTCCTATCACACAGGCGCGCAGACTGCGAACGAGACAAGCGTCACACTGGGAGCAATTACGCCATTCGAAGCAACGCTCAGGAGCGCGGGGCCCTCATGGATCTTCGTTGGAGTCGTCACTGACGACGCGGCCGGAAATGAACGGGGATTCCACGGCCAATGGCACAACCTGATGGTGCTGAGCAGCACGACGTTCGATGAGGTCACGGTAAACGTGGACGGAGCCGACTACCTGGTCGGAGCGGTTGCCGACTCGGACGGGGAGGTTACAACCACGGTCAGTTCCGTTGATGATCCGGACGCAGATGTGGGAACATCGCTCCGCGCGAAAGCGATCTACGCTGCAGGTATCCGCACACAGGTGTTGGACGGGATCTTCGAGCGATCGGCCATTGCCGATCTGCCAGTCACGGGAGCGCCCGCATCAGCCGAGGTGGAGAATCCGTCATCTCGCGTCCTGTTAGAACACTTCGCAGACCGGTACACGGACACGCTTACAGCGTTCGGTTTGACCGACGCGCTGGCAGCGAAGGAGGCCCTGAACCCAACGGCCATCGAAAGCGTTGTCGTTGTCCTGTCTGATAAGGCATCGATGGAGTATGTGTCTCTGGCAGCCTCGTGGAGTGAACTCAGGAACCAGATCAATGGCGGCGGAGCACTCTCCTTCGAAGACGCACTTGCCCTCTATACCGAGCTCGTTTATGCCGAAAGGGTTATCTCTCCGGCGCTAGCGGCCGGTCGGGTTGTTGAGGGAGCCCGAGCAGCTGAGTCGGGGTGGCAGGATGCCGGTGTCCAGGAAATGGTCGACGCTCTCGCGCTGCAGGCATCCTGCGGCAATCCCGGCAGAGAGCTGCGCGAGGTCCTGGAGGAGACAGGAACGACAGACCTCGATCAAATGCTCCTGCTCGATGCCGAGATGCGCGCGGCGCTACCCGCCTACGGTTTTGCGAGGGACGCGGTGCTGTGCGCGGTGGCGGGCGCGGATCACTATAACACCCTGTTCCTACAGGGTCTGGCAATTGCCGACAACAGCGACATTCTTGAACTGTTGGGCTACGAACAGCCGACAGCCACACCGATTGCTCTGCCGCCCCACCAACTGCGAATCATCGCCAAGCTGGATGTGGACGGCCGGATTGAGCACGGCGTTGAAATCTCCGGTGGGGAGCAGATATTGCCTTCCCGGCGTCACCTTTCACCCGACACCCCTGCCGGGGTCTGGCAGATCAGCAGCGACGTTGAGGTGGACGGAGCCCCGATCGGAAGGGTTCGATCACGCCGGTTGGATGACGGGCGCGTGGAGATCGGCTTTATGGATGCCGTTGGCGAGACGATTACTCCTGACATCCGCTACCTGTCCACAGATATCCCTGCCGGGGTTTGGCTTCGCAGCGCAGAGATCGAGGTGACACGAGAACCGATCCTGGAGTGATGAATGCCGCGCAGGGCGGCCAGATGTGGAGGTCCGGTCTCAGAGTATGAGTCAGGGGTTTCGATACGCTCAGTCGAGGAAGCTGACAGGAGAATCAGTCTCGTAAGGGGAGTATCCGGCGGCGCGCAGCTTCGCCAGTACTTCCCCAGAGTGCGCGGAGTTCCTCGTCTCGAGGGTGAGTTGAATCTCCACCTGGCCCATATGCACTGTTGGGGCATGCCTGAGGTGACCGATGTCCAGCACGTTGCCCTCACTCTCGGATATGATGCCCAGCAGTCGATTCAGCCGGCCGGGACGGTCCTCAACCATGACCTTGAACACGAGATAGCGCCCCGCATGGGCCAATCCGTGCTCCACCACGCGCGCTATCAGGTGGGAATCTACGTTGCCGCCGCTAAGCACCACCGCCACTCTCTGTCCGGCGGCGTTCCGGATCTTTCCTCCCAGCACCGCGGCAAGGCCAACCGCGCCTGCCCCTTCAACAAGCAGCTTGCTCCTCTCCAACAGGAGCATCATGGCCTGGGTGATCTCTTCCTCTTCCACCACCACCATGTCATCCACATAGCGCTTCACCAACGGGACGGTGAGTTCTCCGGGTGTGCCGACCGCAATGCCGTCGGCTACGGTGGCCTCCAGCCCTGCAGAAAAGTGGGCGTTGGACTTGTATGAGTCGACAACAGCCGTGGACGCCGCCGCCTGCACGCCAATCACCCTGACGTTAGGCATGGTCTCCTTTATCGCCACGGCGATGCCGGATATCAGGCCGCCGCCGCCAACCGGTACGACAACCGTGTACGGAGCATCCACCTGGTCGAGTATCTCCAGCCCAATCGTCCCCTGCCCTGCAATGATGGCCGGGTCATCGAACGCGTGGATGAACGTCAGGTCGTTCTCCCGCATGATGCGCCGCGCATGTTCCTGGGAATCGTCGAAGTTGTCACCTGCAAGCACGACGGTCGCGCCATAGCCGCGCGTGGCCTCCACCTTCGGGAGAGAGGCTCCTATCGGCATGACAACTGTGCAGGGTATGCCGAGAGTGCCGGCCGCCAAAGCTACTCCCTGGGCATGGTTGCCTGCGCTGGCAGTGATGACGCCGCTGGTCTTTTGGTCCGGACTCAGGGCGGCGATTCTGTTTGAAGCGCCTCTAACCTTGAAGGAGCCTGCTCTTTGCAGGTTCTCGGCCTTGAAAATGAGTTCGCACCCTGCCAGAGCGCTCAGTGAGTGCGCGGACAGCGCAGGCGTCTTTCGCACCAGGTGAGAGATTGTGCTTTGCGCCTTGTGGACATCCTGGAGAGTTACGGATGGCTCCATCACGACGGCAGTATATCAAGGGGAGCAAATTGAGGAACGACCGAGTTTTGCGAATGCTATGATACGGCAATGAAGCGTCGTCTCTCGCTTTGAATTCTCCTAAGACACATCGCTACGGAGACAAACTGATGGGTGCGTTCGGTTTCATCCGCCGCGGGCTGATCGCCACGGCATTAGCGCTCGGGTTGCTGCTACTGGCAGCCGCCGGGTGCGGAGCCCCCACGCCAACGCCTGAGCCTGAGTTGTCGCTTGAGGAAATCCTTGAGCGCACTAGCGAGCACCTGCTCTCTTTCCAGACGGCCAGGTTCCAGATGATCGATGAGACGGAATCCGGGACAGATTTCTTTGGGCAGAAGCTCAAGAGCGTAGACGGAAGGGTTCAGGCGCCGGACAGAACAAATCTGGGCGTGGACGTGGAGTCGCCCGCCCTGGGATTCGTGCAGATTGGCATCATCGCGGTGGGCGACTCGGCGATGATGCGGTTCGCATCGGGTGCGCCGTGGACACCGCTGCCCCTTGAACAAGTACCGTTCAATTTCACAGGGTTGGGCATGACACTGAACGACATCCTGTGGAAGATTCAGAACGTTGAAATCACAGGGCGAGAGACCGTCAATGATATTGAGACCGTCAAGCTCAACGGTGACCTCGTTTCTGAAGACCTTGCCAATCTCATCATATCCGCGGATTCCGGGCACCCAATTGATCTGACCGTGTGGGTGAGCGCGGAAGACCAGAGCTTGCGCCAGTTCAGGCTTGTGGGGAATGTGTTTGACGACGACGGCGCGGGCACAAGCCGACTTGTCATTCTTTCCGAATACGACGAACCGGTCGACATCCAACTGCCAACAAATACCTCCGGATCGTGAACAACGTCCGTTCCCGCCTCTCGGCCCTGGGGTCATCGCAGACAGCAATCATCACGATCATCTGCCTTGGCGTCTTTTCAACTGCGCTTGACCAGACAGTGGTGGTGGCGGCGCTTCCAACCGTCATGGTGGAGCTTGAAATCCCGCTGACCGACCTCGATACCGCCTCATGGATCATCACGGGATACCTGGTCAGTTACACCGTTGCCATGCCATTGGCGGGCCGGCTGTCGGACGTGTACGGGCGTGTGAGGATGTTCCAGATCGCCCTGCTCATCTTTGCTGTTGGATCGGCACTTGTCGCCGTCGCACCCAATTTCACGTGGATCGTATCCGCGAGGGTGATCCAGGCCATCGGCGGCGGCGCGACCGTTCCCATCGGCCTGGCGATGGCGGTGGCGGCGGTGAACCCCAAGCAGCGGGGCGTCACGCTTGGGCTGGTGGCCGCTTCTGCCGAAGCGGGATCCGTGCTGGGACCGTTGTACGGCGGAGCGCTCATCGAGTGGGTCGGCTGGCGGTTCATCTTCTGGCTGGACGTGCCGCAGAGCCTGCTGCTCATCGCACTGATGGCAATTCTGCGGAACCAGACCAACCCGCAGGCACGCATGGACTACGTGGGCGCGGTGACGGTGGGCGCGGCGCTTACTGCGGTGGCAATCGGGTTGTCACAACGCGCAATCTTCTCATTTGACTCAATCATGCCCTACGCAATCCTTGCACTGGGAATCGTCCTGGTTGGCGTCGTTGTCGTGTTTGAGCGCCGTACGGAACAGCCTCTGTTTGCCTCGTTCCTCTATAAATCGCGAGCCTTTGTGTCCGCCAACGTGACGCAGTTCATGGTGGGGGTTTCCTTAGTCATTGCGCTGGTCGCCGTTCCGTTAATGGCAAACACGGTGATGGAGAAGGAGGACTGGGAAAGCGCATTCCACCTGGTGCGGCTGACGGCAGCCATCCCGCCGGGGGCGATTGTGGGCGGGTACATCTTGCGGTGGACGGGCGTCATCCCAGTAACAGTCACAGGTTTGGCGTTCATCGGCGTAGGGCTGTTGTTCATGAGCGGCTGGGGAACTGAGGTGGAGGAATTCCGGTTAACGGCGCCCCTTGTGCTGTCCGGACTCGGATTTGGACTGGTTCTGCCTCCCATTAGCGTCACAGCCCTGAGCGCCGCGCCGAGCCACTATTGGGGCGCCGCCGCGTCACTGGTGACGGCAGCGCGCATGGTTGGCATGGCGCTGGGGCTTTCGGCCCTGTCCGCATGGGGAATCGAGCGGTTCTACAGCCTGACTGCGGATGTGACAATCGGCGCGACATTTGAAGAGACGCAAGCGCCGCTCCTCGAGGCGGGCGTGACTGTCTTCCAGAACTTGTTCATGATTGCAGGTTTTGTTTCCCTATTGGCGATTCTTCCTGCACTCCTGATGAAAGTTGCGGACGTTGAGGAGACGGAACGGCAAGCAGAGCAATCATCAGATGCAACACCAACGTGGTAGAGTGAATGTGTTTGTGGCTTAGAGCGCGCGTGTGTTGGCCGCCCCCCAATTAACGGGCGTTTTTGCCGATTCGTCGTCACCCTGGCGCATGAAATGTGGAGTGATGGCCGATGACAACCGCACAACGTACGGATCTTGAGGACGCTCCCCTGCCGCCGTTCCCTGAGGGCTGGTATTTCATCGAAACACGCCAGGTCATCGAAAAAGCCAAGCTGATCAGCAAGACGTGGATGGGCGAGGAGATCATCGCCTGGACTGACGGCGAGGGAGCCATCTGCGTCGCAGAAGCGCACTGCCCGCACCTGGGGGCGAACCTGTCCCCCGAGGTCGGCGGACGAGTGGTCAACGGGCAGTTGGTGTGCCCCTTTCACGGATTTGCATACGATGCAACGGGACAATGCATCTCCACTCCATACACCAATCCTCCCCCAACAGCGCGGCTGCGTTTAATCGAAATCCGGGAGCACACAGGCTTGATCTTCGGATGGTGGGGCATCGACCGGCGTCCGCCGCAATGGCCGATGCCTGATGAGCAGGAGGACACCGAAGGCTGGAGTTCTCTCGAACGCAGAAACGTCCAATTCGCCGGCCATCCGCAGGAAACGACGGAGAACTCAGTCGACTATTCTCACCTGAATTACGTACACGGATTTGGCGGGGTCAGTCGTACCGCCCCGCTTGTGATCGAAGGCCATCGGCTGGAGAGCAGGTTTGATTTCCAGACCACAAAGCCGGTCACGAGATTGGGACACGTAACGTTCGACATATCCGCGACGACACTCGTTTACGGTCTCGGGGTGTCGTACGTGGAGATCCGCGAGCATTCCGTAGGAATGGATCTGCGGCTGTGGGTTCTCGCAACACCAATCGACGGCACCAACGTGGAGATGACGCTGTTCTCGCAGGTGAGGGAAATCAAGAGTCCAAAGCGGTTCTTCGTGGGGTTGGGTTTTCTGCCGAAGAAGTTCCGCGCTCCCTTGATAAACAAGTTCATCGCCGCCAACCAGATTCAGGACGTGAAGAAGGACGTAATCATCTGGAACCGCAAGAAGTACCGATCACGGCCGCGCCTTTTCAGGCTTGACGGGGACATCATGCCCTTTCGCAGGTACTGCGCGCAGTTTTACCCCAATACAAAGACGGCATCACCTTCATCTGTGGACACGGATGCAGCGAACAGGTGAACGTTGGTAAGAAGAGTAGTCACTGCGGGAATAGTCGCAATCGCAGCCGGATTATTGGCGGTCCTGGGGACGGGCCTTGTGGCCGTGCAACAAGACTCCACTGCCAAAGTCGACAACTCTCTACACCGTGACAGCGAGTTCAACATCAGGACGATCCTGTCGCCTCAGGCCACACAGGGGGCAGTAGTGAGCGAGGGCGCTGCGGTTCACGGCGCGCTCCCATGGCACGAAGCAGGATACAGAGGCCAAGGCGTCAAGATTGGCATAATAGACTATGGCTTCGAAGGCTTTCAGAGCCTTATGGGTACCGAACTGCCGGCATCAGTGCAGGCGCGCTGCTACACAGATATAGGCGTTTTCACATCCAACCTCGCAGACTGTGATAACGCGGAATATGGCGGGCATGGAACGGCAGTAACCGAGTTGGTATACGACATCGCCCCGGACGCCACCTACTACGTTGTATCCGTTTCAACTTCATGGGAGGACTTGCGAACCACCGTGGATTGGTTCGTTGCGCAAGGCGTGGATGTCATTAATACGTCGCGCGATTATGGTTCTTTCGGCCGAAAAGATGGCACATTCACCCTCCCACAAGACCCCATCAATTCTGTGGATATAGCTATCGCGGGAGGGGCCGTCTGGGTTACTTCAGCCGGGAACGGCGGTGGATTCACGGGTATCTGGTTCGGAGACTTCTCCGATGAGGATTCCGACGGGTTGATAGAGTTCAACGGCGTTGATGAGACCAATCGATTCCACAGCAGCAGTACGCTGGACGGGAGCATCTACCTGTCATTAGATTGGGATGATAGTTGGGAGGGCCCAACGCGAGACCTGGATATGTGTCTTCTGACGGACGAGGGCGACATAGTTAAATGCTCCGAGGATCCCCAGACGGGAGCCCCCCTTCAATATCCGTTTGAGACCATCGAATACCAAGCGCCTCGTGAAGGAGATTACTATTTCACAGTAAGACACTCCGGCGGCAGCGCTCCGCAATGGGTTCGCCTCGTTTCATATCTGGATCTCGAACACAACACGGGGGGATACTACACCCTTGCGAGCCCGGCCGTGAGCCGTAATCCCGGTCTACTCGCCGTAGGCGTAGCACACAGTGAGGATTCACACACTATCTCGCCGGTGAGCAGCCGCGGCCCCACGGTGGACGGCAGGATCAAGCCTGATATAACGGGCGCCCCAGGCGTCAGGTCATCCGTGTATGAATTCGGTTTTGGGGGGACCAGCGCGTCATCGCCTCATGTAGCCGGGCTTGCCGCGCTCGTAAAGCAGCGTTTCCCACACTACTCTCCGCAGGAGATAGCCCAGTACCTAAAGAAGCATGCCGATCCGCGCCCGATCGAAGATCTCTTTCTCGGGTCGTCGGCGCATCCCAACAACATATGGGGCTATGGCTTCGCGCGTCTTCCGAGTCTTTACGATACCAACGACAACGGCCGGATCGAAAAGGATGAAGCGCTGAAGGCGTTCTCGGACTACACCGCAGGCCTCATTACGAAGGAAAGGGCACTGGAGGTTATATTTCTCTACTTTGCCCAGTAATGCTGGGCTTGATGCCAACGACCGGGAGATAGCATTGAGTCGGATTCTCCCGGTAACACTGTCCGTGCTGGTGGTGGTCGCCGTAGTAGCGTTGGCACAGCCCGGCTCCGCCGACGCGCAATCTCACAGCGCCACCCGCTCATTCCAACAGACGTGGGCTGCCCCCGGCAGTGAGTTCACCGTGACCATCATGGCAAACGACTATGGAGACTTCGGCCAGGTAGTCGAAGAACTGCCGCTTGGTTCCGCCTTCGTTAGCGCCAGCCTTGAACACGCCCAGATTGAGGTGGAAGGGCGGACCATCCGCTTCATTCTCCTGGGAGAAACCAGTTTCACCTACCGCGTGCTCATTCTTACCACGGAGGAAAGCTACACCTTCTCAGGCGTCATCAAGAACATCGACCGTGAGGAGCAGGCTATCACAGGCGACACCACAATGCGGGTTGGCCCACCTCCAACACCCACTCCCACACTGTCGCCTACAGCACCTCCGACACCCACCTCCACACTGTCGCCTACAGCACCTCCGACACCCACACCCACACTGTCGCCTACAGCACCTCCGACATCCACTTCTACACTATCGCCCACATCGCCTCCGCCACCCACCCCCACACCGTCGGCCACGTCAACGGTGACCTCGCGATCGGCCGGCGTCGTTAGTCTCAGCCAGTTGCTGCCGCTGCTTTTTGTGGGGATTCTTCTGAGCTTTATCGCGTTCCTGATATGGCGAAGGCGACGGTAAATTGCAACGAGCATAACCGCCCACTAACCGCCGGACCCAGGTCCACAACCACCTGAAAAGTTCGCGATATCGCGGTATGCTAACGATGAAGCTCGTACATCCGTAGCACAGGGTCAAGACGCCTCAAAAAGAAGGCAGGCAATGAGCCAAGTACCCTACACGCTGAGTCGGCTCGTGACCGCGCGCCCGTGGATAACTATCGGCGTGCTTCTTTTAGTGACTGTTGCGCTGGCGTATGGCGCGACTTTTCGCGCGCCGCCGACGGAGGGAGCCAGCGTCGCGTTTCTTCCAACGGATCATCCTCTCGTCACCGCGGCAGACGATATTGACGAGCACTTCAGCGACGCCGGCGAAGTAAGCGTCGCTACAGTCATTTTCCGGGGGGATGCGTTCACGCCGGAAGGCCTCTCACAGATGGCTGTCCTGCTTGACGAGATTGCACGGGACCCTGCGGTGGCGCCGGTGCTGGCGCACGACAATCCCATTTTTGCGCCCTCGTCATTCATCGCTTTTGCGCTGCAGATTAACGATCTTGGGTCCGTAACGCAGGAGCAGATCAACACTGCACGGAGCTCGCCGCCATTCAACGAGGCCCTGGACGCGATGGCGGGGACGGACGTGGACGGCTCACCAGTTTCTATCGCCACGATCACGTTGATCAATACGGGGGACGAAAGGGTTGCGGACGCCGAGCGGCGGATCAATGAGTTGGCGACTGAAGACGACGGTCCGCTGAGTGTAAGCAGTGTTTCAACAATCGTCACTGAGGATGAATACAAGCAGGCCACAGAGGAAGGGATGGGGCCTCTGATTGGTTTGGCCCTTCTGCTCATTGCGGTCCTGCTAGTGGTTTTTACACGCTCCTTGGCGGACATGGGGCTGACACTGGCGGGCCTTGTCATGTCCATTACGTGGGTTGTCGGGGCGGAAGGTTGGCTCGGACCGAACGCTTTGGGGCTCATCGGCCCTCCGAGTTCGCTGACGACAGTCGTGCCCGTTGTGATAATCAGCCTCACAGTCGACTACGCTATCCAGGCAATCTCGCATTACCGTGAGGTGAGGCTGGAGGGCGCGCCGGTCATTGAGGCAGTTCGCAGAGGCTTGCGGAATGTGACGGTTCCGCTGACCCTGGCCGCCGTCACGACAATCGTGAGCATGTTCGCCGCGCGGTTCTCACCAATCAGCGTCATTGGAGACTTCGGCGTCGTGGCAGGACTTGGCGTGGGAATGGCGCTGATTGTCATGCTGACGCTGCTGCCGGCCGGGCGGCTGATTATCGACAGGCGGCGAGAGGCGCGCGGTCGTCTGGGACCGCCGCGGACTGTTTCCAATGCCCTCCCCGGCGTCCCGCGCCTGGCCGAAGTGCTGGGCCGGGAGCTCACGCGTCGTCCGGTGCCGTATATCATCGGCGTCCTTGTGATAACGTCCGGGCTCGGCTTTGCCGCCACAGACCTTCGGTCAGAGTTCAACATCCGTGACATCTTGCCTCAGGATGGCAATGTCATTCGGGATCTTGAGACGCTGGAGGCGTCTGTCGGTGGTTTCACGGAGATGACGAGCGTCATCATCAAGGCAGAAGCTACGGAAACACGCACCTTGCTGAACGTTAACGATCTGACAGCCGGCTTTGCGAATGCGGACACGCGTCCCGAAGCAGCCGCCGGGCCTATCCAGGCATCCTATGCACTGTTGCTCAGAGACTGGACGGAGGACAGCGGCGCACCCGGCGACAAATACGATCCGGAGATGGACGCTCTCTTCCGGGAAGCCCATGCCGGCGTAGAGCTGAACACAGAATTGATGCAGCAGCTGCTCGACCGGCTCGAAGAGAGAGAACCCGCCTTTTCTCGCCTGATAGTCAACAATGCCAACGGCAGCGACATCATGCTGCTCCAGTTCCCCGCCTTTACCGATGACCTTGCGTTGACGGGACTGCTGCAGGAGGACATTGAGGCGCGCTGGTTCGGCGAGGACGACACGATAACGGCCACTTCCCTCGGAGTTCTTTCCGTGGCCGTTGGTCAACAAATCACGGAGGGGCAGACGGGGGCGGTGGGAACGACCGTCGCGGCAGCGCTTATCGTGTTGTCAGTCTTCTTCTGGGTGACGCTGCGACAACCTGCGCTGTCCGTAATCGCAGTTGGCCCAATCGTGCTGGTGCTCATCGCGGTGCTGGGCACGATGGCGCTTGCGGATATCCCGTACACGCTCATCACGTCAATCATTACAGCGTTATCGATTGGCATTGGCGTGGACTACACAATCCATATCATCCACCGCTACCGGGAGGAATATGCGGCAGAACGAAACCCGGAGCAGGCGGCAATCAGGACGTTGGCGACAACCGGCTCAGCATTGCTGGGGTCAGCGCTGACGACGGCGCTGGGATTTGGGGTGCTGATCGCTTCGCCGTTGGTTGCGTCACAGCAGTTCGGCATCACGGCGACGATTACGATTGTCTATTCGTTGATCATTTCCGTCCTGCTGGTGCTGCCGGCGATGGTGGTGTGGGGCTCATACCAGAACGTGCGCCTGCGCTCTCAACTCGAGAGGATATGGGAAGAACTGGATGAGGAAATCGAGGCAACGCATCGCCGCCACGAGGCGGGAGCCTAGAGTTCGCGTCTCTCCGTCACGACAAGCTTGAGCTTCTTGTGCGGCTTCAGCGATGGAAGCGGGTCGATCTTGAGATTTTCCCTGAACTTCGCCGGGGAGACGTCAAAGGTGAAGTGGCGGGCAATCATGAGCAGGTTGAGCGTTAGCTGCAACTCCATCCACCGATTGCCCAGGCAAGTGTGCGTGCCAAGACCGAACGGCGCATAGCCGGGGCTGTGGTGCTCATTGCGGGGCGGCAGATAACGGTCGATATCGAACTTGGTGGCGTCCGGGAAGACATCGTCCATGTAATGCGCGGCGCTCTGTGCGATATGCACGCGCATTCCGACGGGCAGTTCAAATCCTTCAACCACACAGGTATTCATCACGTTGCGAACCGACATCGGAACGATGGGATAGAGGCGCATGCACTCCATGATGAATCGGTGGGTGACATGGATGGAGTCGGTGGTAATATCGTCTCCCTTCGGGTCACCATTTGCGAACAGGGCATCAGCCTCGCGTCGAAGCTCAGCATGGAATTCCGGTTTCGCCGCCATGGCGTAAAGGCAGAAGCTCATCATGTCGCCGAGATAGACGCTGGCAACCAGGGCGACGGTGAAAACGAAACGGAGATTGGATTCCGGCAAGAACTGCGGATCGCTCGCATGGAGACTGAGGTAATCATCGACGAGGTCACGAGGTTGTCCCGCTCGCTGCGCCGGAGTATGCACACCTTGCACCCGCTCCAACAGCGAATCAACGAGTTTCGCTCGTCGCCTCATACCCGGTGTTTTCAGCATGAATTTGGGCATGATTTTCATGATGTGAACACTGAGTACCCGTTCCTTGTACTTCGCGAGATCTGCAATTAGGTCTTGCGAATCGACCCCAACGAAAAGTGGGGAGATCTGCGAATTGACCAATAGTCGGGACGTCGTTGCCGCCGGAAGGGCATCTCCAACCTTCCAGTTCGACATGAACGCCCGCGCATTGTCATAGACCTTGTTTAGTTGACCCTCAAGCCGGGTGCGGGAATATGCGGGCTGCAGGGATTTGCGCAAGCGGAAGTGATCCGCGCCGTCCAGGGAGGGGAGCACACCCGCTGCTCCGTATTCCTTCTCAAAGTTATGGAAATAGTCCCTGGCCCGCAGGTACATACGCCCCTGCCGATGCGCCCACCTGTTTGTGACGGGTCCTGCGAGGAAGACCAGTGGCTTTACGAATGGGGGCTTGATCTGAAAAACCGGGCCATATATCTCACCCAGCTCCCCAAACAACGCCGGAATGTTCCCCCTTCTCAGGTGCTTGTTGAACAACAGCTTTCGCAGAGGAACGGTCGGGATCTTCTTTGCCAGCCCCGAACGGCGCAGCAGGGGCCCCGCAAGGTTCTGTGAAACGGCCTCCGCGATGGATCGTCCGATGACGTCCATCTTGGAGATCTGCGCTATCCGTTCCTCTTCTTCTTCCTCGATGGGGAAGATGAAGCGAAATACATCACACGTGTTGACGAGGCAGATGAGGATGATATCTCTCGGCTCGGGAATCTCATTGCTAAAGATGACCCTGACGATTCGGTTCTTGACGAACTCGGCTGCCGTGTCTCTCCACTCACCGCCGCCAAATTGGACTCCGCGCGAGGTGCGGGCCATCGTCCAGAAATCACCGTCGTGGTGTTGAAGGATGCCAATCCGGACCAGGCGGGCAAGCGTATCGTCAATGATGGTTTCTGCGAGCGGCGCGAGGCGCTCGATCCAATATCTCGTACTTCGCTGCTCAGTCTCGGATCCAATCTCGTCAAGCAGGGTATCCAGGGCGATGTCACCCGTATCCGTCTTGTCCACGAGGATGAGGGACTCAAGGTCGGTATCTATGCGGCCCAGGAGAGACAGTTCCGCAAGGGCCGCGCCAACGACGACGCAGTTCAGGTTCCAGCCGGGCACCTGATGGAAATAGCCGTCCTCCTCATTGAGGAGAATCAGGATGAGTTCTTCCGGTAGGCTGAGCGTCTGTGTATCCGCACCGTCAGCAGAAACCGTCATTGGCTATGATCTCCGGCCGTCATTGCGCCGCCAGCATGGTTCAATGCCATCTATCAGTATACTTTGGCGCGTATAGGCCAAACAAATACGCTATACGCCCTGGCTATCTCACCGCGCCGGGCGCTTGACCTTTCTGAATCGGCGGCCGTACATGATGCTTCCGTAGTAGTTGAACACCCGCCTTGCTTCTTCATCCTCGAAGGGGTAGTCCGCGCCAAGCTGCCGCGCGGCGGCGAGTCCGGTGATGAAGCACGTTTCCTGGCTGTTGATGAGTGTATGCGCGCCGCAATGCCATGTTCGTCTCTTTCCCTGGGCGAAACGGAAGAGGTTGATGATCATGGCGATGTGCCGAACATCATGAACGACGTGTTGAAACGACATCTTCTTGACGATCTTTCCTTCATCAATGGGGCTAACGGCGTTGTAGGTCACAAGGCACGGTTTATCGGAGCCGTTCGCCCACGGTTGCTGGTTATGCATGATGTACGTGATTTCATAGTTATCCGGCCTGTCGCCATAGTGCAGGATATGGTTGCTCCGCGTCGTCAAGGGCTTCACGTCGCTCTCAGGCAGGAGGGAGGAATCTGAGTGGATAACGGCGTCGCCATGGAGCGAGGAATCGTAGCGTATCCGTGACAGGATGAAGCGCTCAAGGCGCGTGGGTTCGTCCAGGATTTCCAGGGTTTGATTCGCGTTGCAGGCAAGAATCACCTCATCGAACTCTTCCCTCACGCCGTTCTCGTCCTCGATGACGACGCCGGATGCGTGCCGATACACCCTGCGCACAGGCCTGTTCAGATAGATCTTCTCCTCAAACTCAGCAGAGAGATTCTCATAGATGCGGCGGGTGCCCTGATCCCACGTGTGCATGGTGGTGGCGCTCTCGATATTGAAGAACTCAAGGTACCGCGCAAAGAGCGCCGCCGGCATATCGAACACGTTCGTCGCCATGAGGAAATTGACGAACATGGGCTTGAGAATCTTGTACTTGAAGTCATCGGAGAATCTGCCCAGCTTGAGCACCCGCCCCATGCTGATGTAGTTGTACGGGTTGAGGGCATTCAGGAACCGGGAGCGGGAACGGGTCAACCGTCCGAATCGGTGGAGACGACGGAGGAGTTTCTGAAACTTCGCGATGTCGTTTGCCAATTCCTGCCTGAGATCGGAATCGAAGTCGTGCGCGTAAACGCCGTCTCCGTACCTCACGCTGTAGCTGAAACGTGTTTCGAGCATGTCAATGCCGAATCTCTGCATCAAGAGAAGCACGTGCTGGTAAACCGACGGGATGAGGGCCGTGACGGAGATGTCAAACGGAACGGAGCTGCCGTCGTCCTGCGGCATATCGGCCGTTACGGCATTGCCGCCAATCTGATCACGGGCTTCAAAGATTCGGAAATCAAACCTGTCCGGGTGGTGGCTCAATCCCCACGCTGCGCCCAGGCCGGAGATGCCCGCCCCGACAATGGCGATGCGCTTCACTTGCTGCTTACTCATGTTGGTACAGACAGCGTCAACTGCGACAGGCTACTTGCCGCGCGGTTCGGCACACCGCAAACGGGGCGTGGCGTAGCGTGGTCGAGCAAGTTCTCTATGAGGTCGAGCGCGGCGTCCACGCGCGGAGGCGCTTGCCGTAGAAGAGCCTGCCCGTTACTTTGTCCGGCCTCGTAACAATCGAGAGCGCGCCCGCAGCCGACCACCGTGGATCGCCGGGGCCATTGGGCGACATATCCGTCCTGACCCAACCCGGATCAATCGCGTTTACCGCCACCTTCCCCTTCAGCTCATTGGCAGTCGCCAGCGTGAGCGCGTGCAGGGCAGCCTTGGACACCCCATAGGAATCCCTCATGCCGGGGCCGAGGATACCGGAGCTCGAGCCAACGTTGAGGATGCGTGGATCATTGGACCGCAGCAGCAACGGAAGGAACCGCTTTGTGCAGAAATAGGCGCCATGAACGTTGACCTGCAACGTCTTCAGGAAAATGTCGTCAGGCCCGTCGGTGAGGCCGGTCTCGGATTCGTCGAGGACGCCGGCGTTGTTCACGAGGATATCGAGTCCGCCCCATTCGCTCTCCGCCCACGCAACAACGCGGTCAACGTCCGTCGCAACGGAAACATCGGCCACGAGCGTGGCGAGCGCAGGCAGCTGTTCCTTTGCTCCTTCAAGCTTTGCGGCACTGCGGGACACGGCAAGAACTTGAGCGCCTTCAGCGAGAAAGAGTTCGGAAATTCGATAGCCGATGCCGCGGCTGCCGCCGGTTACGATGATTCGTCGTCCTTCCAGTTTCATGCTCAACTCCGGGATTCGCTATGTTTGGGTCATTGAACAGCTTTCGCGCATTGGCCGTCAAATGTTGGGCGGTCTGGGATTGCGTCCGCCCGTACACTTAAGATAAAGACGTCATATACGGTAGCCAGCGCAGGTGAACCCCCCTTGAGCCAATCAGACATCAATCACCACATCCAAGAGCTGGTCTCGGAATTCAAACTGCTGAGCCCTTTCTTCGCGGGATATCCGGTTAACCAGGACTTTGACTACTCGCCGCTGTACCCGTTAATGGGGTTCGCCGCCAACAATGTAGGCGACCCTTTCAGCTACTCGCGCTACCAGGCGAACACGCACGAGACGGAACGCGATGTGGTGCGTTCCGTCGCCGAGTTGATGAGGCTGCCCCCGGACGATGCCTGGGGTTATGTCACCGCCGGCGGCACAGAGGGCAACATGTACGGCATCTACGTGGGCCGTGAACTGCTCAGGAACCCCATCGCCTACTTCTCACAGGACACCCACTATTCCGTGCTGAAGATCCTGCACGTCCTGGGCATCCGCAACATCATGGTCCGCAGCCAGGAGAATGGCGAGATTGATTACGATGACCTGCGGGAGTCCATGCGAATCAACAGGGACGTGCCGGCGCTCATTGTCGCCAACATCGGGACGACCATGAAAGGCGCAATCGACGATCTGGACAAGATCCGGGCCATTATCGACGACCTCGCGCTGACCCGCACGTATATCCATGCCGACGGCGCGTTTCATGGCATGATCCTCCCCTTCGTCGATGACCCCCAACCCTTCGGCTTTGACAACGGCATTGACAGCATCGCCATCTCCGGCCACAAGCTCATCGGCTCGCCAATCCCATGCGGCGTTGTTCTAACAAAAAAGGAATACACCACGCAGATCGGCCGAGCCATCGAGTATGTCGGCGTTCTTGACACGACGCTGTTGGGCTCGCGCAACGCGATCACACCCATGATCATCTGGTACGGGCTGAACAAGAATGGCCCTGACGGCTTTCGGGAGATGGTGCGGCGGATGTTGGACAACGCGGAGTACGCGGTGCAGAAGTTCAACGCTGCCGGCATCCCGGCGTGGCGAACCAAGAACAGCCCCATCATCGTGTTCCCCCGTCCTTCGGACTATGTGCTCTTCATGTGGCAGCTTGCGCCGTACGGGGATATCGCCCATATCATCACCATGCCCCACGTCACCCGTGACATGATTGACAGAATCGTGCAGGACTGCGTGGAGTGGCCTGCACAGCAGGCATAAACATGCAAGCAGATACTCCTGACAGCCGGATCATCGCGTTTACCTCCCAGGGGCCGGGCGCGCTGGCGCTCGTGACAGAGGCGCTGGCTGAGGCGGGAGTGAACATCGAATCCATCGACGGGCGCGAGGCGGGCGAGTTTGGCGTCATTACCCTGCGCACCAGCGATGATGACGCGGCGCTGCACGCGCTCCTGAAGGCCAACGTGCGGGCGATCACCTCCGACGCCGTAGTCTTTCGCCTGCCGGACCGGCCCGGCGCGCTCGCAAGCGTGGCCCGGCGCTTTACCGACGCCAACATCAACGTCCGCACCATCCACCTCATGCATCGCCAGGCCGGGAACGCCATCGTCGCAGTAACAACTGACGACGATGAACGCGCCCGCTCCCTGCTGGACGATGACATGCTGCTGTAAGGCCTCGGCGTTCGAGTACAACCCTCCTCGGTGGTACAGTTCCTAGTAGGGGGGAATGTCTGGAACGTGAGTTCAAGAAGCGCTGAGCTGCCCATACAGTTTGAGCCGGAGGAGGCCACGTCCCTCTGGGTCACGCTGGTTGTGGGAGCCCAGGGCGCGGTGCTCATCCTTGCGCCCACCGTGCTGAACGTCGCAGTGGCGATTCAGGCATCCAATCTCGATGACACCCATCTGGCCTGGGGCGTGTTCACCGCGCTGCTGATCACGGCGGCAATCACGGCGCTGCAGGCGTTTCAAATCTGGCGATTCGGCGGAGGACACATCGTCCTCACATCTCCGGCGGCGCTGTTTATCGCAGTCATGGCAGCATCAATGTCCGCCGCCGGGCCCTCGATGTTCGCAAGCCTGCTTGTCATCTGTTGCGTTATCCAGATTGGGCTCGCGTTTTGGCTGCCGACGCTGCGCCGTATCTTCACACCGGTGGTCATAGGCACGGTGACCATGCTGATCGCCGTCAGCGTGCTGCCAATCGCATTCAACAGCATGCAGAATCTACCCGACGACGCTCCCACTGTCTCCGCCCCGCTGATCGTTGCGGCGACAGTCATTGTCTCGATCATCATGACGCTGCGCGCCAGGGGAAGATGGCGTCTGGCAGGGCCGTTCATCAGCATCGTGGCCGGCTATATGGTCGCGGTTGCCTTTGGCCTGGTCGAGATGGAGCGAGTCGCCCGCGCTGACTGGTTCGGCATTCCTGAGGTTCCAGAGCTGGGCTTCGATTTGACGTTCAGCCCCGAGTTCTGGGCGCTTCTGCCCTCATTCGCCATCCTGACCCTTGTCATCGGAATCAAGACGATCAGCGACGGCGTTGCGATCCAGCAAGGATCGAGACGACTGCCACGGGCGATCGATTTCCGCCAGATCCAGGGCATGGTGAGCGTGAACGGCATCGGCATGCTGCTGGCCGGGATCACCGGCACGCTGCCGCCCATGTCCTATTCGTCGTTCAGCCTCTCATTGATCAACCTCACCGGCGTCGCCGCCCGTCGGGTCGGCATCGGCGTGGCAGTTGTGATAGTGGCCTTCGCCTTCTTCTCAAAGGTCACTGCCCTGCTGCTGACAATCCCCGGCCCCGTGTTGGGGGCATACCTGATGCTCGCCATGGGCATGCTCTTCGTCAGCGGCTTGCAGACAATCCTGCGCGACGGCCTGAACCAGAAGCGTGTGTTGATAGTCGCCCTCGCAAGCGCGTTGGGTCTTGGCCTGCACAATCACCCCATCATGGCGGACCTGTTCGGTGAGGTCATGGGCGGATTGTTGGGGAATGGCGCCACCATCGGAGCCGTTGTCGCGATTGGAATGACGTTCCTGCTTGAATCATTCGGTTCGCGCCTGTCACGTCTTGAGGTCACGCTGGAGACATCCTCGCTCCCTGCAATCGATGAGTTCCTCACCGGCCTGGCATCCGGTATGGGTTGGAGCGAGGCCTCCACGCTGCGGCTGCGCGCCGCAGGTGAAGAGACACTGGCCAGCCTGCAGGCGCGGGATGACGCCATTGATAGCTCAGTCCCGCCGCGACTAATCATCAAGGCGCGGCCGCAGGCCGGGCTGGTGGAACTGGAGTTTGTAGCCACGACACGACACGAGAACATCGAGGATCAGCTGGCCTATTTGACCGACGAGGGCGCGATACCCACAGCCGACGATCTCTCGCTCCGGCTATTGCGATACCACTCCTCTGCCGTGCGCCACGAGAAGTTCTACGGGGTGGACATCGTCACCGTCCAGGTTGAAGGCAGCCCCTAAGCCAACACGGCCTTAATAGATAACGGGGAACGATGGGGCAATTTGGCATGGGCCTAACGGGATGATACTGCGAACGTTCCGGTTTGAGGTGGGTTTGTGAGGCAGGCTAGTAGCCCCTAAATCGTGACGGCGCTCCCGTGGCCGGGTAGTGTTGAGCGTTCTACCCTAGCTTGTGGAATATGGGATGCGAGAGCTTCCCTTACCTCATTGAGAAAAGAGTCAGGAGCGTTGGGGTGAACTCGAACTTCGTCGATTACGCTTTGAATAGGAATCGAGAGCCGAATATCCCGCTGGTGCGTCAGCTTACCACGCCTGGCATTCAACATAGCCTTCACTAGGCTCAGGTGGCTGAAATGGACAACCCTGAATTCTCGTTCATGACGGAATGAGTTGTCCTTATGTGTTGCAAGAGGGTGGAGTTGGTAGGTCAACACCCTATCAGCCTTTTGTGTGCCTTGTGCCTTGTAGTCGACATAGTGCACTTTCCAGGTGGAAATGTGCCGTTTGCGCCTCAATGCCCCATTAAGCGCTCCTACCGATGTTCGCATGGCTATTGATCTTGGACTCTCACAGAGATCCCACATCGCTTGGGATTCAACATCACCAATGTGCCAGCAGTTAACGAAGCAGGAGGAATAGAATGCACGGTACAGCTTGGTCAACGTCGGAAAGAGTCTGAGTCTAGCCGGTCTATCTGGTTTGGACTCCACAATGCTCAACAATTGTTGCAGAGAATCTGTAGGCTTCCCTTCGAGTGGATCAGCCAAATCTTCTAGGCTAGAAAGGTACAGGGATTGACTCGAGAGCAGGTCTTCGAACTTCCAGAAGTCCTGATATCTCCACAAGGATTGCTCCCTGGGAAGGTTCGAGCCCTTTCTTTCGAACGCTTCTGGAGTGAAAACGTGAATCCGGTTGGGGCCCTTGGTATTGTGAATTGTTTTGTGGCACACCCGGAGTCCAGCGAGGTGCCCAAGAGCGATGGAAGGATGTTTGTCCCATAGTCTCGGTCCATCTGGCGAATCGCCACGAATCACTATTGACTCTCCGTTGGCAACCTCCCGCTTAATCTCTTTAGCTATGCGCAGGGCCAGCATGAGCTTTGTTTCGGATAGTCTTATTCGAGGCCACATTTGACTTTTCAACTCCCCCGGCGATTCTCTTCGTCATTGAAGGCGACAGATAAGCACACATGGGATGATAACAGTTGGATCGTAACGCCAAGTGAGGAGCGTGCAATTAACTGTACCGAGCCAAAGGAATCCTGCTTGAGGGCTTTGTGGCCCAAGCAGACCTCGCTAATGTGCCGCTTAGCAGAAGTTCGGGCCCCGAAGGCTTCAGCTACGGGGATATGGGACTAGGGGATGATACTGTGAACGTTCCGGTTTGAGGTGGGGTTGTGAGAGTTGTAGGTGATTGACTCGAGCACATCCCCCAGAAAAGTGGCACCTAGCGCTGCTAGTACCTGCCCATATATTCATGATCATTATCCAGAAGCGATTTGGTGAGTATGTGCGTTTCGCTAGCGCCTTGGGCCCCTGTCGTATGAGTTGAGCAGGTCAAGTACATCATCTTTGGCGACGGAATAGTCTGCAAATCTATTGCCTATTGCCCAGCGCAACTTGAGCAAGACCGGGCTTAATGCTCGTCCTTGACGAAGAGAGTCCCTGACCAATGCGAGGATCAGGGGTCTGTTTTCGATTGGGGCTTCCTCCCAGACATTTCGCAAAACGTCAGCCGCCACTCCGATGGCGTAGTCCTCGGCGCAATCGGGGCCCTCAAGTGTTCCCAGCATTGCTCGAATACCTGTCGTCGACACGAAATTACTGTCTCGAAACCTACTAAGAATGTCACTTGCAGTTACAGCTACATGAAAGTAGTTCAGAGATATCAGTCGCTCAATCTGAGCGGAATAAGCGTCTCCATCAATTGTTCCGGCGGCATGGAGTAGCTGTAGCATTTCTTGTGTGTTGACCGTAGGCCGCCCCACCGTTTGAGCAAGACCGCCGAGTCCCTGGTCGTCGCACCACAGAATGGCACCACCTTCCGGCACCTGAGCCCCTGCAAATACTGTTCCGGCTCCAGCACGCGTCAACAGATCGATGTATTCGCGCCGGTCTGTGGCATCCAGCAATCCATAAGAAGGGATGCGGTCAAAAGACTCGGCAAACTCCTTGGCGCCCCGGAGGAATTCACGCCATTCCTCCCATTGTCCTTCGGTTATCTCTGTGTATGTGTACAAACCATCGTCACCCTTTCCCAGGGTTGAAACGGGCTTGGCTTCAAGCAGGGCGGCAGCGTATGTCTGCTGCAATTCATCGAGCACCGACTGCGGTATCATAATACGCCGGAACTGTTGACGTAGTATCTCTTCCAGTTCAAGCTCCCGAATTACTAGCAGGGCCAGCATGTCGAGCACCAATGTGTCGACGCTACTCATCAAGGATGACAATGTATCCAAGCCCCTGTACATGTTTGAGGCGAAGCGAATCTTAGTTAGACTACCCTTGGTGCACGCGCTCCAAAGTTCAAGGGATGTCCGTCCAAGCATTGAAGCGAATGTTACGAACGGCAGACTGCCTTCCCCATATGTCATCTCAAGTTGCTTGACCATCTCGTGGCGCGCGTCAACGGGCCGGAGAATTGGGGCCAGATCGTCATCGTCCAAGATGATGCTAGTCATGTCCTTGTTGTCGGGAAAGCGTGGGTGGAACTCGGTGATGGTCTCTTGAATTTCGCGAGCAAACTTACTCTGGATGTCGACGATTCGGTATGTGGACGTATCATAGTGGCCCGATATCTCGACCGTATCATCGATTCTCTTGCCGATTAGGTGAATGGCAAGGTCATCGTAGGGTAGTAGGTCGTGATCCCTAATTCGGTCTTCGCCTTCGTTGAGAATAGTCCACCACTGTTGACTATCGCCGGCCTCCAATAGCACAGCGACGCCAGGAACAATTTCGTCAGGTTGCTCTATCGAATCTGCGTCACGCAAATATAGCCTGAGATAGGCGAGATGAACGTTGGCCAGATGGCCGCCGGATCGTCGCGCACTGTAAGCATCATCCAGGTAACCCTCAATACCCAGAAGCAGCTTGAGATGGGCCAGTTCGATCAGCGATTCAGGGAGGCTGCAGAGACTGGAGCGATCAATCTCAAGGACGGTTTTGCGGGCCGCATCCTGATTACCGTTGCGATAGTATGACCAAGCCAGACGAACGGTTGCGACGTTGTCGGAACCATTCTGGAGCCTCAGGTTCTTGAGAGACTCAATGGCCTTAGGAACATCCCCAACAAACTCGAGAATCTTTGCCTCTATATCAGAGGCAATTTGTCCAGAACGCCCCCCATTGCGCCTGACCTTCTCTGCCCAGTCGAGAGCTTCTTTGAGGCGCCCCCCGTTTACCAAGCACTCAAGGAGGGGTATAGAAACGGGGTGAGAAGCCGAACCCCCAACCAAGTCGCCGTAAAGATCGGCCGCTTCTGAGAACTGTCCCTCGCGTCTATAAAAATCTGCGAGATGAGCTGTCACGAGTGCACGGTCATTTTCTCCAGCCACTTCAAGCGCCTGCTGCAGCAACTTTTCAGACCCCTTGGAACTCTCGTCTTGGCTTCTGAGTACCGCAGCCAAGGTTAGAAGTTTCGCATTGTTAGGCTGTTTCTCCAGCGAGGTCGCCACTAGCGGACTTACTGAATCGAGGCTGCCGGACCGAAACTCGGCCCTATGCAATAGTTCCGCTCGATGAATGTCCGACCAATCAGGGTTGGACAGGTCTAGAGCCCCGCGCAGCAGCCTGCTAGCATTCCTTGAGTCCCCGGTCTCCAGGTAGACACTGGCGAGCGTCAACGATGCATCTGGAGTGAGTCTGGAGAGTGGAATCCTCTCCATTAGGTCTCTTGCCTCTTCAATTTGGCCTTCTTCGCTGAGCAAGAGAGCCATGTTAAAGCAGGCGTCGGCGTGATTGGGTTGTTGTCGAAGGACTTCGCCAAAATCCTCCTGGGCCAATCGTGCCTTATTGAGAATAGCCCGACTACATCCCCGGAGTAACAAACTCTGGAGGACACGCATGTTATAGTCAGTCAACTTGTAGAGTTCTAGGGCGCTTGTGGCCTCTGATTCAGCCTCAATCAGGAACAATTCAGATTGGGCTGAAAACCCCTCACTCCTATTCAAGTGTTGGCCGAGGGCAAAGAGACTTTCTCCCAGAGCTAGGTGAACATCCGCGACATCTGAATGAACCTCAAGTAATGACCGGTTAATCTCGATAGCCTCTTTGTAGCACGACTGGCCTCGACGAATCTCGGCGAGTGCTAAGGCACACTGACGATCTTCCCTGATCCAATCATTCTCCTCAAGGAACACTTGAAGGTCGGCAGGGTTTTCGCCTTGCGACAGTTCCATCATGAGTACTATGGCAGCTTGCGAATTGTGCTCATCTCTCTCAAGAGCCTGGTGCGCTAAGCTCGCAGCCTTTTCTGATTGCTGGTTCAATTGTGCCGCCACAGCTGCGTTCGCGATTGCCCGCGTGTTTTCCGGCTGCAGTTCATAGGCTTCTTCCAATAGTTGACACGCTTCCTGAATACTGTCGTCGGCCAGCGCACATGCAGCCAGATTCGTAAGCAGCCGGAATTCGAGTTGTGCCGGAAGCTCTGAATCTTCAGACCTTAAAGGATCGAGCACACTGCGGGCGGCACGTATCAGACCTGAATCAATAAGCGGTCGAGCTGAATCAAGTTTCTCTCTAATCTGGCGCAGGACGGGGTCGTTATCAATGTCTTCTGGATTAGACGCGTCTGCGATTGCGATTGCAGCCGCTTGGGAAGTAATTCTGCCCTCCAACATAGCCATTCGCCTATCGATTAACTGCCCAAGGTCGTGCTTTAGTTCTTCCTTCTGCCAAACAAATCCTGAATCATCCTGTTTGCGTATCGTTGATTCGAGGTTTCTTGCGAATAGATTCAATATGAGTCGACCAAATGCTACGCGGTCAGATTTGTCCGAAATAGCAACGTCAAGCTGATTCAAGATAGAGAGGGCGGCATCTTCGTCGGCTTCACCATCTTTACTCAAATATCGCGCAAATTGCTCCAGATGCTGTTCACCATCCACCCATGTTCTCAGGGCCTTGTCTAGTCCCTGAACTTGGGGGAAACCGTCGACCGTCGACCGTATTGCCCTGTCTACTACGTCCTCGCGATTGGCCAAGAACTCCCGGAGCTTCTTGATAGCGGCCACACCATATTTGACCACTTCAACAAGGACGGTAACGGCTTCGATATCCACTGCACTAAATCTCCTAATCCTTCTGTCATCCCCCGCACCCTGTAATCCGATCCTACTCATGGTGTCCTTAAGAGTCAAGTATAATTATTCGTGTTGCTTATTATAGCTCCACACGGGTAAGATGGCATTATGGCTCAATTATACGCGGTCGCGGATGTTCTTCAGGGTTTGGCGCGTAACCGGCTGGAACCCTCACGCGCCGAGTCCGATTGGGCATTGAGCATGGTCGAGAGCGGTGACATCCGGGATGATGGCTGGTTTACTGCTGATGGCCTGCGAGAAGTCAGCGTCCCCTCTCGTCTGCTCGTCGAGCGGCACACGCTCCGACCGTATGACGTCCTGGTTACCGCCCGCACTAGCGATGTAAAGGTTGCCCTGGTCCCTCCGTCGATTACACACGTTGTGGCAGGAATCACAATCCTGGTTGTTCGGCCGGACGAGCCGGGACTAGGATTCGGCCATTGGATCTGGTACTACCTGACCTCCGCGCATGGCCGCGAGCAACTCTCACGCCGCATGACTGTCAACGCAACAACCACGTCCATCTCCGCCCGCAGCGTATCGGAGATCGCAATCCCCATCCCATCGCGGCGGCAGCTTGACGATGTGGCGCGTCTCGTCGAGGCGTCTGAGACTGCCTACACCGAGGCAATTGCTGCCGCGCGCATCCGTCGCGAAACTCTCAGAGACGCCATAATCAATGACATCATGCACCGCAGTGACGGAGGCGCGTAGGAACGCAGGAGGACTACATCCATGCCACTCACCCGGCAAGAACTTGAGTCGAAGCTATGGCAGGCCGCCGACATCCTTCGCGGCCAGATCGACGCCGCCGACTACAAGAACTACATCTTCTCCATGCTCTTCCTCAAGCGGCTTTCTGACCGTTTCGGTGAAGAGATTGAGAGTTCCGTGGCCCGCGGCGTTTCCCGCGAGACCGCCCTGAAGGACCCTGATGAGCATGAGTTTTTCGTCCCTCAGTCAGCCAACTGGTCCGCCATCGCCGGAGCGTCGTCTATGAACCTGGGCGAGGCCATCAATGTCGCCAGCCACGAGATCGAAGCTGCAAATAGCGGGCGTCTGGACGGCGTCCTCTCACCCACAAATTGGAACGACGAATCCAAGCTCGGCAGTCCGGCCAACCGGGAGGGCATCATCCGCCGTCTCCTCAACCATTTCTCCGATCTCGATCTGCGGGACGCCAATTTGAGAGAGGACAGTGACGGCGGCGGCAACGTTCTGGGTGACGCGTATGAGTACCTCATCAACCGCTTTGCGGACGATGCCGGCAAGAAGGGTGGTGAGTTCTACACGCCCCGCCCCGTTGTCCAACTCATCGTTGGGCTGCTGCGCCCTACCGAGGGCATGCGGATCTGCGACCCAACGTCCGGCTCAGGCGGAATGCTCATCTACGCCGCGCAATATGTCGCCAGACACGGCGGCGATATCCGTAATCTCGCATTGCATGGGCAGGAGCGAAATCTGGGCACACTCGGCCTCGGCAAACTCAACCTTCTGCTTCACGGCCTTCGCGCCGCACGATTAGAGCCCGGCGATGTCATCGCGGAGCCCGGCCTTGTCGACAACGCAGGCCGCCTCCTCTCCTATGACCGCGTCATCGCCAATCCGCCGTTCAGCCTCAAGAACTGGGGGCATGACTTCGCCCCCATTGACCCGCACCACCGCTTTGACAAGTACGGCGCTATCCCGCCACGCACCCGGGGCGATCTCGCCTTCCTGCTCCACATGCTGGCCGTCACCAACAGCGAGGGCATGGTGGGCGTCGTCATGCCGCACGGCGTCCTGTTCCGCGGCGGCGCGGAGGGCAAGATCCGCCAGGGCATCATTGAGGCGGACCTGTTCGAGGCGATCATCGGCCTCGCGCCCAACCTCTTCTTCGGCGCAAGCATCCCCGTCGCCATCTGCGTGCTCAACAAGAACAAGCCCGCCGAGCGCCGCGGCAAGGTGCTCTTCATCGATGCCGCGCAAGGGGGCTACTTCCGGCAAGGCAAGGCGCAGAACTTCCTTGACCCTGAGCACATCCAGAAGATCGCAGATGCATACGCCGCCTTTGAGGACGTGGATCGATTCGCTCACGTCGCGGACATGGGGGAGATCGAGTCCAACGACTTTAACCTGAACATCAGCCGCTATGTGGACACGACGGAGCCGATAGAGGTGATGAGCGTGAAGGACGCGCTGGCGGAACTGGCAGAGGCGGAGAAGAAGCGCGATGAGGCGGTCGCCAAAATGGATGGGCTGCTGGCCGAGCTGGGCTACAAGCGGTAGTGAGGCATCATGCCCAAAGTGAGAGACGTGATTCGTCAGGTGGAGCAAGATGGGAACATATAATGAAGTGCTCAAGCAGGCCGGACTAAAGTAAGGAGCCCTCAGCATGGGGTACGCGGTCATTATCGAAAAGGGGCCGAACAGTTACGGCGCGCATGTGCCGGACCTGCCGGGGTGTGTCGCCGCCGCTGAGACGAAGGAGGAAGTGCGCTCCTTAATTCTTGAAGCAATCACCCTGTATGTCGAGGCGCTCAAGGAAGAGGGGTTGCCCGTACCCCCGCCCCAATCATATGAATTGGTGGAGGTGTAGAGATTCCCGCTGAGGCCTCCACAGCTTTCGTCTCGTGGCCATTGGGCGCCATGAGTATCAAGGACGACTAACCCGCCGTCCGCCTCAGCCAACTGCCTTCAACTACTCCAATATCAGTCCCATGACCCTCTCTTCGAACATCACAAATCAACCAGACAACACGATCTCACCGAACGGAGGCCCATAGATGGCAGGCATTGTAGTCGGACTCGGTCTCTTTCTCGTGGGGCTGTTGATAGCCGGAATCGCCGCGTCGGGTACTTTTTCGACGGTCCCGTTCGGGATTGGCATCGTAATGGCGGTCGTCGGAGCGATAGTACTCGTGGTGGCCGTCAAAGGTAACGCTAAGGGTTCCCCGCCGTGACCATACCTGAAATACCAGTCGTTCTCGCTGTTGGGGTGGTGGCTTCCCTAATTGCAGCGGTCATAGGCTGGTTCTTCCGGAGACAGTTGCTTGCATCAATATCCTCACTGGATATGTCAGCCGGTGCAGTCATGGGCTGGTTGATGGTCTTCGTAATGGTCCTTGTTGTAAGCGTGTTCGCTTGGAATGACATCGAGATTCCTAGTGTGTTTGAAGTCCTGCTAATAGTTACGATTATTTTCCTCGTAATAGCTACGGTGGATCGGCGGCGATAGTGCCGGATTCATGACTATGTTGAATCAAACTCCCCTCCCCGACGGCTGGCGCATGGTGCGCTTGGTGGACGTGGCCACTTTTGACCAAGGTGGTACACCACCCAAAGGCAAGGCCGAGTACTGGGACGGGGACATCCCCTTCCTGACGGGCGCGGACCTCATCGATTTCAGAATCGGTCGAGACCATGCAAGGTCATTCCTAACGGAGAGTGGATTCCGCTCAGGATCAACGCTTGAATGTCAGCCGGGCGACATCCTATTGGCAACAAGGACTGCTGTTGGACTCGCAGCACTTGCCACAGAGGTAATGGGTGTGAGTCAAGATATAACCAGAGTGACTGTCGAGGGTGACGCAGACCCAGAGTACATTTGTCGTCAACTTGGTCTATTAGCACCTCAAATGCGGGTGATGGCGAGGGGCACCACCATACAAGGCATTACTAGGCACGACGTCGAGTCCTTGCCGATTTTCTTTGCGCCTCCGGAAGAGCAACGGACTATAGCTGAAGCCCTCGCCTCAATTGAGAAAGCCACGGAAGATGCGCGGAATAACGTTCGTGCTCTAGAATCTCTAATGCAATCGGCTACCCAAGAGTTGCTAACAGGCAAGGTACGCGTGCGGGGGAAGTAGGTGGGGAATCATGACCAGAAGTCAGCAGTATTATCATGTCCGCATAACTCCGAAATCCAATCCGGAAAATGTTGAAGTCGTACTTGACCTCAACTTTGAACAACTTGAGCACCAATTCATAGTGCCCTATGGACAGGCCAAACCAATCGTTATCAACGGCAAGACTGTCGCGCCAGACGACCTCGACCGCATTCAGATCAATGAGACCCACAGGAATTCTTGGGAAGTGGATGCTGATCTTAAGGCATTTGAGAGCGAGATGGGAATTGCCCACCCACCTGACGAGATAAGATACCCCACTTTGACTCTTGCTCGACAAGGTACAGATGTGACGAACAAATATATTTCCGTGGCACCCGGACAGGCGTTAGACTCGCAAGCACAGTCGCGAGATGAAATTCGGCCGACGGCGGACACACGTGACGTGTTCGTTGTTCACGGACGCAACGAAAAGGCGCGTGCTGGGCTCTTTGAATTCCTCCGTGCCATCGATTTACATCCACTTGAGTGGTCACACGCCCTTAGATTGACCGAAAAGGGTTCACCGTATGTGGGCGAAGCGCTTGACGCTGCATTCTCCCATGCTCATGCAATTGTCGTGCTCTTTACTCCGGATGACGAAGTTCGGCTAAAGCGCGCCTACCGGAAGGACGGAGGGGACGAGGAAGAAACTGAGCTAAGTGGCCAAGCAAGGCCGAACGTTCTGTTCGAGGCGGGAATGGCCTTGGGGAGAGACGAAAACCGGACCATCTTGGTGGAACTTGGCAACTTGCGCGCGTTCTCCGACATCGTGGGACGGCATACGGTTCGGCCGGATAAGGAAAGCGGCTGGAGGAGCGATTTGGCCAATAGGCTCAAGACTGCTGGCTGTCCGGTCAAACTGGACAATAGGGATTGGGAAACCGCTGGGAATCTCGATGCGGCACTCACTGAAGAATCCTCGGACGCTGAGGGGCCAACGTCGGATGTAAACGGTGCCTCCCAAACCGAACTGTCGGAAGGTGCATGTAATTTGTTGCTTGCCGCAGCGAATGAGGATGAGAGAACGATCGTAGTCCTTCGTGCTGGAAATGGAGCAGTAGTTAGAATAGGCCCCAAGACTTTTGTTGATGCCGAAAATGCGCGAGAAGTTGCAAAGTGGGAAGCAGTGATACAAGAACTATTAGCCACTGGGCTTATCACACCATATCGGGGAGGAGGGGAAGCGTACGACGTGACGGAACGAGGCTTCGAATTTGCCGATGTAATCCGAGACGAAGTAGAGGGTTCTTGACCCCATGACCACCCCCAACACCCTCAACGAATACAACACTGCCAAGTTGCCGGCGCAGGAATTGCTTGAAAAGCTTGGGGGGTGCAGCGATTGAGCGCCCGCCCAGGCGAGTATGATTGTCGCAGGGTAAGAGTCAATCGAGGCGAACAATGCGAGTATCCGAGCGAGGACAGATAACGATCCCCAAGAAGCTCCGTGAACGTCTGGGCCTCAACCATAACGTCGAGGTCGATATACAGGCGACCGGGGACGGACTCCTCATCAGAAAGAGAGACCCTGGACGAGAAGTCGGAGGCAACAGGGGATCGCGTTTTCCGTGGGACGAAACAGAAGAGGAACGCGCCGCCCGTGGCCGCAGAATGGTAGAGCGCATGAAAGAGCGCAAGAGGCAGGGATTGACCGGCGTTGACCTCGTCGCCGGCATCGGAGACGACCTCGATTTTGATATTGACGAGTACATCGAGGAGATTCGCGGACGGTGATCACGTCGCTCGATACCAACGTGGTACTCGATATCTACTTGACGCGCTCACCGTTCCATTCACAGTCTCTGGAGCGGGTGCGTGATGCGCACGACGCGGGGCAACTGGTTGCCTGCCACGTCGTTTATGCGGAGATCGTCCCCCAATTCCCGAATCAGAACGTGCTGGAGTCGTTCCTGAGCAACCTCGGAATTATGGTTTCGCCAATCTCCAGCGCCATTTCATGGGAAGCCGGCCGTCGGTTTCAACGATACCGCGAGGCAGGCGGCGCTCGGCAGCGCATTCTCCCCGATTTCCTCATTGGCGCTCATGCCCTGGTGGAAGCGGATGCACTTCTCACAAGAGACCGGGGATTCTTTGCGACGTATTTTCCTGAATTGAGGGCATTTTCAACTCCATGACCTCCCCCGCCTCCCTCAATGAATACAATGCCGCCGAGTTGCCGGCGCGGGAGTTGCTGGAGAAGCTCGGGTGGGAATACGTGCCACGCGAGACACTCGCGGACGAGCGCAACAATGAGCGGGAGGTGCTGCTCAAGGATCGGCTTCGCCGCGCACTGCTCCGCCTCAACCCCGGGCTGACCGAGAACGAGGCTGACCGCGCCATATTCAACCTCGAGAACATCGACGCCACTGGCATCGCCCGCAATGAGCGCGTCCATGAGTATTTGACCTATGGGATGCCCCTCAATGTGCTTGGGACGGGCAACCGGCCCACCCGAATCGTCCGGTTCTTCGACTTCGACAACCCCGCCACCGGCCTGAACGAATTCGTCGTCACCACACAGTTCCGTGTCCGGCGGGGCAATGATCGCGGCTCGGACGATGACGATTCTCGCGTCATCAAGCCCGACCTCGCGCTCTTTGTGAACGGCATCCCACTTGTCGTCATGGAGGCGAAGTCGCCTACCCTCGGCACGGAATGGCTTTACAAGGCCGTGCGGCAACTGCGCCGATACCAGGAGGCTGGGCCTGAGTGGCATGGGACGGGCGCGCCGGAGCTCTTCTACTACAACCTGTTGTGCGTGGCGCATTGCGGAGCAGCAGCCAGGTTCGCCGCGCCGGGGGCACCGGAAAACGCCTATTTCGAATGGAAATCCGTCCTGCCCTACACCGACGATGAGGCGCGCCGACAATTTGGCGAAGAGCCGCAGGGGCAGGCGCAACTGATCATCGGCCTTCTCTCACCCACAACCCTTCTGGACATCCTGCGCGACTACGTTGTCTTTGAGGCAGAGCGTGGGCGAACCGTCAAGAAGCTGCCGCGCTACCAACAATATCGAGCCGTGCGGGCGGCGGTTGATAGGATGCTTAAGAACGAGAAGCCGGAGGAGCGCGGCGGCGTGGTCTGGCATACGCAGGGCTCCGGCAAGTCGTTGACCATGCTGTGGCTGGCCACGAAGTTGCGCCGCGAGCCGCGCCTGCGAAACCCGACCATCCTCGTTGTCACGGACCGTACCCAGCTTGACCGACAGATAACATCCACGTTCGAGCGCAGCGGCTTCCCCGCGCCGGAACAGGCCGACTCGAGCCGGGATTTGCGCCGCTTACTGACCACCGGCCAGAGCCGCACAATCATGACCACCATCCAGAAGTTCGAGGATGTGCTCGGCGAAGGCTCCGAGCACGACATTCTCAATGCCTCCCCGGACATGATTGTCATGGTAGATGAGGCCCACCGCACACAATATGGCATCCTCGCAGCTCGCATGTCATTCGCGTTGCCCAACGCCTCCCTCGTCGGATTCACCGGCACGCCGATTGACCGTGGTTTCCGCCGCAGCACGATGGGTCGGTTCGGCTCGCTGATCGATTCGTACACTATCCCGCAGTCTGTGGCAGACGGCGCGACCGTTCCGATTCACTATGAGGCACGCCTGCCGGACCTTTCCATCGAGGGCGCGGAGACCCTGGACAGGCTCTACGAGGCGATGTTCGGTAAGGAGCCGGCGGTGGTGCAGGCCGAACTGCGCCGCCGCTATGCCAATAAAGAAACCGTTGCCCAGGCGGAACGCCGTATCCAGATGATCGCACTCAACATCGCTGACCATTTCAAGGACCGGATTCGCCCTAATGGCTTTAAGGCGCAGGTCGTCGCCCCCAGCCGGGCCGCTGCTATGCGCTACTACGAATACCTCAAGAGCTTCGGCATCAGCGCTTACCCGATCATTACCACGGACAACAATGACGGCCCCGAATTCAAGGACGCGCGGGAACTCAATCAGTCAGCTATAACGAGTGCGTTCGTTGATCCTGCGGGCGAGCCTGAGATCCTCGTGGTTGTAGATATGTTGTTGACGGGGTTCGATGCTCCCCCTGAGCAAGTTCTCTACCTTGACCGCTCCCTGAAGGAACACAGCCTCCTGCAGGCCATCGCTCGGGTAAACCGTCGATTCACTCATGTCGTTGACGGAGTAACGACTGAGAAAACGCATGGGCTCATCGTCGACTACTACGGTGTCTCCGCGAACCTGGAGAATGCTCTCGCTACCTTTGACTGGCCGGACGTGCAGGAGGCGATGACCGAGACGGAAGAGGATCCTGCGCAGGTTATTGAGTCGGTCGCAGTGCAGGCGGAATCACACTTCAAGGGACGCAACCTGAGTAACGTGTGGGACTGCGTGGCCATGTTTGCGCCGGACGCGGATACAGACGGCGACTACAAGGCGGATGTGTATGAGCGGTTCAACATGGACTACCGTCAGTTCTCCCGCCTGTTGGATCGCTTCATGCCGGATCCCCGCGCCTTGCCCTATGTGGACCGGCTGGCGCGATTGACGGAGATTCGCTCCTATGCCCGTGCGCAATTTCTGCGGGAGGACGCAAATGTGGATTGGACAGAGATCGGTGCAAAGGTCAAGAAGCTCGTTGATGAGCGAATCGACGCAGACGTACGTCATCTGATGACGCCAGTTTCCATTCTGGACGGCGACTTCGAGCAGAAGATCGCCGGCCTACCACACGACCCTGCCCGCGCGTCAATTATGGAGCACGCCATCCGCGCCCACATTCACGAAAAGCTGGCCGAGAATCCCATCTTCTTTGAACGACTGTCTGACAAACTTTTCCGCATCATTGCCGATATGCGAAAGGGTGTAATTGATTCTGCGGAGGCGTGCAGGCAGATGGCGGCACTGCGTCAGGAAGCGCGGAGTGAAGCGGAAATAGCCCAAGAACATGGTCTCACGCCAACATCATTCGCCATCTACGAGCTCTTGGAAGGCCAATCACAAGAGTCCAGCGAGGACAATGGCCTGCGCGAGGAGCAGGCATCCTATCGGACCTCATTCGACGAGTCCACAAAGCGCACGGCGATCAAGGTCGCGGACGTGATCGAGTCGCATATGAAGGTTGTGGACTGGCAATCCAACCAGGAAGTTCATCGCGAGATGCGAAGAGACATCAAGGACGAACTCCGCAATTCGCCCGACTACAGCGGAATTGATCTGGATGAACTGGCAAGGCGTCTTGTGGAAATGGCCATGAGCAGGAATGCCAGATGACCGAACAGAGCCGCGTCCGGTTCGGCAACACCGACATAGATTTCACCGTGCGTCGCAGCCCACGGCGTTACAAGACCATCCAGATCAGTGTTGTGGGAGGCGGAATAGTTGTTGCCGCACCGATGAAGACATCGGAAGATGAACTCCAGGAGATCGTCCGAAAGCGTGCGCCGTGGATTATGCGCCACGCATCAGAGGAGGCCAATCGTCCCGCCCCAAAGCAATTCGTTAGTGGCGAGACCTTACCCTACCTCGGACGTAACGTTGTTATGGTCATCGAATCGACGAACGACTCTAAGGCGACTCTCCGATTCGATCATTGGCGGTTTCGCATCGCGGTGCCTGAAACCTTAGAAGAAGACCGGCGATTGGAGGCCATACGCGGGGCCACGATTCGATGGTATCGGGCCAGAGCGGCTGAGCGGCTGACAGATTTGGTGCAAAGCTGGTGGCCCAGGCTAGGCAAAGGGAACCCGTCAGAGGTTCTCATTCGGGATCAACGTCAGCGCTGGGGTAGTTGCGCCCCGGACGGCACACTGCGTTTCAATTGGCGAGTGATGATGTTGAAGCCGTCACTTATTGAGTATGTCGTTGTCCATGAACTCGCCCATTTGACACGTCAAGATCATTCCCAACACTTTTGGGACTTAGTCGCGGCGCATCTGCCCGATGCCCAACACCGACGCAGGCAGTTGAGGGAGGCAGGGCGTATTCTGCCTCTCTGAATCAGGCTTTCTCACAGCAACTCACCCAGACGCGGACTCTCGGCGGCGTCTTCGCTTCGCGCCTCTCACTTATAGCGCGCTGGCGCAGATATTGCTCTCCCATATCCACCCTTTAGGTATATCTGCGTTTCCGCCCGGGAGAACTTGCGTACTGTAGCACACGCGATCTATCATTGGATTTCTACCGTCAAGCCACAGAATCAGAGACTTGGGAGAAATGAAATGCCGACAACACGCAATCCTGATGAAGTATACAGGTGGCTCAAGCATGCCGATGACGACGCCAGGGCCGCGAAGGTCCTTGTTAGGTCAGGGCAAGGCCTCCAAGCGTTGTTCTTGGTGCAACAGTCCATGGAAAAGGCAATCAAGGGCGTTCACTTGTCCGTGGGTGCTTCGTATGAGGATATTGAACGGCAGAAGCACGACACCCTGGCTTCTTTCCTAGCACTAAGCAAGCTGATTAGTGGGACGGACCTTGTCGTTTTGGCATGGAACACACTGTTTGGGCCAGAGATTTTCGAAGGCCTCTCGATTGTTCATCAGAGTTCAATCAGTGGGAATCAGAGAAAACCCAAGAAGCTGCGACAAGAGTTGGAGCGAGAATACCAAGAGGTCTTCCGTATCTTCGGTTCCCGCTCCATTAGTGAACAAGAGGCACGAATCTTTCGTTCGCGTATGGCAACCCTTTCGCCCCAAATGGTAGAGGTGATTCTCGGTACGCAGGGCCGTATACGTGAGCTATTGAATTCAACAACCAGCAAGCCATTCAGACTGGCAAGTTTACCTCCGGAAACAGATCTCTTCGGCTGGCTAATAAAGGAAATCATGCCCCAGGTCTATAGCAGACTGCCCCAGAGGAATTGGCGGAAACTCTCGGAATCTGAAATCTCCACTTTCAATATGTTCATAGACGCAATCGGCGAATCCAGGTTGCGAGAAGCCCTCCAAGAGCCTACCCAAACATCGGTCGAGCTACATTTCAAATGGATAGTGGCGTACCTAAACCTGTATATCCTAGGGGCGATTTCCTGGCCTCACGCTGTTTCCACACGCTATCCCACGTCGCCAGAATGGCCCAAAGAGCCCGTTGATGCTGCGCTAAAGGACAGAATGGGCAGCCAGCATTACAGTGACAAGATTGGTGCTCTAGCACATGTGGAGGCCCTAGCTCGCGAGGCCGAGTGGACAACGAGAGTGCTCATTCGATGCCAACAGGAAGGGATTGGACTCTTCCAAAATGAGGACTAGGAAGGACTGTGAGTCAATAGCTGCAAGCGCCGAACGCGCAATGGCGAATAGTCTGCTTCCGACCGCTTGGCTATAGTCTACGCCGGATTGAAAGCTGCGTTGACGATGACACCGACGCTGTCAATTACTTAGATCGTCAGTCGAAACCAAGTCTTGAAGGGAGGCCGTGACCAGTCGGCTACACTTCCTGTAGTGGAGGATTCTTGAACGTTGACCATGACCAACTCCCTACGCCAACTATCTAATCGCATGGCCCGCGCCGCCTTTGGCGACAAGGGACTCTATTGGGAGCTCGCGTTCGACGCAGCCGCGATACGGCAGTCTCTTCTAGCGGTACTCATCGTCGCGGCTGCGTGGGGAGCCGGCTCAGCCATTCACGATGTCATGCGAGGTGCTGTTGGCGGGGCAGCCGGTGGGTTCACCGTGATGGCGCTTTGGGGAATGTTCTACTGGCTCGTGTTCAGCGTGTCCTCATGGGCACTCACGCGAGTACTGGCCGTCTGCTTCGAAGTCGAGGTGGAGAGGGTGACCTACCTGCAGTTCGTCCGCAGGTTCGGCTTCGTGTTCGCCCCCGGCCTTCTCGTCCCCCTAGCCCCCATCCCGCTCGTGGGAGAAACCGCGATGTTGATGGCCTTCATCTGGACAATGCTCGCCGCGGCAGTCGCTATCCAATGGACGGCCGAGACCCCCATCGGACTGGCCGTCATGGCAGCGTCCGCCGGAATGGTGGCTGCCATTGTGCTCTCAGCATTCGTTGTCGTTTACGTCCTGCTGTAGCAGGAGTCGCGTAACGCCATGAGCGAGAAGCCCACCTTTGACGGCGGATTTCCCGCTCATAGCGCCTCAAGCTACCTTGTGCCCTGCTCCCGCCGCATCAACAAGGCCGAGCAACCCCGCTCAACAACGTGAGTGACGTAAACGTGGCCCGTGCCGTCGTAGCCCGCGCGATACGCGAAGTCCACCTTCGCGCCGTGGGGAATACAGCCCCCCACGCGGGCTGTCTGGCCGTTGTTCTCGCGCACGACCGTCCCGCTGCGTTCGCCCTTGCGCCAGCCCAACACTTTCACCTCGGCGGGCATCACCCGCTCCTCCGCCTTCGTCCGCTGGAAGAGGACGCTGTGCAGCCTTTTCAGTACCGTGGGCGACGGGTTGCGCTTGCCGGACACGATCAGCGATAGATGACCCGAACTGATGCCTGCGCGTCGCGCCACCTCGCTCTGGTTGATGCCGTGAGCGTCCAGGCGGTCCCACAGAGCCTGCACGTTGACGGACGGACGCTCCGCCGTTGCGACCATTGCGGAGGTCTCCAATGCTGACGCGACGCGTCTCTGCAGTGGGTTCTGTCACTCTTAGGGGGGGCAGCCATGACTAATGATGAGACTGACGGAGCAGTCACACATGGTG
>CAZZAN010000008.1:0-67395 GCA_964653005.1 uncultured Dehalococcoidia bacterium | reverse complement strand
ATGCCAATAAGGACAATGTGTACGAGGTGACAGTGACGGCATCCGACGGGAACCTGTCATCTAGCCAGGATGTCGAGATCACCGTCACCAACGTGAACGAGGCTCCTTCAATCTCCGGCGATCCCGCTGTCAACTACGCGGAGAACAAGACAACGAATCTGGCGATATATTCCGCCACTGACCCGGATGGCGATGGGATGACGTGGGGCGTTAAGGGAACGGATGTGGCACGATTCTCCATCAGCGAGTCGGGGGAGTTGACGTTCAATTCACCGCCGGACTATGAGAAGCCACGCGATGCCAATAAGGACAATGTGTACGAGGTGACAGTGACGGCATCCGACGGGAACCTCGCCACCGAACTGGATGTTGAAATCACCGTCACGAACATCAATGAGTCCCCGTCCATCACTGGCCTGAACGCTGTTAATTACGCGGAGAACGAGGCAGAGAATGTGGCAACGTACACGGCCACTGACCCGGATGGGGATGGGATGACGTGGGGCGTTAAGGGAACGGATGCCGCACGGTTTGGGATCAGCGAATCGGGGGAGTTGACGTTCAATTCACCGCCGGACTATGAGAAGCCACGCGATGCAAATAAGGACAACGTGTACGAGGTGACAGTGACGGCATCGGACGGGAGCCTCGCCGCCGAACTGGACGTTGAAATCACTGTCACGAACATCAATGAGTCCCCGTCCATCACTGGCCTGAACGCTGTCAATTACGCGGAGAATGAGACGGGAAATGTGGCGATATATTCCGCCACTGACCCGGATGGGGATGGGATGACGTGGGGCGTTAAGGGAACGGATGCCGCACGGTTTGGGATCAGCGAATCGGGGGAGTTGACGTTCAACGTATCGCCGGACTATGAGAAGCCGCGTGATGCAAATAAGGACAACGTGTACGAGGTGACAGTGACAGCGTCGGACGGCAATCTTGAATCCACGCTGGATGTCGAAGTAACTGTCATGGATGTCGACGAGGCTATTCTCATCACCGGCCCTGCCACGGTGAGCTATGTGGAGAACGGGACTGAGAATGTGGCGGCATATTCTGCCACTGACCCGGATGGAGATGGGATTACGTGGGACATTGAAGGAACGGACGCGGCACGGTTTGGGGTCAGTGAGTCAGGGGAGTTGTCATTCAGCTCATCGCCGGACTATGAGAAGCCGGGTGACGCCAACAAGGACAACGTGTATGAGGTGACGGTGACGGCATCGGACGGAAACCTGTCATCTAGCCAGGATGTCGAAATCACCGTCACCAACGTCAACGAGGCTCCTTCAATCAACGGCTCTGCCACCGTGAGCTATGCGGAAAACGGGACTGGGAATGTGGCGGAATATTCCGCCACTGACCCGGAGGGCCAGGGAATCACGTGGAGTGTTGGAGGGACGGACGCGGCGCAATTCTCTATCAGCGAGTCGGGGGCGTTGTCATTCAACAGCCCTCCGAACTTTGAAAGCCCTGTCGATGCGGACACCAACAACACGTACGTGATTCAGATTGTTGTGAATGACGATGGGAACGAGAGCAGTCTGGATGTGGTCGTCGAGGTCACAGATGCGAATGATGCACCTCGCTTTCCGTCTCGGGCCATCAGCGTCGAGATTCCAGAGAATTCGTGCCCCGGTGCCCACACCCTCTATCGGGGCATTGGAGGCGGCGTGGGATTCGAAACTGATGAAGATGGAGACCCGCTCACATATGCGCTGTCAGGAGCGGACGAGCGGTTCTTTGTGATTCATCCACCCACCGGTTATGTGACGCTTGGCACGGGCACGCTCCTGGATTTCGAGGCCTCGCGAAAGCCATTCACGCTGCAGGTGTCCGTTTCAGACGGACGCGACGACCTCGGGAATGCTGAGAGAGAATTCAACCCGGACGATCAATTTGATCTCAGAGTAGTGGTCAGCGATGTAGATGAACCGCCGGTCTTTGCCGAAGCCAAAGTCATCGTGGATGCGTGTGGCAATCCTGTGGGGCATGAACCTGGTCAGTTGAGGAGGACTGTGACGTCCGGCACTCGCGGTGGAAGTCGTGTCGGGCCCGCGCTCTCAGTGATAGACCCGGAGGGGAAACCTGTCCATTTCAGAGTTGTTAGTCAATCGGATCAAGGAGCCTTCATTATCGATTCGAAGACTGGGCAAATTATGGTTGCGCCCGATTTCTCGCCGAGAGACGCCCGGCGTGTCTATACAATCCGCGTCGCTGCAACAGATGGCGAGTTGGAGTCCCACATTGAAGTCCGTATTGCGGTAAGGAAAGCTCCAAAGCCCACGCCTGAACCCGATGTAGAGGACTCGTCTACACCCAACCCGGAATCTACAGATGATGCCGAGGTGTTAGCACCCGTGCAAAGCGCTGAGCCAGAGGACGATTCATCACCAGATGAGAGCGATACGAAATCCGCTCCCACACTGAGCACTCTTAGCAGGCGAACCCTGGATTTCAAACAGGAAGAGACTGTATTTGTGCCGGTGCCAGGCGCAATACAGGTGCCAAGGTTTGCAGCAGCAGAAGTCAGCGATGAGACCGGTCGCGCCCACTTCACGGCCCCAGCTGCCACGCTCGCTGTCCCGTACCAGGTTCGCCTGACACAGGACGAGGCCGCCTGCGTCTCTTTAAGAGCGACAATTCCACTACAGAGTTGCGTGAGTGTCTCCGTGGAGTTCTTTGATGTGGGAGGCGCTCCCTTGTCACTGGAATCTCTTAATCGCCCGGCGCTGCTTGAAATCGTCTTGAGAACGCAGGATGAGACAGAGGATGACGAAATCAGAAAGGAGCGCGCAGAAATCAGTCGTGGCTCCGTCGAGTTGATGATGAGGCAGGACGATGAACAGGAGTGGGCATACACACATGGAGACCTGAGAGAACCTGCAGATGGTTCGTCAATCCTGATGGCACGGGTGCGTTCACCGGGGCAATACATGGCGCTAGTGACCGAATCGAGAGATGAGAGAGAAGATCCCGCTAGCGCAGTGCCTGTGAGTTTCGTGAAAATCGTCGATGCCCGACAGGCGCAGAACACGGCCATACGCAGCGTTGCAGAGCGTACCGTTTCGTTTGTCTACCACCCTGTTGCTGATCGGCCCCACCCACAGCCAGTGTCGATCGTTCCCCCCGAGCCTCAGGCATGGCACATGGCTCGTCTGTTGATTGCGCTACTATTGGATGTGACGGTTGCACTTTCCGCCGGCATCTTTCTTCAGCGCATCACTTTCCGACGACACTAGGCGACCGCAGAGGTGTTGATTGACTGGGCGCACTTCCTCTCCTCCCGCCATTGAGGTTTCGGGTCTCCGAAAATCGTATGGCAGCTTTGAAGCCGTCAAAGGCGTTGATCTGCGTGTCGAGACAGGGGAGGTTTATGCCCTGCTTGGGCCAAACGGGGCAGGGAAGACGACGACGGTCGAGATTCTCGAAGGTCACAGGGATCGGAGCGCGGGAACGGTTGCGGTTCTGGGGCATGATCCTGCACGGAGTGAGAGAGGGTTTCGGGAACGCATCGGCATCGTCCTGCAGACGACGAGTGTTGATCAGTATTTGTCCGTCTCGGAAACGGTGAATCTCTTTCGCGGCTATTATCCCGATCCGCTGCCGCTTGACGTCGTCCTCGAAGCAACCGGCATGACGGAACAGGCCCGTGTTCGCGTGGGTAAACTTTCCGGTGGTCAACAGAGGCGGCTTGACGTTGCTGTGGGGCTGGCCGGAAACCCTGAGCTCTTGTTTCTCGATGAGCCGACCACCGGTTTTGATCCGTCGGCACGCCGCGGCGCGTGGGACATGGTGAAGAATCTTCAAGAACTTGGCAAGACAATCCTGCTGACGACGCACTACATGGAAGAGGCGGAGTACCTGGCGGACCGGGTTGGGATTATGGTTGAGGGCCGTGTCGTTGTGGAAGGGTCTCCGCAAGAGATTGCGGGAGCCGGTGGCGCAACGGTCATCCGAGTCCGGTTACCGGACGGCTCTGCAACGCCACCTGAATCCCTGGGCGCACTTACTGCAGGCGGGCAGGGGATATTTGAAATTCAGACGCCGACACCCACTGCAATTCTGCATCAATTGACTGCATGGGCAATTGGGGAAGGCATCGAGTTCGAGGAAATCTCGGTCACGCGGCCATCGCTTGAGGACATCTTCATCGAGGTGACGAGTTCCAGCGGGCAAGGCAGAGGTGACACGGCGTGAACGCCATTAGACTGTCACTGCGCCAGGCGCGCTATCAGAACACCGCCTTTTGGCGAAATCCCGCCGCTGCCTTTTTCACCATCGTCTTTCCGCTGATGTTCCTGGTTATCTTCAACCTGCTTTTCGGCAGCAACGAAGTTCAGTTCGACGGTGGCACGGCGAGCCTGTCGACGTTCTATGTTCCGGGCATCGTGGTTTTTGCTCTTGTGGGCGCCTGCTACAACAACATTGCTATGTACCTGGCCTTCAGCAGGGACAATGGCCTGTTGAAGCGGATTCGCGGCACCCCACTGCCAACGAGCGCGCTGATCGCCGGTTATGTGATTCACGCGGTGGCACTGGCCATCCTGCTTGTCGTCATCGTGCTTGCGGCCGGTGTGGTGGTCTATGACGTGGATCTGCCGACCACGCGCATGGCCGCGTTCATCGTGACGTGCATTGTTGGAGCGGCAACGTTCTGCGCCCTGGGTGTAGCCGTGGCAAATTTTATTCCGAACGCAGACGCCGCCCCAGCCATTGTCAATGCGAGCATTCTGCCGCTGTTGTTCATCTCCGATGTGTTTATTCCGATGGACGATGCGCCGGCGTGGCTGACCACGTTCGCGAACATCTTTCCGGTGCGCCACTTCGCGACGGCCATGCATGAATCATTCCATCCGTTCGCGACCGGCTCCGGGTTCGAGCCGATCAACCTCGGGGTCATGGGGGTGTGGCTGCTAGTGAGTGTTGTGGTAGCCGCGCGGTTTTTCAGATGGGAGCGGCGACGCTAAGGCTACACGCACGAATGCCGCGATGGAGCGTTTCGGCAGCTATTATTCGTCGTCCTCTCGTCCCAGGAAGACCTGCGTCAGGATATCTGAGTCTTCGATTTCCGTAGGGGTGCCCTCAAAGGCCACGCGCGCCCTGTCCAGTACGTAGCCCCGGTTTACGATGTTCAGCGCGCCCCTGATGTTGTGCTCCACGAGCACGATTGTTGTGCCGAACGACTTGCTTATCTCCGTGACCCTTTGAAACACCTCCGAGACGATGATGGGAGCGAGCCCGAGAGTGGGCTCATCCAGCAGCAGTATTTCCGGCGATGACATGAGGCCGCGTCCGAGCGCGAGCATCTGTTGCTGCCCGCCGGACATGGCGCTTGCCGGATCGCGCCGCTTTTCGCGCAGGATTGGGAAGAACTCCATGACGGCGTCAAGACGCCTGCTTCGCTCAGCAGCATCGGGGACGTGCATTCCGCCAAGCTCCAGGTTCTCCTGAACATTGAGATGCGTGAAGACACGGCGGCCCTGCGGAACCAGGGAGATACCGCGCTTGACGATTTCATGCGTTGGTGAATCCAGGATGTCATTGCGCCATCGGATCACGCCCGTTGAGACAGGCGCCATTCCCATGACGGCCTTGAGGATGGTGGACTTACCAGCACCGTTGGGCCCCATGAGCGCGACAACTTCACCGGGGTAAATCTGCACAGAAACATGGTCGAGGGCGATGACCGCGCCATAGTGGACAGACACGTCGCTCAGCTCGAGCAGCGGCGAAGCGGTGGTTGCCTGCTCCTGATCGTCCCGGTGTTGCTCGTGTGCGGTCATGTTTGCCTCGCCGTCATCAGTTGCCCAGGTATGCCTCAATGACTTCCGGATCATTCAGCACGCGGTCGGGGTTCCCGTGGGCCAGGAGCCGCCCACTATCCATGACGATGAGGTAATCGGAGAGCTCGCGCACAATGCCCATGTTGTGGGATACGAAGATGATTGTCCTGCCATTTTCCTTCAGCTCGCGCATGACGCCCTTGACGACCTCAATCATGTGGAGGGCAAGCCCGGCAAAAGGCTCGTCAAAGAGGTAGACCTGGGTGTTCATCGCCATGAGGCGGCCAACCTCCAGGAGCTTGCGTTGACCGTATGACAGTTCTTCCGCCAGGTCGTTGCGCTTCTCCCACAGGCCCACCACGCGCAGGATTCTCTCCGCGCGCTCCCTGTGCTCCTTGCGTGCCCTCTGGAACAGCGAGAGAAGGGACGACCTTTCCGTCATCACTACGTAGAGGTTATCCAGGACGCTGATTTGCTCAAAGAGCCGCACGTCCTGGAAGGTTCGGGTCAGCCCAATGCCGGGAGAATCGTATGGTCTGATTACGCGGAGGCGCTTTGGTCCGACAACAACCATTCCACCGTCGAGAGGCAGGGTTCCACTGAGGAGGTTAATCAGAGTGGATTTGCCGGAGCCGTTGGGGCCGATGATGGCGGTGATCAGGCCGCGCGGAATGGTGATAGAGAGGCGGTCGACCGCAGAGACTCCTCCAAAGCGCTTCTCAATATCGAGCGTTTGGAGGACGAATGAGCCTCCGAGATGGCGTTGTTCGTACAGTGTCATAGCTTGAACCGTCCTGCGACTCCTTGCGGCCTGAACAGCATCAGCAGCACCAGCAGTGTTCCCAGTATGATCTGCCGTACCTGGCCGACGTGCTCCGGTGGCAGAAATGGCACAAAGCGGACTCCCTCCTCAAGCAGCACGAACGCCAGCGCGCCGAGCAGGGACCCCCAGATACTGGCCAGTCCGCCAAGAATCACGATGGCAACAAGAAGAATCGATTCGAGGAGGATGAAGGAGTTGGGGTCAACGAAGGAGGTGTACGTGGCGAGCATTGCCCCCGCCAGCCCGGCCATCATCGCTGAGATTACCCAGATGGCCAGCTTGTAGCGGGATGAACGGTAGCCGAACACCTCAATTGCGTCTTCGTCCTCGCGTACGGCCTTGAGTACGCGCCCGAATGAGGACGTGACGATGAGCCACGATATTGCAACGACGATGGCGAGGAATGCCAGTGAGAGCAACAGAAATTCAAGGTCGTCGTTGATGGTGTAGCCAAAGATGACGGGCTTCGGAATCTGGTGAATGCCGAAGGGTCCGCGTGTCACCCATTGCCAGTTAACAAAAACGTTATAGGCAATGATGGCGAAACCAAATGACACAAGGACATAGACATCGTCCCGGAACCGGCTGAACGCCACACCAACAACCAAAGCGACCACCCCGCACAACACTACGGCGACGGGCAGCGCGGCGAAGAAGGGCCATGCGAAGATCTGGATAATCTCTCCCTCTAGCAACTCCTGGCGCGGGTTGGCGGTCAAGACGGCCACCGTGTATGCGCCGATGCCGTAGAATCCCACGTGGCCGACGGAGAGCAGGCCGGTGTAGCCAAGAACAAGGTTCAGGCTGACGGCCAGCATCGCCCAGATGGCGAACACCGTCATCAGGGTGATGGAGAATCCTGTGCCGCGTGTCAACATGAAGGACGCCGCCGCCAAGACCACGATCACCGTCGCCCAGATCTCAAGGTGATTGCGCAGTGAGAATAAGAGCGTCTGCGGCAGCCGCGAGAGGCTCCGCGAGATTTCTTGTTGACGTGTCTGCATTGTCGTTCCTACCGCCTCGGAATGATTCCTCTTGGCCAGAACGAAAGGAACAGAACGAGGAGGATGAGCGCGACGCCGTCCTGCCACTCTCCGGGGATGTCCCAGATGCCAAACTGCTCCACGATGCCCAGCAGGAACCCGCCGAGAATTGCGCCGTAGAGATTGCCAATCCCACCAACGACAGACGCGATCCAACCCTTCAGCAGCAGTTCCAGACCCATGCGGGGCTGAATCGCAATATCCTGGCCGGTGAGTATTCCAGCGAATGCCGCGTACATCGCCCCGATGAAAAAGACGATGGCGATTATCGCGGTCGTGTTGATGCCAACGACGCGCGCGACCTGTTCATCGTCACCGATGGCGCGGATGATTTTGCCGAGCGGCGACTTGTGGATGAGGAACCACAGCAAGACAAAGCCAACGAAAGCGCAGCCGACGGCGAATAGGGCAAAGGCCTTGAACGACGCGCCGCCCAGCGTTAGGAGGTTGTTGCCAAACGAAGCGGGCAATGGGTGTGTGGTGTTGGAAAACGTCATGACAAGAATTGCCGTAATTGTGAGCAACACTCCGAGAGTTGCGACAAGCATTATCAGGGTTGAGCGGGCACGGATGAGGATAAAGGCATACAGCCCGCGATAGAGCGCCAGGCTTACGGCTCCGGCAAGGAGGCAGGACACCAGCCAACTGATGTAGAGACGCGATTCCGGGGTTTGGACGAGCGCGATAGCCGTGACCGCCCCGACAACAAGCCCGATGACGACGCTGAGAATCGTGACCAATCGCGCTGAACCGGTAGTGAATCGACCCAGCGACCAGTAGAGAGCCGTTCCGATCACCGCAGCACTGATGAGTGTTATCAGAGGGGCGGCGGTCTGATGGAGATTGTCGGGATACTGGAGCAAGATCGTGGTGTAGATGCCCGCGCTGAGCGCAATCAGGAGATACGCTGCTCGGACGAAGAGAGCAGAGTAACGGTCTCGCAGGCGTTCAAAGAATGCGGTGTGCAACGCCCACGCTACGGCTCCGGCGACCACAACTCCGAGGGCGATGTTCAGGCCGATATTCGCAGGATCGTAGGCAGTGTCGGTTGCCTGTCCGGCCCTGAGATAGAAGACAGCATACGCGCCGATTGCCGCCGCTGCGCCGTAATAGAGGTCAAAGAACCAGACCGTGCTGTAAACAAGCGTGAATCCGAGCGCGAGGAGGGCGTACACTGCGCCCACGTTCAGGCCGTTGATGGTGAATTGCAGAGCCTGATCGGGAGACTCGGTGACTTTCCACCCGATGTATGCGACAGCCGCAAGCGTAAGCGCGATGGCAAGAATGAGAGTGGGCCTGCCGGGTCGCGTGAGAGAGTCCATGCAGTGCGGCCTCCGGTTCCGAGATCAACTTCATCGTATCAGAGGCAAAGCTGTGTGCCGCATAGTTGCCTGATTTAGATGCCGCCTGACAGATTGGCGCTTCGCGCTCCACCGGGGCGCAGGCTTGTAAAGGCGAATACCACGGCGAACACCATCGCAGACAACAGCACGACGCTTGCGCCGGAGGACACGTCAAGGAAGAAGCTGAAATAGACGCCAAAGAACCCGCATAGGGCGCTAATGGCAACGGACAGGATCATCAGTGTGCGGAAATCGTCGGTGAGCAAGCGTGCGACGACGGGCGGAATGACGATGGCGGCGGCGATGAGGGTGACGCCCAGAACCTGCATGGATACGACAATGACGGCTGCGAGAATAAGAGAGAAAGCCGTGTCCACCCAACCGGTCGGCACACCGTAGAACCGGGCCACCTCCGGATCAAAGGCGGTGAAGAGGAACAGTTTGTAACCCGCCAGGATGATAGCAAAGGCAGCGATGGCGACGACGCTGATGGCAATCAGGTCGCCTGTCGTGACGCCGAGAATATTGCCGAAGAGGGCGGCCTCAAAACTCCGGGTGAATGACCTCACGCGGCTGATAAGCGCAACACCCAGGGCAAAGCTTGCCGTTGTGATGATGCCGATGGCGGCGTCTGAGTGAATGACAGATCGGCGGGCCGTTAGCGTGATGAGCAGAGCAGAGAGGAACCCCCACAGGCTTGCGCCAAGCAGGAAGTTGAACGACATCAGGTAACTGATGACCGCGCCGCCAAAAGTGGCATGGGCAAGGCCGTGGCCGATGTACGCCATACGGCGCAGAACGACGTAGACCCCCAACAGGCCGCACAGCGCTCCGACGATTGTGGTGGCCGCGATGCCTCGCACAAAGAACTCGAATTGGAATGGTTCAAGCATCGCGCCTCGCCGCACTCTCGTCAGCAGCCGTTGCATTCGCCGCGGCGCCACCTTCGGCGCGATCCCGTACGGGCAGGGTTTCCGGGTGGGGTCGCTCGGCGACGAGAGGCATTCCCTCGTATTGGATCACGGGCATCGATGCGCCATAGGTCTGTTCAAGCACCTGTTCGTTAATGACAGACGTGGGCGGACCTTCGGCAATGATACGGTTGTTGACACAGATGACCCAGGGCAGGTGAACGGCCACCGCGTTGATTTCATGTGTTGTCAGCAGAATGGTTATGCCCTGATGGTTGAGATCATGGAGAAGGTGCATCACTTCATCGCGCGTTTTGATGTCGACGCCGCGCGTCGGCTCGTCAAGCAGAAGTAGATCGGGACTGCTGACAAGGGCGCGCGCGAGAAACACCCGCTGCTGCTGCCCGCCGGACAGGCTCCGAATCTGCCGCTTTCGGAGATCGGCAATACCGAGGCGATCCAGCATATCAAGCGCAATCCGCTTATCTTCGCGGCGATGCCACGGGAAGAGTGGATTGTGCATGGCCCGCCCCATGAGCACGACATCCTCAACAGTGACGGGAAACGTCCAGTCAATGGCTTCGAGCTGTGGCACGTAACCGGCCTTCGGCAAGCGGGTGGTGGTGGAGACGCCGCGCACCGAAACACTCCCGCTCAACAGCCGTGCCGCGCCCAGAATGGTGCGCAGCAAAGTCGTCTTTCCTGAGCCGCTCGGCCCCAGGATGCCCACAAAGTCTCCGGGCATGATTGAAAGGTCAACGCCCTGCAGGACAGGCGTGTCTGAATAGCCGGACGAGGCGTCAGAGAATCGGATGATGGGGGCGGTGGCGCGCCGCTCATGTGGGGCAGGATGCAGCATGCTCCTAGAGTAGCGGCATTTCGGGGCGAGCGTCGCTGCCGCTACTGGGGGTAGACCGCGTCTGATATGCCGTCAAAGGTTGGCGAGATGTCAAAGTCCGTCAGTGCGGACGTGTCTCCGCCAAGGCCCGCAACCATAATCTCCATGTCCGTCAGCATGAGACCAAGATATGAGTGGCGAGGGTCACCGGGCGCGCCCGGCAGGTCATCATCCCTGAGACTATCAATGAACTCCGCTCCGCTCTCATCTGAGATTGACTCCAGCACCGAGCTCTCGAAATCGACCGAACCAAAGATTGCGGGCACATCTTCGTCCCGTATCAGTGTGATTAGGTCGGCCACTTCTCGCGGTGATGGTTCCGAGAAATCGGCGGGTTGGATCGCCCCGATAATCTCAAAGCCGTAGCGTTGCCCGAAATAGGGAAATGAGTCGTGATATGTCAGCAGCTTGCGGTGCTCTGGCGCGATTGTTTGAACGGCGGCGGTGATGCGACTGTCCAGGTCGTCAAGGCGCCCGGCGAGCTCCTCAAAATTGGCGTCGTAATAGTCCGAGTTATCCGGGTCGAGCTCCACCAGGTTCTCGTGGATTATCTCCGCGAACTTCTTGGCCAGAATCGGGTCAGTCCAAAGGTGGGGATTGGGGTGGCCGTCCGACTCCGGGAATGAGAAATCGTATATCCACTCCTCTGGCGTGATAGTCAGATCGGCCAGGGTGACGATAACAGTGTCGTCACGGGCATTCTCTTCGGCCAGACGGATGGTTGGTTCTTCCAGGAAGAGGCCGTTGGCGAACACGATGTCTGCCTCAGACAGGGTGATGGCGACGGACGGCGCGGGCTCATATGTGTGCGAGTTGGTGCCCTCCGGAACAATGCCGGTAAGCCGGATGCGGTCGCCGCCTATACTCTCGACAAGGCTTGTGATGGGCGACACGGTGGCGGCAACGCGCAACCGATTGTCGTCCGCGTCGTTGGTCTCCCCGCCGCACGCCGCCGTCAAAACTACGAACAGAACCGGAAGAGCGAAGAGGAGTAAGAGTTTTCGCGAGATCATACCTATATCATACCTATAAAGGGGGGTATTGGGGATTAATGTCCTCTGCGTATTGCACGGACCGAATTGATACGGGAAAGAGCGATGCGCCGTGCCGCCTCATCCGTGGAGATGCTCTCGGCCTTGGCGTTCTCGTAGACCGTCGTCAACGTATTGTAGATTTGCCCCGTCTTGCGGCGCGCCTCCTCTGCGCTATAGCTGCGCCCAATCTCATGGGATACGTTGATGACGCCGCCGGCGTTGACGATGTAATCGGGCGCGTACAAGATGTCGCGCGCGGCAAGGTCATCGGCATGGCGCGGCTCAAGGAGTTGGTTGTTCGCCCCGCCGCAAACGGCCGTGCATTGCAACTGTGGAATTGTCTCGTCGTTCAGTATTCCGCCGAGGGCGCATGGCACAAAAATGTCGCACTCGTAGTTGAAGACTTCATCCGGGCTGATGGGGACGAGGCCAAATTGGTTCTGCGCCCGCTCCACCCGCTCCTGGTCGATGTCCGTTCCGTAGATGACGGCGCCCTCGCCCTTGAGATAGGGCAAGAGGTAGTTCCCGACCTTTCCCAGACCCATGAGCACAACACGCATCCCACTGAGATCATCCGAGCCCCAGAGGTATTGAGCGGTGGCCAACAGACCCTGGTAGAGGCCGTATGACGTCATGGGCGACGGGTCACCGCTGCCCCCGGATTCCGAGGGCAGGCCGGTGACGTAGCCTGTTTCTCGCGCCACCCACTGCATGTCCGCCGTCGTCGTGCCGACATCCTCCGTGGTGATGTACTTCCCGTTGAGGGAGTCCACCTTGGTGCCGAAAGAACGGAGGAGGGCCTCCGTCTTATCCCGAGCGGCATTGCGCATGATGATCGCCTTGCCGCCGCCAAGGTCGAGCCCGGCGGCGGCGGACTTCAGGGTCATGGCCTCCGACAGCCGCAGCACGTCCATGATGGCGTCCTGTTCCGTCGCGTGCGGCCAAATGCGGAGGCCTCCCAGCGCGGGACCGAGCGTGGTGTCATGGATGGCGATTGCGCCGCGGAGGCCCGTGGAGGCATCCCCGAACACCATCAACTGCTCGTGGCCGTGCTCTTCCATGTAGCTGACGTAATCGTTCATTGTCGCCAGCCCTTTCGGGTGTGAATCACCAATCGGTCATAACGGAAACGTATTGTCATCTATGCCTTTGTGCCTTCGCTGACGAAATTGACAAAGCTGTCAAGCGAGCCCGCGACGTGCTCCAGGACATCCTTGATGGACTGATCTTCGTGTGAGCGCGTGAGATCGTTGTCGTCAACGCGCAAAAGTGCTCCGTTGAGCGCTCCGAACGCCTGCGCGCCCTGCTCCAGGATGGCGAGAGCCTCGCTCTGCGCGGAATGGCCGGTGACATCCAGAATCTTGTTGATGTGGTTCACATGCTCACGTGTGTGGTTGGCTGCTCCGTACAAAAGGTTGCGTACGGGAGTGGGCCGGCCGCCATACCCCGGGATCTCCTTGTCGAGGTCCTCGTTACTCAGATTCACCGCGGCTTCTGCCAGTGCGGCGTAGCTGGAAGCCAGCCGGTCAATTAGTGCCTGTGTGTCTGTCCGTGCCATTTCGTTCGCCCCTCCCGAGGTTAATGCTGCTCTACGGCCATGCTAGTCATACGGCCAAATCAATCGTAGTGAATGCGTCACGCCGCGTCCATACGGCGGAAGAGGAGACGTCAGGAGTCCGCGGCGTCCGATGTTCCCTCCACCTTTTTCTGTAGGCTGTCCATCCATGATTCTGTAATGCGGCTGATCATCGGACGTAGTCCGGTGACGCCAAGCAATTGAGGAGCGGGTCCGTCAAAGACCTCTTCAGATGTCATGATCGTGCCGTCTCGATCCGGTGTAAACGTCCATGTGTGGATGCTGGTAACGCCGAATCGTCGTCCTGTCCAGGCGATGCTGTAGGGCAGGTCAACGTTGACAATCGTGACATCCACGCCCAGGGTTGCCGGGCCGGCGCCCATCGTCATACGTAACCGTGATCCGTCCGTCCAGGCCTCCCCTTCGACCCAGCTCGCGCCGCGAAAAGTGGGTATCCAGCTTGGCCATCCGACGACATCGGCAAACTGTTCCCACACCTTCTCCGGTGTGGCTGCGATCCGGTTGAAATGCTTGATCTCTAATGCCATCAGCTACGCTCCACATGTGTCAGTTCGGCCTGTCGCTTGAGGGATGCCAGCCAGCTCCGTGACATGGCTTGAATGATGGGCCGGGGATAGAAGATGCGCACGGGCAGGCAAGGGCTGCGAAAAGTCTTTTGATCCGTAACGTGGGTTGCGAAACCATCTGCTTGTTCTTCAAATGTAAATCGCCGCGTTCCCGTAACGGACAATACCGTCGATTCCCAGGCGACGGCCTCTTGACTAAACTCTGTGACGAAGACGCTGAATCCGACAGGTCGGCGCGCCATGCGGAGCGTCATGTGGAATCCGGAGTCGATTGCCCACGGCTCACCGCTTACCCAAGCTGCATCCCGGCAAACGCTATTCCACGTAGGCCACGATTCCAGATCGTCGAAGGCTGCGCGAACGGCCTCCGACGGAGCGATAATCTCCGTCGATTCTCGAAGCACCAGAGTACGCACTGTAGGGGGCATCAATCGGCCTCTATTGCCTCGTTTCCCTCCACACGGCCCGAATCCACCAGAGATGCAGTCAGAAGGTGTAGATAAATCATGCCACCAAATGGCCGCCACGTCTCTAGGATACGGCTCACGCCGTCATAATCGAGACGGCGACTCAGGTTGAGCCATTGCTCCAGATGTTTGCGGACACCCACATCGTCGCCCGGAAAGATGCTCAGGCGGCCGTCTCCGCGAAGCAGGGCGTATTCGGCAGACCATCGCCCCACGCCGTACAACCGACGCAACCTCTCGACGGCTTCGTCGTCGTTGAGGTCGGCGATGATTGATCTTTCCAACTCACCATCTGCAGCAAGGGCTGAGAGTTCAACCATTGCGCGGGCTTTTTGGCGGCTGTAGCCAAGATCAATGAGATCTTGCGCTGACAATTGAGCCACCTTTTCAGGCAACGGAAAGGATACTGCTTCTCCCCTTCGCACGCCGCACTCGGCGGCAAGCCGTCCAAGGATGCGGAGTCCCGCGGTCAGGGTGATCTGCTGGCAGGTGATGGCGTTCGTCAGCGCTTCAAACAGCGTGGAATAGCGCGGAGGTTTCAAGCCCGTTAACCTCGCTGCCAAAGAGGAAAGCGTGGAATCTGTGGACGCCATGCGGTGAAATTCGGAGAGGTCAACATCCGTTCCCAAAAGCCCGCGCATGACCGGCTCTACTGCGCCCCGAATGGCGTCATCTGAGACATCAGCGGAATCCGTGCCTACAGAGGCGGCGACATGAAGCAGAGAAGTGTTTATCGAACCTGTCTGCGAAACCGAAACATCAATAGGTTGACCGTCGTGAACCAACACCCGGCTGTATGTTCCGGCGGTTGAGTCCCAGCGATCCCACGTGTTGTCCTCACGACGCTTGAGCGCCCATGCCGTCAGGTCGAGGCGGTAGGGGGGCAGTGGGGTGACGTTAAACTCAATGCGGCGCATGAAACCATTATGGCGTTCATGTACCTGCGGTTGGCCAGAGCTTATTGCCAGAGGGTAAGGATGAGCGCGATGACAATAAGCGAGGCGGAATTTTCTGCGGTGTTAATGATGTAGAGCTTGAGTGGGCGACCCTCAAAGATGTACGCGGTGGCCATCGGTGCAACAACAAGGCCAACGGCGGCTAGCGCTCCAATCACTAGTCCGCCGATAAAGGTGTCCGCGCCGGTGAGTTGAACAAGGATGGCGACGGCGGTAACGCTGACGAGGGCGCCAATGATTGCAACGGCGAAAGCTCGTACCTGCCCTCCGCGCGCGTTGATCTCTTCAACCGTGGTTCCAAGCGCATCCATCCATGCGTTTCCGACTGCGAACGGCATGTAATACAACATCCCGAAAGCCATTGCAAAGATGGTCGCGGCCACGACCGCCAGCCAGTTGATGGCTCCAAGGTCGATGCTTAGGCTTCCTGCTTCGATCATTTCCCAACTCCCAACAACTACTCTTCTTCCGGCATCTTAATTGAATAGCTCATCGCGTTCCTGGGCGAAAGCGGCGGATGATTCGATGGCGTCCGTGACGGAGAACGCGGCGTAAGACTCCGCTGAACCGTACTCTCGTGTTTGGACGACAACCGGCATCGGCAGCGCGTCGCCCATCAGCAAGGCCTGCTGGCGACTCTCCATCCGTGCAAGCACGTTGCGCAGCTTGGAACGCTCGGACATACCCGCCAGGATTGCCTCAATGTCGCGCTCGCTGTCCAACAGGCAGACGAGCTTTGTGCCGATTTGTGAAAGCACCTCGTCATGGATGCTGCTCGGACGCTGATCAACAACAAGAAGCGTGACGCCGTGCTTGCGGTCTTCGCGCGCTATTGTCCCGAAGATTGCCTGGCTTGCCACGCTGCGGCTCAGGAACTTGTGGGACTCCTCGATGGCGATGACAAGCGGCGCCGGCTCTTCGCCAGCCTCTCCCATGGCCCGCTCGGAGCGGCTGACGTACTGCTCATGGATGCGCCGCGTCAGGAGATTGGCGGCAAGCATATAGGCGAGTTCGTGGCGGCCGTACTGCCCAAACTCCAACACGACGGACATCCCTTTTTGCAGGTAATCGACGATGCTCCGCACTGAGCCGCTGCCGGAGTCCTCCGTGATGAAACCGAAACGTTCGAATGCGCGAAGACGACGCTGAAGGGCCTGCATCGTACCCTCGTGCTCGCCGATCTCGTTCCGGAGCTCGGTCATAGCGTCGCCGTCCAGCGCAAGGAACTCGGTGAACCATTTGCTGCCGTACTTGCGGTGGAGGCGGTAGGGCAACTGCCGTCCCGCGTCTGTTAATCCCAGTGCCTCGGAGAGCGCTTCGATGTCCTCCGGTTCGATCTCGCTGTGGCCTATCCGAATCTCACCGTCTGTGGGAACGCCGCGGCGATCCGAGGCTGCCTTGTCCAGTGTGAGTACGACAATTCGGCTTCCAAAGAGCTGCTTGAGTCCCTTGACCTGCCGCCCGCGTTCACGGTCCGTGCCCGCCCAGCCGTATTCGTTGTGCATGTCAAAGACGAGAACCCCGGCCTCTCTTGACTTCACAAGTCCCGCAAGCAGCTGCCTTACCAGGAATGTCTTGCCCGTGCCGGACTTACCAAAGACGCCGACGGAACGCTCCGCCACTTTCTTGAGATCGAGAACGATATCGACGTTCTCCATGGCAAGCGGCTGTCCGATGCCGAGATGAGATTCGTCCTCCTCACCAAAGACGCTGCGAATGTCTTCCATGTTGGCGTCAACGACGCGAGAGAAATGGCGGGGTACTGTTCGTACAGGCCGCGATTCGCCGGTTGCGGGGTCGATGATGAGGGTAGGGAGCACCTCCACGATGCCGTAGTAGGCAGTTCCCTCCAGTACATCCGAAACGAATGGGTCGTCAAGGTCGGGGACGATCGTTTCAACCGACCTGTCAATGGATTCCAGCCTGATGTCCGTGATCATTCCGAATGACCGGTTGAACTGGCCCTCAATGGAGACATACGCGCCGACGGCAATGTCCTCAACTGACCGTGAACGTGACAGCCTAACCTCCACACCGCGGCTGAGCGAGCCGCCGATGACGACCCCAACCTCGTGCTCGCCGGGGCTTTCGACGTGTCCGTTGGATGTCATGGCGTTTCAACCCCGCCGGAGACGTGCACGTCGGCGTTGGCGAGCCATCCGCGCGCATAGTCAGTGAACTCTTCGAGCAGACGCGTTGTGATGTGGTCTTGCTGGTACACCATGAACAGGTCGCGCTCCAACGTTACGCCGTCCAGCGCCACAGCAGCGATTGTTCCGGCCTTCTGACCGCGCCGCGCAGCGAGGGCGGAGACAAATGACACACCCATGCCGGCCTCCACGCCGTTGATAACGGCCTGCGTCGATCCCAGGATCACGGTTGGCATCCATCGGTGCGAGTCAATGCCTGAGTCGGCGAGAATGCGCTGGATTGAGGCCATCGTGCCTGAGCCTGCCTCACGGGCGATGAGCCGCTGACCACCCAGTTCATCGATGCCAACCGACGTTCTGGTGGCAAATGGGTGGACGGCGGGCACAACAAGGACGAGAGTGTCTTTGTAGATCGGTTGTTGAATCAAGGTTGAACGGCGGGAGGGCGCGCCGGTGAAGCCCACGTCGCATGTGCCGCCCTCCAATTCACTTATCACCGCTTCGGTGTCGCTCACGTTAAGGGTTGCGGTAACGTTCGGGTGCAGGGCGGTGAAATCCGCCAGGAGGCTCGGGAGCAGGAACTCGCCGGGGATCGTGCTTGCAGCGAGGCGCAGCGCGCCGGTGAGATCGTGTGCGAGGCGCGCGATGTCCTCGCGCATCTCCGTGTCGGCGGCGGCAATGGTTTCTGCGTGACGAATAAAGGCCTCGCCGTGAGGAGTTAAGCGGGCGCGGGGCCCGCCGCGATCCAGAAGTCTCGCGCCTAATTCCCGTTCAAGTCTTTGAACATGCAGACTGACAGCAGGCTGGCTGATGTTGAGGGCGGCGGCCGCTTCAGAAAAGCTGCCGTGTTTGATAATTTCCAGGACGGTGCGGATGTGTGTAATATCCATATCTACATTTTCCCATTGAGTGGCGGGCGGATCTTGGCGAGGACGGTCTGTAGGCCCTGCATGTCGTCGCGCATGAAATGGACGAGGCGGCGGCCTGTTTCGCGCAAGTAATCCTCTTGCGCGCGTGTGGAGCCTTGAACGCTTGCGAGGGTTCGGATGGCGGCGGGCAGAAATTCGTTCGTCGCGTCCAAACGTGCCGCGGCGATGTTCTGCAAAGTCAACAGATCGCTTGCAAGATCAGCGATGTCCTCCACGCCACCCGGATAGACGAATGCGTGGAGTCGCGGAGGGCGCGGCGGCAGGTAGGCGTACAGTTGGTTTTCCGCGCGGTGCGCGACGATAACAGCAGAGAAAGTAGTACGAATTAGACGTGATATTTCTGGATGCCGTTCGTAGAATTCATCTTCTGATTGGTAATCTGCGCCGCGAGCCGTTGGGCGGCGGCCCGCGTCCCTGGGAGTTGTTTCCGCTGATGACACGATAGCAAGAATATCAATAGCAGAATCACGAATAACGGCGACCGAGCCGAGCGCGGGTGGCGTGTGGAGCAGTTGGGCCTCCGCCACGAAGCCGCCGGTGTTGGCCTCAATGACCTCTCCGATGCGGCCAAGCTGCACGTTGTTATCCATACTGTGTTCAGAATTATTGGCTGTCATGACGGAATCATAGCGAACGTTGTCGCTTCGCTGTAGTCTTTGCGGATGTGCGGTTCGGCGCGGAATTGCGTATAGCTTCATCCTCAAGCAGCTGGCGGAACAATGCGCGGTCGTCGGCTCGGACGACGGCCTCCTCATGTGCCTCGGCGAGAGCGAGCGGATAGCCATTTCCAAGCTGCAATTGGTCACACAAGAGTGTATGCAAGAGTTCTATTCGTTGTAATGACCATTGCGGGAGTTCAACGCGGGCCAGTTCGTTTTCGGCGGCCACATAGAAGAAATGAGGAATGTGATCTCCGTATCCTGAGATTTCATCGGCAGTGCTTCGGAATATTCCTGAGCGTTCACCTGAATTCTCTAGTAGTTCTTCGAAGATGTCGCGGTCGCGGACGCGGGCTATTTCATCACAAGGGCGTTCACCTTCTGCCTTGTCGCGGCAATATGAACCGCAATTCGGTGTATCAAATGGGCATATTGCGATTCGGAGGGCGTTTACGACTTCACGGGCTCGTGGGCGGGAGATGTAGGAGGCGACTACAAAAGCGCGCTGTCTGGAAACTTCCTGAAGACGGGAGAGGGCGTCGAGATATTGTTTGCGTAGGTCAGGGTCGGCGATGTTGTCCGCTTCTGAGATACGCCATTGCGTAAGTGAGCCGTCGAGCAGGCCGATGGCGGGAACGTTTTCAGGTAGGTTTTCTGCCATGTCCGCGAGGGCACTGACCTCTGCCGTGTCGCGGCGGGCGGCAATTACAGATGAGCCGATGACATGTTCATGGCCGGGGCGGCGACGACCACCGAGAACAAGGTCCTCGGGCTTGTAGTATGTCTGAGCTTGGCTATTGATGACGGCATCGGATGATTGGCCGTAGCGGATATACACGCGGCCAATGTTTATGAGATAGGCATCGAATGGCGAGTCGCGGTCTATTTCAATCTGGGAACCGTCTACTGCCAAGACGATGTAGTCGCGTGGAGGGGCCGATGGTTGGTATACCGTAGTGATAGGTTCAGTAACTCTGGGGACGAGCCATGAGTAAACGCCCCGTTGGGATTCGAGTTTGTCCGCCAATTGTCCAAAGGCGTCAGGCTCAGAGTGAGTGTTGGCAGCTTGCATAGCGCGTGCGATGCGCCGGCCGAATTCAGCGTTCTGGGCGTCAAGGTAGTTGGCTAGTTCGCCGACCTGGCGTGAGAGTTGGAAGCGATCAATAGGCATAAGGCACCTAGGCCAGAACACGGTCATCGCCGATGCGGCGGGTTAGTCTTCGTGAATCCATGCTCTGGAGCAAGGGAAGTACATATTTGCGGCTACTATTTAGCAGATCACGAGTTTCGGAGACGGTTATTTTGCCGTTATTTTGGATGTACTCGATGACCTGTTTAGTGATTTTGTGGTACGCCTCGGCGTCGTAGACAATTCCGTCTCCGATGGGGACTACCTCCCCCGCATCTGTCAAGAAACCCAATAGCTCAGGGTCGATGGACTGGCCTGTTGGTGGATTGTTACTTTTTTCACGAAGTAGGGTGACAAATGCGTTTGCAGCAGCGCGTTGGGACTCGTTAAGGGCGGGTACGTGGTCCGGCAGCCGGACGGTCGCGCCCTCATCGACCACGACACCCTCGGTCTGCATGAGGACAAGGATCTCAGGGAAATTCTCGGACTGGGCGCGGAGGCGGCTGCGGAGATCTTCACGCGACGCGCCCCGGCGGAGGGGGAACGACTCGTGGTACGCGGCGAGCTGTTCTGCGGCGGCGGCCTTGATCGAGCTCCATCCGTCGACGGAGTAGAGGAGGCGGCTGGCACCTGCGCCGACGGCGACGATGCGGCTGTCCTCCTCCAGTTGGGCGACGTGTTCGCGGGCGTCCTGTTCTGAAAGGGCAGATCGCCGAGACAATTCGGTGAGGGTCAAGGGGCCTGTGGCATCCAGAGTTCGGAGGATGACCTCTGACGGATCGGGCGCGCTGAGGGCTTCAAGGCGCGCGATGAGGTTCGGGTCGTTGCGCTTGTGGCGGCGGGCGTCCGTTTCGATAATCTCGCCGCCGCCGAGGGTGCCGACATTGGAGCGCAGGATGAACGAGTCGCCCTTGATGAGCGGCAGGGGAGTTTCCAGCACGACCTGAACCCAGCCCTCGTCACCGGAGTGAAGGCGGTCGGAATCAAGGAGACGGACGCGGGCGAGGGATTCGGCTGCGAGCCAGTGAACGGTGATCTGCATGTTGTGGCGGAGGGGGCCGGGGGCGTTGGCGGCCATGCGGATAAAGCCGTCCGCCGCGCCAGTCGTTTTGAGCCATCCCCGCGTGGTGAGAACCTGCCCTCGGGATACCTCATCGACGTCAACACCGGTGAGGTTGACGGCGGTGCGGGAGCCGCGCTCCGCGGATGTTTCGGCCTGTTTGTGGGATTGGAGGCCGCGCACGCGGACGTTTTTCCGGCCGGGCACGATTTCAAGCTCCGAGCCGACGGAGATCGAGCCGTCAATCAGCGTGCCGGTGACGACTGTGCCGAAACCGGAGATGGCGAATGCGCGGTCGATGGGCAGTCGTGGCCGCCCGCGGTCGGGACGCTGCGGGGTTTCCTGCAGCATCGTGTCCAGGAGTTCGATGAGGTCCTGGAGTCCGTCGCCGGTCTGCGATGAGACGGCAACGACGGGAGCGCCTGCGAGAGTGGTGGTGGCAAGTGTCTCGGCGACTTCTTCGCGGACGAGTTCGAGAAAGTCCGGCTCGACAAGATCGGATTTCGTTATGACGGCGATGCCGCGCGTGACGCGCAGGAGATCAAGGATGTCCAGGTGTTCGCGGGTCTGCGGCATGACGCCCTCATCGGCGGCGATGACGAGCAGTGCAAGGTCGATGCCGCCGACGCCGGCGAGCATGTTCTTGATGAATCGCTCATGGCCGGGGACATCGACGATGCCGATCTCTTCGCCGGAGGGCAGGCGGAGCCACGCGAAGCCGAGATCGATGGTCATGCCGCGCTCCTTTTCCTCCCGGAGGCGGTCGGGATCGATGCTGGTGAGCGCGTGGATGAGGGTGGATTTGCCGTGGTCGACGTGTCCGGCGGTGCCGATGACGTGCATGTGCGTGTGCGTTCCTGCTGCGTTGGGCGTGTGGTGGCAGTATAGGGGGCGTGTTGGGGGTTTGGCACGCGGGGGGCTAACGACGACAGCGGTAAGCAAGACTTTCTCAGAGGTGCATCGTCATTGGCTCGTCTGGCCCCATTCGATCTTGGATATCTCGCGCTCAATGTCTGCGAACTCCAGCAGAGTGCGGACGTTCTCGCCGTTTTGATCCGCAATCAACAAGAGGCTTGGATTCTCCGTGCTGTGGCCAAAGAATGCGATCGAGGAACCGTCTGGATCCCACGAGGCATCTCTGGGGTGATACGGGGGATTGACAAACCCCGGGCCGACATCTGATGGAGGGGACCCGTCAATTGGAAATCGGCGTCCAAACCCCTTGAGCAGTATCTCCGAGCCGTCGGGCGACCATGACAAGTCTCCCATCCAAGGGCCTTCCTCCCGAGGGTAATCCACCCAATTCCATGAATCAGGGAGGTTGTCGTTTACCAAAATGGGGTCTGAGCCGTCGGCGGCAAAGATGTAGAGCGCTATTTCCACATCACGGTACGGATCCCCGCTTTCGTCAAAAACGATTTCACGCGAACCCGAACTCGCGACTACAGCAATCCGTCGGCCATCGGGAGACCATGCCGGCCCGCTGGCGGCATCTGCTATCCGCGTCAGCTCCGCACCATCAGCCCTGATGGTGTAGAGACCCGGAATGGGCGAATCCCATGCGTCGCTGGATCGACCTACAAACGCCACTCGCTCCCCATCAGGAGACCATATTGGACGAATCGGGAAAGCTCTAGCGCCTTCCGGCCACAACGCAATTTCCTCGAAACTGCCCGTCTCTACCTCATAAATGGTGAGTGTAGCCACATCTCTAATGAAGGCTATCCTAGACCCGTCAGGAGACCATGCTGGGAAGGTATTTGTATAAAAGAGATTTGTATAACCGGCTTTCTCCGTTAGTCTCTCTACATTTGTGCCATCAATGTTGGAAATGAGTATCTCGAATTCGTAGATCCAGATCCTGTCCCGTTGCGCCTCTGCTGCATCCCCAGAGCTGTTGCCTGGGCCGATAAAGATATAATCCCACCAATTCTCCCCAGACTCCGCTATTTCTTCAGGCGTGAGGTCTGTAACGATGAGGGATTCATCGCGCCAATCCACATCCAACTCCTCTATTTCCTGCTCTGTAACTTCTGTATAGGCGCATGTCGAGAAGACGAAGCGGGAATGGTCTGGGGAGACATCGACGTACGTTATCAAGCCATCATCTCCCCAAACGAGGTCTCTGTCCGGAGTGCTTACGACCTCCAGCTTGAGGTCGCTGTTGGAGTCTTGACCATCCAGGTCAAGAATGTCGACCAATCCAATGATCTTGCTCTGCGGAACACCAACAGCGCCAATGCCATAGATGTGGCCGAAAGCAAATAGAATTTGCGAGCCATCCGTGGACCAGTGAATATAGTCCTCCCAGCGCCAGCCTGCACGGAGTTGGGGATCGGCTGGATCAAAGTCAATTTCTTGAGGAGAACAATAGTCCAGTACCCTGTCACCCGGCAGTGGCCCTCTCGGTCCTTCCTGCGTGGCTTCGTCAGGTGCGCATGCGCCCATGAGGGCAAGAAAGGCGAAGAGAATCAGGGGGGTTGGGAGTCTCATGGGGCCAAGTGTAGGTAGTTGGGGCGGGGATGCAAGAAGCATCGGATGGCGAGGGTGGGTGGCGTAGTGAGGTCTTTGGATTCCTCGGCTGCGCTCGGAATGACGAGTGGGCAGGGGTTACAAGGTTGGGTGACACAATGCGATTCAGATTCCCGCCTGCGCGGCAATGACGGATGGGGGCGGGAATGACGGATGGGGTGCGCCCTTCGACAGGCTCAGGGTGAACGGGTTGGTCGTTAGGCGTCGGACATGATGCGGACGAAGACTTCGTTGGAGAGGAGGCGGCCGCGGGGGGTTAGTCGGAGGGTGCTGCCGCTTCGTTCATCGAGTTCGTCACTAGTGCGTTCCAGCAGGCCGTCATTAATGGATGATTCCAACGCCTCGCCGAAGAGGTCTGTGGGTGTGGAACCGAAACGGGTTTTGTAGTCGTCTTCGTGGACGCCGCGGTTGAGGCGGAGGCCGAGGACGAGGGTTTCGGCTTGGCGCATGACGTCGGTGTAGGGGTCGACGGAGTCTATGGGGGCGACGTGGTTAATGGAGTCGACGTTGTCGATAGGACCATCAAGCGGGGGCAGTTGGGGTAACTCTGAAACGGGTTTCTTTGCCAAGTCGGCCATGCGCTCGATGTAGGCGCGGGGCTGGCGGATGACGGAGAAGCGCGCGCCGAACATGTGGGAGTGTGCGCCGGGGCCGAAACCGAGGAATGGGGTGTTGAACCAGTAGCGGAGGTTGTGTTGGCATTCGCGGCCTGGTTTCGCCCAGTTGGAGATTTCGTATTGCTCCAGGCCTGCATCGGCCATGCGCTGCTCGGCCATCTCGTACATATCGGCGGCGAGATCGGGGTCGGGTGAAGGGAGGCGTCCCGACTCCACCCATCCGTGGAACGGGGTCGATTCCTCGACGGTCAGCGCATAGAGGGACAGGTGCTCGGGGGCGAGCTTCAACGCGCCGGTGAGGCTTGATTCCCACGTCTTGAGGGTCTGGCGGGGCAGGCCGTACATGAGGTCGAGATTGAGGTTTGTCGCGCCGCCTGCGCGGAGGGCGTTCACGGCGCGTTCCGTGCCTCCCGCGTCATGCAGGCGTCCGAGCATCTGCAGTTCCGAGGCGTCAAAGCTCTGCGCGCCCATGCTGAACCGGTTGACGCCGAGGGACATGACATCACGGACGAAGTCGCGTGTGACGCTCTCCGGGTTGACCTCCATGGAGATCTCTATGTCGTCGCGGAAGTCCAGCTTGGGGGCAAAGGCTCGCAGTATGTCTTCGACCTGGGCGGGTGTCAGGAGGGACGGGGTGCCGCCGCCGAAGAAGATCGTCTCGGTCTCAGGCCGGATATCGGCGCGATTCAGGGCCTCGCCCCATCGGCGGATCTCCGTGGTGAGCGCGGCGACGTAGTCGGGGATGAGTTTCTCGATACCGGCGTAGGTGTTGAAGTCGCAGTAGAAGCACTTGAAGCGGCAGAAGGGGATGTGGATATAGAGGGGGAGTGGGAGGGATTGGTGTTGGGGAGTCATCGCGGCTGGGCGATGCGGTTGCGGGAGGCGACGATGGCCTGGAGTTTGGCCTCGGCGATGGCGGCGGAGGAGACGGGGTTGTCGGCGAATGTGGCGAAACCGCAGTCCGGGGTGAAGAGGACACGGTGTTCGCCGAAGATATCGATGGCTCGGCGTATGCGGGCATCGAGCAGGTCAGGCTCCTCGACGTGCGGGGACTTGGGGTTGACGATGCCGACACCGATGCGCTTGTCAGCGGGGAGTCCGGAGAGGACGTCGATCTCTCCCGCGCGTTCCGTGCTCAACTCAAGGAACAGCGTGCCAACATCGACGGCGGAGAGCAGGTCGATTAGGGGGGCGTAGTCGCCGGTGAGGGCGGCGGATTCGTCCGACGTCCAGTTGCCGCGGCAGACATGCATGGCGAGGCGCTCACGGGGGAGGCCACGCGTGACCTGCTCCAGCAAATCCTGGGCGAAGGCGAGTTCGGTGGCCGTGTCGTACCGCTCGCTGAGCGCGCCGCACATGAAGCTGCGGCGGGCGCGGGAAGAGCCGTGGACGACCTCTGTGAGGACGGGCTCATCGAACTGGACGATGGACGCGCCGGCGGCGAGCAGGTGATGGGCCTCCTCACGGAGGACACGGACGACATCCTCGGCGAGTTCTTCCCGGGTGGTGTAGGGGCTTTCGCGGAGGCAGTCGAGCCACATGGTGCGCGTGAGCAGATAAGGGCCGGGGAGGGCGACCTTGACGGGCAGGCCCTCGGCCAGTTCTTTTGCGAACTCGAGCTCATGGACTGCCAACGTGGCGCTGCGTCCGAGGTGTCCATAGACGACGGGGTGGCGGACGCTGGAGGCGGGGACATCGAGGGCGGCAAGCTCGCGCTCGAACTCCTCTGAATCGTCCACCATGGCGGCGAGGTCCGTAAGCGGGATGAGCTGGGAGTTGTCCAGGAGTCCGCCGACGAAGCTGACGTAGTTGTCGCGGCGCTGTTCTCCGTCGGTGAGGACGCCGACGCCTGCGCGTTGTTGAGCCTGCACGCTGAGGCGGACGGCATCGTTTGCCGTCTCCGCGAATTCACCATCGGTCATGCGGCCTTCAAGGTGGTCGTGGATCGCGCGGAGCATCCACACGGGGCGGGGCCAACTGCCGATGCCCATGACGGATAGGGGGGCGACGGCGGGGGCGGGTGAGGGTTTGGGGAGGGACGCAGGTATGGAGACCTCGACGGTGGGATTAAGGGATTGTATGGATGGTGAACGGCCCCCCCCCACCCTAACCCTCTCCCCAAGGAGAGGGGATTCCTGTAGGTGATGTTGTGCTAGCGCGCCCTTGCTTACGAGGAAGCTGCGTTGATGGCCTGCTTTGGTCCACGAGACGAGTTCGTTGCCGGTCATCCGGCTCCACGCGGGGAGTTCCACTTCGACGGTCGGCTCTGTGGACAGGATTTCGAGGAGGCCGCCGGGAGGCAGAGGGTCGATGGCGCGGCGGATGAGCAGCAGGAGGCCGCCGCCACAGTCGAGGCTGCCGCCGTCGAGCGTGGTGTCCGGCCTGTGCGTGTGCTGCGCGGTTGCGTCCATGGTCGTTTCGTATCGAGAATCCGGGTGGTGGGTTTCCCTAGTACGAGAGTACGGGGACGCCTTCGGAGATGAACTCGATGAGGGTTGCGCCGCCGACGACATCCGCGCCGTCGATGAGTTGGGCGGGCTCAAGGCCGCGCTTGTTGAAGCAGGGAGCGCAGACGAGGATGCGTCCGCCGCCCTCCACAAAGTTGTTCATCAGCTGCGAGAGAGGGGCGAACCCCTCCTCATTGATGTCATCCGCGTAGCCCTTCTGCGAGACACGGACGCCCTCGGTGCTGAGAAAGACCACGGTCTCCTTTTCGGAGCCGAGCGCGGCGTTGGCGAGGACGAAAGCGACCGTTGTGCGGTCGGGATCATCACCGGCGTGAGTGAGGCTGATACAAACCCTGTCGGACATCTGCTGAGTTCCTCCTCGGACGGCTTTAGCCGCCTGCTATTTCTGTTCGATCCAGTACTCGGGGTGTTCGGCGTGAATGAGTTGACGCTTGGTGACGCGGCACCACGCGGGGATTTCAAGGGGAGCGGCGATGTCACGGGTGATGAGGCGGAAGAGGTCGCCGGTTTGTAGGGGGCGGAATCGGAGTCGGAGTTGTATGAGGACTTCGCCGCAGCCCATGTGGCCGGCGTCCCATTCCACCGCGAAAGTTGGGGCGGCCGTGTTTTCTGTGGTTGTTTCTTGCATTGGCGCCGGATTTCCGATTTAACGTATCGCGTTTGCTTATGGAGATTATAAGCATATTGCATGAGGAGTGGGGGTGGCCTTTCGGCAGGCTCAGGGTGAACGGACGGGCGGAGACTTAGCCGTCGCGGATGCGCAGCATCAGCAGGTCGCCGGGTTGCCATGGCGCGCTCGTGAGGCTCCACGTCCATGTGGCGGCCGTTTGGTTGACGGTCGCATCGGAAACGTCCAGGGATGTGCCGATGGAGCCGTCCAACTCGATGAAGTCCAGCGTCTTGCCGGACAACGAGACGTGGTCATCCAAAGTCAGGACGACCTCATCATCATCATCCCACACGATGCTCTCGATCTCATACTCATCCCTGCCGACCGTGAACTCATCCGGATCGATAACCCCGGATGTTCCCGAAGCGCCAACCTCTCCGCCTGTCAGGTTTACCGGATCAAAGAACGCCTCATGGAGCGTGCCGGTGGGAGCAGTGACAGTGATTGTCCAATCATCGCTGAGGACATAGTTGCAGGGTACGAAGACGGACCAGACTGCCTTCCGAACAGTGTTATACGTACCCGCAGGGAGGGGACGCGTCGTCGTGAGTGTCTTTGTGAATCTAAGTCCATCGACGCCGGCGGTAAGTTTGCCGTCTCCATCATTGTCGTGTGGAGTGGTCTCGCCATAAACAACCGCGAACAGGGCGGCATCTCCCCCATCGAGCCACCCTCGCCCCGTCCGGCTAGGGTACCTGCCTTCTTCCTGCCACTGGTATAGCTCAGTGTTGGCAGCTTGGCCGGACGCGAGAGTGCTGTACCGAGGCTTCTCAAGTTGCAATGTCCTGCCATCCAACTGTTTGAAGTGGCGGATCTCTCGTTCTAATTCATATTTCTCCTTGATGCACTGTTTATACGCCTCTGATCCGTCGCCGCGGTTGAGTTCCGTTGTAACTTCGCTGATGCGTGTCTTCAGAGCGCTTAAGGCGATCGTCGGCGCGGCAGAACTTGCACTCGCCCCGGATGCGCCCTCTGATGATGCAACTGGCACATCCAGCAGGAATTTCTGGCTGCCATCGCTTGAGCCTGCACCCGAAGCACCGCGTGTGCTCGCGGCGGCGGGCAGCCAACGCTTGCTGTTAAGGCTATGCAGACTGTAACGATCATCGGCGTAGTAGCCCACGCCCAGAGAATATTTGTTTGCGGACTGGGGGAGGAGGCCGGCTCCGACCGGACCCTGCAAGAAGATGATCGCTTCTCTGCTATCCCATTGAGCGTCCCGTTCGGCGAGAATACTTGCCTGCGTCACCTCGGCTTCCTCACGTGTAGGGCGTCGGTGGTAGTCGTGAGTAAACCAAACGGCCGTGATCTTGGACGAGCCTGACCCTTTCAGATATTCGCTGACATTGAGGCCAAACTCCATAATCACCCTGTGCCGGTCGCCGTCCTCGATGACGCTGGAGGAGAACGAGGACATTGTTGCCCGGACGATCACAGGGTGCTCGGCAATCTTCTCCTCAAGTGAAGTATCCCCTGCGCCATAAATCGGTTGTGAACCTGCCACGAATGGAACCGGATCATCTGCCGTTGATTCTACTTCGGCGAATAATCCGCATCCTAGCAGAGTAGTGGCTAAGAAAATGACTATCATCAGGCGGAGCATTGCGCTTCCCCGGCTTGTCCCGACGAGATTTGTTGTGAGTTAGTCGGGCAGTTATCGAACAGTATACGTAGGGCGGGATGGGTGGGGGTTTTCCCTTCGACAGGCTCAGGGTGAACGGGGTGGTGCGCGCAATAGAGGCTTTGGATTCTTCGACTCCGCTGCGCTGCGCTCAGAATGACAAGGTGGGTGCGGTCGGTTGGCGGTACGGGGTTTGGTTGGCGCAATGTGATTCAGATTCCCGCCTGCGCGGGAATGACGGAGAGGGGCGGCCCTTCGACAGGCTCAGGGTGAACGGACGGCGGTGGGCTCAGGGCGAACGGGGAGGGGGAGTGACCCTTCGGCAGGGTCAGGGTGAACGGGGGTAGGATGCGGGTATGAGTGGTGAGGGGCGGAGCGGGCAGGTGTCCAACGAGCAGGTGTCCAGCGGGCAGGTTGCCATCCTGGTGGGGTGGGCGATGGCGGATGCGCTGTTGGAGCGGATCGCGGCGGCGGATTCGCGGGTTCGGTTGTTGAATCGGGAGATTGCGCCGCTGCCTGCACCGACGCAGCTGTGGCCGCCGTTCCCTGACGAGCTGCTGCCGCTGGTTCCTCGGGCAGAGGTGCTGTTGACACTGCGGCTGCCGCCCGGTGTGCCGGAGTCGACGCCCAACCTGAGGTGGATTCATTCGCAGGCGGCGGGGATCGACTATGTTGATCGTTCGCCGGGGCTGTTGGATGCGGGCGTGGTGATAACGAGTTCGTCCGGGGTTCATGCAAGGCCGCTGAGCGAGACGGTTGTGGGGGCGATCATCGCGCTGGCTAAGGGGTTTCCGCAGGCCACGCGACGGCAGGGCAGGCACGAGTGGCTGCGGTATACGCCGGAGGACGTTGCGGGCAAGGTCGTCGCGGTTATCGGTGCCGGAAAGATCGGGACGGCGATCGCCGAGCGGTGCTTAGTGATGGGGATGCGGGTTATCGGCGTGCGGCGGACCGCTCCGGCAAGGGACGCAGATACCGGGCCGTTTGAGCGTGTTCTGGGTCAGAACGAGTTAACCGAGGCGCTGACCGCAAGTGATTACGTGGTGTTGTGCGCGCCGCGGACGCCCGAAACGGTGGGGATGATCGGTGTGTCCGAGTTTGCGGCGATGAAAGAAGGGGCGCGGTTCATCAACGTGGCGCGGGGCGACCTGGCGGACGAGGATGCGCTGATTGCGGCGTTGGAGTCGGGGCGGGTTGGCGGGGCGTATTTGGACGTGTTCGCGACGGAGCCTCTGCCGGATGAGAGTCCGCTATGGGACATGGAGAACGTGCTTATCACCGGGCATTCGGGGGCGGGGTCGGCGGACCGGGATGAGCAGGTTGTGGAGATTTTTTTGGAGAACCTGGGGCGGTATTTGGGTGGGCGGGCGTTGGTGAACGTGTATGAGCATGGGCGGGGGTATTAGGGGGCTGTATTTGCTACACTATGGCGCGGCTTGAATGACAAGCGTGAACAAGTAGCGACAGGATAGTGTCGAATGACAAACGACAACGTGTTTTCTGCGCGGCGGACGCTGGAGACGGGCTCGGGGCCGGTGGCGTATTACGACGTCAATGCTCTTGAGGAGCAGGGCATCGGGGAGGTGTCGCGGCTGCCGTTCTCGATCAAGGTGATGCTCGAGAGCCTGCTGCGGAACGTGAACGGGTACGACGTTCTCGAGGAGGACGTGCGCGCGCTGGCCGGATGGCAGGCGGAGCCGGGTGAGATTACGGTGCCGCTCAAGCTGGCGCGGGTGATCCTGCAGGACTTCACGGGCGTGCCGGCGGTGGTTGACCTGGCGGCGCTGCGGAGCGCGATGGCGCGGGCGGGGGCTGACCCGTCCGTTATCAATCCCGTGGTGCCGGTTGACTTGGTTATCGATCACTCGGTGCAGGTTGACTTCTTCGGCACGGCGTATGCGCTGAGCGGGAACGTCGAGAAGGAGTATGAGCGGAACGGGGAGCGGTACAAGCTGCTCAAGTGGGCGCAGGGGTCGATTGATAATTTCCGCGTTGTGCCGCCGGGGGCGGGCATCGTCCACCAGGTGAACCTTGAGTACCTCGGCAGTGTGGTGATGACCAAGGAGGAGGAGGACGGTGAGCGCGTGGCGTTCCCGGACTCGCTGGTGGGGACGGATTCCCACACGACGATGATCAATGGGCTTGGTGTGCTGGGCTGGGGCGTCGGAGGCATCGAGGCCGAGGCCGTGATGCTCGACCAGCCGTATTACATGCTTGCGCCGCGCGTGGTGGGATTCAAGCTGTCCGGCAGTTTGCCAGAAGGCGCGACGGCGACCGATCTTGTGCTGACCGTGACGGAGATGCTGCGGGCGCACGGGGTTGTCGGCGATTTTGTTGAATTCTATGGCTCGGGTCTGACAGGACTGCCGGTAGCCGACCGCGCGACGATCGCGAATATGTCGCCGGAATACGGCGCGACGATGGGCTATTTCCCAATCGACGACGAGACGCTGGCGTATCTGCGACTTTCGGGCAGGAGCCCGGAGTTGATCGACCTCGTGGAGAAGTATGCCAAGGCGCAAGGGCTGTTCAGGACAGACGACACGCCTGATCCGATGTATTCGGACACGCTGGAGCTTGATCTGAGCACCATCGTGCCGTCGTTGGCGGGGCCGAAGCGCCCGCAGGATCGCGTTGAACTGGGCAGTGTGAAGTCGAGTTTCCAGGAGCACCTGACGCTATCTCCCGCAGAACGCGGTTTCGGGCTGAGCGGCGAGGAGTCTGAGAAGACGGCGGTTGTGGGGCATGGGGTGGAGGCGTTTCAGCTTCAGCACGGCTCCGTCGTTATTGCGGCCATTACGTCCTGCACGAACACGTCCAATCCATCCGTGATGATTGGGGCAGGGCTGCTGGCAAAGAACGCAGTCACGGCGGGTATTACGACCAAGCCGTGGGTCAAGACATCGATGGCGCCGGGATCGAAGGTTGTGACTGATTATCTGGAGTCGGCGGGGCTTGTGCCGTTCCTGGAGGCGCAGCGATTCCACACGGTGGGTTTCGGCTGCACGACGTGCATCGGCAACTCCGGGCCGCTGCCGGAGGACATCGCCAATGCCATTGAGGACAGCGATCTTGTTGCGGCGGCGGTGCTGTCCGGCAATCGCAACTTCGAGGGCAGGGTGAATCCGCACGTCAAGGCGAATTACCTGGCGTCGCCGATGCTGGTTGTTGCGTATGCGCTGGCGGGGCGGATGGACATCGATTTCACGTCAGAGTCGCTTGGGACGGACCCGAACGGGCGCGACGTGTTCCTGCGCGATATCTGGCCGTCGCAGCACGATATTCAGCAGGCAATCTCCAACAACGTCAACCCGGAGATGTTTGAGGAGCAGTACGGCGCGATCTTCGACGGTGATGACCAGTGGAAGGGGCTAGAGGCTCCCGAAGGCGAGCTGTACGAGTGGGAGCTGGACTCGACGTATCTGCAAGAGCCCCCGTTCTTCAAGGATTTCCCGCTTGACCCTCCCGCGCTGCCGGTGATTGAGGATGCGCGTGTGCTGGCGGTGCTCGGGGATTCGGTGACGACTGACCATATTTCGCCGGCTGGGAACATCGCGGCGCGGAGTCCGGCAGGGCAGTTCCTGCAGGGGCGGGACGTGCTGCAGGCGGACTTCAACTCATACGGATCGCGTCGCGGCAACCATGAGATCCTGATGCGCGGGACGTTCGCCAATATCCGCATCAAGAACCAGATGCTGGACGACGTGGAGGGCGGGTTCACTTTGAAACTGCCCGAGAACGAGCAGATGCCCATCTATGACGCGGCCATGCGTTATCAGCAAGAAGGCGTGCCGACGGTCATCTTTGGCGGCAAGGAGTACGGTTCCGGCTCAAGTCGCGACTGGGCGGCGAAGGGGCCATACCTGCTCGGCGTGCGCGCGGCGATTGCGGAGTCGTTTGAGCGCATTCACCGCTCCAACCTCGTTGGCATGGGCGTGCTGCCGCTGCAATTCCATGAGGGCGAGAACGCGGCAACGTACGGCATCACAGGCCGGGAGACGGTGACGATCGGCAGCCTTGATGACGGCATCGAGCCGGGGCAGGATCTCGACGTTACCGTGCGGCGTGAGGACGGGTCAGAGACGACGTTCGCGGCGACCGTGCGAATCGATACGCAGGTGGAAGCGGACTACTACCGCAACGGCGGGATACTGCACACGGTTTTGCGAAAGCTGCTAAATGAGGCGGGGGGCTAGAGGAATTGTGCCGAACGACCTGTACCATCCCAGCGAAGGCAGAGAGTGATGTTGTGGCGATTAGCAGCATATAGTGTTGCTGGTCTGCTCGTGTATGTCATGGGCAACACATTGCCCAATCTTGCCTTTACTGAGGAAGTGCTCGTTGTGGCGGTCGTGGTTATTGCCATAGGTGTGACGGTTCAGATCATGCTCAAACTGAAACGCAAGGCTGGAGCGCTGCTGAAAAGGCGTAGGGACAAATCTGAAGTGATACGTCAGGCCACGAGTCTTGTGGGAGCTCGGAGACTAGAGTCTGAGCTCAAAGAGGCTAAACGAGAGAACGCGCGACTGGCCGGGCACAACAATAAGCTGATTGCTGAAAACAAAGCTTTAAGGTCCGCGTCACCTGTGGGTGATAAGGTTGATTGGGATGCCCTTGTCGCTATGGATGATTCCCAGAGACGTCAATGGGTCATGGCGGGAGCAAAGTTCGCCAAAATGAATGATGGAACCTCCCTCTCGCCAGTGGAACGTGCTATCCGTTGGGTGCGTGGTAATCGCACGGAACGGGAGGCGTGATGATACGCGTGATTATTGAGGGCTTGGTCGGATCAGTTATTGCTATCTCGTCGATAACGGCAACAGGCGGCGCGTTTGATGAGCAGTTCGATATTGCCCACAGAGAGGCTACCGATTCCTTGCCAGGGGTGGGTGTGTTCGCAGATGCGTTAACTGATCTTGATTTTGCTGTAAGTGTCCCAGGCGCAGACCTACTCACGGAGAACTCGACCGATTCTCTGACCGATATACTGACGCAAGTTAAATATGAGGATTGGGAACCTTTAGGGGGGATTAACGGGTCGCTTTTGACGGGATTCTCTGTAACTTGCTATGAAGTTGGCAATTCGAGCCACAGGCGGTCTGTCAAGGTAGAATCTCGAGCGGAATACGGGGGCGGCGGAGAATATCTGATTTGCGATAGATTGGAGCGTGAACGCAATCGTGTTCCCTCTTGGCGGGTGAACTCTTCTTCTTCTGGCGGGAGGGCACAAGTATCGTGCAGTTTAGATGAATCCGCCCACAACGAGCGTATTTATGAAACGGTCATTCTAAGCGAGGAGCTTTACCCCCTCGATGAACGTGGTGAATCATGGTCGCTCTCAGGCAGGGAAATGGCTGCAATTTGCCATGACGTCTTCGGTGTGGGAAAGCCGCCAACTGCGTTTGAAGCCAGCCCCACCCCTACAGCGTATGCGGAACCATTACCTTCGATAGAGTAAGTGACAGGTTCACGCAATCAAGTCCTTAGATTCTTCGCTGCGCTCAGAATGACACCTCAGCCCTCCCCCGCAAGGGGGGAGGGGGATTATCCCGATGGATTCCGGCGAAAGCCGGAATGAGGGGAAGGGTACCACTCCTGACTGTCAGTTATTGGCACCTCAATTACTCCATCTTTGTGAAGACGACGCAGGCGTTTTGGCCGCCGAAGCCGAAGCTATTGGAGAGGGCGACGCGAACGTCAGCGTCTCGCGCCTCGTTCGGGACGTAGTCGAGATCGCAGGCCGGGTCGGGCGATTGCAGGTTGATGGTGGGGTGGATTGCGCCGGTCTGGATGGACTTGACGACGGCGATAGCCTCCACGCCTCCGGCAGCTCCAAGCGCGTGTCCGATCATGGACTTGGTGGAACTGACCGGAATCTGGTAGGCGCGGTCTCCAAAGACGGCCTTGATTGCGGTGGTTTCCGCGGCGTCGCCGAGCGGGGTTGATGTCCCGTGGGCGTTGATGTAGCTGACTTCTGAGGGGTCGATGCCGGCGTTGTCCAGCGCCCATCGCATTGTGCGGGCCGCTCCCGCTCCGTCGTCACGCGGCTGTACGAAATCGAAGGCGTCACTCGACGCTCCGTAGCCTGCCACTTCCGCGTAGATGGTCGCGCCGCGCTCCTGCGCGTGCGAGAGCGATTCAAGCACGAGGATGCCAGCGGCCTCCGTGGGCACGAAACCGTCGCGGTCCGTGTCGAACGGGCGTGACGCGCCGTGGGGATCGTCCTTGCGCTGTGAGAGGGCGCGCATGGCGCAGAACGCAGCGAGGCCCTGGGCGCAGATGGACGACTCGGAGCCGCCGGAAATGATGATGTCCGCGCGACCGGCGCGGATCATGTCCGCAGCGTCGCCGATGGCCTGCGTGCCTGCCGCGCACGCGGTGATGACAGTGTTGTTATAGCCGACGAGGCCGAGTGCCATAGCAACGTTGGCGGCGGCCATGTTGGGGAGCATCTTGGACATATAGAGGGGGCTGACCTTGCTCCAGCCGCGCTCATAGAAGACCTTGCTCTGCTCTTCGGTGTCCGGATAGCTGCCGATGCCGTTGCCGAGTAGGACGCCGATTCGTTCCACGTCCGCGGTTTCGAGGTCGATGCCGGCGTCGTCAACGGCCTGACGGGATGCGGCGACCGCGAGCTGGGAGAATCGGGCGAGGCGTCGCACCTGCTTGGCGGGCATGTACTCACTTGCGTCAAAATTGCGGACTTCGCCCGCGACGACGCAGGGGAATTCCGAGGCGTCGAAACTCTCGATATATTCGATGCCGCTCCGGCCCTCGACAAGTCCGTTCCAATACTCATCAATCGAGTTGCCAAGCGGGGTCAGGGCGCCCAGGCCCGTTACGACCACTCGCTGATCCGCGGTTCGATCCTGCGCTGCCATTTCCTGCTACTCCTTCCTCTCCGTCCGTTGTCCGTCGTGTGGTCGGCGCTCAGTAGGCGGATTCGTCCGGCGTGACGCCGAGCACATGCTCCCGCGCTTCAGCCACGACAAACAATGATCCCGTGACGAGAACAACCACCTCGGGGCCACCCTCCAACTTTGCTCGTTCAATGGCCGCCGCGACAGTGTTCTCGGGCCGCACGGGAACTCCCGCCTCCCATAGTGTATCTGCTATGTCATCCGGGGACATGGAGCGTGGGCTGCGGGAGCTTGTGGCGAATGCGCCCGATGCGACCGCGCCGATCTCTCGGGCGATGCCGCTTACATCCTTATCCGATGCCGCGCCGAGCACAAGCTGTACCTCACGCCCCGGAAACGTTTCCCGTATCGTCTCAGCCAGCCGCCCTGCGGAATAGGGGTTGTGCGCGCCGTCTGCCACGATCAGGGGAGACTCGCTGAGAATCTCCATGCGCCCTGGCCACGTGACACCGCTGAATCCGGTGTAGATGTCATCGTATGGAACGGGGTAGTGGAGGTCGCGGAGATGCTCCAGCATGGCCATGGCAAGGGAGGCGTTCTCAAGCTGATGCTCGCCGAGGAGGCTCGTTCGGAGTTGGTGCTCAATTGGGCGGTCGCCTATCTTCCCCCACATGGCGAAATCCTGCCCGGACAACGTGGCCTTTTCAGGCCGCCAAAACATGTCGCGGCGGAGCAGGGTCAGCGGCGCGCCAAGCTCATCGCTGCGGCTGATGATGACGTCTGCGGCGTCGGATTCCTGTGGGGCAGAAACAACAGGGACGCCGGGCTTGATGATGCCCGCCTTTTCCGTTGCGATTTCGCGGATGGTTGAGCCAAGAAACGCCTCGTGGTCGAGGCTGACGGATGTGATGCCGGTGACGGCAGGCTCGACGACGTTTGTGGAATCGAGGCGACCGCCAAGTCCGACCTCGATGACCTGCATCTCGACGTTCTGCGCCCGAAAGGTTACGAATGCCATTGCCGATAGCGCCTCGAAGGTGGTGATAGTGCCGAAAGAGGCGTCGGCGTTGACTGCCTCAACGGCGGGTTTGACTGCGTGGGCGGCGTCGATGAAATCCTGCTCGGAGCAGGGGTAGCCGTTGACGGCGATCCGCTCACGGATGGTGTGGAGATGGGGGGAAGTGAATAAGCCAGTGCGGTAACCGGAGGTGGTGAGGGCAGCCGCGAGCAGGGCGCACGTGCTTCCCTTGCCCTTTGTGCCCGCGACGTGGAGGGTGACCGGGCCGATGTGCGGGTTATCAAGGCGGCGCAGGAGTTCATGAACGCGGTCAAGGTTCCAGCGGCGAGTTGCGATGGGGATGTCGGAATTTTCGGTACTTGTTGGGATTGAAGGCGCGACGGGGCGCTCAAAGTTGGTCATGCCGAGCAGCCACGCGACGGCTTGGGAATAGTTCATGGATTGAGTATAGGGGGGTTCACCCTTCGACAGGCTCAGGGCGAACGGAGGGAGCGGAATGCTCGGCTACAATAGGATGCATACCACACACGTTTGGAGTTTTGTCTGCTGTCATGACGTCTGAAATGCCACAGTATCGAACCGGCCCGGAACTGAGAGAACTGTTCCTGAGTTTCTTTGAGTCCAAGGGGCACAGTCGCATGCCGTCGTCGTCGCTTGTGCCGCAGGATGACCCGACGCTGTTGTTCACGACGGCGGGCATGGTGCAGTTCAAGCCGTATTTCCTGGGGCAGTCGGAGCCGCCAAATGTCCGCCTGACGACGGTACAGAAGTCGTTTCGGACTACCGACATCGGTGAGGTTGGGGATACGACGCACCTGACGTTCTTCGAGATGTTGGGCAATTTCTCGTTCGGAGACTACTTCAAGCAGGGAGCGATTGAACACGCATGGGAGCTCTGCACGCAGCACCTGGGGCTAAGCGCGGACCGACTGTGGGCGACGGTCTACACGGACGATGATGAAGCGGCAGCGCTGTGGGAGCAGACGGGAGTGCCGGCTGAACGGATTCGACGGTTCGGAGCGTCTGATAACTGGTGGGGTCCGGCGGGGAACAGCGGACCGTGCGGGCCGTGCTCCGAGATCCACTACGACCTGACACCGGGCGAGCCGTTGGATGATGGCTCCTGCGGCAATGACTCCTGCGGCCCGAACTGCGAGTGCGGTCGCTTCGTGGAGATCTGGAACCTGGTCTTCATGGAGTTTGACCAGGCTGAGAACGGCACACGGACACCGCTTGAGCAGAAGAATATCGACACGGGCATGGGGTTGGAGCGGCTCGCGGCAATCATCCAGCGTGCCGAGAATATTTATTCGACGGACCTCTTTCAGCCTCTCATCGCATCAGCCTCATCAATTGCGGGCGTGGAGTACGGCACAGGCGCGGAGACGGATCGGGCGCTGCGGGTGATGGCGGAACATGCGCGGTCGGGCGCGTTCCTGATCATGGACGGCGTGACGCCGGGGAATGAGGGACGCGGGTACGTGCTGCGGCGGATGCTGCGGCGGGGGATTCGGTTCGCGCAGAGCCTGGATGTGAATGAGCCGTTCCTGGGCCGGATCATCACCGAGGCGGTGGTTCCGCTGATGGCGCCTGCGTATCCGGCGCTCACTGATGCTCTCGACCACATCGTGCAGACGGTGACGCGCGAAGAGGAGCAGTTTCAACGGACGCTCTCCGTGGGGACGGCGCTCCTCGATGAGGTGATGGCGCGGATGGAGGCGGACGGCGAATCCGTTGTGCCGGGCGATGCCCTTTTCCGACTATATGACACCTACGGCTTCCCGGTGGAGCTTGCAGAGGAGATTGCCCTTGACCGAGGTCTGAGCGCTGATCGCGACGGCTTTCAGCAAGAGATGGAGGCGCAACGGGAGCGGGGCAGGGCGGCTACATCATTCGGCGGCGGGGATGAAGGCTCAGAGGCGTATCGGCTGCTTTCGAGCCTAACGACGCAGTTCACGGGCTATGAGGTTGCACGGGATGAGAGCAACATCACAGGCCTGATTGTTGGCGGGGGTGTGACGGAGTCGGCTTCGCAGCAGCAACAGGTGGAGATTGTGGCGGCGCGGACGCCGTTCTACGCAGAGGGCGGCGGGCAGGTGGGTGACGTCGGCGTGATCCGCGGACCTGCCGGAGCGGCGCGTATCACTGATACACAGCGGCCCGTTGGGGAGCGGCCTGATTTTGTTGTTCATATCGGCGTGGTGGAAGAAGGGGTGCTCAGCGTTGGCGACGCAGTGACGCTTGACGTTGACCCCGCCGCACGCGGGCAGTCAACTCGCCATCACACGGCTACGCATCTTCTGCACGCGGCTCTGCGCTCCACGCTGGGTGGGCATGTGCGACAGGCGGGGTCGTATGTCTCGCCGGACCATCTGCGTTTCGATTTTTCACATACGGCTTCTCTGAATGAGCATGAGATTGCCGCGATTACGCACGCGGTCAACGCTCGGGTGATTCGCAATATCGTGGTGGAATCACAAGTGCAGCCGATACAAGATGCGCTGGCGTCCGGCGCGCTCGCGTTCTTTGGCGACCGTTACGGCAGCGAAGTGCGCACTGTTTCCATTGACGGTGAGGATGACGGCGGACCGTTTAGCCACGAGTTGTGCGGCGGCACGCACGTTCACGCGACGGGCGAGGTGGGATTTATCTACGTTGTCGGTGAGAGTTCAATTGGCGCAGGGATGCGGCGTGTGGAGGCCGTAGCGGGGTCCAACGCGGACCAACTGCTGCGTGATCGCATGTCCGTGCTTGAGCGCCTGTCACGGCAATTGACTGTGCCGGTGGAAGAGATCGAGACACGGATCGCGGATCAGATGGCGGAGTCGGAGCGGCTGCGTCGGCGTGCCGAAGAGCTTGAGCGGGATCGGGCACGGTCGCAGATTGAGCCGCTGCTGCCGCAAGCGGTGCAGGTGGGTGAGCCGCCGGTGACACTGCTCGCCGCGCGTGTGGAGGGTATTGCGTCTGCGGACCTATTGAGGGACGTTACCGACAGGACACGTGCCGTGCTTGGATCAGGGGTCGTCGTCCTTGGGGCGGACATTGAAGGCAGGCCCTCGCTTGTGTGCGCGATCAGCGCGGACATTGTTGAGCGAGGCGGTTCCTATGATGCCGGACGCATCGTGAAGGAGACGGCGGCGATAGTTGGCGGTGGTGGCGGCGGCCGCAAGGACTTTGCGAGCGCAGGCGGGCGTGACGCCTCAAAGCTGGAAGAGGCTATCGCGGCGGTGGCGGGGATAGTGACGGGGCAGGGTGATTAAGCGGGGTGGTCGAAGGGGTTGAGAACCGGCACGCCGAGTTGCTGAAAGTCGCGGACGTTGCGAGTGACAACGGTCAGGGAATTGACGATGGCGGTAGCGGCGATGAGGGCGTCCATTGTCAGTGTGTCGGACTGCCGATGCATCAGCTTGGCCCACACCCTGAATGTTTCCGAATCAGGGAGGATGATACTAAAACCGTCCAATAGTTTGTCTAGCCAATCCTCTATTTCGTCCGCCTTCGCTGCGTCCTGAACCCTGGTGATTTCAATCCCGGCCTGAATTTCACCGACCGTCATTGGAGAAAGGAAGAGGTTCTCGACGGGGATACTCTCTATCCACAGAGCAACTGCCGGATGTGGTCTTGCGTGGCGGAGTTCCGAGACAACATTGGTATCGAGGAGAAACATGGAACCCGGTTATGAGAATGATGGCGGAGGTCGGCGCTTGTAGTTTCGGCGAGGCGGAATGGGCAAGTCGAATCGAGGCTCCGGCGCCAAAAGCCACTCCTTGAGGTTCCGTGGTTTTCCTGATTGCTCCATACTGCGCCACTGCTCATAAGGGATGACCACTACGGCTTCCACGCCTCGCTTGGTTACGATCTGTGGGCCATTCTCAAGCGTTGTATCCACCAGCGCGCTGAATCGGGCCTTTGCCTCTTGTAGTTGCCAGGTATTCGACTTGCCATTCGTGGGGTAGCTCGTCATGCGACTTCCTCTCTCCACTAAGGAACTGACTAGTCATCAGACTAGTCAGTTCCACATGAGGTGTCAAGACAATTGATGTTCAGTAGGTGATGGCGGTAGTGGAGCCGCCGTCGACGGCGATGGTCTGGCCGGTGATGGCAGCTCCGGCGGGTGAGGCGAGGAGCAAGGCGAGGGCTGCGATGTCCTCCGGGTGGATCATCCTACCGACGGGGATGGCGGACGCCATGCGCGCCTCGGCTTCTTCAAACGTGCCGCCGTTACGTTCCATCTCAGCTTCGACCCGGGGGCGGTTTCTCTCAGTGAGGACCGCGCCGGGATGGATGACGTTGACTGTGATGCCGTGCGGACCAAGTTCCGTGGCCATGTTCTTGCAGAGGGCGGCCAGGGCGGAATTTCGGACACTCGCGCTGGCCGAGCCGATCTGACGTGACGAAGCGCCACCAACGCCGATGATCCGCCCATAACCGGATGACTTCATGTGGGGGACGACGGCTTGCGTGAGCCGCAGGATGCCAAGGACTTTCACGTCGATGGCGTTGCCTAAAGATGTCACGTCCAATTCAGACGGCGTGCCGGGGAGGGCCCCAACAACGTCGACGGCTGAGCTGACGACGGCATCAATTCTGCCGGTTGCGTCAAGGATAGATTGAACGGCAGACGCAACGGATTCGGCGTCCGTAACGTCCATCTCCACGACGCGGACATCCACGCCTGCCCGTGACGCAATTTCCGCTTTGGTTTGCTCCAACCGGTCACGACTCCGCGCGGAAATCGTGACATCCGCGCCTTCTTGCGCAAACTGCTCGGCGACGATAGATCCGATGCCGCCGCTGCCCCCGGTAACCAGGATGCTGCGGCCCTGAAGATTAAGTTCCATGCGGCTCAGTCACGCTTGAGGTTGTCGAAGATGTTGTTCAAATCCGCGGGGGCCGGTCCGTCGCCCTCGATGACCTCAAAGGTCACTTCACGGACCACATGCTCCGCTGCGTCGCAAATGGCGATGCAGACGTCAGCGACGGTTTCGCGGCTGATGGACCCGTGGATATTGTCGCCCTGACCTATTTCAAGCGACTTCGCGCCTCCCGGGTCGTCTGAGAGACCACCGGGACGGACGATGGCGTACGAAAGGCCGCTGCCCCGCAGGTAGTTCTCACCGAACATCTTCCAGCGAAGGACGTTCTTGAATCTCGCGTTCAATTCATGGTCGCCCTGGGTGACGCCGATGGAGGACACGAGAACGAATTGGCGGATGTGGCCGTGCTCCGCGGCGGCGTTGACGAGTGTGTGGACGCCCTGGTAGTCGACTCTCTCCGGCTCGCCGTCCGGGAACTTCGCGCCGACGGTCGAAATGACGTAGTGCGCTCCCTCCGCGGCCTCAAATGCGGCGGCGTGATCGGCGATATCACCAACGAAGATGCCGAGATTATCCGGCGTTCCGAAGATGTCCCGAAGTTTGCGTCCGTTTCTGACGAATGCGCGCACGTTCTCACCGCGTTCAAGAAGCTTGCGTGTGACGTGCATACCGACGCCGGATGCGGCACCTGCGACCATGTAGGTGTCTGGCATAATTCCCCCTTTCTTCGAGCTTAGCGAGTCGGGGGGAGGTATGGCAATTGGGGGAGCGGCCCTTCGACAAGCTCAGGGCGAACGGGGTGGTACAACTCAGGGTGAATGGGTGGGCTATCCTTGTTGGCATGAGCGGACGAATCATTGCGCTGGACCTTGGCAAGGCCAGGAGCGGTGTTGCCGTGTCTGATCCGACGCAGACCATCGCCCAGCCGCTGGACCTCCTGCCCGGAGCAGACGCGCCAACCTTTGTTGAACGGCTTGAGGGCGTTGTTGCGGAATACGAGGCGGAGCGCGTGATTGTTGGCATTCCCCGAACGATGGATGGCCGCATGGGAGAGATGGCGCGTTGGGCGGAGGGAATACGGCGCGAGTGTGAACGCGGGCTGTCCGTGCCGGTTGAGGGCAGGGACGAGCGGCTGTCTACCGTGTCTGCCGAACGGGTGATGCGGGAGGTGGGCGGGCGCAAGGGCGGCTTTTCGAGCCCAGCGGATTCCGTTGCCGCAGCCGTCGTTCTGCAGGCGTACCTTGATGAGCAGCGGATTCGGGGCAACGCCCGGCGAGAGGAGTCGTAAGGCCCTATGACATCGCGCGTTGGGATCATCGGTTATCCACTGGGGCATTCCATTTCGCCTGCGTTCCAGCAGGCGGCATTCGACGAGCTTGAAATCGACGCTCGCTACGAAACATGGGCGACGCCTCCGGATGAACTGGGCGCGCGTGTTGAGTCATTGCGTGCGGACGATGTGTTGGGAGCGAACGTGACGGTGCCGCACAAGCAGGCAGTCATGCCGCTGTTGGACGAGATTCTGCCCGTTGCGGAATCCATCGGCGCGGTTAACACGATCATCAATCGCGAGGGTTTTTTGATCGGGGCAAATACGGATGCCAGTGGGTTTACGCGGTCGCTGGAGCAGGAGGCGCGTTTTAGCGCCGCTCGAAAGCGAGCTTTAATCGTTGGGGCGGGAGGCGCGGCGCGGGCGGTGGCTTTCGGCCTTGCGTGGGAGGGTGTTTCAGAGCTGGTCATCGTCAATCGGACACCGGAGAGGGCATCTGAGTTGGCGCACGATGTTTCCGAGGCGACTGCAGTTGAGACGCGCGGCGGCGGTCTGGAGGACATAAGCGGCAGCGATGGCGTTGATCTTATTGTGAACTGCACGTCGATGGGAATGGCAGGCGGGCCTGATCCGAACGGCATCCTGCCAATTGAAGACCTGCTCGGGCGGGGCGTTCTTGTGTGTGACCTCGTCTACAATCCGCGGGAGACGCCCCTGCTGGCACTGGCCCGGGAACACGGCGCGCGGGTGTTGGGCGGGATCGGGATGCTGGTGTACCAGGGAGCGGCGTCGTTCGAGTTCTGGACGGACCGTGAGCCGCCCGAGGACATCATGTATGCGGCGGCTCTCAAGGCTCTGATGTAATCTGAAGAGTAGTCAGAATGAACCATACACACAGGAGCTGCTGACACTCGATGGGACAATTTCGATTCTTGACGGCGGGTGAATCGCATGGGCCGGGCCTGACGACGATTGTTGAGGGCATACCGGCAGGTGTTTCTCTGTCCGAAGACTACATCCGACAGGATCTGGCGCGTCGCCAGCGCGGCTATGGGCGTGGGGCGCGGCAGCAGATCGAGACGGATCGCGCCCGCATCTCGTCAGGTGTACGGCACGGCCTGACGCTCGGCGGGCCGATCGCCATGTTCGTTGAGAATCGTGACTTTTCAACGGGCACGGGGCCGGACGGCGTGCCATGGGTGGATGAGATGTCCATTGAGCCTTCGGACGTTCCGTTTGAGCCAATCACCAAGCTGCGGCCGGGTCATGCCGACACGCCGGGGATTACCAAGTACTCACACGATGACGCGCGGAACATCCTTGAACGCTCGCGCGCGCGCGAGAGCGCGGCGCGTGTGGCGGCGGGAGCGGTGGCACGGCGATTCCTGGAGGAGGTGGGGATCGAAGTGCATAGTCATGTGGTCGGCATCGGCGGAGTTGTGGCCGCGCCACAAGAGACCATCGACTGGGTTCAGTTGGAGGAATCTCCGGTTAGGTGCGCGGACCCGGTGGCGACGGAGGCCATGATCGAGGCCATCGATTCTGCTCGGCAGGACGGCGACAGTTTGGGCGGCGTATTTGAGGTTGTCGCTACCGGTGCGCCCATAGGCCTTGGGTCGCATATTCAATGGGACCGCAAACTGAGCACGCGGCTGGCCGCCGCTGTGATGAGCATCAATGCCGTCAAAGGCGTGGAGTTCGGGGCGGGATTTGATCAGGCAGCGATGCGCGGCTCAACCGTGCATGACGTGGTGAAACCCATCGACGAATGGGACAGGAATCCCGACGGGACGTGGGTGCGCCCATGGCCGCGGCGCTCCAACAACTCCGGCGGGCTTGAGGGCGGCATGACGACTGGGGAGCCGGTCGTTGTGCGTGCGATGGTCAAGCCCATCGCCACGATTATGAACGCGCTGGAGACGGTGGACCTGCGCACGGGCGCCAAGGTGGACAGGGCACACTACGAGCGCAGCGATATCACGTTTGTCCCGACGTGCGCGGTGATCGGCGAGGCGATGGTCTGCATCGCGCTGGCGGACGCCGTGTTGGAGAAGTTCGGGGGCGATCATCGCGATGAGACGGTGCGAAACGTACGGGCGTACATGGATACAGCAGGGCCGAGCCATGCGCCCACGTCAACAGTCTAGGGTTCTCGTGTGTCCGCGCCACGCCGCAATATCTACCTGATTGGGTTTTCCTATACCGGAAAATCGTCAGTCGCGAGGCAGATTTCCGTCAATCTGCATATCGATTTTGCCGATACGGATGAACTGATCGAATCCCGGGCGGGAAAGACTATTCCCGAGATTTTCGCCACTGAGGGAGAGTCCGTCTTCCGAGAGTTGGAATCAGAAGTGCTGCGGGAAGTCTCGCAGTGGCCAAACATGATTGTCGCGACGGGCGGCGGCATCGTTCTTGACCCGGAGAATCGTGCCATCATGCAGCGCACGGGCGCGGTGATAAGCCTTGAGGCCCAGCCTTCAACCATCCTTGCACGGATGCAGGCAGATGAGTCTGATGCCACCGAGCGGCCACTGCTTGCGACCGGTGACCCACTTGGACGAATCGCGGCTTTGAAGTCGAGTAGGCAGGCTGTCTATGCCATCGCGGACTGGACGGTCAATACAGACCACCTGACGATGAACGAGGTCTCTGCAGAGGCACAACGGGGGGCCGAACAGGGCTGGGAACGTGTGGCTGCGGGGCAGCTGTTGGAGCCGCAAGCAGATGATGCGGATTCAGATGTTGCGTTTACTGTGCGGACGGAGACTGCGGCATATCCGATCGTTGTTGCGCCGGGCGCGCTGGAGACGCTTGGACATCGTATAAGCGAACTCGGGCTGTCGGGCAGGGCGTGTGTGATTACGGACAGCGGCATACCGGTTCAATGGCGTGAGACGGCGCTTGGGAGCCTTGCAGAGGCCGGGTTCAATCCACTGCTGCTGGAGATTCCTGAGGGTGAGCCGTCCAAGAACCTGGCGCAGGCAGGTGAGCTATTCGCGGAGTTGAGCGGCAACCGGATTGAGAGACGCGACGTGGTTGTCGCGCTTGGCGGCGGGGTTGTTGGGGATCTTGCGGGTTATGTGGCTGCAACATATCTGCGCGGCGTGGCGTTCGTGCAAGTTCCGACAACCTTGCTGGGGATGGTTGACGCGTCCATCGGCGGGAAGGTGGCGATTGACCTGCCTACGGGCAAGAACCTTGTTGGGTCGTTCTATCAGCCGCGGCTCGTGCTCTCGGATACACGGACGTTGAATACGCTGCCGCCGCGCCACCTAACGGCGGGGTGGGCGGAGGTCATCAAGACTGGCGCGATATTCGATGCGGAGCTATTTGATTTTCTTGAGGCCAACGCGGAGGCGATTCTTGCGGGCGACGAGGACAAGCGCGCCCACGCGGTACTGCGGTGCTCCGCGATCAAGGGGCGTGTTGTTTCACTTGATGAGCGGGAGATGACTGGGCTGCGGGCGCGACTGAACCTCGGACATACGTTGGGCCACGCGGTGGAGAACGCGCTTGAGTACACCGGCATTTTGCATGGGGAGGCCGTCGCCATCGGGACAAGCTTTGCGGCGCACCTTGCCGAGAAAGTGGGGTCGATTACGGCGGAGGAGCGACAACGTCAGATCAATCTTTTGAACGCGTATGGGCTGCCGACGACCGCGCCGGATGGATTGGAATTATCCGACATCCGGGCCGCGCTGGCCGTGGACAAGAAGGTGGCGGCGGGACGGACACGCTGGATCCTGTGCGACGGCATCGGGCGGGGGCGGCTACGAGATGATGTGCCGCCGGACGTGTCCGATGAGGTGTTGCGGGGTTTCTTGGCAGGGTAGCGAGGCGCGTCTGACGTTCACCGATATACTGAATTGAAGGAAAAGTCGAATGGCCGTAGCACGATCCAAGTATGCAGAGATGAGCCGGACGTACTTGTCGCAGGCGTCAGATGAACTTGCTCTAGGCGACCTCAACCAAGCCGCTGAGAAGGGCTGGGGCGCAGCAGCGACGATGGTGAAGGCCGTTGCCGATTCCCGAAACTGGAATCATGACAATCACCGTCTGCTATTTGAAGCCGTCGACAGGCTGACGGCAGAAACCGGCGATGAGTCGATCCGAACATCTTTCTATGCGGCCAGCCAATTGCACAAGAACTTCTACGAAGGTTGGCTCACGGAAGACGCTGCCGCCGGCCAACTAGGCCAAGTGGCCGAACTGGTAGATCGCCTCGAAACAATGCTGCGCGCCTCGTAATCCGCTGCGCGATTATTTGCGCCCGCGTTCCTGCGTGACTATAGTTGCGAACGGCGAGCAGGGCCGGGGGCCGGATGGTCGCGCAGTCCGCTACGGCGGGCTGGGAGGAAAGTCCGGGCTCCATGGGCAGGGTGCTGGGTAACACCCAGGCGTTTCGCGGGTAGACCGCGGGGCGACGGATAGTGGCACAGAGACGATACCGCCGATGGCCCTTTTGGGGCACAGGCAAGGGTGAAAACGGGCGGTAAGAGCGCCCGGTCGTTCGTGGCGACACGGCGGCGGCCAAACCCCACCTGGAGCAAGGCCAAATAGAAGGACGCGCGTCGAAAGACGGGCAGGGGATCGCCCACCCCGTCCTCGGGTAGGCTGCTTGAGCGTCGGTGTGAATCGGCGCCCAGATGGATGGCCATCGACCGGTTGGCGGCGACGCCGGCCGGGGACAGAACCCGGCTTACAGGCCTCCAGGACCTGCTCGCCGTCCTCTTTCAGACGCCGCCTACGCCAAGGCCGTTATGAACCCGGCCGTTTGGAAGTCGATATCGAATGTGAGGGCGTGGGTGATTCCGCGTTCTTGCATGGCGAGGAAGCTGGCGCAATCAGTCAGGCTATAGCGCTGGTCAAGTCGTTGTGAGTAGAGCTGGGCGGCGGCGTCAAATTGCTCAGGCGTCTGCGGGATGATGGTGACGTTGGGGTCATCGCGGAGTTGCTGGAGGAACGCGGAGACTTCTCTACGGGGGCGATACCCTTGGCGTGATGCGGCTGCGAAGAGTTCGACAAGAACCATCTCTGTCGTGACGACCCGGACGCCATCTAGTGCGGCAGCGGCCCGATGCGCCCTTTCGCCGTGTTGATCGCGGGGTAATAGAAGGGCAATGAAGTAGCCTGAGTCTGCGAAGACCTCATTCATTCTTCATCGGTGGTCTCTTCGGTTCTCTTGGGCACGCCATAGGCGTAGTGATCGATATTGATTGACATGTCGGTTGGGACATGGTCGAACGAGCCGGGTGGGAACTTCTTGTGGAGGTTCGCTATCCACCAGAGTGTGGGGTTGAATCCGGGCGGGGGCGGCTCATCTTCTACTGAGTTATCCATCAGGTCCTCAGACGACAAGCCTTTGACATCCTGCTGCGTGTTTGAGGGCGGTGTGTCGCCATTTTCCGCGGTCTGCTGTGTCTCGCCCTGAGCGGGCACATAGACATCCACTTCTCGGCCTTCTTCAAGGTCGAGAGGCTCAAGCGGCTTGAGGACGCCCTTCTCGTAACGGGCGCGGATGGTCGCCATTACAGCCCCAGGAGTTCCTCGTACTCGTCCTTCTTGAAGCCGATGACGGCCTGGCCGTCTACGACGAGGGTTGGGACGGACATGCTGCGGTAGTTCTGGACGAGTTCAAGCATGTAGTCGCGGTTCTCGACGACGTCCTTTGATTCGTAGCCGATGTTGTGGTCGGCGAGGAACCGCTTGGCGACTTCGCAGTCGGGGCAGTTTTCCTTCTTGGTGTAGAGGACTATGGTCTTGGTTTGCGTTGCCATTGTTTACTCCTTTAGGGTTTCCCCTCACCCTAACCCTCTCCCTCAGGGAGAGGGGACTACGGACACCGGATTCCCGCGAGAGCGGGAATGACAGCGTGGTTTAGACGCCTACGGCCTCGCGGACGTTCTTCATGGCGTCGATGATGTCATCCGTGTCGAGCACGGATTCCATGATCTCCACCTGCTCCTTGTAGACGGCGGCGTCGAACTGGCTCTTGACCTCTTCTTCCAGGACGTGGAAGACGGGGAGGCCGAGCGCGATGCCGGCAAGCGGGCCGACCCAAGAGGGATCGCCCTCCGTCACGGTGCGCGCATAGACCTCTGCGCTCTCCGGTGTGGGTGAGCCGAGCAGCACAACCATGTCTTCTGCACCGTGATTGTCGACCGTTGCCTTGATTCCTTCTTGACCTTCAAGGTCAAGTGCTCCGGCGGCGGTTCAAACAAAGCACTGCGTTTGCACCATCACCGGCTCCGCGCCGGCACTGCGCACGCAGGCCTCGATGGCGGGGCCGGGGACGCCGTCCCGCTCTCCAACGATGATTACTCGCTTTCCCGCAAGATCCATGTCACCTTCTCCCTCTATCGCGCGGCGGGGTTATCCCCGCTAGTGCACATAATACGCCAAATGACGCGGATTATCCTGCGCCTGAGTTTGCTTCCATGATGAAGGACTCGCCGTCCGACATGTGGGTCATTCGTCCAAGGAACAGGCTGCCTTTCGCCAGGAACATCGAGTATTGGTAATCGCCCGCCCTCAGGTCATCCATCGCGTGCGCCATGAACGGCATGGCGGAGGCGACGTGGCCCTGCGTAGGTGAGAAGCCGGGCATCCCGTGCTCCTCCACGAACTTGTCGCGCGACTCTGAGCCTTTGTCGATCTCCCCGCGTTGGGCCGCGAGGGCGGCGATAAGCCGGTAGTTGGTGCGGGGGACGTTGCCGCTGCCTGCCGTATCTGTGATTTCCGGGTTGTGCATCTCCGTTGCGTACTTGGCGACGTCGCCGAATTTCAGGCCGAGTCGGTCCAGCGGGTCGGAGACAAGGGCCTCAACGATGGCCTGCTGCACGGAACCCGCGCCGACCGTGTGGCGACCGACGCTGTCGAGACGCAGCACAGGGCTTGTGCCGTCGTCGGGACCCAGGATCACGGCGAAACCGGCAAGGACGTCCTCCATGACGGGGATTTCCTTGGCGAGATGGCCGCGGTACTTCATGCCGAGCTTGGCAAGGGAGCATCCGCCCACAACTGCCACCTCAGGAAAGACGCCCGATTGGACGAGGCTGCCGCCAACCACCATCGCGTGGACGGGGGCGCAGCAGAATGCCTTGACATCCGCGCCGGTTGAGTTGACGCACGCAGCGGCCTCAGCAACGGCCTTGCCGAGGTTGCCGCCGCCACGGTTGTAGCGGTCACCGATGGCCTCTTCGCCGGAGCCGATGACGTATTGGAGGCTGGCCGGGTCTGTGCCCGACTCGGCGAGAACTGAGCGGAGCGCCATTGTTGCGGTGGCTTTGACGGCGAGGTTTTCAAGCAGGATGTCGGGAGCGAGCGAGGCATCATCCACGTAGTCGGTTTGGACGAGGCCGATGGTCTCGCCATTCCGTGTCAGGAGAGGAATTGCGCCCTCGCGGGACGACAGCCGTTCCTCAATGCGCGAGTAGGGGACGCCCTGGATGCGCTCGATCTCCTCATCGGTCACGCGTGGGTGGCTACGGAGTTCAGCCGCGACGCGGGCGGCGTAGCCCTCTTCAAGGAGGACGAGATCGAACTCGTCGGCGGCTTTAAGAAGGCCATGAAATTGGTCTTCGTTGACGAGTTCACCGTGCGGGCCGCTTGTGGAGTATTCGGCCAACATATTCTCGTACCACGGCGCGGCGGCGGTGTTGAGGTCGTCCGGCTTCATGTTGCCGAGCAGGACCTGGTGCGGGGCGTAGGCGGCCGCGTCCTCAAAGGAGCGGAGACTGCCCTGAATGTCCTGCCAAACACTGTGGTTTCCGTGGATTTCCCTGGTGGGTTTTGACCCGTGCCTGACAAGGCCGGGCGTGTGCGCGAGAAAGAACCTGATATCCCTGACGACGGGGTGGCTCATGGGGACTCCCTTTTTGATGGTGGACGTGCCCCGCAAACCGACTTTTCCGGGGGCCGTTTCACCTTGTTATGTCATTGACAGAGGGTATCTACGCCGCCTAATGTGTGTCAACGTGAGAAAGGTGTATTGAGCGCCTGTGTCACAAGGGGGAGGATTGGGATGAAACTCACTCTCGCAATCCATGAGGTGAGCGACGCGAAACTGGGTTCCGGGACATCGCTCGAGGGCGGTGTGCTGACGGTGGATGCGGATGAGCTTCGTGAGGCCATTCTCGAAGATCGTCGTATTGAAAGCGTTGATATCGAGGTTGCGAATCCCGGTCAACCGTGCCGCATCGGTGTTGTGTTTGACATCCTCGAGCCACGGGCGAAAGAGCCGGGCACAGGCAGCGATTTCCCCGGTCTGCTTGGGCCAATGGCGATGGCGGGGCAGGGCACGACACACGTTCTGCGCGGCGCGGCGCTCACAGTGGTAGACGCGCAGCAGGAGCCGGGCATTGCGTCAAAGATGATGGAGATGCATGGTGAGGCCGCGGCCAATTCACCTTATGGAAACCTGCATCACGTCGTTATTGTTCCACGAATGATCCCGGGAACGCCGCGCCACGTCGAGTTGAACGCGCTGCGGCTGGCGTCTGCACGGGCTACTGTCTTTCTGGGCAGCGCCGGAATCGGCCAGGACGCTGACTCCACCGAAGAGTTTGAACTCGACGGCCCGTCGACGGAACGTGAAGGTGTGCCGCGCATCGCCTATATCGCGCAGATTCACGGGCATCAGATGGTGGTGGAGGAGGACGAGCGCATCCTGTACGGGAGCAATACGGAAGGAATGATTCCCGTCACAATGCATCCGAACGAATGGATGGACGGGGCGGTTGTCTGCTCGTACTGGGTGATGCGCGTTGAAACGTATTTCTATCAGAATCATCCGATCATCCAGGAGCTGTACAAACGGCATGAGGCGGGTGAGATCAACTTTGTGGGGACGGTGGCAACGGTCGCGGCGTCGCTTGAGGCGGACCGCAACAGGAACTGCTTGCTCGCAGCACACCAGGCCAAGTGGAACCTGAACGCAGACGGTGTTGTGCTGACCAAGTACGGCGGCGGCGCGCCGCACGTGGATATGGGCGAGACGGCCCGCATCTGCGAGGCGCTGGGAATGAAGACCGTTGTACAGGTGTCCGACTCGTCCGGTGATCGGCGGGCGGAGTCCGCAATGTTGTTCAACTATCCGGAGGTCGACGCGATTGTGTACGGCGGGGGCGGAGACATCGCCTGGGACGTTGAGCCAGTTGAGCGTGTGATTGCCGGTTCTCCCGCCGCTGCGCAGGCGTTGGCACAGATGACACAGATCCCGGCGGGAGCGCTCTGCGGCGTGACGAATCAGCAGGGCGCATCAGTCGTGCGCGCGGTGGTGTACTGAGCCGCCAAAAGGGTGTGCTCAAAGAGAGGAACAGGGAGGCCTGAGATGAAGGTCGTTCATTATCTGAACCAGTTCTTTGGCGGACTGGGCGGCGAAGAGCAGGCAGGTGTCGGGCCGGATGTGCGGGCTGAGGCCGTTGGCCCGGGGCGGCTGCTTGAGCAGGTGCTCGGTGACGACTCAACGGTCGTCAAGACGATTGTCTGCGGCGACAATTACGCCGCTGAGAACCTTGAAAGCGTGATGGAACTCGTCGTGAATGAGGTGCGGGACTCCGGCGCTGAACTGTTTGTGGCGGGGCCGTGCTTCGTGGCAGGGCGCTATGGCGTCGCGGCGGGCGCGCTGTGCGCCGCGGTGCAGGCGGAACTTGGGATTCCCGTCGTGACGGGCATGGGCGTGGAGAACCCCGGCGTCGACCTGTACCGGCAGGAGTTGTACATCGTTGATTCCGGCGAGAACGTTGCTGATATGAGAGATGTGCTGACCAAGATGGCCGCAATCGCCAAGGTGACCGCGTCCGGCGAGGACGTGGGCAGGCCGGCGGAGTGGGGCTATATCCCGCGCGGCATCATGAAAGATGAGGTTGTTGAGGAATCTGCCGCGGTCAGGCTGGCGAACATCATCGTCGCCAAGACACTGGGGCAGCCGTACGAGACAGAGTTGACGCAGACGGGATTCGAACCGATTCCCGCGCCGCCCGCCGTTGCCGATTTGAGCAACGCGACGGTTGCCATCGTGACGGACGGTGGACTCGTCCCGGCAGGAAACCCGGACAACATGCCCGCGATCGCGTCCACGATCTGGGGATCGTATGACATCGCGACCGTTGATGATCTCGAAGGCGAAGACTATGAGGTCTATCACCGCGGGTATGACAACCGCCACGTGCTGAACGACCCGGACCGGCTGGTGCCGGTTGATGTGCTCAAAGAACTGGAGAAGGCCGGCGAAGTTGGCAAAGTCTATGAGCAGTTCCTGTCCATGACCGGCCTGGCGAACCCGCTTGCGAACAGCAGGCGTATCGGCCAAGAGATTGCTGAGAATCTCAAGAGCGCCGGAGTTGACGCCGTTATCCTGACGTCCACTTGAGGGACGAGCACTCGCAGCGGCGCTGCGATCGCGACGGAACTTGAGAAGGCAGGGATTCCCGTGGCGCAGGTGACGGCGGTGACGCCGGTTGCCAAGATGGTCGGCTCCAACCGTGTCATCCAGGGCAAGGGTATTGTGTATCCGCTGGGCGACGCCGAGCTTGACTCCGAGGAGGAGAAGGACCTGCGGCGGTCAATCGTGCGGCAGGCACTGGAGGCGCTCAAGACGGAGGTTTAGGGGGCTGCCGCTCCACCCTTCGACAGGCTCAGGGCGAGCGGGGCGGCGGCTCAGGGCGAGCGGGGCGGCGGCTCAGGGCGAGCGGGGTGATGGCTCAGGCGAGCGGGGCGGCGGCTCAGGGCGGGCGGTTGATGGGCTCAGGGTGAGCGGTAGGCGTTGCGCTACTTGAGGCGAACGGCGGGGAGACGCTCCAGCCTCTGATTGACCGGATCGACCTCTATGCCGACGGATTCGAGGGGCGTGACACCGAGGAGAGGCTCTGCGCCGGGCTCGCCGTAGATGACGGCGCCGGCCGTTATCTCGCCCATAAACTCGATGTCAGCAGTTGTTATCTGCAATTCGAGGTCTTTTCCGTCAGCTAACTGATATATCCTGCGGCCCTTCGGTTCCAGGCCAATGGCCTCAAGGTGCTGTCGGGGGACGAGAGAATCGGTCGCGCCGGTATCGACCAGAAACAAACCCTCCCAGAATTTTTCCGGGTCGGCCGAGTTGGTGATTCTCACGGTGACGTGCATCGCGCCCATGCTCGCTACCTTTCTGCGTGCTTTCCAGTCGTGTGGAAAGACTTCTGACTGTCCTCCATGATACCCGTAATTCAGGTAACTTCGACGCTGCCCTTCGACAGGCTCAGGGCGAGCGGGCGATGGGCTCAGGGCGTGAACCGTCTTGCGCTTTCCTAGAGAGTTGGCAATTGCCGACCGGTCTCTCGTAAGGCCTTGCGCCTTTGTTGGGCGTCCGGCATGGCGGCGGACACGTGATCCCAGAAGTCCCGGGAGTGGTTCTGGTGTTTAAGATGCGCGAGTTCATGGACGACGATGTACTCGATGAGCGACGGTTTGAGCATCATGACGCGCCAGTTGAATCGGAGAGTGCCGTCGGCTGAACAGCTACCCCAGCGCTGCTTCTGATTCCGGATGAGTATCCTGGTGGGCTTGTCACTGCCGAAGCGGGGCAGCCAGTTCTCCACGATGCCGGGTAATTTTTCGGCGGCTCGGTCTCTGTACCATGCGGTGAGGGCGGCGCGGATGGCGTCTGCTCGCTGTTCATCGTCAAGGTTGGCGGGGACGGAAACAGAGAATCGCGGGCGGGCGAGTCGGACGGTTGCTTTGGGGTCGTGTGACAGAGTGATGGCGAGGGATATGTCCTCGCCGAGGTAGGGCAGCTTTTCTCCGGTGACGAAACGGGCGGGGGCGGGTTTCTGCGCTTCCTCCGCCAACTTCTGCATGATCCACGCGGCGCGCTCCCGGACGATAGCTTCGAGTTCGCGGGCGGGAGTTCGCCGGGGCGCGGCGACAATGACCTCGTTGTCGACAACGCTGATCTGCACAGTCTTGCGTCGGCGCGCGCTGCGGCGCACGGCGTAGTCGATGGTTGCGCTGCCGGCACGGACGCGGCCCTGTTCGGTCAAGGGGCGCTCCGCGTCAACGTCACTTCACTAAGGGAGAGGCGCTAACCTGACGGAGAATTGCTAACCGGTTGATCCCCTCTGAGGATTCTTCTCCCAGAGCCACTCAACGCCCTCGTTCTTCTGGATCCTGATGGCCTTACGTCCCTTCAGGATGTGGTTGACGTAGTTGACCACGTCGTCAGCACACGTATCGCAATAGCCATAGGACTCGACCAGCCTGGAGGTGATGCTCCTCCAACGCTGCGTCCAGTTGGCGCGCTGCCTGGCGAAGCGAGGTCGGGTCAGGCTCTTGTTGAGAGCGTCCCGCGAGATAAGGAGTTGCTTCTCGATAGCTTCCTTGAGCCGGGGCTCGGAGTCGTATTCGAAGGTCTTGCCGGTGCTCCGCCAAGCTGCCACGTATTGGTTTATCTCACGTCGAAATGCTTCCTTGTTCCGATCAGTGATTCCGTGGACGCGCTCTATCGCCCGCATATCGCGCTCCCGTTCGGCATCGGCGCGGGTGGGCTTGTAGTCTTTCCTGGAGATGTCCCTCAAGTAGGCACGGACATCAGCAAGATAGCTGGTAAGCAGGTCCTTGGCCCTTGCCTCGAACCCTTCCTCGCTAGCCATCTGCACATCCCGCACGGCCAGATCGTCGTACACCTTGACCGCGTCAGTTATCAGCGCGACCCTTGTTGCGGCGTCGGCCTCGAAGCTGACGTTCTCATCCAGGCCTTCCCAGAGGCTGCTCAGAGCAGCGAACGGAGTGAGGCACTGGACGTTCGGCTCGCTAGCCGCCGCTCCAATGCGGTTCATCACATATCTGGGTGAGATCCCGGACATGCCCTCCATCGGATGTTGGTGCCGCATCTCACGGGCATCCTGCCGGGAGAAGTTGGGCACAACGTCGCCATCATAAAGCCGCAGCTTGTCCAGCATGGTCATCCCATGACGATCCGGCGGGTCCAGTCGTGCCAGTACGGAGAATGCGCTGGCCACCTTCAGGGTTAGCGGGGCAATGCACACGTCACCCATGAGGCTCGACTTCGTCATCTTCTGATAGATCTTGACCTCTTCCGTCATCTTCAGGTTGTAGGGGATGTTCACCGCGATGATGCGATCCTTGAGGGCCTCGGAACTTCTGTCGACAGCGAACTCCTCGAAGTCGCCCTGGTTGGAATGACCGATTATGACCTCATCAGCGTAGACGGAGCCGAACCTCTCCATCTTGATGATCTGCTCCTGCGCGAGGCTGAGGAGCGTCGTCAGCAGATGCCTGTCAGCCTTGAACATCTCGACCATCTCAATCATGCCGCGGTTGGCGACGTTGAGCTCCCCGTCGAGCCGGAATGCCTTACCCGCAACCTCAAGCCGGTCGCCCTCGAGTTGGTCGGTATTGACACTGCCGACCAGTAGAGAGTCCGAGGGGTTCGGGTTGTTGGCCATGAAATAACCAATGCCGACCGCCCCTCGCTCAGAGAACGTCACGCGCACCACGGGCACGTCCGCATAGCGGCCCTGATATTCAGAATCGACCAAGTATCGGCATCGCGGACAAAGGTCGCCCTCTATGTGGACGCCGCATTCTTCGCGGAGTTGACTCCTGAGACTCCCGGGGATCAGGTGTAGGGGATCTTCCTGCATGGGACATCCCTTGATGGCGTAAACGATGCCGTCGTCGCTCCTGGAGTGTGCCTCCATGGCGTGCTTGATGAGTTCAGTGACAGTGGACTTGCCGCTGGCCGGTGGGCCAAGGAGCAGCAGGATGCGTTTACGCACTTCGAATCGCTGCGCGGAGGCGGCAAAGTACTGAACGATACGGTCTATCGGCTCTTCCAGACCGAAAATCTCATCTTTGAACAAATCGTATACGCGGTCGCCGTCAGGCGTAACGCCGGAGCCGTTGGCCACAATGGCGTCATAGATGTAGGCGTGCGAGAGCCGGCTCTTTGAGGGATCGTCCAGGACGATGCGCAGGTAGTCCTTGAATGTTCCTTCCCACGAGTACCTGGTGGCTTCGCTCTCGGCCTCGGCTATGATGCTCTCGACCGTAAGTTCACCTGTCATACATTCCTCACACTGCCAAGGGATCAAAGTCCGATGGCGACTCGCTTATGGGGCCCCTCGGCACGAGGGGCCCCAGGCCGTTTTAGTTCTTACGCGATGACCGATGTGAGTGCCCAGAGTCCCACGAGCCCGACGACTGCACCGCCGAAGAGCAGGGACCAGCCCGTAACCAGTCTCAACACCTGGAACTCAAGTGCCATGTAGAAGAACACGAGAGCGGAGATGATTGAGAGCAGGAAGGGCACGAGCGACAGGGAGAGCCATATGCCCAGAGAGTGCTCGAACGTCCCGCCATCAGCCGTCGAGATTGCAAAGATGAGGAATACGACCAAGGACGCTACGGACAGGAAGGCGCTATAGAAACCGATGGCTCGGGTATCCAGGTCCCAGATGCCGTGAGTTCCAACTGCAACGGCATAGATAGCCCAGAGGACAATGAGCGCGGTAAATGCTGTCAGCAGCTCTGTCGCGCCTTCGCCGGAAATCAGCGTTGGCGTAATGGTTGTGCTGAACATGAAGGTCCCGAGAGTTAGCAGGCCAAGCACTGCAAGGAGGACACCCGTGGTTCGTCCTTCGGAAAACAGGCCGAGTACATACCAAGCCTGAGAAAAGATCGCCGCCCCTATCAACAAGAAGAAGATGCCTTCCATGTCTTCCAGTCCTCCTTCAGCCTCACTGTGCTGAGTGTCGAGCCACTCTACGCCTTGCTGCGGCATCTCAAACTGACGATGCCAGCCGTCGGAATGGTACAACAATCCTGTCGCATAAATCCAATTGCAGAAATTGCGCACCGGCTGAATACCAATGGTTACACTCCCCGCGCAATAGCTTGCGAGAAGTCATTTCGGCGGGGTTCCCATTCTCGGGGTTCCCATTCAAGGTGGGGTGTTTGGACATTCTTTGCGAGCGGAGCATCGTACCAACCAAGTCGCGGCTATCGGACTGCGACGCGCCGGACAAGCGGCTTCCCAATCTGAGGCCAGGCAGAGCAGGGTATTCTCACCGAATGGTTACAAAAAATCATCCAAATGGAGCGGATAGTCACACAAACATTATATATTTATGGTACATTCGTGCTTGATTGAGCTCGCAATAGAGGATTTGTCCGCGACAATGATGTTCTTGCCGGGTGCCCCGTCCTCGTCCCAGACGAATCGCGCGGCTGACTATTTTCGTCGCGCCACTTGTTTCGCGACTTTGCTAGTCGTTGGCGTTGCATTCCTGCTCCTGATTGGATGTTCCGACGATCCTACCCCCGTGCCTGAACCCACGAGCGCGCCTACTTTTGCTCCCACGTTTGCGACCGTGGCTACCGCCACGCCTACGCCTCCCGTGTCCGAGCCGGCGACGACGGCCACGCCTATCCCTACCTCCGAGCCCGACACTGTTCCCACGGCTCAGCCTGCGCCAACCCACTTGGGGGATAGGGCCGTGCTTGTGGTCCTCTATTACGCCACTGACGGGCCGAACTGGACCAACAGCACCAACTGGCTGAGCGGCGAGCCGATCGACGAATGGCACGGCGTGACGACCGACACGGATGGCCGTGTTATCGAACTGACTCTGCCCGACAATGCGTTGAGCGGGGAGATACCGTCCGAGCTGGGCGACCTCTCCAACCTGGAAGCCCTGGACCTCGCCCTCAACGGGTTGAGCGGAGAGATACCGTCCGAACTGGGCAACCTTTCCAAGCTGCACATCTTAAGGCTGGTCGGCGGCAATGAATTCAGCGGATGCATGCCTGCCGAATTGCGAAATGTACACGATAGCGATCTCACTCACCTCCGGAGTTTGAGCTTCTGCGGCGTCGCGACGTTCTCGGTTACTGCCGACCAGTTGATTGAGGCCTACACGAACGACCCGCACGGAGCATTCGAGTTGTACGAGGAGTACGGGGAGGTCTGGCTGGTCTCCGGCACGTTCGAGGCTGTTGAGGTGCTTCCATCACGGATCCGCGTCATACTCCGGTCATCCTCTCCCAATTACGTGATGATCTCCTATCCGAATACACCAGAGAATGCCGAGGCAATCGACGGCCTGCAGATAGGCGACCCCTTCGAAGAGGAGTGCATCATGAGAGTCGATATGAGCCTCTGGCAAGGACGCTCCGATTGGCGAATCTTCTGTGTGCCACCGGAATAGCGGCTCCTATTCGTCATCAACGAGGTGGCGCACGTTCAGGTCGCGTTGGCAGGCTGCGCCGCAAGCTCTAGTGGGCAACGCCGATTCCTGCCGTTCATTGTGAGGGTGGGCGATACGGGTCAGTACTGCGAACCAGTTTGAGTTGATGGTGAGGTGGTAGGCGGGGTTGGGGAATCTGTCCGGATCCTGTTGATTACTTCAGTGCCGCCGTAGGTTTAACTAAATCCAGCCGGAATCCTGAGTTCCCGGCCGGATGCGGTTACCTCCGGAGTTGTTGTCTGTTCAGCTGCGGTCGGCGAGCCTGCCGTCGAGAATGAGGAGTCCGGCCTTGTCATCGCCGATGAGGGTGAGATCGTCGATTATGTCCTGGGCGGCCTTCTCCTCCTCCACTTGCTCTTCAATAAACCACTCGAGGAAGACGTGAGAGGGGTAGTCGGAGTGCTGTTGGGCCGTGCGATAGAGATTCTCAATCATGCCGGTGACCTTGCGCTCATGCTCAAGCGACGCCTCCATCGCGCCCAGACAGGAGCCGAAATCCCCGGGCGGCTCCGGGAGCGCCTGCAAAGTGACGCGACCGTCACGGTCATTGATGCAGTCGAAGAACTTCATTGCGTGGGCGGACTTCTCCTTTGACTGGAGCACCATCCAGTGAGCGAAGCCGCGCAGGTTCTCCGCCTCGAAATAGGCTGCCATGGCAAGGTAGAGGTGAGACGCATAAAGCTCGGCATTCAACTGGTCATTGAGGACTTTTTTCCATCTCCGAGTGAATCATGTCTATCTCCCGATCACTGAATTCTTTATGGGGTGATCTTTCATGCGAAACCGAATGAATTATACAGAAATTCTAGAAAATCCATATTTATTTGATGCAAAGTTATTCAATCTTACTTAACACTTGAGTTGGCGCGATAGTGATTTTCAACCTGTCTTCTCAGGAGTATTGCTCCCATGACGATTAGCCATACAAAGAAGAGGGCGCCCGTTAACTGGTGGAGCACGATTAAGCCGGATATCCAGATCAACTGCATCGACCCGCCAAGGACGGCGGAGATTGGCGCGATAAGCCGCAGCCGACCTCCGACGCGGTACTGATACACAGAAGTAAGCAGGAGCGCGAGGCCGGCGGCCGAGAATCCTGCAACGCCTGTAAGCCAGCGAACGCCCGCCATGGACTCATGGGTTGATGTTGCCGCCTCGCCGCCCCCGGGCAGCGTTATTGCCAGGGCAATCGCGAGGAGGCCTGAAACGACGGTCACCAAGCCGGAAATGCCAAAGAGCGCGGGAACGATGGGTGTTGCGGGGCGTTCACGGACAGTCCATGTTCGCGAGAGATACCAGGCGGCAACCGCGAGTGTGACGCCGGACGCCAGCCGTCCGGCTCCACTCAATGCATACGGGAATCTGCTGTCTGCGATTGCGGCGAGGGTTTCCTGCAACGTTTCCCTGTCCGCATCCGCCGTCACGCGTCCAAATACCGCGACCAGTGTTACGAGGGCTGTGAGTATCAGCAGCAGGCCCGCGGCGCGCGCTGCGCTGTCGGGAGTAGTACGGGCGGATGCTTCGTTACCGGCGTCGTTCTGTTGCAGGTGGCCCTCCTTTACGCGGCTTGCTATCTGAAGGCCGCTTATTGGGGAACAGGCCAGGAGACGCGGACGTGCTGCGCCCATCGAGTGGGGACGGTGACATCATTCCGGTCAATCTTCAGCCTTATCTGTCCCGCCCGCAGGTCGACCTCTTCAACGATGGCCTCGCGTCCCGGCATGATTTCGTTGTCGTGCATGTAGTGGAGGAGTTCGAGGTCATCTTCTCCCTCCTCGGTGATGCGCCAGACGACAATGGTCTCGCTGACGCTCTTGTCCGTCATCTTGCGCGCGCCAAGGAGCCGCTGTTCATCAGCCGATCCGGGAAAAGGGTTGCCGTGAGGGCAGGTTGTCGGATGCCCCAGGGACTCATAGAGATGAGCCTCCAGCTTCGATGACAGCGTGTGCTCCATATGCTCCGCTTCATCGTCGGCGTCAGCCCAGTTGTACCCCAGGCTGTCGACGAGCAATCTTTCGATGAGGTAGTGCCGGCGAATGATGGACTCGGCGATACTCCTGCCTTCAGGCGTCAGCTGTACCCCGGCGTTTTGGTCGATTACCGCAAGGCCCTGGCGCTCCATCCGCTGGAATGACTGGGTGACCGCCGATGCGGACACGCCCAGGCGTTCAGCAAGCCGGGAGCCAACGACCCTCGATCCCTCGCGCACGGTTGTGTAGATGCGGATCAAGTATTCTCCCTGAACTGCGCTTGTGCCCTGGGGGGATTCGCCTCTGGCCATGTACCCGGAGTTCCTTCCCGATTCCTGTTGCGTCTCATTGTACGACGGCCTTGTGACGTGACGTGAACCGAGCGCGTGTGAGATTTTCGCAAATTGGTGGTGAGGTTGAAAGCGGCTGTGGGTGGGCGGAGGACGGTCCCGGAGTCCCCGGTATTGCGCTGATTTAAGGAGGTCGGTCAACCGGCGCTCTGCGTTCTCGTTGGGCGTGGTCTAAGCGGACACTACGTAAGAAATCCGCTTACTTGATACAAATCTCACATAACTTAACGAGTTTAGTTTGAAATTCTCATAACTTTCTAATATGTCACTCTTATACTTACACGCATGGAATGTCGTGACGCCCTTCCTATTCCTGTACTGGCCCTCAGCCGACACAGTCGGCCAATTGAGAGGACCCGGTTCAACATCTACAACTCAGCGCAGTGTAGATGAGAGCGGCGTAAACGATGCACGCATCGCGCGCCACGCGCTATTTCCGTTTCGCCATTGCCGTGGCAGCCCTCGGCTTCCTGGCGAGCCTATTCCTGTTGCATGCCCTGCAGACGCGCGCGGACGGCATCGCTCCTACGCTGCAAGTGGCGAACCTGAAAGATACGTCCCTTGTCCTCATCTACAGCGAGCTCTTGCTCGAAACCTCCACCCCCGCAACGAGCGATTACTCGTTGAGCGGCACCACGGCCACCGTGTCGAGCGTCACGGTGCGAGGTGCGGAGGTGGCGCTCACGCTATCGACTGCTCCCGCCAGCAGCGACACGGTGACCCTGACCTACACAAAGGGGACAAGCCCGGTGAAGGACAAGGCGGGCAACGATGCGTCGCCGCAGTCCGCCTGGCCAGTGAAGAACCACACCGGAGCGACCAACAGCCCACCTACGTTCTCAAGCGAAACGATCACACTCACGGTCGATGAGAACTCGGCCACCGGGGCGAACGTCGGGAGCCCGGTCACTGCAACGGACGACGACACGAGCGACACGCTGGTTTTCCTCTTTCTCTCGGGTTACAGCGAATTCACCGTTGACTCCGACGGTCAGATAAAGGTAGGCGACGCGACCCTGGACTTCGAGGGGGTACAACCACTTACGAAACGGTGCTCTTCGTTCGCGACAACAAGGCCCCCGGCGGCGGGGGCGACAGTATATTTGACGACAGCATCCACGTGACAATCAATGTCAACGACGTCAATGACGCGCCCAGTATTGCCGGTAGCTCTCCCGCAAATGTTGATGAGAACACCACCACCGTCGGGACGTACACGGTCTCGGACGAGGACTCGGCGGACACCCACACGTGGTCGATTGCGCCCGGCGACGACGGAGCGCTGTTCGATATTGGGGCGACCTCCGGCGAACTGTCATTCAAGAACATGCCGGACCATGAGTCGCCGGGCAGCTCGACATCCTCCAACACATACGTGGTGACCATCAAAGTCACCGACACCGGTTCACCCGCGCTGGACGCCACCCGTGAGGTTGTCGTCAATGTCGTCAATGTCGACGAGCCGCCGATGATCACGACAACCGGATCCTCGCATACCTCGATCAGCAGTCCGGAGGGGACAAGCACCTCTGTGGTCCTCGCCACCTACGAGGCGGATGACCCCGAGAACGACACGCTGACGTGGTCGTTGGCCGGCGCAGACGCAGCCGACTTCACCATCAACAGCAGCGGCCAACTCAGGTTTCAGGCGTTGCCGGACTATGAGAATCCGCACGACAACAACACGAACAACGTCTACAACGTGATAGTCCGGGTTCGCGACCAACTTGGCTCTACTCCCGATGACACTTTGCCAGTCGTCGTCACCGTGACGAACATTGACGAGTCAGGGACGGCGTCGATTACCGGCACGCTCTCGGGCGGCTCGACGTTGACGGCGAACTTGACCGACTTTGACGAGTCCATCAGTGGCCAGTCGTACCAGTGGATGCGGGCGCCATCGCAAAGCGGACCGTTCACGGACATCACCTTAAATGGGACCTCAGCAACGTACACGTTGGTGGTAGCGGACATCGGGAAATACATAAGGGTCGAGATCAACTACACAGACGGCCACGGCGCCGGCAAGAGCGCAACCAGCGCCGCGACGGGCGCGATTGGCTCCGGCAACAGCGATCCGACGTTCAGCAGCACGATGACCACCCGCAGCGTCCCGGAGAACAGCTCGTCGGGGACGCATGTCGGGACCGCGGTGACGGCAATGGACGCCGACAACGACGAGCTGGAGTACTCGTTGACCGGCACGGACGCGTCTTTCTTCCTCATCATTGCGAACAATGACGGCACGATAACGACCAGGGAGGGCGTCACCTACGACTTCGAGAGCTCCAAGAACAGCTACACGGTCGTCGTAAACGTGAGCGACAAGAAGGACGCCGCGGGCCTCCCCGACAATGTCATCGACGACAGCATCACGGTGACCATCAACCTCACCAACGCGGACGACCCCGGCACGGTGACGCTGCCCACCGAGTTCACGAGCTGGGTGGCGGCAACCGCGACGGTGACCGACCCGGACGTGACCGACCCGGGCGGCGCCGTCAGCAACCTGACGTGGCAATGGTCGATTGGGAATACGCCAACCGGGTCTTTCACGAACATCAGCGGGGCGACTTCAGCCACCTACACGCCGCAGGCCGCGGACGTGGGCAAGTACCTGAAGGCCACGGCGAGGTACACGGACCCCCACGGTCCAAACAAGATGACAACCAGCGCCGCATCGAGCCAGGTGGTGCGCGGCAACGTTGATCCGACGTTCGACGAGGGCGCCTCCACCACGCGCAGTGTGGCGGAGAACAGCTCGTCGGGTGCGCACGTCGGGGCTGCGGTGTCTGCCACGGACGGAGACGGCGATATGCTGCAGTGGTCGTTGACCGGAACGGACGCGGCTTCCTTCATCATGATTGCGAACACCGGCGTGATAACGACCAAGTCGGGCGTCACCTACGACTACGAGGCCAAGAGCACCTACTCGGTCGTCGTCAACGTGCACGACGGCTATGACGCCGATGTCAACACCGACACCAGCAACGACGACAGCATCAACGTGACCATCAACATCATCAACGTGGACGAGCCCGGCACGGCGTGGATCACGGGCATGGAGATAGGCGGCGAGACGCTGACGGCCAACCTGACCGACCCGGACGGATCCATCAGCGGCCGGACGTACCAGTGGATGCGGGGGAACTCGCCAACCGGCACGTTCTCGAACATCACCTCAAATGGGACCTCGGCAACCTACGACCTGGTGGCCGCGGACGTAAACAAGTACATCAAGGTCAGGATCAACTACGTGGACGGCCACGACAACAACAAGAGCGCGACCAGCGCCGAGACGGGCCAAATCGCCCCCGGCAACGCCGAGCCGGAGTTCCCCGCCAGCGAGACCGGTACACGAAGCCTCGCCGAGAACAGCGGAGGGGGTGTCAATGTCGGGGCTCCGGTGGCAGCCACGGATGACGACGGGGACACGCTGACCTATTCGCTAGCCGGAACCGATGCAGGCTTGTTCACCATCGTCTCGTCAACCGGGCAGATCAGGGCCAAGAACAACGTCACCTACAACTATGAAGGTGACGACGAATACGAAGTTACCGTGAGGGTGCGGGACAGCAAGGACAACGCCGGCAACCCCAATACCACGATTGATGACACCATCGATGTGACCATCACCCTCACGGACGTGAATGAGACGCCCGCGATCACGACCACCCAGACCTCGATCTCCGTCGCGGAAAACCAGACGTCGGTGCTCACCTATGCCGCAACCGACGTGGACAACAACGGCGAGTCCAATGACTCAAGCAACACGTTGACGTGGTCGGTGGAGAGCGCCGACGACGGGAGCTTCTTTGATATCGACTCGTCGAGCGGCGTGCTGACGTTCAAGAACGCGCCAAACTTCGAGAACCCCCGGGATGCCGGCGGGAACAACGTCTACAACGTCACGGTCACGGTGACGGACAACGGCATTCACGGCGCCCGAAGCATGTCAAATCACCTCAGCATCTCGAAACCTCTTGCCGTAACCGTCACGGACGTCAATGAGACGCCCACGCTGACCACCGCCCCCAGCACGGTGTCATACGACGAGAACGGGACGGGGGTTGTCGCGACATACATCGCGACGGACCCAGACGCGACGACGGGCACGATGATTTGGGACCTGTCGGGCAACGATGCTGCAGATTTCAACATCACGTCGACCACGAACGGGACGGCAGAGCTCACGTTCAAGAACACCCCGGACTACGAGATGCCGGACGACACGGGCGCAAACAACGTCTACGACGTGACGGTGAGGGTGAGGGACAACGGGAGCCCAAGGCTGGAAGACACCCAGACCGCCGCAATCACCGTCAACGACCTCAACGAGACGCCGGTGATCACCGGGAACGCCGGGCCAAGCTTCGTGGAAATCGAGTTTGATCACACGGCTACGGCCTCCGAACTCATCATCGACACCTACATGGCCGAAGACGATGACAACGCCGACAACACGGACATCCAAACAATCACGTTTGACGTGACGGGCACGGACGCAGCCCACTTCAGCATCGACCCGAGCACCGGCGAGCTGTCCTTCGACATTTCACCGGACTTTGAGAATCCCGTCGACATGGCGGGCTCGAACATGATGGGGGCCTCCGACAACATGTACGAGATCGTCGTGGAGGCGGACGACGGGCAGGGCGGCACGGGCGAGGAGGAGAGCGTCGGGAGGTTCAGCGTCACCGTGACGGTCACCAACGTCAACGAGACGCCGGAGATCCCGGCCGGCGTCAACGACGAGAGTTTCGCGGAGATCGAGTTCGATGCCGATACTGCAGACCTCGACGTGATGACGTACATCCCACGGGACGAGGAGACAAGCAACCTTACCGCCCTGTCATGGTCCCTGGCCGGCACAGACGCTGCTGATTTCCAGATCACCGAGGACTCCACAAGCGGCCACGGTACGCTCAGCTTCCGGAACCGGCCCAACTACGAGGACCCAACCGACCGCGTGAACACCGGCGAAGGCCACGCGGCCGATGACAACATGTACGAGGTCATCGTGAAAATCAGCGACGGCCCTAACACCCGGGATTACCCGCTGACCGTGACGGTCATCAACGTGAACGAGACGCCGGAACTCACCGGAGCGGTCTCCTTCCACGCTAACGAGATCGAGTACGACTCGGGGATGACGGCTATGGATATGTCTACCATCCCCGCGACAACACCGAACCAGGCCTATTGGTACCGGTTTGAGGTCCGGGATGAGGAGGGGCAGGACATCATGTGGAGCCTCTCCGGGGACGATGCCGCTGACTTCGTCATCGATGAGGACTCGACTTTTACCCCGACGGCTGACGCTGACGAGCGCGCCATCGCCCGCTGGGCAATCGTGCCGGACTATGAGAACCCGTTGGGTTCTTCCAGCATTGGGCCTGAGGGATACATCTTCACCGTGAACGCATCCGACGGCACCAACAACCAGACACTCAACATCTTTGTCCGGATCGACGACGTCAACGAGCGGCCGGAGTTCACGGGGACTCCCGAAACGGCGATCAGCCTCGATGAACACAACGCGACCCTTGACGCGAATCTCCAGGAGCCGCCCTACGCCTTCCCGGTTATCACGACATA
>CAZZAN010000007.1:0-94104 GCA_964653005.1 uncultured Dehalococcoidia bacterium | reverse complement strand
TTCTGTTCGTGATCTGTCATCAGAAAATCGTCATCCACCCATCACCGCCGTCCCATGTCCGTTTTCGGTGTCGATCGTATCTACGCACTGGACACGCCCATCCACCGGCGTCTTGGAAAAAACGAAGTCTCCAGATTGGCCAGCTGGACAGGTGACATACACTTCGACCTAAACTCCAGATTTCCCAGATTGCTCGGCCTCCCACACCCGTTTTCCGCATGACGATGCCGTACACAACCCCTGACTCTCCTTCCTCTTTCACCCCCAATCTCTGTACACCCCGCGTACCCTGAAACGCCGATTCGCCGCAAAAGGGGTCTCAAAAGGGCATTTACAAGCGTCGGGGATATGAGAACATCGGCCTTGAGAACCCGCTCCCGGGCCATCCTCACCTTGCTGACGGCAGCCATCCTGTCGGCGAAGATCAAGAGCGGGACGGGGAACATCTGCGACTCACAGGCGGTCCACGACGAGCTCTCGCGCATGGCCGTCGATGTGCATAAATACAAGCACCGCGGGCAAGCAAAGAGGAAGCCGACCGCCCCGTGCATTGCGGCGGATTCACACCCGTTTCACGATTGCTTGCCGAGCCTCATTTCCGCCACAGGCCGAGGGTCAGGATCCTCCGCACCCACCGGAGCATCAGCCTCCTGACGATGCGCCCGCGGATGCTCCTCAGGTCCTCGTCATGCCACCGGAGCTGCTTCTTCCGCCATTCCTTGGTCAGGGGGCGTCTATCAGGCGGCAACGTTAATTGGAACTCGTCGAGCAGCCGCTGCTCCACCTCCAGCATGCGCTCCTGCCGCTTCATCCACGACAGCGTCTTGCCCTTGACCGGGTGACCCCTCGACAGTTCTCGCCATTCCTGGACAGCCGGCAACGCCTCCTTGTACACGTACTCGTCGTCCTCCGCCGGCTCCTTGGTCACGAGCTCGGGGTATGTGCGCCTTGGGAACCACGTGGTCTTCTTCGGAGGTTCCTCCTTGCTGGCATGCTTGGAGGACTCTGTCTTCTTACCGTCCGCAGTTCGCACCGCAGACCTGGCCGCCTCTTTCTCAGACGTGCTCAGCTTCTCCACCTTCCGCTCTGTCGACCGCACCATCTCGACCAACGACTCTAGAGACGCCTTCGATTCCGTCTGGATCGTCTCGACGGCGGTCGCCAGATCCTTGTCCCTCAACCTGAGACTCTCGACATGGCCCCGCAGTTCATCCACCTTGGTGGCGAGACCAGCAATCACCGGATTCGCCTCGGAGAGCATGTACATCTCCAGCGCATTGGTGACGTAGGGAGTCAGTTGTCTCGTCGTCCTCACCCTGGCAACCGTTCGATAGTTGATTCCTAGCATGTCCCCCGCCTTCACGGGCCCGTGCTCGCGCACCAGCCGATCGAAGAGCATGAGCAGCACACCGTCGGTGCCTCCGTCGTTTGCAGAAGTCTTCTCTCGCATGAAATCGCGTCCCTCCATGTGAAACCTCCCTGATCCTGAACGTCTACAACCATCACAAGCTGGACCGTACCGACGAGGACTCCCGCAATCGAGAGCACGCCCTCAGCCGTTCGTATCTGCAGAACGCAATGACTGACGGGACTCAACCCCAAACCCGAGATTCTTGCTGTGGTTAGCTGCAATATCCCGTTTCCCGCATCACGACGCGCTAAACACCACTGCAATCATCGATGCACACAACCCTTAATCCCTGTACAGCCCCCGGACTGCACGAGGCTGATTTCGTGATCAGCATCCCCACACTGCCCCAGCCAGAAGGTTCACACCATGTCCTGGAAGGGGGGCTCGTCAACGAGCCTCCCCCTCCACGCCATTACGTGACGATCGCTCCCTCCGCAGACTCTCTACCGTGCGGAAAGACCGGGTACGGAGGAGGCTTCCTTAGCCGAATCTGTTCAGGAACATTCATCCGCAAGGAATTGTCCCAAGCGAACTGCACATCAGCTGACATTCATTCCGAACTGACTGATGAAGGGCTCTGATGCGATGCTTGTCCGAGGAATTCGTCTTTAGTTGACTCAGTATCGAAGCTCGCTAATCCGCCCCCCAAGGCGGTCGCCGAATCAGTGCCCCTGACCTCTAGGCGATCTACAAGTTCTTCTGCCTGAACGCCTATAGTGAAGGAGTGACGACCTCTTCCATGTCGACCCTCACTTGGCTGGACAGCAGCGAACGCGAACGTCGGTCGGTGCTAGATCTTGTGTCGGCGCTGAACGAGCCTGGAACTCTCGACGAACTGGGGATCGGCACCATCCGTGACACAATCGCAGACAAGCTCTTTCCGGGTACGAGTACAATCCAGACAAGAGCCCGCTACTTCCTCTTTATCCCGTGGATCTTGAAGATAGTTGAGGACGGTTCAACTCGAGGCGCCGAGGACAAAGCGCGCCAGCTTCAGACGCAACTCCGGGATGCCCTAGTCACCGCTCACAGTGCCAACGAACTAGGGGTGATCGGACGCGACGCCGGGGCGGCGCTACAGCGGTGGCCGCTAGACATCTACTGGCGGGGATTGGAACGATGGGGAATTCGTCGTCGCTCTGAATCCATCTCGTCCTACTTCGAAGGTCTGCTGCGACCATCAAAGTTGGGCCTCATAGGCCGTGCACTTGATGAGCCGACGGAAGGCCGCAGAGATGAGGCCACGGACACCAGCCCCAGCAACTGGGCCTCGATCCCTCCCACTCCCGATGGCTTCCCTGAAGTCGCGTCCTTCACACTCACTCCTGATGAAGCGCATTTTCTTCGAGAACGTGTCTCTCTTACGCACCCAGACAGTCTTCTCGCTCACATGCTACGGACAGGCGAGGGGGTTGACGTCTACAGCGCTACGTTTCCGTGGGACCATCCGACCGCGCATACTGCGCCAACATCAACGCTGGAGTGGATGCACGATGCCCGTCTGTTTAGCCTGGTTCATCAGGGAGCAGCACTCCTGTACAACCTATTGTTGGCAGAGAGGCTGAGCGACGACGACAGTGCCAACGATTTCTCCACGAGGTTGGCTGCGTGGACAGATACGATTGCCAGTGGCCGTTCTGATCTTGAGCAATGGGATCGTGTTTCCATGTGGCGACGACTACTTGAAGCGAATCCCAGACTGCACTCTCGGGCATGGGAGTTTGTAGACAGGTGGTTCAAGTTGGTGCTGATGCAAGTGAGCGAATCCATCAGTGACTCAACAGAGGCTCAGAGACTAATACGGGAACGGGAACATGTGCTGAAAGGTCCTCGAGCGAGATTGACATTCGCCGAGGCGCGTGACAGACGACAAGGCTATCCGACATCGGAGCGCTTGGATTTTCGCTGGACTCAGGTTCGGCGCATCATTGCCGACATCATGTTCGCATTGGAGAAAGCTTGATGCTTGAGCCGGGCTGGCGCCGTCTCTTCTTAGACACACTTCGCCCACCAGAAGGGTATGTGTTGGATAGTGCAGTTGGCACAACGTTCACTCTGGATCTGATGACTCTTCTCTCTGTGCCACTAGCCTTTACCTTCAATGATGTAGCTGATCGCGACGGCCAGATACCGAACGAACCTCTGTCACTACTTGAGAGCGCTCGCAGATACTCGGATCGCATGGTCGTGTTCGGTCACGGTGGTCAGATCAGCGTGCCACGTGCACACCAGCCGGCGCTGGCGTTTATTGAGCAGTCAGTAATTGAGGTGTTCCCGCGTCAACCCGGGGGCATCTTCCATCCCAAGATGTGGGTACTGCGCTATGTGCCCCGGGATCAGACCGGGGACGAATGCACCAGGTACCGCTTCGTTTGTCAGTCGAGGAATCTGACCTTCGACGCCTCGTGGGACACTTCTCTTGTGCTAGATGGCGAGTTGAATCCGGAACGTGTTCCCGAAAACTCTGTCAACGGCCCACTTGTTGAATTCGTGCGGAGCCTGCCTGCACTGGCAACTAGGCCGATCTCCTCCCGGCAGACTGAAGTCACAACCCTCATCGCGGATGAACTCCAAAGAGTTCGCTTAAATCCGCCAGAGCATCTGACGTTGAGCCGATTCCTGCCCTTCGGAATAGGGACATCAAACCCTGACTACCCGGATTTGGAACACCGACCATTGCTTGTTATCTCGCCATATCTTGACGGTGAGTTTCTCAAGGATCTCGTGACACGAAGACCTCGTTCCGTCCTTGTCAGCCGACGAGAGGCACTTCTGACCGCGCCTGCGGAGGCAATTCGGGCTTTCGATAAGGTCTACTCATTTAGACCCGGCCTAGAACCCGAGCCAGAAGACGCCGAGGAATCCCTTCCTCCACTGGCTGGACTTCACGCGAAAGTCTACGTGATTGACGACGGCTGGAAGGCTCGCGTGGGCATAGGCTCCGCCAACTCTACGCACGCCGCCCTCGGAAACCCGCCTAGGAATGTCGAGTTGATGGTCGAATTAGTCGGCAGCAAGAGCAAATTCGGCATCGATGCGCTGCTGACGCCGCCTAGTCAGGGTGAGTCAGGGACGTTTCGAAGCCTGATTGAAGAGTTCGACCCCGAAGAGGCGGAAACTGTCGACGAGGATGAAGCTGAGCTTCAGCTGGACTACGTGCTCAGTGATGCCTCTGAGGCAATCGCGCGGGCTGAACTCATGGGAACGGTAGACGAAACCGACGCGAACCGGTACACCCTGCACCTTGTCCTCGATAAGACCCCAGACCTGCCGGATGAGGTCCGAAAGGTAGCTTGCTGGCCAGCGACACTTACGGTGGCCCATTCGAAGAACCTAGAGAACGGTGTGGAATTCACAGGTCTACTGCTGGACGAAATCTCAGCGTTTTTCGCGATTGAGGTGGTGGCTACTGTTGATGGAAAGTCGAAGACCAAGCGGTTCGCTCGCACCATCCAGCTCTCCGGTCTCCCAGAGGACCGTCTACCGCGACTGATCGCGAATATGTTGCGTAATCGCGATCGGTTCATGCAGCTACTATGGCTGCTGTTGTCCCCCGACCAAGAAGTATCGTTCGGTGAACTGAGTGAAATCCTGTCCAGCGAGAAAACCGACACGAAATGGGGAAGCGCTCTTCCGGGCCTTTTGGAGCGAATGCTAGAGACTCTAGGAAGCGACCCGAGGAAGCTCGATACCGTCGCTTCTCTGCTGGCAGACCTGCGCAAGACAGAGGAAGGTAGGGGTCTCATCGAGTCTGAATTCGACGATGTGTGGGAGGCACTGTGGACGGTTCGACAACGCCAGAAATAGGAACTGGGAGGGAGGCGAGATATAGCGAGGCAGTGCTTGCTGGGCTTAAGGGCTTTCAACGAAGGACGGCAGAGTACGTTTTCAATAAGCTGTATAGTGCCGAGGACGGTACGCGGCGTTTCCTGATTGCTGATGAGGTTGGACTGGGCAAGACGTTGGTCGCCGCTGGCGTGATAGCACAGGCCATAGATCACCTGCGCGATAACGGGGTTTCACGGATCGACGTGATTTACATCTGCTCGAATCAGGCGATTGCAAGGCAGAACGTCGACCGTATCAGACACCACCTCTCTGTGGATGCCAAGCCGCTTGCCCAGCGAATAACCCTCCTCCCTCACCGTCTGGACACACTGGATCATGAGATAAACCTGATCGCGCTTACTCCGGGCACGTCCTTCAACACAGCGAGTGCTGAGGGAATCGCCGAAGAGAGGATCATCCTCTATCGGATGCTCAGTGAGGCATGGGGCGATCTTGGCCAAGGCGCACGAAAGGTGTTCTTGGGAGGAATTAGCAGCGTTGAGCGATTCAGAGAGTATGAGTCGTGGTACCCGAATCGAGAGATTGACAGAAACATCGTCCAGAAGTTTGAGAACGCGGTAAGGGGCCCGGGAGGGGAGCTTCATCGGGAGTTCATACGAATTCGAGATCTTCTAGCGGGTGGCATTGATGACTGGTCCAAGCGACGACAGCGACAGAGTTTCATCTCCAAACTCAGGCGCCTGCTCGCCCACGCATGTCTGGACGCGCTAGAGCCTGACCTAGTCATCTTGGACGAATTTCAACGTTTTCGTGACTTGCTCAACCCCAAGACCACAAGCGGTGAGTTGGCCGAGCGCCTGTTTGCGTACGAGGATACTCACACGCAAGTGCGCACACTGCTCCTTTCAGCAACGCCGTACAAGATGTACACACTCAGCCACGAATCGGATGATGATCACTACCGAGACTTTCTGCAGACAGTGAGTTTTCTGGAAGGCTCCGTCGGCTCCGTGGAATCACTCGAGGAGTCACTGCGTCAGTTTCGCACACAGTTGCCACTGGTCGCCTCCGCTGGCGAGATTGGCTCTGACGCAACGGCGCGACTTTCGGAGCATCGCTCCACCATCCAGAACGAATTGCGGCGCGTGATGTCACGGACGGAGCGACACGGCAGGGCCGGAAGCGGCGACCCGATGCTCCACGCCTCGCAGATGAGCGCAGATTTGGAGGTGAATGAAGTAGAGGCTTACCTCGGCGCTCGCGACATCGCAAAGGACGTCGGCGCTCCGGGAGTCATGGAATACTGGAAGTCGGCTCCCTATCTACTGTCATTCATGGACCGGTATCAGCTTGCACACCGCGTACGATCCGCGGTGGAGAAGGAGCCAAATGGGAAGGTCGCCAAGCTGATCCGGAATAACAGTCGGCTCCAATTACAACGCCCTCGTGTGGAACAGCGCCGCTCGATCCCTGGTGGGAACGGTAGGATGCGCACACTTCTGCGGGACCTCGCCAATGATCAATTGCAGAAACTACTCTGGCTACCACCATCCTTGCCAGAGTATCGGCTCGGTCGCGACTTCGAGAGAGCAAGGAACACGACAAAGCGTCTGGTCTTTTCTTCTTGGGCCATGGTGCCACGCGCAGTCGCGGTGCTGGCGAGCTATGACGTGGAACGTCGCTATGTTCGAGAGCCGGCGCGAGCAACCCAGTACCGGGGGCGACTTCTGCCCATTAGACGTGACGCGTACTCGTTATTTGCACTGGTAGCCCCTTCGCACACCCTTGCCGAAGCAGGGGACCCGCTTCGGCATGCCCAGTCGAATGCTAATGGACTCCTCAGAGCAATCGAAGACGAACTCCGTCCGAAGATTGCTGGACTGATCCGCGACGCGCCCGTCGATGGCAGCCCGCAGGACATATGGTACGCACTCACCCCCCTGCTACTCGACAGAGAGTCGCGCGAGAGCATTGCGGACTGGCTACGTGGCCCTTCATCCTCTCTGCAGACTGGCGACGATGGAGAGACCAGAGTCTGGGAGGACCTGGCGGGTCGCGTCACAGACGGCATAGTCGATCCCGCTGCGCTGGGACGACCGCCCAGTAATCTCACGGAGGTGATGGCCGCCCTAGCTGCCGGATCTCCGGCAAACGCAACGCTCCGTGCCCTCTCTCGGATAACATCCATGTCTCCTACCGACAGGGAACTGAAGACCCAGGCTATGACGGCGGCTTGGGCGTTCAGGCACCTCTTCCGGTCGCCGACATCGGAAGGTCTTCTAAAGTCCGCGTATAGGCCGGGTGTACCGGGCGTTCGAGCTTATTGGCGTCGGGTCCTGGCCTATGCATTGGAGGGTGGTCTATCCGCTGTACTTGAGGAGTACTTTCACGTTATCCGAGAAGATCGGGGCAGTGAGACAGACGTTACCGGAATTGTGCAGACCCTGTGCCAGGCCCTTCAGCTCGCTGCTGGAACACTGGATGTGACTCAATGGAAGGGTGATCGGCGCGCCATCCGGCGCGATACGTTTACCATGCGTCAGCACTTTGCGCGACGTTATGCGAATGACAGCATCAGCGGCTCCGATCAGCAGGCAAGTCAGCATGTGGACGCCGTCCGAGCCGCATTCAATTCGCCCTTCTGGCCTTTCGTATTGTGTACGACTTCCATCGGGCAGGAGGGGCTCGACTTCCACTGGTATTGCCATGCGGTGGTTCATTGGAATCTCCCTCCGAATCCAGTTGACCTCGAACAGCGTGAGGGTCGTGTCCACCGTTATCACGGTCACGCCATCCGGAAGAATATCGCCCAGAAGGTCGGAATGAGAGCGATCGAAGAGACAAAGGCGGCTCTCGTGCAAGGTGAACATAAAACCCCGTGGGAACTGGCCTACCAATTTGCTGATGACGAGTTTTCGGCCGATGGCGGGCTCGTCCCTCACTGGGTGTTCACGGAAGGTGATGCACGGATTCTGCGCCAGTCGCCGATCTTGCCGCTGTCCCGAGACGCAGACAGGCTGGATGCGCTACGGCGTTCTCTGGCTGTTTACCGCATGGTCTTTGGACAGCCACGTCAAGATGACTTGCTGGAGTTCATCCTGCGCGAGGTTCCAGATGATCGAAGGGACGAACTCGCGAGGGCTATGACCATCGATCTTAGTCCACCAACTTAGTCCCGCTGACAGGGCTGTTGTACAGCGCACCCTGTTAACCGCCAACTCAGAGCTTTGTGTCGGCAAAGCTGGTGGTTCCGTCAACAGCTAGTTCTCCTGCCCGAGAACTCTTCTGCAACTAGTCCCCAGCAATTCTGTAAGCACTTTTCCCTACCTACCTCAAAAGCCCTTGACTGCACTTGTATGGTTATGACAAGTATCGATCAGGCCTGTTTTTGTCCCCATCACTTAGCCCATCGAAGGAGGTCTAAAGATGACAGCAAAACACGAAAAAGAAGCACATACATCTGTGGCCCTCTACGCCCGGGTGTCCAGTGACCGGCAGGACGTTGATTTGTCCGTCGCTGCGCAGCTGAGGGCACTCAGGGACTATGCCAACAAGAACGGTTACCTGGTCGCTCGCGAGTACATTGATGAGGCGGAGAGCGGCCGTGTCGCGGACCGGCCCCAGTTCAGGAAGATGATCGATGCCGCCACCGCGACGGACGCGCCATTCAAGGAAATCCTTGTCTGGAAGTTCTCGCGGTTTACCCGGAAGCGTGAACACGCTGTCGCCTTCAAGTCCATGCTCAGGCGTAAGGGCGTCCGTGTCGTCTCCATTACCGAGCATGCCGACGATACGCCGACCGGCAAGCTCATGGAGGCCATCATCGAGAGCGTCGACGAGTTCTACTCCGAGAATCTCGCGCAAGAGGTCACGCGCGGTATGCGTGAGGCGGCCTCACGCGGTTTCTGGGTGACGTCAAGCTCTCCTTACGGGTACAAGCGAGTCTACGTCCAGGACGGGGCAAAGAAGCGGCCAAGGCTGGAACTCGACCCTCCGGCAGATGCCGTCGTCCGCCGCATCTTCGACATGGTACTCGCGGGGCGTTCCCTCATGGATGTGACCAAGACCCTCAACGCGGAGGGCGTCACCACGTCGACCAGCAACAAGTGGCGCATCACGTCTGTCCACAAGATCCTCGTCAATGAGGCGTACACCGGCACCCTAGTCTGGGGTACGACCGCCAAGGACGGCACACCGCCGGTCCGCGTCGAAAACGCCTTCCCTGCCATCGTCACCCACCAGGAGTTCCAACGGATCAGGCGACTGCTCAAGTCCCGCTCACCCAAGGCGGTCCATCCAAGACGTGCGGCCAGCCCGTACCTCCTTAGCGGGCTCGCAGCCTGCGCCCTGTGCGGCAAGATGTTGACCGCCGCCGAAGCCAAGAGTGGGAAGTACACCTACTACGTCTGCCAGTCCATCCTCAAGTCCGGCAGTGGATCATGCGAGACCCCGCGCATCAATGCCAAGTCGTTCGAGGAGACGATTATCCGCAACCTCCGCGAGAACGTCCTTACCGAGGGCAATATCCGTGACCTTGTTCGCAGCCTCGATGAGGAGATGGATGGCGAAGCACGCGAACAGCGTCAGCGGCTGCAGACCATCGAGCAAGAGCTTGAAGACGTGAAGCGCAGGTTGTCGCGCATCTGGAACGTCATCGAGACCACCGACATGGAGATGGCCGACGCGGCCGAGCGAGTCAGAGAGCTCCGGGACCGCAAGGAGAAGCTGGAACAGGCTGGTGACGAAGCACGGGCTGTGCTGGCGGAGCGGCGTGAGTTGTTGGATCGTGCTGACACAATCGCGGCGTTCGCCGCCGACATGAGCGAGTATCTCCGAACAAGCGAATTGACGGAGACACGGTCATTCATCCGCTCGTTCGTGAGGGAGATTCAAATCAGGCCCGGCAAGGCGTCAATCGTCTACACGATCCCGATGCCGGAGGACAGTCCGATAGGCGAAGAGGATAGCTCTGAACTCGCACTGAGTGGTGATGTTCGCAGTACTATACGGGGTGGTGGAGCTGAGGGGAGTCGAACCCCTGACCTCCGCATTGCGAACGCGGCGCTCTCCCAACTGAGCTACAGCCCCATGACCAGTGATTCAATTGTAGCGCAGGCAGCGGATATGCTGGCGATATAGCACACAAGAAAACGCCGCCCTATGGGCGGCGTTCTTTTCTGCCTGTGGGTACGCGACTAGCCCCTGTAACCGCCTCCGCCACCGCCGGAACCGCCGCTTTCGGATTCTGCGGCCTCTGCGCTTGGGGGCTCATCTTCAGGAATCGGCTCCCATTTCACGAGCGTGACCTCATCGGTCACGTCGTCAAAGACGGCCTGAACACGCTGTCCGACGGCGAGCGAGCCCGGATCCTCCATAAGCTGCTCTTTCGGCATGAGGACGTTGCCCGTCATGCGCGCGCCCTCATCCAACTGGATCGTGGCGTGGACATATGGGGCTTCTTCTGTGAATGTCGGAATGGAGGACTGATAGACGGTGGTGTACGAGTAGACGCGGCCCTTGCCGCTGACCTTCGTCCAGACAAGCTTGTCCATGGGAGAGAGGTCGTACGGGCAGACCTCACGCGGGAAGAAGACGAACTTGTTGCAGACGGTGCAGTACTGCACCCACAACTCGTGCTTCTTCGTGCCCTCCCAGTACGGCCGTGACACGTCCGGGTTGAGCGTGGCCCTGGGAAGTGGCTTGTTATATTCGCTCGTCATGGCTCTACGTCCCCTCAGCGAATCTTCGTCTCGACGTTTCTCTTCTTGTCTCTAGAGTGTGTTCTCGGACCCGAGAACCAGCGTGCACATGCTGCTCGCTGTACCGCCTCAACCATTCACCAAGCCGAGGTCGTTGCGCTCGATCTGCCGCACACCCGCCTTGCCCATGATCTGGCGAGCGCCCTCAACGACGTGGCGGAATCCACCGGCCAGTCCCGGCTGCCCACCGGACAGCTGGCCGCCATCCGTGTTGATCGGGAACGTCCCGTTGTAGGTTGTATCCGTCTCGGCAAAGAAGGGGCCGATTTCACCCTTCGGTACGATTCCTGCGTCTTCCAGGCACACGGCATGGAGAATCGTGTATCAATCGTAGAATTCGGCGAATTGGATATCGCGCGGGGTGTAGCCGGACATGGCGAACGCGGTCGGCGCGGATCGCGCAACCGGCGTGACCGTGATGTCCGGGCGCTGCATGCCGCCGAAATCATCAAGCGCCGTCGCTCCGCCGAGCACGTACGCGGGCTTATTCAGACTGGCCTTCGCCCTCTCTGCGGTCGTGACGATGACGGCCGCAGCGCCCGCGCACGGCATCACGCACTCAAGCAGCCGGAGCGGGTAGTTGACGTAGCGGGAGTTGAGGACATCATCGTGGGTGATGGGTTGGCCATCGAAAACGGCGTTCTCATTGCCCTGCGCGTTGGCGCGCTCATTCGCGGCAACGTGCGCCAACTGTTCCTGCGTGGTGCCATATAGGGCCATGTGCCGGCCGTAGATCTGGGCGTAGCCCGTGTTTGCGCCCGCAGCGGGGCCGTACGGGAAATCAAATTCGGCGCCCGGTCCCGGGAATCCCTCAATGCCGCGTGGCAGAGCGGGGTTCCGTTCTTGCGCGATGACGACGAGAACATAGTTGGCGAGGCCGTTCATAACGGCCATGGAGGCCAAGGTGACGCCCGTCGCGCCACTCGCGCCCATCATGGATGAGCCCGTGCCGAAGCGGGGGCGGATGCCAAGGTATTCTGCGGCGAATCCCGGGAAGGTGTCACCACCCTCCGTAATCAACCCGTCAATCTGATCCCTTGTAATATGGGCGTCTTCCATGGCGAGACGCGCCGCCTGCGCCATCAGGCCGCCCACGCTCATGCCGGGAATCGTCCGGCGCGTCGGGAGTTCACCGATACCGATTATTGCGGCCTCTCCTCGGAAACTCACGTCGCTGTCCTCCTGTTAGTGTCCGTCACGCTGATGGAATCAGTTATACCTGGGATCATTCGCAAAGGGATTCTCTGCCGGCTCTGACTCGGACCCCGGCACCGGATCCTCTTCGATCCGGCGCCACTTGATGAGCGTCCATTCCGGAGTGACGTCTTCGAAGACAGCCTCAACACGCTGATTCACCGGGAGCAGCGCAGGGTTCTCACGGTACTCCTCAGGTTCGACGTCAGCCATGTTCCCGACCATTCGAACGCCCTCATCCAGTTCGATGAGGACCTGCGCCTGGGGCATGAACTCACCAAAGGTTGGGACGGCAGGCTGATAGACCGTTGTGTATGAGTGGATGCGACCCTTGCCGCTCGCTTTCGTCCAGATCAGGTCGTCGCCATGACCCCAACACGTGGGGCATGCCTCACGGGGGTAGAAGATGAAGTTGCTGCACCGCTTGCAGTGCTGGAGCCAAAGCTCGTGGCGCTTTGTTCCGGCCCAGAAGGGCGCGGAAATCTCAGGATTCAAATGCGGCCGTGGAACCGGCCTTCTGTATTCGCTCGTCATGGCTGTCTAACTCCCGGCGGCCTTCATCCGGCTTTTTCTCTAGAGTGCGTTCTCGGAACCGAGAACCAGCGTGCACATGGTGCTCGCGGTGCCGCCTCAACCATTCACCAGGCCGAGGTCATTGCGGGCAATCTGTCTCACACCCGCCTTGCCCATGATCTGGCGCGCCCCCTCCACGACGTGGCGGAAGCCACCGGCGAGTCCCGGCTGGCCGCTGGAGAGCTGGCCTCCGTCGGTATTGATTGGGAACTCGCCGTTGTAGCGCGTGTCCGTTGATTCAAAGAAGGGTCCGACTTCACCCTTGGGCATCAGTCCCGCATCCTCCAGGCACACGGCATGGAGAATGGTGTATCAATCGTAGAATTGGGCGAACTGCATGTCGCGCGGCGTGTAGCCGGACATGGTGATCGCCGTGGGGGCGGACCGCGCGACGGGTGTCTCCGTGAGCTTGTCACGCATCCACCCCATGAGAGGATCAGTTGCTACGCCTGCACCGAGGATATAGACGGGTCGATTCAGGCTGTGCCTGGCGCGCTCTGCGCTCGTCACGACGACAGCCGCCGCGCCGGCACACGGCATCACGGTTTCAAGCAGCTTGATGGGGTAGTTGATGAAGCGGGAGTTCATCACATCGTCATGTGTGATGGGCTGCCCCTGGAAGACGGAGTTGGGGTTCTCGAGTGTGTTGAACCGTTCATTGACGGCCATCTGTGCCATCTGCTCTTCCGTGGTGCCGTACTCTTCCATATGACGGACGTACATCATGCCGTAGCCGGTATTCGCACCCGCAGACATGCCATACGGCTCTTCGAACTCTGATCTCACGCTGGGCGGCCCGCCGCCCGCCGCCGGAATGGCGGGGTTGCGCGCCGTGGCGATGACCACGAGAACATAGTTGGCGAGGCCATTCTGGACAGCCATGGAGGCGAGGGTGACACCTGTGGCCCCGCTCGCTCCCATCATGCTGGCGCCGCTGGCAAATCGTGGGCGGATGCCGAGGTACTCGGAGGCGAATCCAGGGTAGACTGTGCCGCCCTCCGTAACAAGTCCGTCAATGTCATCGAAACGAAGATGGGCGTCATGGATGGCGATACGGCCCACATCACCCATGAGTCCAACCATTGAGCGACCGAACGTTGAGCGGGTTGTCGGCAACTCGCCAATTCCGATGATCGCTGCTTCACCACGAAGACTCATACGTCCACCTCATGAGGGCAAGGCCTCTCTGCCCCGTCGTTATGCGGACACGTTACCACTGCGCCGTGCGCGTTGCAAGCACGTATACGGATTCGTTAGCGTATTTTTTCACACTCGGAAGAATGAACGAGGGCTAGTGACCCCGGGTGGTCACCGTAATCAATTCAAGCACTTCACTGCTGGAAATCGAGCCGATGAATTCGTCCGAGGATTCATCTCTAACGGGAATCACCGTTAGCGAATTATCGATCATCTGCTGCAGGGCATCCTCAATCAATTCATCCTCGCCTACGGACGGGGTGTTCTCGCGCAGCACCCGGCTCAGTGGCGTGTCATCCCATTCATCCCGAGGAAGATACCGCAGCATGCTCAGTGATACGATGCCGGCCAGTTCCCCGTGATCAACAATCACGTAGTCGTGTTGCTCCGGCAGCAACCAGAACTCTGTGAACGCCTTGACGGTGGTCGACTGCTCCGCGTAGTTCCGGGAGCGATCAAGGATGTCTCCCACCTTGATCCCCTCCAGCGCAAAGGGGACCAGCGACGGCGGCAGGTGCAGGGCGTCAGTAAACTCGCCCTCATATTTGATTCTCTTAAGGGCGAAGCTGATGCCGAGCGGCGAGAGGAGCATGTATCCAAGCATGACAACCACAAGCAGGGAGAACACCGCTTCATCGATGCCGCCCGTCTGGAACAGCAGCAACAGCAGCGCAATCTCCGCCACGCCCTTGGCCATCAGGCCGGTCGAAATGGCGAATGGCTCTTTAAGCCGCACGATGTAGGTGCTCAGGAATGCTCCCGCGAATTTTCCGGCCAGCGGAACCAGGACCAGTGCCGCAATCGTTGCGATTGGCAGGTCGAGGAAGTCCATGCTCAGGTGCAGTCCTGCAGACGCAAAGAAGAGCGGCACAAAGAAACCCTCTGCCGAGCTGTGAATGCCGGGCATGATGTCCCGCCGCACCTGGTACGGCAGCATGGAGAGGGCCGCGCCGAAGAGCAGCGCGCCCAGCGAGCCGTGCAGTCCGACCTCCTCCGCGCCCACAACCACCAGGAACAACCCGCCAAGGAGCACGCCAAAAGAGAGCTGCGGCACCCGCAGGAAACGATGCAGTCTGACAATGATCCATGGAAGAACCTTGGTGGAGAACAGCCACGTCAGGACGGCGAATCCCAGGATCTGCGCGATGATGACCAGGGCGCTCATGGGACTTAGGGCTTCATCCGATTCGCCTGCGAAGAACTCTTCGCTGATCGCAAATCCAACCACGAACAGCGCGATCAACTCGGCGATGACCACGGCGGTGAATATCTGAACGCCCACCGGCTCCTTTAATCGTCCCTCGTCTACAAGGACTTTCGCGACGAGTCCCAGGCTGGAAAGTGAGAGTATTCCGGCGAGTCCCAGCGCTTCGGCAAAGTGGAGGTCCAGGCCAAGGTCGAACAGGACATCGGTCGTGACGGCGAGGGACACGAGGAGCGAAATAGAAACGGACAGAGTTGCGGCTATAAAGAGTCGGCCTCTGACAGAGGCGATGAATCCTCTGATATCCAGTTCTTCAATGCCGATGAGGAAGAAGAAGATGAAGATGCCGATGCTGAGAATGAGCTCTATCTCAGCGCCCGGCTCCACGATTCCCAGTACCGGGCCAAGGATAACCCCGGTTGTGGCATAGGCGATGATGGAATTCAGGCCGAAGCGCTTGAAGACGCCCTCAAGGAGTTTGGCCCCAACGATCATCAGGCCAAGCGCTAAAAGGGCTTCGTGCAGTTCCATAGAATCCGCCCCCGGCGAACGTAACCTTGGGCTGCGTTGCGGATGCGGCGCCTTCCCTTAGCCCATGGTCACGTATCGCCAACCCGCGCTCATTCTAGCGCAGATAGCGACAGGATTCCGCCACCACAAAAATCCCCTCCCCCACAGGAGAGGGTGAGGGCTCCCTATTCTGCCGCGCCCTCGTTCTCCAAGGTGACCTGCCAGTTGATGCCGAATCGATCCGTGCATGAGCCGAAGTAGTCGCCCCAGAACATGTCCTGTAGCTCCATCGTCACCTCGCCGCCGTCCGAAAGCGCGGCAAAGACGCGATCCGCCTCATCACGAGAGGGCGGCCTGTAGCTGACGGAGTAGTTGGAGCCGACGGTCAGGGGCGGCCCGAACCCGGGAGGCACGTCGCTCCCCATGAGGACGCCGTTCCCGATGGGCAGGGAGACGTGCATCACCTTGTTGCCCCACCCCTCCGGGATCGGCATGTTATCGTCCGGCGGCATATCCGCAAACGACATGATGGTGGAGAACTCGCCCCCAAAGACGGATCGATAGAACTCAAACGCCTCCTGGCACTCCCCCTCCACAAAATTCAGATAGATAGACAGGCTGGGCAGCTCACTCGCTGATTGCTGTTGGCTGGTCATGGTTGTGTGGGGTCCTTTCTGGGATATCCTTGATCCAGATTGTGGCTCTATATGCTACCATCGTTTCACTGTCACTCAGACTATAGAGCAGGCCATGACCCAACAACCCACTTGGCATTTCCCCCCTCGAAACGGCGGCGTAGAGTACGTCCAAGACCCGTCAAGCCAGTTTTTTGGAGATGAACCTGTCGCCAAGCTAGTACGAGAAGCAATCCAGAACTCGCTGGATGCTGGCAATTCTTCGTTAGGAGTGCCGGTTGAGGTCGAATTTCGGGCAATAACATTGGACACTGCTGAGTTTGGCGGTGAAGGTCTTCGCAGGCACATCGAAGCCTGCCTTGAACAGGCAAAAACAGAAAACGTCAAGGAAGTCTATAGCCGAGCTCTGGATCGCCTCGATGGTGGCCGTGTGGAATGCCTTACTATCGCTGACACCGGGACGCACGGTCTACGAGACGGCAGGTGGGAATCGCTGGTACTCCGCGAGGGGTCAGTCAACAAGGACGACGGCACCGCAAGTGGCTCATTCGGAATCGGCAAGAACGCCGTGTTCAATGTGAGTGACCTGCGAGCGGTCATCTACTCGACCCGCTACATAGACCTAAGTGGAACCGTCGAAAAGATGCAGGGTAAAGCAACCCTAATGGCTCACACTGTTGAAGACGATCCTCGACAACACATCGGCTTTTATGCCCTTGACGAAATGCAACCTGTACTATCTCGTGATATACCACCTGCTTTACGCATTGCAGACAGAGGGACGCGCGTCACGATTTTAGGCTTCAATCCGCGAACGGGAGACTGGGCCGGCGAAGTAGTCCGTGCCACACTCGAGAATTTCTTTGTTGCTCTTCACCAGCGGCAACTAGTCGTTCGCGTGTTTCCAGGTGGAAACGAAGCAGTTGAAATCAATTACGAAACAATGGATGGCCTATTCGGCCAAAACATGGCCACTTTAGCAGACACCTATTCCTACTATCGAGCTATACGGGAGTCCGAGCCTGTAAATACCGGAGATATTTCGAACATGGGCTCCTTAGAATTGTATGTCTTGATGGAAGACAAGGCACCGCGTCGAGTTTGTCTCGTTAACAGTAATGGGATGAAAATCACCGACAGCAGAGACCAGAAGACGAATCCTATCGCCCCGCGGGGCAGTAACTTGTGGCAGGATTATGCAGTCGTTGTGGTTCCGTCCAAAAAGGGTGACGAATGGTTGCGCAAGACAGAAAATGTCAGCCACGACGCTCTTTCGGCTGAGCGGTTTGTGGAAATCACTGACCGAACGAGTGCTCGAACTGCTTTCGAACGAGCACGTAGAGAAATCCGGACAGAAATCGAAGAGCGTGTGGCCACGCGACGCGACGAAGAGACAAGAAATCTGCGTGAGTTGGCCCACTTGTTTCCAGACGAATTCTCACCTGACACACCCGGCAATATGGAATTACAGCCTCGCGTAATGACACAAAATGTGCAGCGGCCCCGAGCGGCTCGGGATGAACCGGCCGAAGAGCAGCCGGGCGACGGTGACGAGCCCGACAAGGAACAATCTGATCAGGAACGGAACAGGCGCAACACCCGTGAGGCCCCTCGCCCTGGCCCCGGGCAAGAGAATACGGCCACCAGACGTCCACCATTGCTACAACCACGTTATGTGCAAGTCGGCCCAAACACCGCGCGTGTCGCGTTCACATTGCCTAGTTCTGGAACAGGCAACGTAACCATTGGACTTCGTCCGGTCGGGAGCGAGCCCAGCAATGAGGCACGGGTCCCTGTCACGTCTGTTACACCAATTGACTCGCCTGATGCCACCGTTGCCGTACAGCAAGGTGCAGTGAAAATCGAGGCACCGTCCGGATCACGTGTCCTCTTGGAAATCACGACGGCACAGTCTCTTGACGGTCTCGCAGTGCGTCTGGAGTAAACGTCATGGCGATGTGGAATGATCGGTCATTACCGTATCCGATTTTGGCACCATGGACTGACGATTATCTGGATAAGTCTTTTGGAATCGAGGTGCCAAATGCGGTGCTGAGCGGTGACGGCCAGATCAACGTCACACTTAGATACAACTTGAACAGCGAGTTCCTGCTCGATCTCATCCGAGATGGACAAGCAGAATATACAACGCTTGTCGTGTGCGGAAGGACGATGGCGAGACAGTCTTTTTCTGGGCAGTATGCTGAGACTGTGGAGATTCTCGATGCTGCCGATTATGCCGAAACTATCGAGTTCACGCCTTACATCACGGCAAAAACGGCCATTGATAGGTTTTCCAGCGACGAGCACAATTCAGAATTCAGAACTTTGCAGCCGACGCACTATTCGGTCCCGGGTTCGGGCGTCCTTGCCGTTGGCAACCGCATCAGAATTGATCTTGATCCAATCGGAAACATCGATTCTATTTTCGATTTGGTTCCTTCAACGTCACTCGAACGCGGGCGATTTGAGGTGGATGTAGAGGATGATCGCATCAAGATAGTCGTAAATCGAGATGATCGCGCCGAAATCGATCGCTGGCTAGATCAGGGGCGGTCAAGCATGGGGTCGGCCGCTCTGCATCCTGCATTGTATCTGCATGCGGTGACATTAGCATTGACTCGTATTGATGAGAATGAAGAGCGGCGCTGGACAACGGTTTTTAGGAATCGATTGGAGGCCTTGCATTTAGAAACTAGCCAAGAAGAAATCGATCAACGGCTTCTCGAATATGGGCAGCGTCTCCTACAGCACCCTTTGGGATTCATGCTGGAGGCCTTGAAATCGGACGAGGAGGAGTAGCGCATAGTGACTGAAGTGACTTTCGAATTGCAGCAGTTGACGCCGAGAGCTTACTCGGAACTTGAGCGCATTGCTCGCGAGACTCCGGAAGTGTATCTGGACCCTGATACTGATTTCGGCAGCTTGTTAGCGGATGCAGAAGTGTCATATGAAGACCAGACCACCGGAACCGGTATATTCGGCAATGCGCCAATCCACTTGGAACCGGTGACCTCAGGCGATCTGAACGAAGCAGATCGCCAGGCTTTGGGTTTCTACGAGTCGTACCCGAGTCTGAGACCCGCTAAGGCACAAGACCATCTTCTGTGGGGTTGGATTAGCCATTTCGTCTTGCACAAGTATTCCCTCGGTCGTTGGCGTGCGCCTACGGGAAACGTGACAAACTGGATTCACCGGCACTGGTTCGCGAACAGCTTAGACGTTATCAGGAAATACAACACCGCTTCGCGAACTTGGTGGATCGCTCACACAGCGACGGTCGCCGGAGCTAATTCTGCCGGCGCGTTTTCGAAGCACGAGGCGCTCGAACACTTTGCTACCCACGCACGTCACTACCACAACATGTTGGACTCAGGGTTCAGTCGCAACCCTGTGGTTTTGGCGGAATTCGTCCGCGTTCTCATGAGTCAAGCGGACGGCGTCAACACGAAGGGCTTGGACGCCATTTGGAAACGCATGAATCTTGCTAGCGGCATACTTGTGTTTGACGCGATGCCGCGTGAGGCAATTCGTGAAAACTTAGAGAAAATTGTAGACGACATTATGTCGGACCCATCGCTTGTCGCGGATCGGAGGAAGCTGCGCAATAGCAAACCCTTTCGAGTCCTGAGTCTCGGGGCTGGCGTCCAGTCGTCCTGCTTAGCTCTCATGGCAGATCGTGAGGAGTTTGGGCTGGAGCGCCCAGACATCGCCATATTCGCGGATACCGGTTGGGAACCACCTGCCGTCTACGAACATCTTGAGTGGCTAAAGAGTCAGCTTTCATACGAGGTCGTGACTGTCAGCAGTGGCAACATTCGAGACAATATCTTGGAAGGCCAGATGCCGGACGGCTCCAAGTTTCTTGGCATCCCAGCTTTCCTGACGAACGAGGACGGCAGCAAGGGCATGCTAAATCGGCAGTGCACGACGCACTACAAGACGAATCCTATCCAGGCGTATCTCCGCGAGAGGCTCGGCCTCCAGCGCGGACGTCGCGCGCCTGTTGGTGTGCAGGTAGAGATGTGGCTAGGTATCAGTATCGACGAAGCTTTGCGTCAGAAGGCCGACAGGGAGGAATGGGTGACTAAGCGATACCCCCTCATCGAACGCGGCTTCTCACGTGCGCAGCTATACAACTGGTTCCAGGAGAATTATTCCGGTCGACCACTCCCAACAAGTTCTTGCATCGGATGCCCGTACCATAAGGATTCCGTTTGGAAGCAACTCAAGGAATCCGACCCTGAGTCCTTTAGGGACGCCGTGTTTGTCGACGAAGCTTTGCGGAAAGTGCCAGCAATACGAGGAACAGTCAAAGGTCAAGCATTCCTGCATCGGTCACGAGTGCCACTCGCCGAAGTGGACTTTACCGAGGCTCAGAATTATGAGGATTTGATGCTAGAGGAGTGCGAAGGGGTCTGCGGGATATAGCCCCCCTCCCCTACACCGCCGCTGCGCCTGCGATTGCGCACTCCTCATCCTGCTCGCCGGTGCCGCCGCCGACGCCGACTGCGCCGATGACCTCGCCGTCCTTCTCGATCGGCACTGCGCCCAGGCTCAGGATCATGTGGTCGCCCTCGCCGGCCTTGATGCCCTGGAAGATCGGCCTGTCCGCCATGTCCTGGAAGACCCCGCTGGGCCGACCGAACGCCGCCGATGCGATCGCTTTGCCGTGCGAGCCGTAGACGCTCGCCCAGATCGCCCCGTCCATCCGCGCAAAGGCGACCAGCCGCCCTCCCGCGTCCACGACGGCGATGCCCATCTTCGTGCCCTGCTCGTCCGCCTTGGCAATCGTCGCTGCGATGACCGTGTTTGCCTCATCCAATGTGATTGAGCGTGCCATTTCCGTGTCTCCTTTCGGTGTTTCGCGTTGTGGATTCATGGTAGCGCAGAAGTCCATTGTCATTCTGAACGGAGCGCAGCGGAGTGAAGAATCCAGGAACGTGTCTGCTGAGCAAATGGAGGCTTTGGATTCCTCGGCTGCGCTCGGAATGACAGGAGGGGCGCGTTAGGCGTTCTCTTGCGCAAGCAGCCTGGCCGCCACGTTCCTCGCTTCGTCACGCGTGGCCACTATCTGGTCTGCGGGAACTTCGTTGAGAACCTCAAGAGCATTGAGATTGCGTTCCGGCATACCCGACAGCCCCATCACGATGCAGTGCGTGTCCTGGATGATGGCGGTCTCAACCAGCTGTTCAACCACCAGGGCTGCGCTCTCGTCGATGTAGACCGTATCGGAGAAGTCCAGGATAACGACCTCATGCTCCCGGATGTCTTCGCTGATGGTGTCAATGAGTTTGCCGGAGGATGCGATTGTAAAGGTCCCCCGCAGGGCCACAAGTCCGACTCTGGCTGAATATTCGTCGAACTGGTCCTGATTGCCGTGTCCCGCAAAGAATACCTGGTCCAGGATGGGGACGGAGACAACACTGTCAAGCTCGAGACGCTCAAATTGTCGCGCATTGGTGACGGCCGCGGCGATCATGCCCACGGCAACAGCGGCAACCAGGTCAACGAACACCGTCAGTCCAAACGTGAGCAGCATGACTATCAGGTGCTCACGCTGCACCCGGAACATACGGTTGACGAATCGCCAATCGATGGTATCGAGCGCGACCTTAACCAGGATTCCGGAGAGCACGGCGCTTGGAATCAACTCAACGTAGTCGCCGAACTGCATCACGATAATCACAAGGATCGCGACGGCCAGCACGCCGGAAATGAGGGTCGACCCACCTGCGCGGATATTGGCGACTGTGTTCGGCGTGGCGCCGGCGCCGGGGAGGCCCCGGATGAACCCGGTGATGACGTTGCCGATGCCCTGCGCCAAAAGCTCCCTGCTCGGATCGTTCCGCGAGCGAGTCATTGAATCTGCAGCGAGCGCCGTCAGCAGCGTGTCAACAGATCCAACGAGGGCGATGACCAACGCGGGCTCAGTGGCTCCTATGATGAATGCAAGGTCAAGGTGTGGCAGCTGGAAAAGCGGGATTTCCGTGGGAACAGCCCCAACGGATGGGGCGTCTTTCAGCCAAATGAGGCTTATGGCAGTTCCCACTGCCAGCGCAACCAGGGTCGGCGGCAAGTGTCTTTGGAATCTCCTGGGCCAGAGCAGGGCCACCGCAAGCGTCATAAGAGCTACGAGCAGGGCGCTGCTTTGAAACTCGCCCATGAGTTCCGGAATGTCCGCAATCGTGCCGAACAGTCCGCCAACGCCGACACGCCCGCCCAGGAAGGGCTCCAACTGTCCGACGATGATGATCACGCCCACACCGGTCATGAACCCCGATATGACGGAATACGGGGTATATGTGACGAAACGTCCGATCCTCAGCAGGCCGAACAGGACCTGAATCAGTCCGGCCATGATGACGATGGTGAAAGCCTCGGAGATGTTGTCCGCGTGCGCAGCGACAATGACCGCCATGGCCACCGTCATCGAGCCTGTTGGACCGGATATCAGGGACCTGGTGCCGCCGAACACAGCGGCAAAGAAGCCGACGGAGATAGCGCCGTAAATCCCGGCGGCCGGACCCAGACCGGCCGCGATGCCAAACGCCAACGCAACCGGCAGCCCAACGACGGCTGCCGTAACGCCCCCCACAACATCCCCTCGGAGAGCTTGCAGACTATAGTGCCGATCTGACCCCAAAAGACGTTGAAGCACAGGCGAATCCCCGGCTTTACCCCAACAAAACACAGGCACAAGTGCCCGTTGTTCTGTCCCCCCTCCCGTTCCGCAATCTTATACCTTTTCGCACAGAGATGACGATGCCTGGAGCAGCGCGAGGGGGACATGCGCATGAAGGTTAAGTTTCTGTGTGGGTTGGGCGGTTTGGGTTCCCATGTCAAGCACAGGGGTGACGAAGAGGGTAAACTTGCGGCGTGCGACTCCTCATAACAAACGATGATGGGATACACGCACCCGGCATCCTCGCGCTGGTGAAGGCGATGCGCGGGCTGGGCGAACTCACCGTTGTCGCCCCGGACCGCGAGCAGAGCGGAATGGGGGCGAGTTTCACCATGCACCGGCCAGTGCGGGTGCGGCGTCTGCGGACGCGGGGGGTGCGGCATTACTCCGTGGACGGAACACCCGGCGACGCGGTAATCGTCGCGCTCGGCCATATCATGGAGAAGGAAAAGCCCGATCTTGTCATCTCCGGCATCAACCACGGGACGAACCTTGGAGCGGACGTGTTTCTCTCCGGCACGGTGGGCGCGGCGCTGCACGCACACATCCGCGGCTTCCCGGCCATCGCCATCTCCATGCCGCTGCGCAAGCGGACGCGGTATCGGACGGCGGCGGCGGTGGCGCGCAAGTTGGCTGCGGGTATTCTCAGCGACAAGGAGCAATACGCAGGCCTCCTCTTTAATGTCACCGTGCCCAACCTGGGGATCGAGAGTCTGAGGGGGGTCGAAATCACCAACCTCATCCCGCGCGCCGTCAACTTTGAGGTGACTCAGGGCAACGATGGGAGGCGCGATTATTTCTGGATCGGCATCGAGAGGCAGGCACGTCAACGCGGCGGATTCGAGATCCAGGAAGGGACGGATGTGTGGGCGCTGCGCGAGAAAAAGGTGTCCATCACACCGGTGCAGATGGACGCGACGGCCTACGGTGCGATCGAGAAGCTGGGCGGCCTGAAGGAGGCAGTTTCAGCGCTGACAGGAGAGAGCGTTCCCAATTGACGGAATAGGGACGCAAATGCTACTTTCCTACTTGTGAGACGGGATTAATCCCGTCGTTTTTTGCGAAACGGGTAGGAGGCTAACCAGTAATCATGGATGTTGCCGTTGCCGCGTCCCTTGGCGCCGGGCTTTTGGCGCTGATCTTTGCAGCCATACTGATCTACCGCGTGATGCAGGTGGACCAGGGAGACGAGACGATGCGCCGCATCGCGGTTGCCATTCAGCAGGGCGCAATGGCCTTCCTGCGCCGCGAGTACACCTACCTGGCCGCGTTCGTGATCGTCGTGACCATCATCGTCGCCCTCCTTGTGGAGCCGCGGACAGCCGTGGCATATGTACTCGGAGCGATTGTTTCCGCCGCGACGGGCGCGCTGGGCATGCTCGTCGCTACGCGGGCTAACGTCCGAACGGCGGCGGCGGCCATGGGGGGCCTCAACCCGGCGCTGCGCGTGGCGTTCTCGAGCGGCGCGGTCATGGGCATGTCCGTCGTGGGACTTGGACTGCTCGGCGTCGGTCTCATGTATGTGGTCTATTCCAACATTTACTCGGACATTGATGCCGCGGAAATCATGAAGTGGGTGGCCGGATTCAGCTTCGGCGCGTCATCCATCGCGCTGTTCGCCCGCGTGGGCGGCGGCATCTACACGAAAGCGGCGGACGTTGGCGCAGATCTTGTGGGCAAGGTTGAGCAGGGCATCCCGGAAGATGATCCCCGCAACCCCGCCACCATTGCGGACAACGTTGGCGATAACGTCGGCGACGTGGCAGGCATGGGCGCGGACCTCTTTGAGTCGTACGTCGGCTCCATCATCGCAGCCATGGCTATCGCGGCGACGGCGTACGCAATCGCCGACTACGACGCCTCGTTCATGATCCTGCCGATGGCCATCGCGGGCGCAGGCATCGCGAGTTCCATCATCGGCACGTTCCTCGTTCGCTCCGGGGAGAATGCGTCATTCGCGAGCCTGTTGTGGTCGATCCGACGCGGTATCTTTGCCTCAGCCATCCTCGTTGCGATTGCTACGTTCGCCGTCGTCAACTACCTGGAGTTCTCTGACGTTGAGGTTGGCGGCAACACGATTGCAGCGGCTGACGTGGGAATCCGGCTATTCGGCGCGGTGCTTGCCGGCCTCATCGGCGGCGTGATCATCGGCCTCATCACCGAGTACTACACTTCGTATGATTACGGTCCAACGCAGCGCGTTTCCCAGTCCGGCGAGACGGGCCCTGCAACGGTCATCATCAGCGGTTTCGCGACGGCGATGCAGAGCACGGTGGTGCCGGTGCTGGTGGTCGGCGCGGCCATCTGGATCTCTTACGAACTGTTTGAGTTCTATGGCGTGGCGATTGCCGCCGTCGGAATGCTGTCCACCCTCGGAATCACTCTGGCGACTGACGCCTACGGCCCTGTGGCAGACAATGCGGGCGGCATCGCCGAGCAGGCGGGCCTCGATCCTGAGGTTCGGGAGCGCACGGATGCGCTGGACTCGTTGGGCAACACAACGGCCGCAACGGGCAAGGGTTTCGCCATCGGCTCCGCAGCGTTGACGGCGCTGGCGCTGATGGCGGCCTATGCGCAAGCCGTTGACCTAACTGTGATCAGCCTTCTCGACTCCAAGACATTGGTTGGACTCTTCATCGGCGCGATGCTGCCGTTCCTGTTCTCCGCGTTCACGATGGCCGCCGTTGGGCGCGCCGCGAACGCGATGGTGAACGAGGTGCGGCGTCAGTTCCGCGAGATCCCGGGCATCATGGAGGGCACCGCGGAGCCGGAGTATGCGAAGTGCGTTGACATCAGCACTCGTGGCGCACTGAGAGAGATGATCGTGCCGGGTGTGCTGGCCGTTGTCGCGCCGGTGCTCGTGGGAGTGTTCATGGGCAAGGAAGCACTGGGCGGCCTCCTCATCGGCTCCATCGCCGCCGGGTTCATGATTGCCATCACGATGGCCAACGCGGGCGGCACATGGGACAACGCCAAGAAATTCGTTGAGACGGGCAACTTCGGCGGCAAGGGCACGCCGCACCACGAGGCGACGGTTGTCGGCGACACGGTTGGTGACCCGTTCAAGGACACCAGCGGCCCGTCGCTGAACATCCTGCTCAAGCTCATGTCCATCGTGGCACTGGTCTTCGCGCCCTTCTTCCTGGACTACGGCCCGATTTTGTAGGCGAACGCTAGCCGGCATTCGAAGGGGTGCCCATGACACAGCGCTTTCCGCGAGAGTGCGCTCGGTGCGGCAAGAATAAGCCGCCGTGGTTCAAGTATTGCGGCGAGTGCTACGCGGCTTTACAGACTGAATCGCTGGAACCTAACAGGTGCGCCGAGCAGAACTGCGACACGATCATCCCGGATGAGCACTACCTGTGTCGCCCTCATTGGGAACAAGAGAGACGGGGAGTAATCTCCGAGTGCCTTGAGTGCGGCAGCTTCAAGCCGCCGGAGTATGACTTGTGCCTCATGTGCCAGAGGTCTCAGCGGAGAATAGCCGTGAAGCCACCCTCCGGCGCCCGCCCGTATAACCACTATGACGGCGCAGACGATCCGAAGGCAAAAGACAAGCGCTACTGGTTCCACAAGCAGAATGACGGTGTCTGCAACTACTGCGGCCGGCAATACCCCTATGACCAGCTTGAACTGGAGCACATGGTTCCAAAAGCGAAAGGCGGCCCGGACCATAGACGTAACACGCAGCTGGCATGTCGCGTCTGCAACAGAAAAAAGCTCGACCTGACGGATCTGCAATTCAGGGAGTTGAATAAAGATCGAATCCCGTCCGAGGAAAGGATTCCGCCCAAAAGGGCTGTCGATCCAAAGAGCCTGAGGGCTCGCGGATCGTAAGCTGAGGACGAAAAACGGGACGAGCATGATTGTCCAGCGGCAGTCTTCGCGCTCTCGGCCATCGGTCTGCTGGCAGGCTTCTTCATGGAGCCAGCCGTCAAGGACTAGCTAGGCGAGCCACTTGCGATGCCACAAAGCTTTAGGGATGTCTTTGGGCGCGGATGGCGAATGATGATGCTTGAGCAGCGTCTCATTGGCGAGCGAATTTATCAGCGAGACATCCGCCATCTGGTAATCGACGACCACGTTGGAGAAATCGTTGCAATCGATACGAGTTCAGGGAACTGGGTCCTGGGCAAGGATTCCGGCGAGGCGTCGCAACTCCTACATGAGAAGTGTTCCGGCGTGAGTCAGATCCTCTTGTTGACGATCGGAATAGCGGGAGAGGCTGGCGGCGGAGGCCCGAAGGATGGAATCAGGTATACGAGCCCCGCGAGCCCTCAAATTATGAGGCAGGTTCCAAAACCAGATGCGAATACGATTTCGAGGGCGGACTCGTAATGTGCCCCGCCTTCAGTTAAAAATTCAGCCAATCATTTGCGACTGTTTTGTTTGACTGCCTTTTCGATAGCCCGCCGATATTCACCCTCATCAGTGAAGTGGCCATCACTGCCGCGTTTCCCGTCGGTGTCGGTATGTGTTTGGCCATCCTTGCCCACTACTGTTCGCTCTTGGCGACCGTTACGGTCAATTGAGAATCTTCTGGTTTGTCCTGGCAAGTCGTAACTCCTCCTCAATGATTCGATGCGATCTAGGATAATCGACAGGAAAATTGGGTCAAGTTGAACATTCTTGGCTCCGCTACAATGAATAGACCATGATTGCCACTGCCCCAACTGAGATTGCCCTTGAGCCTGTCATCGGGCTTGAGGTGCACGCGCAGCTGCTCACGCAGAGCAAGATGTTCTGTGCCTGCGCAACGGACTACACCGGCTCAGAGCCCAACACACGACTCTGCCCCGTCTGCATGGGTCTCCCAGGCACCTTGCCCGTCATCAATCGACAGGCAGTCGCGGCAACCATCATGACGGCACTGGCACTGAACTGCGAGATCGCCGAAGATACCAAGTTCGACCGCAAGAACTACCCCTACCCCGACCTGATGAAGGGCTATCAGATCTCTCAATATGATCTCCCCCTCACGCGCAATGGCTGGCTGGAGATTGAGCCGGAAGACGGCGAAACGCGGAAGATCGGCATCACCCGCGTCCACCTTGAAGAGGACACGGCCCGCCTGACCCACCGCGTCGACGTCACCGGTGAGACGTACTCCCTCGTGGATATCAACCGCTCCGGCGTGCCGCTCATGGAGGTCGTGGGCGAGCCTGACCTGCGCTCAGCCGAGGAGGCGCGGCTCTACCTGACAAAGCTGCGATCCATCCTGCAATACCTCGGCGTTTCCACCGGCAACATGGAGGAGGGCAGCTTCCGCTGCGACGCCAATATCTCAATGCGCAAGCCCGGCGACCCCCTGCCCAACTGGAAGGTTGAGGTCAAGAACATGAACTCCTTCCGCGCCGTCTTTCGCGCGCTGGAGTTCGAGGTACGGCGACAAACGGACCTGATTGAACGCGGCGAACGCATCCCTCAGGAGACGCGCGGCTGGTCCGAAGAGGAGGGCGCGACGCTCTCCCAGCGTTCCAAGGAATACGCGCAGGACTATCGCTACTTCCCGGAGCCGGACCTACCTCCACTGGTCGTCAGCAGGGAATGGGTCGACGAACTGCGGCAGTCGCTCCCCGAGCTGCCGGATGCGCGGCGCGCGCGATTCATGAGCGACTTTGCACTATCTGCCTATGACGCCAGCCTGCTGACAGCGAGCCGCGCCACTGCCGACTATTTCGAGCAGGCGTTGGACGCATCGCCGCAGGGGCAGGGAGATGCTCAGCAGGCGCGGGCAAAGGCCGTGGCGAACTGGATTGTCGGAGACCTGACACATCTGCTCAGCGAAGCGGATACGGACATCGCGGACTCCCCCGTCTCCGCCCCTTCACTTGCCGCAATGCTTGACCTGATGGACGACGGGACGATCAGCGTCCGCATGGCCAAAGAAGTCTTCCCGGAGATGTTCGGCACGGGCAGGAACCCGCAGGACATCGTGGCTGAAAAGGGTCTGAACCAGATCAACGACCAGGACGCCCTGGCCGCCGCCGTTCGAGAGGCGATTGAAGCGAACCCGAAGGCCGTCGCCGACTTTCAGAAAGGCAAGCAGAACGCTGTCGGATTCCTCGTGGGGCAGGTCATGCGGGCAACACGAGGCCAAGCAAACCCGCAGACGGCCAATCAACTAGTGGCTGAGCAGTTGCAGGCGCTCGCGCCGGCTGACAATCAGGCACAATAGACGGAGCGAATCGATCTCGCTATAGGAACGGAATCAATGATCAGTATCATCATCCACGTACTGCAGCTTCTGGTCGCCGTGCTTCTGATCGGCGCGATCCTGCTGCAGGTGCGGACGCAAGACCTCGGCGGCGTGTTCGGAGCGGGGGCGTCCGTCTTTCGGGCCCGACGCGGCTTTGAGAAGACCCTCTTTCAGGCCACGATTGGCCTCGCCGTCATCTTCGTCGTGCTAGCGATTGCCAGCTCCCGCTTTACGGGCTAACGGGGTGGCTGCTTAGCAGCAGGCTTGACCGCCGGTCTTGGTGAGATCGAGGGGGATCCCGACTAGTACTTCCCCTGTCTTGCCAACCAGACCAACAAACTCGATGGTCTGCTCAGCGCAGGCGCATGCACCTTCACAGTCGCAGTTGGCGGCAATCTCCCGGCCGTCAGAACCAAGTCGAATCAGGTCTCTAAAGTCGTGTGTGATCGCCATTTACTTTCTCTTATGCAGATATGGTTTCTATTCGACTAGTCACCGTGTAGTACCAGTATGCCATGCGCATGCGACATCAAAAGGCTAGAAAGCTGAAGCCGTCCGGAGTTTGTCCGGGTCTGCTAGAGCAGGCGCCCTACCCCAAGCGGTTGTGATTGGAGTGGTATTCCGTGGCGCCGTTCACCTCAAGCGCATGATCGGCAAGCCGCAGCGCGGCCTCTCCTGCCGTGAGTGACCCGCCCTCCTCCGGCGACTTGACGTGGATGAAGAATTCATCGCCCATGTCCGGAGACGGAAACTGGTCCGGCCAGAAGAAGGTGAAGCCCGCCTGACGCGCGGTCTGTTGGTCGAGCGGGCGGTCGCCAACATGCCAATACGCCGGCAGATCCGGGTAGCGTTCCTTGAGTGTCGGCATATGGTGTTTCAGCAGGACGAAATCAGGCTCAAGGCCATAGCCGCGCCACATGATGAGCTGGGAGCTTTCGGGACGGTCCGACGCGCTGCCGACAATTGCGCCCTTTGCACGGAAGTATTCGACGTGCTCGCGGGTCAAGATGCCGTTCGGATCGCCAAACTCCATCGTCCCGTCGATATCAAAGGTGATAAGCCACATGGGCTGAGCCGCGCTCACCGGCCATCCCGCCGTTCAAACCGCCATTCAGTGCCCCGCGGTGTGTCCTCCAGCACAACCCCCAACTCGGCAAGTCGATCCCGCAGGTTGTCCGCCAACGCGAACTGTTTCTCCTTGCGCAGCCCGGCCCGCGTCTCAATCAGCAGTTCCACAAACGGAGCGACATCGCCCGTGCCGACCGAGCCGGCTTGATCCAATTGCAGACCAAGCACGCCGCCAAGTTCACGGAGCAACTCACACGCTTGCGAAACGTCAGCGCCCTCTCCGGCAGCGCGGTTGATCTCCCGTGCCATGTCAAACATCGCAGCGAGCGCCTGCGGCGTGTTCAGATCGTCATCCATGGCTTCGTAAAAACGTTCCTTGAAAGCGGACGTCTCGGGCGTATCACCCTCCCCGCCCGTTGCCCATGCGGCGCGTGACAGTCGTTCAGCCGCGCGGGCCGACGCCGCCACTCCTTCGTCCGTCCACGTCAGCGGCATCCGGTAGTGGGATGTCAGCACGAACAGTCGGAACGCGTCCGCGCCGCGCTGCTCAACAACATCCCGGATGGAGACGAGGTTGCCGAGCGACTTGCTCATCTTCTCCTCGCCCATCTGCAGCAGACCGTTATGCAGCCAGTACTGGGCGAACGGCTCAGTGCCGGTGAACGCCTCCGTCTGGGCAATCTCATTCTCGTGGTGCGGGAAGATCAGGTCCGCCCCGCCGCCGTGAATGTCGATCTTCTCGCCCAGGTAGCTGAGGGACATTGCCGAGCACTCAATGTGCCAGCCCGGGCGGCCGGGGCCCCATGGGCTGTCCCATGACGGCTCACCTTCCTTCGCGCCCTTCCAGAGCGTGAAATCCAGTGGCGACTCCTTTAGCTCATTGGGCGCGATGCGCGCCCCCGCCATCATCCCGTCCAGCGTGCGGTGTGAGAGCTTGCCGTAGCTATCGAACCTGTTGACGCGGAAATACACGTCGCCATCGGCGGCATACGCAAATCCCTTGTCGATAAGGCCCTCAATCATCTCCAACATCGAGGGGACTTCCACCGTCGCTAGTGGATATTCGTCCGCGGGCAGGACGTTCAGCAGTTCCATGTCCTCCTTAAAGAGGTCCATGTAGCGACCCGCAAGATCCGATGCCGTCTCGCCCGTCTCCTGGGACCGCGCGATGATCTTGTCGTCAACGTCCGTGAAGTTCTGCACCACCCGCACGTTGTAGCCGCGATGGGCGAGATACCGCCTAACCACGTCGAAGATGACGTAGCTCATGCCGTGTCCGACATGAGAATCGGAATACGGGGTGACGCCGCAGACGTACATGAGAACGTCCGGCGGATTATGCGGCGTGAACTCGGTCTTCTCGCCCGAGAGCGTGCTTGTCAGCCGCAGCATTAGGTCTCGGCCTCAAGCGCAACGATGACGTGGGCGGCGATGACTGCGGCTCCCTCTACACTGCCCAGCGGCAGACCCTCAAGCGTCTTGAATTTCAAGTTCAGTTGGTCAGGCTCGACTCGAAGTTTCATGGCAAGAGATTGAATCATGGCGTCCCGATACGGACCGAGGCGGGGCGCGTCCGCATAGAGCGTAGCATCGGCATTTCCCAGCCGCAATTGAGCAGCCTCCACAAGATCCATCGAGCGACGCAGCAGCTCCATGCTGTCGGCGTCCTTGTAGGCCGGATCGGTGCTGGGGAAATGCTGGCCGATGTCGCCCAAACCCGCCGCGCCAAGCAGCGCGTCCGTCAGCGCGTGCGCCAGCGCGTCTCCGTCCGAATGGCCATGCAGGCCAAGCGTGTATTCGATCCTTACCCCGCCAAGGATGAGCGCTCTACCCTCCACCAGCGCATGGCTGTCGAACCCAAGCCCGACGCGTACGGCAGCCACTATGAACCCGCCCCCGATTCATCAGCAGCAATATTGCCCTGTTGCCGGAGGATCGCTTCAGCAACCGCCACGTCAGTTGGCGTCGTCACCTTGATATTGCCCGCGTCGCCCTCAAAGAGGTGCACCGGCTCACCAAGCGCCTCCACAAGGCTTGCGTCGTCCAGCACAAGGTCTGCCGGGGCTTCCGTGTGGGCGCGTTTCAGCAGTTCGGTGCGAAAGGCTTGCGGGGTTTGCGCGGCGTACAACCGCGACCTGTCCGGTGTGGCGACAACCCGCCCGTCCTGCCCCGCTTCCTTAATGGTGTCCTGCACCGGCACAGAGGGAACCACCGCTCCATGTTCGCGCGCAGCAACGATGCCCCGCGCGATGAGTTCCGTCGTGATGCACGGGCGCGCCCCGTCATGAACCAGTGTGATTTCACTGCCGTCCGGCGCGGCGCGCAAACCGGCAAGGACGGATTCGCGGCGCGTGGCCCCTCCGGCACACACCGTAGAAACCTTGCACAGCCCCATCGCCGAGACCAGAGACGCCGCTTTCTCTACGGAGTCGGATGCAACAACAAGCACGATGTGGTCGACGTCGTGGGAATCTTCCGTCGCGCGCAGGGAATAAGCCACCATCTCGCGGCCAAGCAGTGGTGCGAATGCCTTTTGCACGCCGCCCATCCGCTCGCCGGAACCGGCGGCGACGATGATACTGGTGGTGCCGCCCGCCATTATCGTGTCACGAGGTTGAGCAGGCGGCCCGGCACGTAGATGACCCGGGCAGGGTCCGCCCCGTTCAGCGCCGTCTGTATCTTCTCGCTGGCCAGCGCAACATCCCGCGCGGCGTCCTCTGCAATATCAGCAGCAACCGTCAGCCGATCGCGAAGCTTGCCGTCCACCTGCACGATCAGCGTGATCTCTTCCGACTTTGTCAGCGACTCGTCGTACTCCGGCCACGACTGCTGGTGTATTGAATACGGCTTCCCCGTCATCTCCCACAACTCTTCGGTCAGATGCGGCGCAATGGGTGCTAGCAGCAGGAGCAAAGTGTCATAGGCCTCCCGCCATTCCGGGCTGCGTGTCGCCTCGGGATTGTCAGATTCGATGCGTGACAGCGTATTTGTGAACGTCATGAGCGCCGCGATCATCGTATTGAACTGGAAGTCCTTGATGTCCTCCGTCGCCTTTTGAATGGTACGGTGCATCTCACGAGTGAGTTCAGTGGCAATCGTGTCAGGCGCGGGCGCCCCTTCATCTCGGCATCGCGTCTCGCACAACTCCCACACACGATTGAACCAGCGCGGCACGCCACGGATGCCCTGCGTGCTCCACGCGCCGCCCTGGTCCCACGGCCCAACGAACATCAGATATGCGCGAACCGCGTCCGCGCCAAGCAGGGCGGTCTGCTCGTCCGGATTTACGACGTTGCCACGGCTCTTGGACATCTTCTCGTGGTCCTCGCCGAGAATGACGCCCTGGTTGAACAGCCGCTTGAAGGGCTCATCGAACGTCAGCAGGCCAAGATCACGCAAGGCCTTGGTGAAGAAGCGGGCATAGAGCAGGTGCATGACTGCGTGCTCCGCGCCACCTGTATACAGGTCAACGGGCGCCCATCGCTGCATTTCGGCCGGGTCAAACGCCGTGTCCGTGCCCGCATCAGGGCTCGTGTAGCGGAACTGGTACCACGCGGAGTCGACGAATGTATCCATCGTGTCTGTCTCGCGTTCGGCATTCTCATTGCCGCACTGGGGGCAGGCCGCGTGGCGAAAACCCTCGTGATATCTGAGGGGGGATTCACCCGTCGGGAGGAACTCCGCGTCCTCGGGCAAGACGACCGGCAGCTGATCCTCAGGAACGGGCACAATGCCGCAATCCTCGCAGTAGATAATCGGAATCGGCGTGCCCCAGTACCGCTGGCGCGAAACAAGCCAGTCTCTCATACGGTAGGAAACTGTCGGCCCGCCCCACCCGTTCTCCTCCAGGTGCTTGGCGACAGCCGCCTTACCATCCTCGTTCGGCATCCCAGTGAACGGCCCGGAGTTGACCATGACGCCGGGATCGATGTACGCCTCGCTCAGCGGTGAGCCGTCGTAGCCCTCCGGCGCAATGACCGTCTCGATTGGGATTCCGTACCTGGTCGCGAATTCAAAGTCGCGCTCATCGTGCGCCGGCACGCCCATGACAGCACCGGTGCCGTATGTGGCAAGCGCATAGTCGGCGATCCACAGAGCGACCGTCTGGCCGTTGAGCCGGTTGATGCAGTACGTGCCCAGCGGCACGCCCGTCTTTTCCTTATCCACGGCCAGCCGCTCGATCTCTGTCAGCCGCCGTGCTTGGGCAACATATGCCTCTACCTCGGTGCGCTGCTCATCGGTGGTCAGCGCCGGAACAAGTGGATGCTCAGGAGCGAGCACCATGAAGGTAACGCCGTATGTGGTATCCGGTCGCGTTGTGAACACACGCAGCTCATCAACGTCCACGCCGGGAACATCCAGGCCGAACGAAATCTCAGCCCCTTCGGAGCGGCCGATCCAATTGGTCTGCATCAGGTTGATGCGCTCAGGCCAATCGATCTTCGAGTTGTCCAGCAGTTCCTCCGCGTAGTCCGTGATGCGAAAGAACCACTGCTCAAGGTCACGCTGGTACACGACCGTCCCACAACGTTCGCACGTGCCGTCGGACATGACCTGCTCACGGGCAAGCGTCGTCTGGTCCTTCTCACACCAGTTGACGGGCGCCATCGCGCGGTAGGCGATGCCCTTCTCGAACATCTTGAGGAAGAAGTATTGGTTCCACTTGTAATACTCGGGCAGGCATGTAATGACCTCGCGCCGCCAGTCGTATCCCGCGCCGATGGTCTTGAGCTGCCCGCGCATCCGATCAACGTTGTCCAACGTCCATGTCTGCGGGTGGATGCCGCGTTGGATAGCCGCGTTCTCCGCAGGCAGGCCGAAAGCATCAAAACCCATCGGGTGTAGGACGTTATAGCCGCGCATCCGCATATAACGCGCGTGGGCGTCCGCCGGGGCCTCGGCATACCAGTGGCCAACGTGCAGATCGCCGGAGGTGTACGGGAACATCGTGAGGGCGTACCACGTGGGGCGGGAATCGTCGGGGTTGGCCTCATGCAGGCCGTCCGCTTCCCATCGCTCCTGCCATTTCCTATCAAGCGCGATGGGATCGTATCTGAGGTTGTATGGATTGCCCGCGCGCCGCTCCGCTGCCATAGAATGCCCGTCCCCTGCGTGATTTCCTGCCGCCATAGATGCCTTTGCAGTATACAGGGCGCTACTCAGCGGCACGCTTTCGACCTCTATACTGGGGCAGCGCAGGGACAGCGATGAACTACCTCGTCGAAAAGGTGTCCGAAGACGCCGAAACGAAGCAGCATGTGCTCATTCTCCGCAGTACGGAGGGTGAGGACAGGCTGGCGCTGAACGTGTTGGAGAAGGAAGCCGTCGTTCTCGGCAGTCTCTTATCGGATGACGGAATGCCGGGCAGGAACGTCCTCGACCACCTTAAAGACACCGCCTCGCGTGGCGCAGGCGTCGTCCTAGGCATCAAACTGCTGCTGATTGACTCGCGTGACGGCCTTGCCCTCACACCGGTTCTGATCATGCGAAAGGCCGACTCATCCCTGGAGCAAGCGGTGCCGGCCTCACTGGCGCATGCAGCGGCATGGTCGGTTGCACTGAATATGCCGTTCGAGATAGACGACGACCTGGTGGCGGCGCTCCAGTCCGTCGTGACCGTCATTCCCGGCGAGCCGCCCAGCGGCTTCCGCGACTTCCTTGCAGGCTTGGATGAGATAGACCGGGTGTAAGGATTTGCCCCTGCATCACGCCTATAATTGACGTTTGCGCGCGTGTGCTATAGTATTCGATTGTGCTTGGGTGGACGTCGACCCGTTAGATCGCACCGAATAGGCCTGTTCGCTGGGCTGAATGAATGTACCCCGCGAACGGGCTTTTTCTGCTTGTTTGAAGGAAGGAGCGCCGAATGGTCGCAACCATGAGGGAGTCAATCAAGAACTATTCGCGGGTCGATGAGATACTCGCACCGCCAAATCTCATCCAAATACAGGTCGACTCCTTCAATTGGTTTAAGACCGATGGAATCGCCGAACTCCTCTCCGAAATCAGTCCAATCCAGGACGCCGCGCGGGAGACCTTGCCCGCCGATCTCAGCGCCGGACGCTCTCCGCGCGAGATCCTGGAACTTGTCCGGGAAGGCAAGGCGCGCGCGGAAGCAGTTGGCGGCAGATTCCAACTGCGTTTCGTCGAGCACCACTTTGATGCGCCCAAGCATTCCGAGGACGAGTGCCGCGACAAGGACCTCAACTACTCCGCTCCGCTCCACGTCAAGGCTGAGTTGACCGTCAAGGAGACGGGCGAGGTCAAGGAACAAGACCTCTTCCTGGGTGACGTTCCCCTCATGACTGACCGGGGCACGTTCATCATCAACGGCGCAGAGCGAGTCGTTGTCAGCCAGCTTGTCCGCTCGCCCGGCGCGTATTTCACGCTGGAGCGCGACCCGTCCACTGGGCGTGAACTGTGCATGACCAAGCTCATCCCCAATCGCGGGGCGTGGCTTGAGTTCGATATTTCCAATCGCGGCATCATCAGCGTCAAGGTGGACCGCCGCCGCAAGATGCCTGTCACCTTGCTTCTCCGTGCCCTCGGCTACGAAGAGGACGAGATTCTCTCGATGTTCTCGGACGTGGACCAGCCCGGCGACGCGAGCCTAATCAAGACGACGCTTGAGCGTGAGCCTCACGCGCGGACGACGGACGAGGCGCTGCTGGAGTTCTACCGCCGCCTGCGCCCGGGTGAGCCGTCCGTGCTGGACAACGCCAAGACGCTCGTTCATCACCTGTTCTTTGACCCTCGACGCTATGACCTGGCGCGCGTTGGCCGCTACAAGCTCAATCGCGGCCTTGGCGTGAATGTTGATCCGGACACGCGCATCCTCCTGCCGGAGGACATCATCGCCCTCATCAGGCAGATGATTCGCGTACAGAATCGCGCGGCGCGGCCCAACGACATCGACCATCTCGGCAACCGCCGCGTCCGATCCGTCGGCGAGTTGATACAGAACCAGTTCCGCGTCGGCCTCCTCCGGATGGAGCGCGTGGCGCGGGAGCGCATGACACTGGTGCAGCCGGAGGGCGCGACCCCCGGGCATCTCGTGAACGTGCGGCCAATCGTTGCATCGCTGCGTGAGTTCTTTGGCGGCTCACAGCTCTCGCAGTTCATGGATCAGACGAACCCCCTCGCCGAGTTGACGCACAAGAGGCGTCTCTCTGCGCTGGGCCCGGGCGGACTGTCCCGCGAGCGCGCCGGCTTCGACGTGCGCGACGTTCACAACTCCCACTACGGGCGCATCTGCCCCATCGAGACACCCGAGGGGCCGAACATCGGGCTCCTTGGCTCCCTTGCCACGTATGCAAAGATCAACCCCTTCGGTTTCATCGAGACGCCGTACCGCCGCGTTCTCAAGGAAATCCCGAACAAGGAGCCGAAGTGGCTCGAGGGCCACACACTTCGCGAGGACGTGAGAGATCGGCGCAAGAAGCTGGTCGCGGAGGCCGGAACGCTCGTTACGGCGGACCTTGCCAAGTCGATCGCGCGGCTCGCGCCGCTGGACATCCCCGTGCGCCCGTTCGTGCTCAATGAGTCCGAGTACCTTGACGCGGATGAGGAAGAGCGGCACGACATCGCACAGGCCAACACGGAACTCAATGGAGTCGGTGAGATGATCACGGACATGATTGAGGTCCGGCGGCAGGGAGAGCCCCACACGGCCCGCGCCGTGGACGTTGAGTTCATGGATGTCTCTCCCAAGCAGATCTTCAGTGTCTCCACCGCCCTGATTCCGTTCCTCGAGCACGACGACGCCAACCGCGCGCTGATGGGCTCCAACATGCAGCGGCAGGCCGTGCCGCTCGTGCGCCCGGACGTGCCCATCGTCGGTACCGGCATGGAGTCCCGCGTCGCCAAAGACAGCGGCCAAATCCTGCTCTCCCGCGTGGACGGAACCGTCGTGACGGCGACTGCCGAGGAAATCATCATCAAGGGCAGTGACGGAAAGACCTATCCCCACCGCGTCCGCAAGTTCGAGCGGTCCAACCAGGGAACGGTCATCAACCAGAAGCCCTCGGTGGCCCCCGGCGACGTGGTCAAGACGGGCGATCCAATCGCCGATTGCGCCTCCACGGTGCAGGGCGAGTTGGCCCTCGGCCAGAACGTGCTCTGCGCGTTCATGTCCTGGGAGGGCTACAACTTTGAGGACGCGATTATCCTCTCCGAATCCGTCGTGCGCGAGGACAAGTTCACGTCCATCCATATCGAGAAGCACGAGGTCGAGGCCCGTGACACCAAGCTGGGGCGTGAGGAAATCACGCGCGACATCCCGAACGTTGGTGAAGAGGCCCTCGCTGACCTCGACGAAAAGGGAATCATCCGCATCGGCGCGGAGGTGAACGCCGGCGACATCCTTGTCGGCAAGATCACTCCCAAGGGTGAGACTGAGCTCTCGCCGGAGGAGAAGCTGCTCCGCGCGATCTTCAGTGAGAAGGCCCGCGAGGTGAAGGACTCCTCGCTCCGCGTCCCGCACGGCGAGCATGGCAAGGTTATCGACGTCCGCATCCTGACAGGCGAGCAGAAGGATGACCTGCAGGCCGGCGTCAATGAGTTGGTGCGTGTGTGGGTGGCGCAGACCCGCAAGATCTCCGTCGGTGACAAGATGGCGGGGCGGCACGGCAACAAGGGCGTCATCTCCCGCATCATGCCGATTGAGGACATGCCCTACCTGCCGGATGGGACGCCGGTTGAGATCATCCTCAACCCCATCGGCGTGCCCTCCCGCATGAACCTCGGCCAGATACTTGAGACACATATCGGCTCGGCAGCGCGTGAACTCGGTTTCCAGGTTGTGACGCCCGTCTTTGACGGCGCAGACCCGGAGTCCATTGAGGACGCGCTTGGCCGCGCCTACATCGCCCATGAGTCCGGCGCGGTCCGGACCGGAGAGCATGGCGAGCCGACGTTCGAGTTGGAGATCGCCGAGGCGTGGCTCCAGGACAAGGGCATCGATCCGGCGCCTGTGTTCAGCGACCGCACCCGCGGCATCGCCAAGGATGTCTGCCTGCGGCTCTGGCTGGACCAGCAGGGAGTGTCCCACAAGAAGCTGGATGCCGATGGTGTTGTGGCGAAGACGGAGCAGCACTTCCGGAAGAGCGGCAACCACCCGCCGATCTTCGGCAAGGTAATCCTGCGCGACGGCCGCACGGGTGAGCCCTTCGGCCAGCCGGTGACCGTCGGCTACATCTACATGCTCAAGCTGATCCACCTGGTTGAAGACAAGATTCACGCCCGTTCCACAGGCCCGTATTCCTTGATCACCCAACAGCCGTTGGGCGGCAAGGCGCAGTTCGGCGGGCAGCGGTTCGGCGAGATGGAGGTCTGGGCGCTTGAGGCGTACAGCGCCGCCCATAACCTCCAGGAAATGCTCACGATCAAGTCCGATGACGTGCAGGGGCGGCAGCAGACCTATGAGGCCATCGTGAAGGGCGAGGACGTGATTGAACACGGCATCCCGGAGTCCTTCCATGTTCTGCAGATGGAACTGCAGAGCCTTGGCCTGGCTATCGAGCTGCTGCAGGACCCGGACGTTCCGGCACTGGAAATGGCCCTCAGCGGCGCCCTGCGCGTGGACGACTTTGGCGACGGAGACATGGAGGAGAGAGAGAATGACGGATCCTAGTTTTAGCGCAATACGAATCTCGCTCGCCTCCCCGGATCAGATCCGGTCGTGGTCGTACGGCGAGGTCACCAAGCCCGAGACGATCAACTATCGCAATCAGAAGCCGGAAAAGGATGGGCTCTTTGATGAGCGCATCTTCGGTCCGACCAAGGACTTCGAGTGCTATTGCGGCAAGTACAAGCGCATCCGCTACCGCGGTGTGATCTGTGACCGCTGCGGCGTTGAAGTGACGCGCGCCAAGGTGCGGCGTGAGCGGATGGGGCACATCAACCTTGCAGCTCCCGTCGCCCATATCTGGTTCGCCAAGGGCACGCCGAGTTGGCTTGCAATGCTGCTGGACATGACGCCGCGCAACCTGGAGCGAGTCCTTTACTACGCCCAGTACGTGATCATCGAGGTGGATGAGCAGCGCAAGCAGGAAGTCCTTGATGAGTTCGCGGAGCGCGAAGACAGGCTCCTTGAGGAGATTCGCGCCGAGCTGGACGCCAACGTTACCGCCATCCGCGAGCAGAGCGCGCGGGAAGTCGCCGAGCGCCGCGCGATGATCGAGGCTGATGTCGAAACCCTCCGCACCGGCCTGCCCCAGATGGTTGGCCAGAAAGCCAGTGACACAATCAGCGTCCATGGGCGCACGCTTGTGGCGAAGGGCAGGAAGATCACGGAGGAGATTGTTGCCTCCCTTGATACCGTGCTTGAGGAGCTCATCACAGAGTCGGTGGAGCAGCAGGGCGACGCGCAGCAGGAAATTGCCACTCTCCAAAAGGATGCCCAGGAGCGCATCCAGGAGGCGCGGAAGGCATGGGACTCTCGCCGCGGAGACCTCGAGCAGCTTCAGCCCCGCAAGACCATGACGGAGAACGAGTTCAAGGAGCGCAACGATCACTACGGCTTCCTGTTCCGTGCCGGCATGGGCGCGGAGTCGTTGCTGGAAATCGTCAGCACGATGGACCTTGAAGAGCTTCGCGAAACGCTGCATGCGGAGGCCATCGGCTCCACCGGCCAGAAGGCCAAGAAGGCAGCCAAGCGCCTGCGTGTCGTTGAGGGATTCCGCAAGAGCGATAACAAGCCGGAGTGGATGATCCTGACCGTGCTGCCAGTCCTGCCGCCGGACCTGCGCCCCATGGTGCAGCTGGACGGCGGACGTTTCGCAACGAGCGATCTGAACGACCTCTATCGCCGTGTTATCAACCGCAACAACCGCCTCAAGAGGCTCATGGAGCTTGGCGCGCCGGACATCATCGTCCGTAATGAGAAGCGGATGCTCCAGGAGGCCGTCGACGCATTGGTCGATAATGGCCGCCGCGGACGCGCCATCACCGGCAGCCATAACCACACACTCAAGTCGCTCTCAGACATGCTGCGGGGCAAGCAGGGGCGCTTCCGCCAGAACCTGCTTGGCAAGCGCGTGGACTACAGCGGCCGCTCTGTAATCGTTGTCGGCTCCACCCTGAAGCTGCACCAGTGCGGCCTGCCGAAGCAGATGGCGCTTGAACTGTTCAAGCCGTTCGTGATGCATCGGCTGGTGCTGCACGGCATCGCGCCGAACATCAAGAGCGCGAAGCGGATGGTGGACCAGAAGCGCCGCGGCGAAGTCTGGGATCTCCTGGAAGAGGTGATCACGGAGCGCCCGGTGTTCCTGAACCGCGCCCCCACCCTGCACCGCCTCGGCATCCAGGCCTTTGAGCCGGTGCTTGTTGAGGGCAGCGCCATCCAGATTCACCCGCTCGTCTGCGCGGCCTACAACGCCGACTTTGACGGCGATCAGATGGCCGTCCACGTGCCGATCGGCCGCCGCGCCGTGGAAGAGGCGCGCAAGTTGATGATCTCAACGCACAACATGCTGCTGCCGAGCTCCGGCGAGCCGATTGTCGCTCCAACGTTGGATATCGTCGTCGGCATCTACTACCTGACAACGCTGGCGGGGGGCGCACAGGGCGAGGGCCAGGGCTTCATCACGTATGACGATGCCAAGCTGGCTCATGACCTCGGCCAGATTGACCTCCGTGCGGAGGTTCGCATCCGCGAGGGTGTGGCGGTCAGCGCCGACGGCCAGACGCGGCTGAACCTGCTGCCGCGCCTCGTGATGAGCGAGGACGGCCGCACGGACATCGTTGAATTGAACCTACAGGAAGAGATGCCGGATGGCTGGACGCTGGAGCCGCTGACGACGAGCGTCGGTCGGATTCTCTTCAACCAGGTGCTGCCAAGCGCCGTAACCTACCGCAACGAAATTGTAGACAAGAAGGCGCTCAAGGAAGTCGTTACCGAGTGCTATCGCTTTGAGGACAACGACTCCACTGCCCTGATTCTCGATGCCCTGAAAAAGCTCGGATTCCACTATGCGACGGAGTCCGGTCTGACCATCGCCCTGAACGACGTCGTCGTTCCGCCCGAGAAGGCGGGGATGCTGGAAAAGGCCGAGGAAGAGGTGTCCGTGGTCCAGCGCAACTTCCAGCGCGGCCTCGTGAGCGAGGATGAGTTGGAAGAGCGGGTCATCGAGATTTGGCAGGGTGTGAACCGTGAGATGGAGACGGTTATCGAGAACCGCCTCCGCGAGTTCGGAAACCTGTACCTGATGGCCGGCTCCGGCGCAAAGGGCAACATCGCCCAGATCAAGCAGATGGCCGGGATGCGTGGCCTGATGGCAGACCCCAAGGGCAAGATTCTGCCCCTGCCAATTCGCTCCAGCTTCCGTGAAGGCCTGAGCGTGCTGGAGTACTTCATCTCAACGCACGGCGCGCGCAAGGGTCTCGCTGACACGGCTCTGCGGACAGCCGACTCCGGTTACCTCACACGCCGCATCATCGACGTGGCGCAGGACGTCATCGCAAACGACGACGACTGCGGCACGCTGGACGGCGTGTGGATTGACGGCGAGACGATGGATCGCCTTTTGGGTTCCCCTGCGGAGCACATTCTTGGCCGCATGGCCGCCGCTCCGGTTGCGGATCCGAACACCGGTGAGATCATCGTCGACCGGAACGAAGAAATTGATGAGGATAAGGCGGCTGTAATCCAGGACGCCGGCATCAACCGCGTCTTCGTACGCAGCCCGCTGACCTGCCAGGCCCCGCACGGCATGTGCCGCTTCTGCTACGGGCGGTCGCTGGCCCGTGGGCGGCTGGTGGAGGCCGGTGAGGCCATCGGCATCATCGCCGCGCAGTCCATCGGTGAGCCCGGCACACAGCTCACCATGCGGACGTTCCACACGGGCGGCGTCGCCGGTGTGGACATCACAAGCGGTCTGCCCCGCGTCGAGGAGATCTTTGAGGCGCGCGTGCCCAAGCTCGTCGCGCCAATCACGGAGATCGACGGCGTTGTCGATGTGACTGAGGACACCAACGGCAGGCGCGTCCGCGTAGTCAATGAAGAGACCGTCGCGGAAGACTACGAGATTCCCAAGGGATTCGAGGCGCGCGTCAAGTCCGGTGATTTCGTCGACTCCGGCGCGGAGCTCGCAGGGCCCGCAGTCAAGCCCAAGACCCGGAGCCGCCGCAAGAAGGCTGCCGAGGAAGAGAATGCGGAAACCACAGCGCCCGTCCCGGCTCCCATCACGGCGGCGATGGACGGCGAGGTAACGGTACGCGGCGATACGATGACCATCGTTCATCGCGATATCGATGACCGCACCTACCAGGTTTCGCCAAACGTGCGCATCCTCGTTGAAACCGGCCAGCGCATTGACGCAGGCACGGCGCTCGCCGAGGGGCCGCTAAACCCGCAGGACGTGTTGCGCGTCCGCGGCAAGGACGCCGCGCAGCGTTACCTCGTTGACGAGGTACAGCGGGTGTACCGTTCTCAGGGCGTCGTCATCCATGACAAGCACATTGAAATCATCGTCCGCCAGATGCTGCGCCGCGTGCGCATCGAGCAGCCCGGTGACACGGAGTTCCTGCAGGGCGAGCTCGTTGACCGCTTCCTCTGGCAGTCCGTCAACGAGAAGGTAATCGCAGAGGGCGGCGAGCCGTCCCTGGCAGTGTCCGTCTTGCTCGGCGTGACAAAGGTATCGCTGAGCACGGAGAGTTTCCTTGCAGCCGCGTCCTTCCAGGAGACGACGCGCGTGCTCACAGAGGCGGCGCTGCTTGGCAAGGTTGATCGCCTTGTCGGTCTCAAGGAGAACGTCATTATCGGGCGTCTCATTCCTGCGCGGCTCGGTATCGCTGACGAAATCGAGGACGATCTACTCGAGGCCGGCGCTGTGGCGACTGCGCTTGCCGATCCGGACGAGGCCTTCGACGAAGACGAGATCGACGCCGGATTGGAGCGCATCTTCAACGCAGCCTTCGGAGAGGACGGAGACGATTTCGATCTCGACCTTGATGACGACGATGACGAGGATGATGACTTCCCCGAGATCGGAGAGGCAGACACCGAGTCTAAGGACTAAGTTCCTACGCCAAAAAATCAGGCAACGAGAGGGGGGCGGCGCAATGCGCCGCCCTCGTCCGCTTTTGACACCTCCAACCATCGTTCATTATTCTTGCGGGCGTGCTAGCTTCACGGATCTTTCTTGCGCTTGGTATTGCTGTCGCTGTTGCCCTGCCCGCCCTGTTCATCACGACGAACGTCCGAATCGCCTTCCACAGCCAGACCGTCTATACCTACGCCATCGATGTCTTTGATGCGCCGGAACGAACAGGCGTGGAACGTGATGAACTCATAAAGGGCACTGCCGGGCTCATCGACTACTTCGAGTCGGATGAAGACCTGATCACAACCGAGATCATCGTCAACGGCATCAGCGAGCCGCTGTTCACCGAACCGGAGGCTATACACTTCCGTGATGTGCGTGACCTGCTAAACCGCGTCTACTTCGTTCAGGCAGTAGCGACTGTCACCATCCTTGCCATATTAGTCGCGGCTGCCGTTGCTGCAGCGCGTGGACGGCCGGATTTAGCTGCAATCGTCTTTCGACGCATTCGTCAGAGCGCCGTGTGGACGGTGGTGGCAATCATCGGAATAGGCTTGTTCGCCGCGCTGGGCGGATTCAATTTCCTCTTCCTGCAATTCCACCTGCTCAGCTTCTCCAATGATCTGTGGCAGGGGACGGCGGACGACAGGATGATCCAGCTATTCCCTCAGTTGTTCTTCCTTCAGGCCACGCTGCTCATCGGCCTCGTGGCCATCATTGAGATGGGTATCGCCTGGGTGGGAGCGACGATGTCCCTGGGGGCATTGGAGGCGTCGGACATCCCGGAGGACGGCAGCTAGCGTCCCGCCTGCTCCTCCGCGTGGTAGGAGCTTCGGACGAGGGGGCCGGATTCCACGTGCTTGAAGCCGCGCGCCATCCCTTCGTCCCGTAACTCAACGAACTCCTGGGGCGTATAGAACCTGTCCAGAGGCGCGTGTGATGGTGTTGGCCGCAGGTACTGCCCGATGGTGAGAATGTCGCATCCGACGCTGACGAGATCATCCATCGTTGACAGGAGTTCCTCTCGCGTCTCCCCCAGGCCGACCATGATGCCGGACTTTGTCCGCATGCCTGCACGTTTGGCACGCTCCAACAGCTCCAGTGACAGCCAGTAGTTTCCGCGCGGCCTCACCGTACGGAAGACGGACGGCACACTCTCAATGTTGTGATTGAGGACGTCCGGCGCAGCATCCATTACCGTGCGGAGCGCGTCCCAATTCCCACCAAAATCCGGAATGAGGACCTCGACACCGACACCCGAAGCAACACGCCTCACTGCATTGATCGTTTGGGCAAAGATGGACGCGCCGCCGTCAGGCAGATCGTCGCGGTCAACAGACGTGATGACGGCGTACGTGATGCCCATGCGGTGAACGGCCTGCGCGACACGAAGAGGCTCAAGCGCATCGACAACGCCACCCGGATCGCCGGTCTTGACGGCGCAGTAACGGCAGGCGCGCGTGCAGGTATCGCCCAGTATCATGAATGTTGCCGTGCCGCGGTCCCAGCAGTCGCCGATGTTGGGGCAGCGCGCTTCTTCACAGACAGTGTGGAGAGCATTGCCCTCCACAAGCGCCTTCAGCTTGCGATACCGCTCGCTGCCCGGCGCGGGAACCTTGAACCACTCCGGCAGGCGGCGCGGCCTCGGAATGGGTTGTTCAACTGTCAAGGTCATCGTGCTCACCAGAATACCATCGGCTGCACAAGCTATACTCAATCAGGCCCCAAAGGCAAATAAAATGCATGTTGCGTTGCTAACCGCCCAGGAGGCGCCGACCTTTGCCGATCTGACGGCCGCATTCGACCGTGAGGTCATCACGTGCACGCCGCTCACTGAGGGAGACGACTTCGATGAGCTCTCACAGGGCCCGCATGACATCCTGATCATTGACATGGCAGGGTCGCTTGCGCGAGCCGCCTACGTGCGCGAGATTGCTTCAGCCTGCCACAAGGACATCTACGTCCCCGTTCTTGGCCTGGTGCGCCCGGGGCAGCTCCGCGAAATCGAGGTGTCGCTAGGGCTGGATGACTTTGTCCTCGTTCCTGCCGATCCTTCAGAGGTAATCGCGCGCCTTGCCCTCCTCTATGCCCGGCATCGCGCCCGCTCCGCAAACGAGGATGAGATACACGTTGGCGATCTCCGCATCAATCTCGCGCGCTATGAGGTCTGGGTGGGCGTTCGGCAGGTCACACTCACCTTCAAGGAATACGAACTGCTGCGCATCCTTGCCTCGCGCCCCGGCCACGTCTTTACTCGCAATACGCTGCTGGACGTCGTATGGGGTTACGACTATTTCGGCGGCACACGGACGGTGGATGTCCACGTTCGGCGTTTGCGCAGCAAGATTGAGGACCCCACCCACACGTTCGTTGAAACGGTGCGCAACGTGGGCTACCGTCTCCGCGCCAACCCTGATTCGCGCTAGAAACTCACAGCCATTCGCGCCGAAGGAGTTTTGAAACTCCCTCTTGAGAAGTGGCGCGGACTGTAACACATTCGTAACCCAACACCCCGCCTGCGTCAGCATTCTGGATGTGGGAGTAGGGGTTGACCATGCGGTCAGGCTCCCTCCAATAACCTGGCAGAACAACACCGGAAGGAGTTTTTGATGGCAGACTCGACGAGCAACGGGGTGCTGGGAACGTTTTCCTCGCCGGGCGAGGTAATCTCCTATGTAGCCGCCAACGACATCAAGATGGTCGACCTGCGGTTCACGGACTTGCTGGGGACAACCCAGCATTTCACGATCCCCGCAGCCCTGCTGGACGAAGACCTGTTCAGAAATGGCACGGGCTTCGACGGCTCCAGCATTCGCGGGTTCCAGACAATCGACGAGTCCGACATGCTTGTGGTGCCGGACCCCGCCGGCGCGTATGTGGACCCGCTGTTGCAGGTCTCGACCCTGGCCGTGATCTGTGACATCCGCGATCCTGTGACAGGGCAGCCCTATTCACGCGACCCGCGTTACGTGGCGCGCAAAGCGGAGGAGTACCTCAAGAGCACCGGCATCGCGGACTCTAGCGCCTGGGGCCCGGAGGCGGAGTTCTTCATCTTCGACAGCGCCCGCTACGACTACCAGCAGAATGAGGGCTACTTCTTCATCGACTCTAACGAGGGTATCTGGAACTCCGGCATGGAGAGCTTCCTGGACAGCCCCAACCTGGGCCATCGCCCGCGCAACAAGGGCGGCTACTTCCCCCTCCCGCCCGTCGATACCCAGCAGGACCTCCGCTCCGAGATCATCCTTGCGATGATGGACGCCGGCCTGAACATCGACAAGCACCACCATGAGGTGGCAACGGCGGGGCAGGGCGAGATCGGCCTCCACTACGGTCCGCTCGTGGCCGAGTGCGACGCCATCCAAATCTACAAGTACATCGTCAAGGAGAAGTCGCGGCAGCTCGGCAAGACCGCCACGTTCATGCCGAAGCCCATCTTTGGCGACAACGGCACCGGAATGCACACGCACCAGTCTCTCTGGAAGGACGGCGCCACCATCTTTTACGATGCGAACGGCTACGCGCAGACCAGCGAGATCATGCGCTTCTACATCGGCGGGCTGCTCAAGCACGCCGCGTCCATCCTGGCCTTTGCCGCGCCGACAACGAACTCGTATCGGCGGCTGGTGCCGGGCTATGAGGCGCCGGTGAACCTGGTGTACTCGCAGCGGAATCGGAGCGCCGCGGTGCGGATTCCGATGTATGAGATGGACACGCCGGCGGCCAAGCGCATTGAGTTCCGCTGCCCGGATCCTTTGGCGAACTCCTACCTGGCATTCTCCGCGATGCTGATGGCGGGGCTGGACGGCATCCAGAATCGGATCGATCCCGGCCCGTCCGTGGACCACGACATCTACGAGATGGAGGGTGAAGAGGCGGCGGCGCTGCCCAACGTCCCCGGCAGCCTCGCTGAAGCGTTGGAGGCTCTGGAGGCGGACAACGAGTACCTGCTCAAGGGCGGAGTCTTCACGCCGGACCTCATCGAGGGCTGGATCTCCTACAAGCGGGAGAACGAGGTGGACCCGATGCGCCTCCGCCCGCACCCCTACGAGTACTTCCTGTACTACGACGGCTAAACGGCGACACAACCAAGCACAGCGGCGCGCCTGCGGGACTATTCGGCTGATAAGTAGCCGGGTCTCGCAGGTGGTCGCCGCCCCCAAAGACGGTAATCCGCAACAACCCGGAACGGCCAACTACACGAAGCCACGGGAAAACGGTGGGAACAGTGGCGATACAGGCTGACGAATCAGCAAGGGAATTTGTGCTCCGAACGGTCAAGGAGCGCAACATCAAGTTCATCAGGCTGTGGTTCTCGGACATACTCGGGAACCTCAAGGGATTCTCATTGAGTCCCGCACAGCTTGAGGGCGCGCTTGAGCACGGCATCGGTTTCGACGGCGCGTCCATTGAGGGATTCGCCCGCGTGGACGAATCGGACATGGTCGCCGTGCCGGACCCCTCCACCTTTGCCATCCTGCCCTGGCGTCCGGAGCATCCGGGCGTTGCCCGCATCTTTGCGGACATCTATACGCCGGAGGGCGAGCCATTCGATGGCGACCCGCGCTATGTCCTCCGCCGCAACCTGCAGCGCGCGCAGGAACTCGGCTACACGTTTTATGTCGGGCCCGAGCTTGAGTACTACTATTTCCGCGCCCCTGACGACCCGACGCCGCTGGACAACGGCGGCTACTTCGATCAGATGCCATTGGATGTGGCGTCAGACCTCCGCAGGGAGACCATCCTGACGCTGGAGGAGATGGGGATCGAGGCGGAATACAGCCACCATGAGGTCGCGCCCGGGCAGGATGAGATCGTCCTGCGCTACACAGACGCGCTGACGATGGCCGACAGCTGCATGACCTATCGCCTCGTCGTGCGGGAGATAGCCCGACAGCACGGCGTCCATGCCACGTTCATGCCAAAACCCATTACGACTGAGAACGGCAGCGGCATGCACACCCACCAGTCGCTCTTCAGAGGTGAGGCCAACGCCTTCTATTCGGCGGATGACCCGAATCATCTATCTCCGATTGCCCTGAATTTCATCGCCGGGCTCCTTGAGCACGCGCCGGCATTCACGGCCATCACCAACCAGTGGATCAATTCCTACAAGCGGCTTGTGCCGGGCTATGAGGCTCCGGTGTACTTGACGTGGGCGCACCGCAACCGTTCGGATCTCATCCGCATCCCACGCGTGCCGCCCGGCAACCCGGAAGCGGCGCGTCTCGAATACCGAGCGCCTGACCCCGCCTGCAACCCGTACCTTGCCTTCTCCGTCATGCTTGCCGCCGGCCTTGACGGCATCGAGCGCAATCTACAGCCGCCTGAGCCGTTGAACGAGAACGCCTTTGGCATGTCCGAGGCGCAACGGGCCGAGATGGGCATTGGCGAACTGCCCAGGAGCCTCCATGAGGCGATCCTGCTGACGGAGCAGAGCGACCTCGTGCGAGGCGCGCTGGGTGACCACATTTTTGACAGCTTCATCCGCAACAAGCGAATCGAGTGGAATTCCTTCCGCGCGCATGTCACGGACTTTGAAATCGACCGCTACCTGCAAACTTTGTGAAATTTGTCGCACACCCCGTGAGTTTGAAGGGGGTTTTGTGTACAATTGGCTATGGCCTCAATAGAAGCACGTCGATGGCGGCGTCCTGTCGCGCCGCCCCTATACGACCCCATCCATGAAAAGGATGCCTGCGGAACCGGCTTTATCGCACAGGTTTCCGGCATCCCGTCACACGATATTGTCAGGCAGGCAATCACCGCCGTTACCAATCTCACACACCGCGGCGCGGTGTCCGCGGACGCCCGCACGGGCGATGGCGCGGGCATCCTGACACAACTCCCCCGCAAGCTGCTTCTCCGCGAGTTGGCGGCACACGGCATTTCTGACGTCTCCGGCGACGCCCTCGCTGTTGGCATGGTGTTCTTCACTCCGGCCGACCCTGAGGGCGCGAAACACGCCTCCAAGACCATCGAGGAGGAAACCGCCCGGCGCGGCCTGCGCTTCCTTGCGTGGCGCGACGTGCCAACCGATCCGTCCGTCCTTGGCGAGCAGGCACTGGCGACGCTGCCAGACATCCGGCAGGCAATCATCGCTTGTCCGGCCGCCATGGACAAAGATGCCTTTGAGCGCGCGCTGTACCTGGTGCGGCGAGCTGTCGAGGCGGAGATGACTGGACGGGGTGACGACGAGTTCTACATCCCGTCTTTTTCGTCACGGACGGTTGTATACAAGGGTCTGCTGGTAGCGACGCAGTTGTCGGGCTTCTACAAGGACCTGGATGATCCCGATTATGAGTCGGCGCTCGCCGTCTTCCACCAACGCTACTCCACCAACACGTTCCCCAATTGGCAGCTCTCCCAGCCGTTCCGGTTCCTGGCCCACAACGGCGAAATCAATACGCTGCAGGGCAACCGCAATTGGCTGCGAGCGCGTGAGGCCGACCTCAGTTCCGAGGTTTGGTCCAAGGACGACCTGCGAACCATAACACCGGTGACGATGCAGTCGGTCTCCGACTCAGCCTCACTGGATCACGCATTTGAACTCCTGCAGGTATCCGGTCGGAGCATCCTGCACTCGATGATGATGCTCACACCCGAGGCGTGGGAGAACATGCCGCACATGGACGAGGACCTGCGTGGGTTCTATCGATACCACGCATCCCTAACCGAGCCGTGGGACGGCCCCGCCGCGCTGGCGTGGTCGGACGGCGAGACAGTTGGCGCGTCGCTGGATCGCAACGGCCTGCGCCCTGCCCGCTACATCATCACGGATGACGGCCTTGTGGTCATGGGCTCAGAGGTCGGCGTCCTGCCGCACATCTCTACTGACCGCATCGTCGAAAAGGGACGGCTTGGCCCCGGGCACATGATCGCCGTTGACACGCGCAGCGGCCGAATCATGAAGAACGGCGAAATCAAGAGCGAAATCGCTGTTCAGCAGCCATACCGTGAGTGGGCAGAACAGCAGTACATCCAGTTGAACGTGCCCATCCACGCCATGCAGAACGGCGCAGGGCATCACATCGAGGATGAGATGGAGTTGATGCGCCGCCAGAAGGCCTTTGGCATGACGGCGGAAGAACTGCTCATCGTCATCAAGCCCATGGTGCAGGAGGGCAAGGACGCCACGTATTCGATGGGCGACGACACGCCGCTAGCGGTCTTCTCCCGGATGCAGCCCTCCCTGTTCAACTACTTCAAGCAGCGATTCGCGCAGGTGACGAACCCGGCCATTGACCCCATCCGCGAGGCCATCGTCATGTCCGCAGAGACATACCTTGGGCCGCGCGACAGCATGTTGCGGGAACGGGAAGAGGCCGCTCATCTGCTCGCCATCCCCGGCCCCATCATCCGCGACCACGAGTTGGACGCCATTCGCGCTGTCGATTCACCGCATCTTTCGTCCGTCACGCTGCCGGTGGTCTTCGCCGTTGAGGACGGCCCGGATGCGCTGGAGCGGGCAATCGACGATCTCCGTGAGCAGGCGGTGTCCGCGTTGGACGCGGGGCACTCGATCATCGTTCTCTCGGACAGGGCCGTCGACGAGCGGCACGCTCCCATCCCGATGATGCTGGCGCTTGGAGCAGTCCATCATGACCTCATCCGACGCGGCAAGCGCATGAAGGCGAGCCTCGTGTGTGACACGGGTGCTGCCAGAGAAGTGCATCACTTCGCGGCGCTCATCGGCTACGGCGCGAGCGCCGTCAACCCCTACCTCATCTGGGAAAGCCTGCGTGAACTCTTCGAACGCGGCGAGTTCAGCGAGGAAGAAGACGAGGATTACACGATCGCCAAGTACCAGGCGTCGGCCAACAAGGGCGTGCTGAAGATCATGTCCAAGATTGGCATCTCGACAGTCACGTCCTACCACGGGGCGCAGATATTCGAGGCAATCGGCCTCAGCGACGAGATCGTTGAGAAGTGCTTTGCAGGCACGCCGTCGCAGGTCGGTGGCCTTGGATTCCGCGAGCTGGCAACGGATGTCCTTGCCCGGCATGATCGCGCCTTCAACTCGGAACTGACGCCGAAGTCCAAGCTCGAAGACCACGGATTCATCCGCTATCGCAAGAGCGGAGAGTTCCACGCCAACAACCCCATCGTCGTGCGCACGCTCCACAAGGCTGTTCGATCCGGCGACTACGAGGACTATGTTCCCTACCGCGATGCCCTGAACAATCGACCCGTCTCCTCGCTGCGGGACGTGCTGACGTTCAACAAGACGCGTGAGCCGATCTCCATCGACGAGGTAGAGCCGATCGAAGAGATCTGGAAGCACTTCACAACGGGCGCAATGTCTCTCGGCGCGTTGAGCCCACCTGCGCACGAGACTCTGGCGATGGCCATGAATCACATCGGCGGCGCGTCTGACACGGGCGAGGGCGGTGAGGACCCGCGTCGGTTCCGCGGCCTTACGCGCGGCTACAACGCCAACACCAAGATCAAGCAGGTCGCATCAGGCCGTTTCGGCGTCACGCCGGAATACCTTGCAATGGCCGAAGAACTTGAGATCAAGATGGCGCAGGGCTCCAAGCCCGGCGAGGGTGGACAGCTCCCCGGTCACAAGGTCATCGAATACATCGCCTATATTCGCCACACCCAGCCCGGCATCACGCTCATCTCGCCGCCGCCGCATCACGATATCTATTCCATCGAGGACCTGGCGCAGCTCATCTATGACCTCAAGACGGTCAATCCACGAGCCAAGGTCAGCGTCAAGCTGGTGGCGGAGGCAGGCGTCGGCACAATCGCCGCAGGCGTCGCCAAGGGCTACGCGGACAAGGTCCAGATTTCGGGCCATGAGGGCGGCACGGGCGCGAGCCCGCTGTCATCCATCAAGAACGCCGGCACGCCGTGGGAGTTGGGTCTAACGGAGGCGCAGCAGGTTCTGGTGATGAATGACCTGCGCGGCCGTGTCAAGCTGCGCACGGACGGCGGAATCCGCACGGGGCGCGATGTCGTCATCGCGACGATGCTCGGCGCGGATGAAGTCGGCTTCGGCACAGTTGCCCTGCTCGCACTGGGCTGTGAAATGGCGCGTCAGTGTCACCTGAACAGCTGCCCCGTTGGGGTGGCCACGCAGCGGGACGACTTGATCGCCAAGTTCAACGGCTCTGTCGAGACGGTCGTGAATTACTTCACTTTCGTCGCTACCGAGGTCCGTGAAATCCTGGCCAACATCGGCGTACGGTCGCTGAATGAGATCATCGGCCACCCGGAGTTCCTAAAGCTGCGCCCGGACATTGAAGAGTTCGAGCGCGCCAGGTTCGTTGACGCGCTCAAGCTAATTGCCCCGGCCGACCCCACATTCCAACGCCCGGTCAGCAATGAGCAGGATCGCAACGACAGGCCGAACGACGAGAAGCTGGACGACCAGATCCTGTCAGAAATCACAGGCGCAATTGAGAGCAGGACTCCCGTTTCGCTGTCCTATGACATCAGGAATGCACAGCGCACGGTTGGCGCGCGCATCTCGGGAGCCATCGCGCACCGTTACGGCGTGAAGGGGCTGCCGCCCGGCACGATCGACCTCTCATTCACCGGTTCCGCCGGGCAGAGCTTTGGCGCGTTCCTGAATGAGGGCGTGCGGATGACGCTGACGGGCGAGGCGAATGACTACGTCGGCAAGGGCATGGCGGGCGGCGAGCTCGTCATCAGGCCTCCTGCCGATGCGAGCTTCGAGACACACAAGAACTCCATCATCGGCAACACCTGTATCTACGGCGGCACGGGTGGGTACTTCTTTGTCGCCGGACGCGCGGGAGAGCGGTTTGCCGTGCGAAACAGCGGCACACAGGCCGTTGTGGAGGGCTTGGGCGATCACGGCTGCGAGTACATGACCAGCGGCATCGTCGTGGTTCTGGGAACCGTGGGCCGCAACTTCGGCGCGGGCATGTCCGGCGGCGCAGCGTTCGTACTGGACGAAACCGGCGATTTCCCGTCGCTCTACAACCAGGAACTGCTGGTGCTGGACAGGCTTGAAGACGATGATGATGAGCGGCACGTCCTGGAGCTCATTGAGCGCCATGCCGAGACAACCGGCAGCAAGCGCTCCGCGGAAATCCTCGCCGACTGGCCCAGGTATCGCGCGATGTTCTGGAAAGCGCTGCCGGCGCAACTGCGCGACAAGAATCTCTCACTCGCCGAGGTACTCAAGAAGGTTGAGGGCGCCGCGCTCGTAACGGCGCATTAGCGGCGAGTACCCGGCAGCGGCGGCATCTCCCGCCGATAGGCCACGCTTGGGTCGTGTCTCATTTTCAGGGCTTTACAAAATTCTTGGCGATAACGTGATAGACTACGCCATCCGGCGTTAGCCGACGATTCTTGGCCGCGAAGGGCTCGAGGGGGAATAGAGCCTCGCCGCCTCACAAAGGAGATTCGCATGAAGGCTGTCATTTTGGCAGCGGGACATGGGTCCCGCTTTAGCCAATACGGTGTCCGCCACAAGGCACTCCTGCCCATCAACGGGCAGACGGTTATCGACTACACACTGGACGGGATTCAACAGGCCGGCATAAGGGACATCTGCATCGTCATCGGCCATGAGGGCCAGGCGCTGCAGGACGTGCTTGGGGACGGCTCAACGCGAGGCGTCAACATCACGTATGTCATGAACACAGAGCACCATCGTGGAAATGCCGTTTCCGTCCTGACCGCGAAAGAATCGGTCGGCACGGAACCGTTCATCCTGTCCATGGCCGATCACATGCCCTCCTCGGATATCATCACGGGGCTTGTCGACGGTGCAAAGGAGAACGGCTGGGACCTAAATGCCCTCGCCGTAGACTTCGACCCTGACGACCGCGATGTCGAAGAGGGGACGCGTGTCAGCGTCGATCATCACGGCCACATCGTGGCAATCGGCAAGAGCCTGCCGGACTGGAACGGTATCGATTGCGGAGTGTTCCGGTTCACCCCTGCCATCTTTGAGGCCATACAAGCCAAACTCGATGAGGACAGTTCCCACGACGAGCTGAGTCAGGCCGTAACACGCATGATCCTCTCCGGGAATGCTCTCCATGCCCACGACGTTGGCGGCGCGTTCTGGTTCGACGTCGACACGTGGGAAGACCTGAAGCTGGCGCGCGAGGCGCTCGGGTACGTCACGTAGCGCCGACGCATGCACGAAGGCTTCGTCTCCCGTTACCTGAACCGACGCTTCTCGCGCCCCATCGCGCGGGCGCTCGTCCATACACCCGTCACGCCCAACCAGGTTTCGCTCATCGCGTTCCTGATGGCCGTCGGCGCAGCGGCGCTGTTCTACTACGATCTCAACATCTGGGCAGGCGTTCTCGTCCAGGCATCATCCATCGTGGACGGCGTTGACGGCGATCTGGCGCGCGCCAAGAACATGGCGAGCCAATTCGGCGGGTTCTTCGATGCCCTGCTGGATCGATACGCGGACGCCGTCATCCTCGCCGGACTCGGCTATTGGGCGTTCAAGTTCCAGGCCGGGGCCGATCAAACAACGACCACAATTCTCGCCGGCGTCGCCATCATTGGTTCGCTGATGATCAGCTACAGCCGCGCGCGGGCGGAGGCCACGTTCGGCCAGCCATTTGAGGGCCTCCCCGGCGCGCTCGCGTCACGCGATCTGCGCCTATTCGTAATCATGATCGGCGCAATCATCGGGCAGGGCGTCGCGACACTAGCCGTCATCGGCATCCTGACCAACATGGTTGTCCTCTGGCGCCTCGGCGTCGCCCGCAGGGGCAACGTGGGCGATAGGAATGATACAGGGCACTAAGTCACGGTCTAATGCAATCAGGTACACTATCCACGTTGAACATCCCGATTGTTCGGGACAGCGATTTGTAGGCGTTAAGGGATTCACGGAGTAAGGGCGATATGGACTACCAGAATCTGCTCTATGAGAAACAGCGCAACGGCGTGCTCATCACGCTGAACCGCCCGGAGGTGATGAACGCCATCTCCGATGAACTGGATGTCGAGCTTCACCACGCCCTCGATGCCGCCGACGCCGATCCCGAGGTGCGCGCCATCGTGCTCACCGGCGCGGGGCAGGCCTTCTCCGCCGGATTCGACATCGCGGGCGGGGGCGCAGACTATGAATGGCCGTACGGCCTCCCCAAGGGCTCAAACGTGGCCGAGGAAATCGATCGCTGGCGCACACGCTTCTGGAAGAAGGAGCACGGCCGCATCGCCCGCGTCATCGATGAGATTGACACGCCGATCATCGCCGTTGTCAGCGGCTGGTGCATGGGCGGCGGCTCCTGGTACGCGCTGACCTCCCACATCACCATCGCGGCGGAGGACGCCGTCTTTGGGCAGGTTGAAGTCCGCATGATTTCGGACGACAACTACATCTGGATTCACCACGCCGGCTACAAGAACGGACTGCGCTACGCCCTCACCGGCGATCACATCGATGCGCAGGAAGCGCTCCGCATCGGCATCGTCAACAAGGTTGTCCCGACAAAGGACGATGCGCTGGAAGAAGCGTTCCAACTCGTTGAGAGACTCGCTCTCGTGAGCCCTGAGACGGTGAAGATTAATCTCGCCGTCGCTATGCGCGGTCTTGAAACGATGGGCCTGCACAACGTCATGCGCCTCAACTCAGAGCTTGCCGCCGCCGTTATCGTCTCCAAGCGTGAAGAGTTCACGCGACCATTGGAAGAGGCGCGTCAGGAAGGCGGCCTACGCGCGTTTATCCGCAAGCGTGACGAGCCGTTCCAGCCTGAGCCGTTCGGCCCTCGCTCCGCCAAGGCGCGAGAAGAGCGGGAAAAGGGTTCATGATCTGCGCTAGAAGGAACGGCGGGCTGTGAGTCAACTTCGACTCTCTGACTCGCCGGAGCGCATCTCCACCCAGACTGCCCCGCAGGGGGCGGCTGGGTTGAATATCAGTTGCACGCGAACGCTTCTACGGTTGCGCGCGTCCTCTCTGCTCTCAACGCATCCCACAGAACAACCCGACAACTCACATCGCACCGCTCCGGTCGTCCTCAGCCTTGGGGTCGACAATCAAACCCCTTCAGAGGCTCCGCCTGCTGTCACTCCTGCCTGTGTCAGGACCATAGCTGCCCTTGCTTCGCTTGCACGCAGGCGCAGAAACGGCCATATAGCCACGTCCACGCCGGAGTCCTGCACTCCGGGACAGACGGGAAGTTGGCAGTACAAGCCGGAGAAAGAGTGTGTCTGCCACGACGCATCCGCTCCGGAACAACTGACGGCATCCCACGAAACAGCGGTGCATGGCCCAACCGTCATCCGTCATTCCCATAGACGCAGCCGTCCGGGATTCCGGTCTGCGTATCGACTGCCCCGATTACCAAACGCTCCAATTGGCGTTGAAGATCGTTTCTTCGTTCAATTGGAGGTGACTCATTTCCCGATCATTTATCGGAGTCATAGGTATCCTAATCCTGGTTTGGGCAGCAGCGTGTCAGGCGGGTTCCGATTCCTCATCCGCAACTGACCCTGGGGCGGCGAAGACTGTAAGCAACGGCAACCTTGTTGTCTATTCCGGTCGTAGTGAGAGCCTCGTTGGCCCGATCATCGAGCAGTTCGCTGAGGCGAGCGGCATCGACGTTAGCATCAAGTACGGCAGCACATCGGAAATAGCCGCCACAATCCTTGAAGAGGGAGCCAACACGCCGGCTGACATCTTCTTTGCACAGGATCCCGTTGGACTTGCCGCGGTTGAGCCCATGTTCGCAACACTGCCGAGTGATGTTCTCAGCCGCGTTCCCGCCAACTTCCATTCCCCTGACGGCAAGTGGATCGGCCTGTCCGGACGCGCGCGTGTCATCGTGTATAACACGGAGCGGGTTTCGGCGGACGACCTGCCGAGCGACCTGCGTGGATTCACAGACCCGGAGTGGCGTGGGCGCATCGGCTGGCCTCCCACCAACGGTTCGTTCCAGGCGATGGTGACCGCGATGCGCGTCATCTGGGGTGAAGATGAGACACGGGCGTGGCTTGAGGGAATCCAGGCCAATGAGCCGACCATTTACCCCAAGAACACACCTACAGTCGCGGCAGCCGGCGCGGGCGAAATCGATGTCGGATTCGTCAATCACTACTACCTGTACCGCTTCCTGGCGGAAGAGGGTGAGGACTTTGCCGCGCGCAACGCGCATCTGACCGGCGGCGGACCCGGCGCGATGATCCTCGTGGCCGGAGCAGGTGTGCTGGACGGCGCAGACAACAGTGAGAACGCAATCAAGTTCATTGAGTTCATGCTGTCAACCGTCGCCCAGCAGTACTTCGCCGGCTCGACGTATGAGTACCCCCTCGTCGAGGGCGTCAACGTCAACCGGCTGCTAACTCCGCTGGACGAGATCAATGCGCCTGAGGTAGACATGGCGGACCTCGGAGACCTCGAGGGCACCGTCGATCTGCTGCGTGATACGGGAATCCTTCCGTAATGACTGGAACGGCGGCCGGCATCCAACGGCTCCGGGCGATCCGGCGTCAACGACGCTGGCCGCCATTCACGCTTAGCCTCACGACGTCCATCATCGGCTCCGCGCTGCTCTTGCCCATCATTTACCTGTTTATTCGAACACTCGACGCGGGTCTGGATTCACTGGCAGACCTCCTGTTTCGGCCCAGAACGGCGGCAATCATCGTGCGGAGCATGGCGCTCGTCATCATCGTCTCCGGCGGATCGGCAGTTCTCGCGTTAGCCTTGGGCTGGCTCATCGAGCGCACGGATCTGCCATTCAGGCGGGTGTGGAGCATAGTGACGGTGCTCCCTCTCGTCATCCCCAGCTACATCATGGCCTTCCTGTTCATCTCCGTTTATGCGCCGCGCGGCATGGTCCAGCGGATCTTCGCGGAACCGTTCGGCATACAGGAGATACCGTCGTTCTACGGCCTGCCCGGAGCGGCTATCGTGCTGATTCTCGTGTCGTACCCGTACACGCTGCTAACGGTTCGCGCGGCGCTGAGGGGTTCGGGGCGAGCGCTGGAAGAAGCCTCCCGAACCCTGGGCAAGGGGCCGTGGGAGACGTTTCTCCGCGTAACCCTGCCGCAGATGCGGCCCGCGCTGGCCTCCGGCAGCCTTCTGGTCGCTCTCTACACAATCAGCGACTTCGGCGCGGTGTCCTTGATGCGCTATGAGACGTTCACGTGGGCGATCTATCTCCAGTACACGAGCTATGTTGACCGCACGGCTGCGGCGGCTCTCTCACTTGTCCTCCTCGGACTTGCGGTTGTGCTGTTCCTGACGGAAACGACGGCGCACGGCGACCGCCCGATGGAGGAGACGCACCAAGCGGAGATGGGCGGAGCAGACTCGCCGTCCGTCCCGCTCGGTCCATGGAAGTATCCGGCATTGGGACTGTGCTCGCTCGTTGGTGTCTTTGCGCTGCTTGTTCCGATGGCTGTCTTGTTGTTCTGGCTGGTTCGCGGCATCGGCGCGGGAGAAGAGCTAAGCGCGGTGTGGGGCCCGGCAATCAATTCGGCGTTGGTGTCGTCGTTGGCGGCGGTCGCCGGGGTCTTTGTCGCCCTGCCCATCGTCGTTCTTGCCGTGCGATTCCCCGGGCGATTCAGTACGTTCATCGACCGTATCAGCCACGTTGGCTTTGCCCTGCCGGGCATCGTCATAGCCCTCGCTTTGGTCTTCTTCGGCTCGCGGGTCGCTCCCGCCCTCTACCAGACGCACGTGATGCTCGTCCTGGCATACGTCATCCTCTTCTTGCCGATAGCGATGGGGCCGCTGCGGACATCACTTTTGCAGGTCAATCCACGAGTGGAGGAGGCGGGGCGGACTCTTGGCCATCGCCCGCTCACGGTTTTCCGTACAATTACAGTGCCATTGTTGCGTCCCGGCATCCTGGCCGGAGGCGCGCTGGTATTCCTCACGGCAATGAAGGAGCTTCCTGCGACCTTGCTCTTAAGCCCGCTTGATTTCAGCAGTTTGGGAACGACGATCTGGGCCGCGAGTTCAGAGGCGTACTTCGCTCAGGCCGCCCTGCCCGCCCTGTTGCTCATCGCAATTTCCGCAGTTCCGATGTTTTTCCTTATCGGCCGAGGCAGGAGCCCGCAAGCATGACAAACAGCGAACAGCCTCCCCGCGTCATGCTTCGTTGCGTTGGGGTGACGAAGCAATACGCACCTTCCGGCGCGGGAGCGCATGATGTTTCCCTTGAGGTCACGGAGGGGCAGATTCTCGCGCTCGTTGGCCCAAGCGGCTGTGGCAAGACCACACTCTTGCGCGTTATTGCGGGGCTTGAAAGCCCCGACGGCGGCACAATCGAGGTCGACGGCAGGCCGGTCACGGGGAAAGATGTCTTCGTGCAGCCGGAATACCGCAGCGTCGGATTTGTGTTCCAGGACTATGCCCTCTTCCCGCACATGACGGTGGAATCCAACATCGCCTACGGCTTGCAGCGCGACGCTCCCAACCGCGAGGAGCGCATTGATGAACTGCTCAATCTCGTCAACCTTTCCGACCGCCGCAACCGCCGCCCTCATGAGCTTTCCGGCGGCGAGCGGCAGAGGGTGGCTCTCGCCCGCGCGCTCGCGCCTGCGCCCAAGATTCTCCTGATGGACGAGCCGTTCTCAAATCTTGATCCCAACCTGAGCGCCCGCTTGCAGCTGGAGGTACGGGAAATCCTGCATGAGGCGGGCATCACGGTGGTGTTCGTGACACATGATCAGGAGGCGGCGCTGTCCATGGGTGATGTCATCGCTGTCATGGATCGGGGGCGCATCCAGCAGGTCGGAGTGCCGGACATGGCATTCCATCGCCCCGTCAATCGCTTCGTTGCCGCGTTTCTCGGCGAGGCCGACTTCATTCCGGCGGAGCCGACGGCAGTTGAATCGCGCGTGTTGACGGAGCTGGGCGAAGTAGAAGTGAGCGGCGCGTTGGCGCTTGATGACAAGACTGACATGGACTTGATGGTGAGGCCGGAGGACCTGTCTATCAGCGCGGATGACATTGGGAACGGTCGCGTTATTGGGCGGATTTTCAGCGGAGCATTTTACGCCTATAACGTGGAATTGGATTCGGGGGTTGTGTGCCGCGCCATGGCCTCCCACGCGACCGCTATCGAGGTTGGGGCGCGGGTGAGCCTTCGCATCGACGCGGGGCACCCCTTGCCCGTCTTTCCTCGCGCTTGAGTTGCCCCCGATAATTGTGGCGACTATAATCCGCTATACGGAGGCACAAGCAAAATGCCTATCTTTGAATACGGTTGCAAGACATGCGGCAACGGCTTCGATAAGTTCGTTCGCGGGTACAACACGCCCGTCGGCGTAACCTGCCCCTCTTGTGAGAGCGAAGACGTTGAGCGCAAGATGTCTGCAGTTGGCGTCACGGGCGTCTGGCAGAACAACGCTCCCCAATTCGAGATGCCCAAGCCCCAACGCGTGCGGCCGGACGACCCGTTCCGCTGCATCGCCTAAGCCGGCACGCAACGGGATCAATGCCCGGGAATCGGCGAGCCTGAACAATGCCCCTCTTCGAGTACGAGTGCCACGCCTGTGATGGCCGTTTCGAGAAACTGACCCGCAACATCAACGCGGAGCCGGGCGAGGTTGAGTGCCCGGGCTGCGGCTCCACTGATACGCAGAAGGTCATCTCGATGTTCGGGTTGGCAAGCAGCAGTTCGAATCTCGATTTCGGATTTCCCGGTATGGCCGGGGGTGGTGACGGCGGTCACGCAGGCCACACCCACGGCCCCGGTTGAACCACTTGACACTAGTCACTTAACGCCCCGTGCGGGCGTACCTCAATCCCCCATCCGTTCACCCTGAGCCTGTCGAAGGGCGAATTCCACCTCCGTCATTCCCGCGAAAGCGGGAATCCAGACATCCTAGTTTTATCCCGGCGTCCAGAGATTCGTGGACTGCGTGGGGCGGCGGGTCATCAACTCCCTGATTGCGGCATGGGTATTCGGTCCGGCCGCGATTACACCGTCAAGCAACGTGTCCCGCCGGTTGAACTGCATGGGGTATCCACTCGCATCCGTCACCACGCCGCCCGCCGCCTCTACGAGCAACGCGCCCGCGGCAACATCCCATTCATTCTTCGGTTCAAGGCTGATTACGGCATCCGCCTTGCCCGCGGCGACAAGCGCCATCTTGTACGCGATAGAGCCAATCATATGCACCTTGAACGGCTCGCCCCGAAAGCGATTCCACATGCCCCATCGAACTTCGGTGCGGGAGGCGAGGACGGTGACGTTGGACGTCAATTCTTCGTGGTCATTCACGCGCGTAGTTTCGTCGTTTAGCGTGGTAGTGCCGCCGCGTTCTGCCAGATAAGCCTCATTCGCCCACGGATTCAGGATTCCCGCGGCAGTGATTTCGCCGTCGACAGACAATCCAACCGACACGCACCACTCGGGCCGTCCTTCGAGGAAGCCTCGCGTGCCATCGATGGGATCGACCACCCAAACACGCTCCATGCCGATGCGATGCCCATCATCGTGCGTTTCCTCAGACAGCCATCCCTCGCCGGGACGAACGAGCGCCTTGTGCAAGAGTTCATCGAGGGCGTGGTCGGCCTCCGTCACCGGGCCGTCCCAGCCCTTGTGTTGTACATAGACGGAGGACGGTGAGAACGTGCTGGCAAGCTCGGCGGACTCTTCCAGCGCAGCGGCAATGCGTCCGAGATCAGTATCCCCGTCGATAGTCATGCCGTAATACGTGAGATGAGAACAGGCATCAGGAGGCGATGGCGCTGCGCTTGTTGTTGAGGTAATCGACGAGCACGTACTGCCCCAGCTTGTCAGGCTGCGTGAAGAAGGCGCGCCCGCGGTTGAGCCGTGTCATCTGCCGCACGAAGTTAACCAGGTAATACGCCATCTCCAGCATGAAGACGTTGATGGTGATTCCCTCCTGCGTGCAGCGTTTGACCTCACGCAGCGTCATGTCGATGGTGCGCTGGCTTGGCGGGTACGTGAAGTAGGGTGTGCCGCCCTCCAGGTGTGCCGTCGGCTCGCCGTCCGTAACCATAATCACCTGCCGCGTGCTGGAGCGGTGCTTATTGAGCAGCTGGCGTGAAATCATTAGCGCGTGCTGCATATTGGTGCCGGGGGAATAGCCGCCCCACGTCGCCTTGACCAGTTCATCGCCTTTGAGTTCCCACGCATAGTCGGCGAATCCGACCACGTACAGGTTGTCGCGGGGGAACTGCATCTTGATGAGCGTGTGGAGGGCGAGCGCCATCCGCTTGGCGGCATCAAAGCTGCCACTGATTGCCATTGAGCGGCTCTGGTCCAGCAGGATCACGGTGCTCGCCTGCGTCAGCGCCTCGTCGCGATAGACCTCGAAATCATCGGGGGCGATAGTAAGCGGAGTGCCGGGGCCGCTCCGCATCACGGCGTTCTTCACCGTCCGCGACATGTGGACGTCAAAGTGGTCCCCGAACTCATAGATCTTCGTGGACTCCTCGTCCTTCTCGCCGAAGAGGCCGTTCTTGCGCATCTCATGCGCGCCGATCCCGGCGCTCCGCAGCCGGTTAAAGATATCCTTGAGGGCCTTTTCACCGATCTTGCGGATGCCGCGGGGCGTCAGTTCCAGCTTGTCGCCGTTCTTGCGGATGTAACCCGCCTTTTCGAGCTGTTCCTGGAGTTGGCGGAGCCAATCAAGATCGCGCGCGGCGTCCTCACCGATGAGATTCTCCACCTGCTCCCGGTCGATTTCGTCGATGTCGCCGCGGCGCTCGGCGCCCCGCAGCTGCGCCTCAAGATCATCGATCTGCTGAAGCTGGTCCATCAGGCGCATGGCTTCCTGCAATGACAACGACTCATCACCGGCGAACGGGTAGTTCTGCCGCATCTCCTGCATGGGCATCAGGGATTCCATCAGCGAGGAGAGTTCCGCCATCTCCTGCATCAGTTCAGGGTCATTGAGCGCCGCCTCCATCGTTTCCTGAAGCTGTTGCCGCATGTCCTCCGGCAGGCTGTCCATCAACGACTGGAACTGTGACATCTGCTCCATCAGGCGATCAAGCAGCTCGTCGATGTCGCGGGGCGGATCGTCGCCAAACATCTGGCCCCACTTGTCCATGAATTCATCAAAGTTCGGCTCGTTGCCCTGGGCGTAGTCGCGCAGCATGTCGTTCAGGTCGCGCATCATCTGCCTGTTCGCTTCCATCTGCTCAGGCGTGATGTTCTGCATCTGCTGCATCATGTTCTGCATATAGGACTGCGCGGCCTGTTGACGGAGCGAATCCAGCAGCTCCTGGAACTTCTCCCGCGCCTCTTCATCCATGAAGTCGTAATCGCTGAGTTCCTTGATGGCCCCGCCGGGATCGTTGGGCAGCGAGTCCATGAAGTCCATCTTGCGCTGGGCCATGTTCTCCAACGCCTGCGCCGTCATGCGGTCCATGCCCTGCCCGCGCTGTGAGCGCTGCCCCGAGCCCTGCTGTTGATCGCCCTGTTGGCCGCCGGGCTGTTGGCCGGACTGCTGCCCTGAGTCTGAATCGGCATCAGAGTCTTCCTGGTTCTGCCGAGAACCGAGCTCCCGTTCGAGTTGCTCCAGGAATCGTTGAAGCTCTTCTTCTGCAGCCTGCCGACCTGAGCCAGACTGCATGTTATCCGAGTCCTGTTGAGGGGATTGACTGTCCTGTGATTCCGATGGCGCGCCACCGCCGTCCTGTTCGGAATCAGGAGAATCCCGCATCGCATCGTGGGCCTCCTGCATCCGCTGTTCGAGGGTGTCCCGTTCCAGGTCGCGGATCTCCTGTAGCTTCTCGCGGATGCCGTCCAGCACGGAGTTGAGGTCATAGCGGTCGAGGTAGTTCTGGCGCTGTTGGCGGAGACGCTCAGTCATCTGGCGAATGCCGTCGATATTCTGGCCGTCCTGCATGTCGTAGCCGCGCATCATCATGCGGCGCAGGGCGCGGCGGATGTCTCCGTGGGTGGCGAGGTCGTCCGAAATGGCCTCCATCAGGTCTTCCGGCGCTGCGCCGAAAGGCTCCTGTGTGTTATCCCATCGGCCGTATCTGAAAATCGGCATCGGAGCTACCCTCGTGGAACGCATACGGCGGGAGATCACGGCCAAGCCGCCGGCGTCCCCTGTCCCCCATCGCTTGGCTTTCGGCCAATCATACATGGCTTGTTCGGATAGCGCCAAACGCTCCGTTCGTTCTGAGCTTGTCGAAGTGTGAACATCTGACGCGGTTCGACAGGCTCACCGCGAACGGGTATACGCCCTACCCCACACACCCTCAATGCTGTAATATGGTCGATGTCCCGGTGACTCTGGCGAAGCGGACCCACCCGTTCCCATCCCGAACACGGAAGTGAAACGTTTCAGCGCCGACGATACTGGAGGGGCAGCCCTCTGTGGAAAATAGGTCGTTGCCGGGGCTTTTTCTTTGCCCATAATTCTGTATGACCAGCCAACCCGATAACTCACAAACAGCGGCGGGCGCGTTCCGCGCCGGTGACCTCGTTTTGCTCACAGACCGGAAGCGCAGAAAGTACCTCATCACACTCAAAGAGGGCGGCGAGTTCCACTCCCACGCCGGCATCATCCAACACAACGACATGATCGGGCAGCCGGAGGGCCGCGAGTTCAGGACCTCTCAGCGCGGCGGCGTCTACCTCGCGCTGCGACCCACGCTCGCCGATTACATCCTGACGATGAAGCGCGGCGCAACACCCATCTACCCCAAGGACATCGGCCCGATTCTCACCTATGCGGATATCCGCCCAGGGGCAAGTGTGGTCGAAGCGGGCATCGGCTCAGGCGCGCTGACGATCGCGCTGCTGCAGGCCGTTGGCGAATCCGGCCACGTCTATTCCTATGAGACCCGTGAGGACTTCGCGGCGCTGGCGCAGCGCAACGTCTCTGACTTTCTGCCCGATGACTCTGCCAACCGACTTACCGTCCATGTGTCCGACATCTACGCGGACGGCATCGAGGAAAAGGACGTCGACCGGGTTGTGCTGGACCTGCCGGAGCCCTCGCGTGTCATTACCCACGCCCGGAATGCGATGCGGCCGGGCGGGATCTTCTTGGCCTTTGTACCGACGACCTTGCAGCTGCACCGACTCTGGCAAGACCTGGAAGCCGATCCCGTATTCGACCTGATCGAACAGTTTGAAATCGCCTTGCGCTCGTGGGACGCGGGCCCCAACACACTCCGCCCCGCCCACCGCATGGTCGCCCACACCGGCTTCATCACTACAGCGCGGCGGCTGGCAAATCCGAACTAGAAAAGCCGCCTCTGGCTCTCGTCCTCCAGGCGCTCGACTGCGCGGCCAAGCCGTCTCAGCCCCTCGCCGATGTCATCAACGGATACTTCGCTGAACGCGAACCGCATGAACTGCATGGGCGGCTCATCCTCGACGAAGAACCGGAATCCGGGAGCGAAGGACACTCGCTCCTCACGCGCGAGTTCCCACAGCCGTTGCACATTCAGGTCTTTGTTCGCCTCAAGCCAGAAGAAGAACCCGCCCGCGGGAGCGGTCCACTGCGCCATCGGGCCAAGGTTCTCCCGAGCCGCAAGGGTAAACGCGACGCGCTTGCGCCGGTACACTTCGCGCACCCTGTTGAGATGCGGATCAAGCTCATCATTGGCCAGGAATCGCGCCAGCATCCGGGACAGTGTCACGCTCGTACCCATGTCCGTGCGATTGGCCGCCGCGTGCTGAACGGCGTGAGGCGAACCCGTGAGCCAACCGATCCGCAGTCCCGGGCCGATCACCTTGCTGAACGTGCCCACCTGCACCGTCTGCTCCGGAGCGAGAGACAGCAATGACGGCGCATCAATGCCGTCGATTCCTACCTCTGCATACGCCGCGTCCTCAACGATGAGGCAACCGGCATTCGCCGCAAGTTCGACCAGCCGCCTGCGCAGTATGGTCGGCATCTGAACGCCGGTGGGGTTCTGATAATCGGGCGTGAGATAGATCAGCTTGGGGTGGTCACCCGCCGCGCGCAGGTCTGAGAGGGTCTGCTCAAGTTCATCGATGTCCAGTCCGTTCGGGCCGGACGAAACGGGCACGAGTCGCGCGCCGTGCGCCCGGAACGTCCACAGCGATCCCGTAAATGTCGGATTCTCCGTGATCACAACGTCGCCGGGGTCGATGAACGTAGCGCAGACACTGTCCAATGCCTGCGATGCGCCCGTCGTGATGACAACGTGCTCAGGCGGCGTCTCGACTCCGTGCAGCCTCGTAACTCGTTCCGCGATCTGTTCTCGGAGGGCGATATCGCCCATCGACGAGCCATATTGGAGCGCAGCGATGCCCTCCTCTGCGATAACGGCTCGCGCCGCCTCATCGAGCTGCTCCAGCGGCAGCGTCTCGGGATCGGGCACGCCTGCGCCAAACCCAATCGTGCCCTCCGGCATCGGCGCAACGCTGCTCCACGGGTGCTCCAGGCCGCCCCGTCGCGACAACAAGCCGTTGAACGTTTCCACATCCACCGCTCTGAACCCCCAAGCGCCGCTTTCCATGGAATACCTAACCCATAATGTGCCCACTCTCCAAAGCGGGCAACTGCCGCGCCTTGACATTCCTCTACGGTGAGCGCATACATAGTTCTACGCCGCATCATCCATGTACGGCGCGCCAACACGAGCGGGCGTAACTCAGTGGTAGAGTGTCTGCTTCCCAAGCAGAATGTCGTGGGTTCGATCCCCATCGCCCGCTCCATTCTTTTTCTCGGTACGCGATCCGACTTGAGGTATTCAAGAGTTGGTCTTCCGCATTTCGGCGTGGGCGTCCTCCGCACCAGTTACACTTAAAGCACCATGTTTGAAGCACTTACAGAACGACTGACCGGCGTATTCAACAAACTCTCCGGCCGCGGCCGCATCACGGAGGCAGACGTTGAAGAGGCGCTGCGCGAGGTCCGCCGCGCCCTGCTTGAGGCCGACGTCAACCTGCGCGTGGTACGCAGCCTCCAACAGAGCATCCGCGACCGCGCCGTCGGTGAGGAGGTCCTTCAGTCCGTCACGCCCGTCCAGCAGATCATCAAGATCGTGCAGGAGGAACTGACGGACGTTCTTGGCAAAGAAAACCGCACGCTCGACGCTGGCGGTAGCCGCCCCGCCACCATCCTCCTCGTCGGTTTACAGGGCTCCGGCAAGACGACGACCGCTGCCAAGCTCGCCTCCAACCTCATGCAGCAGGGGCAGGCCGTCTCGCTCGGCGCGGGCGACGTGCGCCGTCCGGCCGCCATCGAGCAGCTGACCGCGCTAGGCAGCCAGATCAACGTGCCCGTCCACGCGGAGCCGGGGAACTCAAACGCCGTCGCCGTCGCCAAATCGTCCCTCGCCGCCGCCCGCGATGCGAATGCCCATTGGCACATCTTTGACACCGGTGGACGGCTGCAGGTTGACGACGAACTGATGAAAGAATTGGCAGACGTGCGCAAGGCGCTCAATCCCGCCGAGGTTCTGCTCGTCGTCGATGCCATGACCGGCCAGGACGCCGTCAACGCCGCTGAGGAATTCCACAGGCAAGTGCCGTTGACCGGCCTCGTGCTCACCAAGATGGACGGCGACGCGCGCGGCGGCGCGGCCCTCTCCATCACGTCCGTCACCGGCTTGCCCGTCATGTTCATCGGCGTCGGCGAGCGCATGGACGCCCTGGAGCCGTTCTACCCGGACAGGCTTGCGGGACGCATCCTCGGCATGGGCGATGTCGTCACACTCGTCGAGAAGGCGCAGCAGACCATTGACGAGGAAAAGGCGCAGGAGATGGAGCGCAAGCTCCGCACCGCCAGCTTCGACCTCAACGATTTCCTGGAGCAGATGAACCAGCTGCGCAACATGGGAGGCATGGCGAACCTCGTCGACATGATTCCCGGTTTCAACCAGATCAAGGGCAAGGTTTCAGCCGACGCGTTCGACGAGAAGCAAATCAAGCGCGTGGAGGCCATCGTGCTGTCCATGACGCAGGAGGAACGGCAGAGGCCGGAGATCATCGGCGGCAGCCGCCGCAAGCGCATTGCGCGGGGCAGCGGCACGCAGCCCGCAGACGTGAACCGCCTGCTCAATCAGTTTGGCGAGATGCGCAAGATGATGAAGCAGCTATCGTCCGGCAAGAAGATCCGCGGTTTGCCGTTCAAGCTTGGCTAGCCGCCCCGTTCACCCTGAGCTTGCCGAACGGCCGACACCAGCCCGTTCACCCTGAGCTTGTCGAAGGGCCCCTGTCATCTCCCGGCGCCTTCCCGTTCACCCTAGGCTTGTCGAACGGCCCTATCATCCTCCGCCGCCGCCCCGTTCACCCTGAGCTTGTCGAAGGGCCCTCGTCATTCCCGCGCAGTCCCTCACGCAACTGCGCCACCAGCGGTTTCAACGACTCCAACAGAGCGTTGGCCTCTTCCGGCGGAATCTCGAACGGCTTGCGATTCGTCTCCGGAAAGACCATCCAGAAATAGAACCCCTCCCACGCGCGATCCGCTGCCATATCGTTGCGCGCCCGCATAATCGTCTCCAGGTACTTCCCGTGAAACCGCTGCCGGACATGCTCTCGCAGCCTCTCGTCCCCCGCCAACGACGGCGACGCCTCAAACACAGCAAGCCAATCTTCTGGAGTGGGTATGGTCATGATGGTTACCGACGATACGTCGGCCCATCAGGGTCAATGAGCTTGGCGATGGATTCAAGTTCGGTCACGATGGCGTCACGAGCTGATCGAAGATCTACACCCGGCGGTAACGTAATGGGCACCATTACTTCTGCCCAACGTTGCAATTCGGTTCCAGGATAGACCTTGTCTCCCAGCCTGGTGCGCACTTCAGCCGCGCTTACAGGGGCGCGATCATCGCTATCGTAGTAGAAGCAGAGCCACAATGGTGTCTCAGGCATCTGCTCCAGGGCCTCGTCGATTCTTCCAAGCCAAGCCCATGCTCCACTCAACAGCAGGTATCTACAAAAGTAACCGTATCCCGCCCCCCACGATAGCCCGTCGCTGTTCGCCCAGCCTGCATGCACCAAGCGATCCACTATATCCCCGGTTACTTGCTTGATTGTCTCATTCTTGTCATCTGAAACACCCTCCGCAGCCTTGATTGCAAGCATCTTTAGTTCGGCTATTTCAAATGCTGCCTTGACATCGCCATCCCGCTCTGCCTTCTCCGCCATCAGTCCAAGTAAGTGCTCCCAACTGGTCAGCATCAGGATGCGCGGAGCGGCAGTAGCAGGCGCTGAGATTACGTCCTCATCCCGAATAGCAGTTCCCAGTTCATGGCCCGCGTCCCGCAAATGACTTACCAACTCATCCCACAGGTAGCCATCGTTTACGCGACTCTGGGGAGCCAGGAACAGCAGCACGGTCCGTCTGTGTTCTGGCAGCGCCTGCCAATACGTGACGGGTTGGTGGCGTGTCAATGGTGCCCAGAACTTGGACTCGACGAATGCCGTCAAATTGTCACCTGAGTCGCGCAGCCACATATCTGGGGAGGCGCCAGATATTTCAAGGGACTCCTGAGTTGTCGCCTTCGTAATCGGCAACGGTTCTCCAGCATCGCCTAGAAGTTCGGCCATCGCGTTCATAGCAGATTCCGAGCGCGACAGAATGAAGCGGAGCGCGTCTGTAGCCGCATCTTCTGGCCCTTGCGTGTGCTTCAACACGACGAAACTCAGCAGACTATCGTTTTCGCTAATCGTCATTCTCCCTCCGCATCGACGTTGTCTCTCGCGCCTCTACCCATCAATCTCAACCAGTATCCGGCAGTGGTCGCTCGGCCCCCACTCGTCCACTTCGTTCAGGGCGCGGACGTTGATGGATTCATGGAACCCGCGAGAGGCAAAGGCGAAATCGAGCTGCCTGTTGTCGGTCACTGCCGGGTTGTTGTTATGCGAGTACGTAATGACGTTTCGGGAATCCGGTGGCTCGCCTGGCAGGCGCACCTCCCCTTGCCGTCCATTCGGAGCCTGCGGCCCGATGAACTCCAGTCCAATGGCGTTCATGCGGTCAAACACAGAGCGGTATCTCGCCTCCCAATACGGATCACCGTTGTCACCGTATCCATGGAAGATGTTTAAATCACCGCTCGCCACAATACGATGCGTGCCGGGATTCTCATGACCGATGAACGCCGCAAGATCGGAGATGATTCGGTGCACAGAAGCGTCCCCATATATCCACGACGATCCGGTGCTGGGATGCGGTCCCAACCACCGCCCATACATAGAGACGGCGATGATTGGCTCAACCGAACCATCCTTCGGTGTGACGCGCGCAGCCGTAATCGTGCCGATGCCGCTAACAGAGAACTCTTCACTATTTCCCGTCCATCCGGGGCCAATTTGCGTAAACCACTCAACATCCACGCGATCCGAGAGTTTCACAACCGTCGGCGGATTAGCAAAGAGATTTTTCCACCCGCGCCCCTCCCACCAGTCAGAGTTCCAGTGCCGCGAGTCAAATGACTCTTTCGGGCCGATTTCCACGCCGTGAACATCGGCTGGCGGCTGTCCTGTTTCCTGCAAGAGCGCAACATCGGCATCCATCTTGACGAGTTCCCGCCAAGGATCAAGGCGTCCGGCGATATTCCAGCTGACAACACGAATCATTCTGTTACTCTCCGACAAGGGCTGCCCCATCCAACCGGGACAGCCTGCGGTCAAAAGTGTACAGCGGCGTGGCGCCCACGCGATGCGCCGCCGCAAGAATCATCAGGTCGGCAAAGTCCGCTCCCCCTTGACCGTAGACATAGGCGGCCTGCGCAACATCGTCCGACGACTCCATCACAAGGCCCTCCGTCGTCGTCAATTCCGACACAACGTCCGCAATCTGGCTTCGCGTGAATCCATAAGCGCGCTCAAGAACCCACACAACCTCAACCACAACCTCGCGACTGACGAAGCCCTGGTTATCTGCGTTCAGACCCTGCAGCAGGACTCGCGCCGCCTGCGCCTGTCCGGCATCGTCCCGCACCAGGTAGCGGATAAGGACGTTTGTATCAATGCTGATCACTGGTCGGATGCACTCGTGGCTATTGCGCGATCCATGTCCTCTAGCGTCACCGGAGGGCCGTTGTACGGAAGAATCCCGTACAGGCGACTGATCGGGCGAACCGGCAGGATCCTTACTCGCTCGCCCTCGATGACATACCGGACGCGGTCACCCGGCTCGATGGATAGCGCCTCTCTCACCTTCTTGGGCAGGGTCATCTGACCCTTTGACGTAATGCTCGATTCAATCATCTCTTGTCAGTATTCCTTACTTAGTGTAGTAAACACTACTTTCTCTATAATATCCTTACATTCCATACTCTGGCAATGCGTCAGGCTTTCGAGCAACCGTTTGATGGTACAGGAGAGACCGCCGCGGTGACCCCGTAGTGGTCCGAGAGCTTCGTGCCATCGTGGATGTTGCTGATTGGCTCTACCGAATTGCAAACCAAGTCCTTGCTCAGGGCGATATGGTCGATGTTCCTGCGTCCTTCGAAGGCGATGTCTGCCGTCGCGATTGTCATTGTCGGTGAAAAGGCCTTCTTGAGGGCCTCTCTGAGGTGGACAGGCGCGCGGGCGCCCTGCCCGATGACCTGGTTGAAGTCGCCCATCACGATTGTGGGGCGTAGGGCTTGCCCGGCAAGAACCTCGGTCAGAGCAGCCAGGTATTGTTGATGGTCTTCCCATCGCTCCTTGCGGTCCGCGCCCCGTCGGGCCTCCGTTCGTGAACCGAACCAAGGGATGCAGATTCCCATCACCATGACCTCGCCAATGGAGGTCTCGGTAATGCCTGAAACAAATCTCCCGGGCGTCAGCGATTTGTGGCCGAGGTTATCTACATCTCGCCATGGCTGCTGCGACCGGAGCATCACCTTGCGGCGGGCTCCTCGGTCGCCATAGCCGTAGTCAGGCTGCGCGCTGATCGAGTAGCCCTCGCGTGAAAGAAGTTGGTCATGTGTCTCAGTGAGGCACACAACTTCGGGCCCGAGGGCGTCTATGCGGCGAATAATCTCGGGTGTGCGAACTGATCGCGGCGTCGCCCACTGCACATTCCAATTGACGACCCGAATCATGCGTCAAGCGTAGGCCATGCAAACGCGCTGACGCAAAGGAAAGCCGCCGCCCCCGCGTGACCCGCTCGAGTCACGCGGGGGCCATCGATCCTAGTTCAACTCAAGCCCCGTGAGGGTATAGATCTCTTTCGATGGCGGCTCTACCCACACCGGCAGCGCCTCTTCCTCGGTGGAAGCAAGCGCCGCATTGAAGGGCTCGACCAAATCCAATTCGTGAATCTCGTCGATCTCATCGACAAAGTCACGCTCGGAGTTCCTGCGCACGTTGTGAGCGGCGGGTGGAGCACTTGCGATACCTGTATCGGTGAAGAGCGCCAGCGCCGACACGTCCGTCGGGCGTTCGAGATCCTCTTCGGCAAAGTGGTGTGAAGGCTTTGCGGGAGGCGGGCTGGGCTCACGAGTGGAGCCCGCCGGTACATTGAAGACGGGTAGCGCCCCCTGGGAGAGAACCGCCCCGATATGAAGGCTTCCAAACATGCCGCCCTCCTTCGCAGGCCGGGCAACTCTGCCGTCCCTTTCGGGTCCCCGACCCGCTGTACACGGACGGTATACTCCTCAAATCGTAACGTGTCAACTGTTCTGTTAGGAGAGACATGGAGAGAAGAGACCGCGCGGGGGATTTACGCCAAGGCGAGCAACCCGCAAGGACGCGGATGAGCAACAATATGACCATGGTCATGACCATAGTCACGTAACCTGCTAGACTGGCCTCTGAGAGGTGACCAAATGACTACACCAGCAGGAACCTCCGGTGCTCCCCGCACCATCAAGGCGTCCGAGTTCAAGGCCACGTGCCTGAAGCTCATGGATGAGGTGGCGGAGTCCGGCGAGGAGATCATCATCACCAAGAACGGCAAACCCGTCGCCAAGCTCACGCCGCACCAGAAGCAGCGACAGACCCTCTATGGCAAGGGACGCGACAGGATGCGAATACTCGGCGACCTGGACGAGCCTATGGATGTCGTCTGGCAAGCCGAACAGGGCCTCATTGACGGCCAATAATGCTTCTGGCGGACACGCAGGCGCTAGTCTGGCACTGGACAGCCGACTCCAAATTGGGTAATGGCGCTCATCAGGCCATTGAAGAGGCCCTGCAAGATCGTGATCTCGCCGTTTCTGCAATCACGTTCTGGGAAGTCTCGATGCTGCTGGACAAAGGCCGTCTTGAGTTCCCGGAGGACGTGCTCGACTGGCGCCTGGAACTCTTGGCGCAGGGGCTAGTCGAAATCCCCGTCGATGGTGAAATCGCCGCCCGCGCCGGTGCGCTAATCGGCCTGCCTGGTGATCCTGCCGACCGCATCATCGTCGCGACGGCCCTTGGGGGCCATCAACTCGTCACCTCGGACACGGGGATTCTCCGCTGGGATAGCGTTCTGCCCCGTGTCGACGCCAGGGAGTAGGCACCGCACAAACATAAGCGCCCCTCCGCTCATAAGCGGAGGGGCGCTTTCCATCTCAGTCGATGAAATGTTAGTCCCGCGCAGCGGCAGACCTCGGCCCGAACGGCTCCGGCTGGAAGGGGCCGTCCCGCTCCTGCAGGTATGCTCTCAAGCCGCCCTCCTTGCCCGCGTCCTCCATCTTGCGCTTGAAGTCCTCGCGCTGAGAGGTGTGCGCCAGGGCGGACAGCTCCGCGTTCAGGTTCCACGCATTGTGGAAGCCCATCATGTTCAGGCCCTGCGTCGCGACGGCCAGGTTGATCTTCACAGTCTCAGGGCTGACCAGCGCGATGCGCTCGCCGATGTACGTGCACTCCTCCATCAGGTCCTCGTGCGGGACAACCTTGTTCACAAGGCCAATCCGTAGCGCTTCCTGGGCGTCGATGTGGTCACCCGTCAAGCCGTAGCGCAGCGCGTGTTTGTAGCCGGCCAGCAGCGTCCAGATGAAGTTCGTGTTGGAGATATGGCGAATCTCCGGCTGGCCGAACACCGCATTCTCGGATGCAATCGTGATATGCGTCGTCAGCGCGTACCAGGAGCCCCACGCCAGCGCCCATCCGTTGATCGCGCCGATGATCGGCGTCGTCAACTCCCACATGTGCATCAGACGGCGGATGCCCGTCCTGTCCTGCGTGCGCCACTGATCAAGGAACGAGGCGACCGACTGCCCTTCCTGCAGGCCGTACGGCCACACGGTGTCCGAATTCCCGCCACCCGCGCCCAGCGCCAGGTCCGCGCCTGCACTGAATGCCCGGCCCGCACCCGTCAGGATGATGTAGCGAACATCCGGGTCCTGCTCCGCCTCGTCGAAAGCCGCATGCACGTCTGTCCGCAGCCCCAGGTTGAATGCGTTCATCTGGGCGGGGCGATTCAGCGTGATAACCACACCCTTGCCCTGCCGCTCATACAGCACGTTCTCGTACTCAGCCATGTAATGGTTCCTCCTAACCCCCGCCGCCGTGGGCGGCATCAAGATTGATTGTTTGACAAGCTTACCACCCTCACACAGATGTGCTACACTCAGAACAAGCGTTCATCTACACACGTTCGCTCGGCCTCGGCCAGATTGAGCAGCAACGGGGAGGAATGGTATCATGGCAGTTGCAACAGCCACAAAAAGCGCGGAAAAAATGGTGACCGAGAAGGAAAAGGCGCTCGAGCAGGCACTGACGCTTATCGAGCGCAGCTTCGGTAAAGGCTCCCTCATGCGTTTCGGCGATTCCGCCGGACGCTTTGACGTGGATGTCATCCCCACCGGCTCTCTCTCTCTTGACCTCGCGCTTGGCATCGGCGGCATTCCGCGCGGACGCATCACGGAGATCTACGGCGCGGAGTCGTCCGGCAAGTCCACGCTGGCGCAGCACATCATCGCCGGCGCGCAGAAGCAGGGCGGCACGGTGGCGTATATCGACGCCGAGCACGCAATGGATCCCACGTACGCCGCCGCCTGCGGCATCAACGTGGACGACCTGCTGATCTCCCAGCCGGACAACGCGGAACAGGCGTTGGACATCACAGAGGCGTTGGTAAGGAGCGCCGCAGTGGATGCCATCGTCATTGACAGCGTGGCGGCGCTGGTGCCCAAGGCTGAGATTGACGGGAACATGGGAGATATGCACGTGGGCCTGCAGGCCCGCCTGATGTCCCAGGCCCTGCGGAAACTGACAGGAACCACCCATCGTTCGAAGACGGCGGTCATCTTTATCAACCAGATCCGTGAGAAGGTCGGTGTCCTCTTTGGCAGCCCCGAGGTCACCCCCGGCGGACGCGCGTTGAAGTTTTATTCGTCGATTCGGATTGATTTGAGACGCATGGAAACCATCAAGCAGGGGACGGAGAGCGTGGGTCTGCACCTGCGCGCGCGTGTGGTCAAGAACAAGATGGCCCCGCCCTTCCGCGTCGCCGAGTTTGACATCATGTTTGGATATGGCATCAGCCGCGAGGCCGATCTCATTGACCTCGGCACGCAAGCCGGTTTCCTCAAGAAGACGGGAGCCTTTTACTCATACGGAGACGTACGCCTCGGACAGGGACGCGAGAATGCCAAATCGTTCCTCCAGTCCAATGCGGAAATCGCCAATGCCCTTGAACAGGACATCCGCGGTGGCCACGCCTCCGATAACGGCAAAGCCAACGGCTTCATGCCGGCATCCGTCGACGACGACACGGAGGAAGTCACCTGACTCTATATTCGAACTTAATTCTGGATACAAGGGGCTGTGGGATAACCGCGCCCCTTTTTCTTTGTCTATTTATAGCTAACGCACGGATTGGCGGCGCCGCTCGGCGCCGCCTTTTGTTCACGCAAACACACCACAGCAGGCGGACTTCATACCGCCATAAACCCGGGGAGAATCACCATGACCATCAATCCTGTCCTGTTCGTCTTTCTCGTGCTCTTGCTTGGCGCTGCCGGCACAGCGGCCGGTTTCGTCTTGCAGCGCATCATCGCGTCTGGCAATCTCCGCGGCGCCTCCCTTGAGGTTCAGCGCCGCATCGAGGAGAGCGAGACCGAGAGCAAGGAAATCCTCCTCCGCGCCCAGCAGGAGGCCATACGCGTTCGTGACGAATCCGAGCGCGAGGTGCGGGAGCAGCGCACCGAAGTCCAGCGCATAGAGCGACGCCTTCAACGCAAGGAGGAGCAGGTTGACCGCCGTCTCGACAATTTCGAGAAGCGGGAACACCAGCTCAACGAGAAGGAAGCGGAAATTGACGCCGTCCGCACACAGGTGGACGAGCTGCACTCCGAACATCTCCGGGAACTCGAACGGGTCTCCCAGCTCACCATGGACGAGGGGCGTGAGCTGCTGCTCAGTCAGTTGGAGAGCGAAATCGAGATTGAGGCATCCCGCCGTGTGCGTGAGATGGAAGAGGCCGTGCTGGAAGAGTCCACGGAGCGCGCCTACAAGATCATGGCGCAGTCGATGCAGCGCTACGCCAATGAGGTCGTCTCCGAGCTAACCACCAGCGTCGTCTCCCTCCCCAATGACGAGATGAAGGGACGGCTGATTGGCCGCGAGGGCCGCAACATCCGCGCCCTTGAGAATGCCACCGGTGTCAATCTCATCGTGGATGACACGCCGGAGGTCGTCACGCTCTCAGGATTTGATCCGGTTCGACGCGAGGTCGCCCGCATGGCCGTTTCCCGCCTCGTACAGGACGGGCGCATCCAGCCCGCCCGCATCGAAGAGCTGGTCGTCAAGGCCCAGGAGGAGATGGAGGACATCATCAAGAAGGCGGGCGAAGAGGCCTGCTACGATGCCCGCGTGCAGGGCCTCCACCCCGATCTCGTCAAGACTCTGGGCCGCCTCAAGTTCCGCTACAGCTACGGCCAGAACGTCCTCCAACACAGCATCGAGACGGCACACCTCGCCGCGTCGCTCGCGTCAGAATTGCGCGCCAACGTGGATATCTGCCGCCGCGCCGGTTTCCTGCACGACATCGGCAAGGCTCTTTCCCACGAGGTTGAGGGCCCGCACGCGGCCGTCGGCGCGGACCTCCTTGAGCGCTACAAGATCAATCAGCGGGTTGTTCGAGCCGTCGGTGATCATCACGGCGAAGAGGGATGGAAGAGCGTCGACGCATTTGTTGTGGCCGCAGCGGATGCTATCAGCGGCGCGCGGCCAGGCGCGCGGCGGGAGAGCGCCCAGCAGTACATCAAGCGACTTGAGACCCTTGAGCAGATCGCCATGGGATTTGGCGGCGTGGACAAGGCCTATGCCATCCAGGCGGGGCGCGAGGTACGCGTGATGGTGGCTCCGGACAGCGTGGATGACGTTGCCGCCATGCGCATGGCCCGTGACATGACCAAGAAAATCCAGGACTCTATGGAATACCCCGGACAGATCAAGGTTATGGTTATCCGCGAGACCCGCGCCGTCGAGTACGCGCGCTAGGAGCCGACTGTCGCACCATGCGCATCCTGATGATCGGCGATCTCGTGGGGCGACCTGGGCGGCAGGCCGTCAAAAAGTACCTGCCCGGCTTGCGCGATGAGCACGACGTTGATCTTGTTGTCGCCAACGGCGAGAACTCTGCTGCCGGCTTTGGAATCACGCCCAAGGTGGTCAAAGAACTGGTCGACGCAGGCGTGGATGTCATTTCCTCCGGAAACCACATCTGGGACAACAAGGACATGATGCCGCACATGGATGAGGAAACTCCCGTGCTGCGCCCCCTGAACTATCCGAAGGCTGCCCCCGGACGCGGAACGGTCATGGCCAAGGGCGCGCTCGTCGTTAGCTTGCAAGGGCGCACATTCATGCCGGTCCAGATCGACGATCCGTTTACAAAGATGGACGACCTCCTTGCGGGCCTTAGCGAACAGCCTCGCGCCATTGTCGTGGACTTTCACGCGGAGGCCACGTCTGAAAAGGGCGCGTTGGCGTGGTACGTGGACGGCCGCGTGAGCGCCGTCGTGGGCACACACACCCACGTCGCCACTGCGGACGCCCGCGTCCTGCCCAAAGGAACGGCGTTCGTCACTGATCTTGGCATGTGCGGGGCTGTCAACTCCATCATCGGCAGCGATCCCGGCCCGGTGCTGGAGCGATTCTTGACCGGCATCCCCGTTCGCCTTAATGTGGGGGATGGTCTCAGCAGATTCAATTCCGTCCTTATCGAAACAGACGACGCAACCGGTCTTGCCACCTCCATCCGGCGGGTGGACTGCGCTGACACCGAATGAGTTCTGACCTTCACACGCACTCAACTGTCTCGGATGGTCTCCTTTCGCCCGCGGAGCTTGTCCACCAGGCCGCGGCGGCAGGCATCACATATTTCGCGATAACCGACCACGATTCCACAGACGGACAGGCGGAGGCGCTGGCGGCAGCGGAACAATACCCGGACCTGACCCTCATCCCCGGTATCGAGGTCTCGACAGACGTGCCGGAGGGCGAGGTGCACGTCCTCGGCTACCTCATTGATATTGAGAACGCAGAGTTGCAGGCAACGCTGGCCTCGTTCCGCGACGACCGTATGGGCCGCGCCATGCGCATGGTCGAGAACCTCGCGAACCTCGGCGTGCCCGTGTCATGGGAGCGCGTCCTGGAGATTGCCGGTGACGGCGCGATTGGCCGCCCCCACATCGCCCAGGCGCTCATGGAGGCGGGGCACGTCTCCAGCATCCGTGAGGCGTTTGACCGCTACATCAGCAATGACGGCCCCGCCTACGCGGGACGCCGCAAGATGTCGCCGGAGGAGGCCTTCAGCCTGATTAGGCAATATGGAGGTCTGCCGGTTCTCGCCCATCCGAAGGAGACGCCGCAAGTGGAGTCCTTGCTACCGGGATGGGCAGCAGCGGGCCTGGCGGGCATGGAGGTCTACTACGGACTCTACCCTGACGACCTGCGCGCCCATCTCAAGGCCCTTGCTGATCAGTACGGCCTGCTCGCCCTCGGCGGCAGCGACTATCATGGCCCGGGTCGCGCTGCTGAATGCCCACTCGGCGGTTCAAACACCCCCACGGAGGCAGGCGAAAGCCTGCTGGCCTTGCACGCAACGGTGTCTAGTTAAGACTCCCTTAAACGTCGCCCCTTTCTCAGGGAAAGGGGCGGGTGGTTATCTCGTGCCCACGCGTTGTGACAGAGACAGCGCTGTGAGTCGTTACCCGATGAACGCGGCCGAGCCCCAGCCGACGATGGCCGCGACCGTGATGGCGAAGGCGGACTGCTTCATGACAAGCGTGCCCGCGAACCGTAGTCCGAGTTCGCGCCCAATCGTGATCGCGGTGACCAGGCATGGCAATACAGTTCCGGCGAGGAATGTTGCCACGAGAAGCTGCATCGCGCTCAAAGAGGCGACGGTGCCGGCCTCTGCCAGGAGAAGTATGCCGTCTTTGCGGACAGCAGCGAGCACCGTCGGCAGTGCCGCTTCCGCCGGCAATGCGAACACAGCCATCGCAGGCCCCAGCAGGCCCCCCGCTGCATCGAGCGCGCCCGACCAGTCGAGGAGCGAGGCGACCATAGCGATCGCGAAGAAGATCGGGACCGCCGTGCGGAAGAACGCCCAGATCGTCCCTCGTGTCTCTGTCCAGACTGCCGCGAAGGACGGCCAGGTAACCAGGGCGCGGGGCTCGATGAGGAGTGCGCTGAGCGTTGACCGCGCATCAGGCCGGCTGATGAGGCGCGCGTAGACGAGCGTCGCCCCGACGAGCAGCGCAAGATACGGCACGACGAGACTGCCCATGCCGGCGGCGGCAAAAACCGCGAGTGTCGCGCCGAGCTGGTACGAGCAGGCAGACCCGAATGAGATCGCGCCCACGGTCGTCGGCCGGGTGCAGGTGGCGCAGGAGCGCGTCGCGACGATTGCCGGAACATTGCAGCCAAAGCCCATCAGCACCCGCGTCACGTCGCGCCCGTGCAGGCCGATTGGCCGCAACAGGGGATGGAGCGCCGTCCCGATGCGGTCGGCAAGGCCGCTCACCGTGTAGACGCTGATCAGCACCGAGTAGACCAGCACCGTGGGAACCGCCCACACGAACAGCAATGGCCCCATCGTGAGCAATCCGTAGTCACCGGAGAGCACAGCCCCGAGCGGCCCCGGCCAGCCTTCTACGCTCTCCGCCACAGGTGTCGTAATCGCCACAATCAGCGGATCAAGCCAGGCGGCGGCCTGGTTCGCCCCGAGCACGGCGAGCAGAGCCGGCAGGAGCAGTAGGATGATCGCGGTTACGGGACCTGCAATCGCATGGTCGAGGAGTACGTGCCGTGACTCATCCCGCCTCCCCAGCGCGGGCGGAGTGGTGGGGCGTGTCTCGAGATCGATGAGGTGTCGGTCAGCACGCACAGGATTCCACGCAGCAAGAAAGGTCGTCCAGGTACATCCCCGCCGCTCGGCGGGTCTCAACGGCTTCCGTGGTGTCCTTTCCGAGGCGCTGCGCGATTGTGTCTGCCACGACCGCGAAGCGCTGCCGGAACTTGTAGATGAAGCAGAAGTTCACGCCCCGGTGCTCGAGTATCGGGCCGGAGAGGAACAGACCGGGCACAAGTGTGGATTCATCCGCCTCTTCCGTGACGACGGGAGCGCCGCCTTCGTTGAGCTCGATCAGCCCCTCGAGAAAGCCGAGCGATTTCTTGTAGCCGGTGGCAAGGATGGGGCGTGTCTCGCTCGGCCATTCGCGGCCGTCCGAGGCCTGCACAACCCACGTGTCACCGTCCTGCCGCACGCACGTAATGTCGACACTCTCGACGAGCTCCACGTCGCCCGTGGAGTCGGCCCATTCAAGGCGTTCGCGGGAATACGGAGAGAGGGAGATGCTCGGATCCGGGTCTTCTCTCCTCCACGTCGCCGTCCTCGCCAGAACGGTCACGTTCTTCTCCAGCTGCACCAGCGAGACGGCCGCGTCTGCGGCGCTCTCGTACCCGCCGATCACCGTGAAACGGTCGCCCTCGAGTTCTTGCCATGTGTTGACATCAGAGGAGTGGCAGCAGAATTCAGCGCCCTCGATCGAATTGCGGTTCGGGTACTGGAACTCTCCGGCCGCCCAGATCAGATGGCGCGCCCGCACCTGCTGGTCGCCCGTCTCGAGCGTGAACGTTCCGTTGTCCTCCACCGTGACAGAGGAAACGTCGATGCCAGGCTTCACCTGGAGCTCGAAGTGGGCGGCAACGTTGTCCAGGTACTTCGCATAGGCCTTGCCGCTGGGGTGCTCGCGGTCGAGCGTAAAGGCCGGTGATGTGCCCGGAACGATCGCATTGAGGTCGAGCAACCCAAACGCATTTGACGTGAACGACGGGGTGATGAAGCGCATCTCTAGCGGCCATCGCCGGAACGAGGCGCCGACCTCGTGGCGATCCACGATGATGACGTCGTCGACCCCAAACTCCTTGAGGGCCACCGCGCATCCCAGCCCGGCCGCCCCCGCGCCGACGATCACAACTTCGTGGAGCCGAGACCCCTCCACCTTATCGCGCCACCGGCCTTGGTTCCGTTTGCTCATTTGTCATTCCTCTCAACGTGTTGCTTGCGATCCTCAACGTCACAAAGCTGAATATAGTCCCATGTGCCCTCGCTTGCGTCAATCCAAAATGAGACTCTTGCGAAGGTTTATCCAGTATTGATACCGCGCGGGAATCAACAGTCTCAATTGCGATACACCATTCCCGTGATAGTGCTAGAGTCTGGATAACCGTTAGCTCTGATTCACACAGCGCACTGGAGGGAGCGAACGATGAGAGCCATGCAGTGGTTGATGACCAATCAGCGTGTCCCCACCATCCTCGCCGCGAGTGGCATTGCAACCCTCGTGCTCATGCTCCTGCGACCCGGCGTCGCGCACGCAATAGGTGTTGAGCAAGAGACCTCTTTCGTCTTAAACACCTTCTCTTTCCTCATTTGGGGCGCGCTCGTCATGTGGATGTGCGCCGGTTTCACCATGCTGGAAACCGGTTCCGTCCGCACGAAGAACGCCGCCATGATCTGCATGAAGAACATCGGCCTCTACTCCATTGCCGGGCTTGCGTACTACATTATCGGCTACAACCTCATGTACGTGGATGTTGGCCGTGACCTGAGCATCTTTGGCCTCAACGTTGGGGAACTCATCGGCACGTTCACCCTCACTTACAGTTCGTCCGCGGCGGAGGTGGCGCTGCTTGAAGCTGAAGCAGGGGCCTCGGCGGAAGCTGTCCTGGAAGGATCCTCCTACGCCTCGATGTCTGACTGGTTCTTCCAGATGGTCTTCGTCGCCACCACGGCTTCCATCGTCTCCGGCGCCCTCGCTGAGAGAGTCAAGATGTGGTCTTTCTTCATCTTCACCCTCTGTCTCACAGCCTTCATCTACCCGCTCATCGGCGCATGGACATGGGGCGGCGGCTGGCTGAGCGATCTCGGCTTCACCGACTTTGCCGGCTCCACCATCGTCCACAGCACCGGCGGGTGGGCTGCTTTGGCCGGCCTCATTGTGGTCGGCCCGCGACTGGGCAAGTTCCGCCGCGACGGCACTGCGCGCCCTACGCCGCCCTCTAATATCATCTCCGTCACGTTGGGCGTCTTTATCCTCTGGTTCGGTTGGCTGGGATTCAACGGCGGATCACAGCTCGCACTTGGCAGCGCCGTCGATGCCGTTTGGATGGGCATCGTGCTGGTCAACACCAACCTGTCCGCAGCGTCCGGCGTACTGGTCGCCCTCCTTACGTCCCGGTACATCCTGGGGCGCACCGACCTGTTCGCCGTCCTGAACGGCGCGATAGCGGGGTTGGTTTCCGTCACCGCCGCGCCCAACTTTGTCGACCACTATTGGGCCATCATCATTGGCGCAGTGGGAGGACTTGTCTGCACCGTCGGCCTGCGGCTGCTTGAGCGCATCAAGATCGACGACGTCGTCGGCGCGGTTCCCGCCCACCTCTTTGCAGGCATCTGGGGAACATTGGCCGCAAGCATTACAGTTGGAGCGCAGTTCCACATCCAGCTACTGGGCGTCGTCGTCATCGGCGTCACGGTCTTCGGCATCGCCTGGCTCGTCTGGAAGGCGCTGGACATGACGCTCAGCGCGAGGGTGTCTCGACAAGTCGAGGAACTGGGACAGGACGCCGGCGAACTCCGCATGGAGTCATACCCCGAGTTCGTCCTCATGCCCGAACCGGACTACGAAGACGACCTGGATACGGAGGTGGCAGAGCGGGGTTAGAGAGCGGGCTGGCGTCTAGCAGACACCCTCACCTGTCATGCCCGCCCACTTACCCGTCATTCCGGCGCAGGCCGGAATCCATCGCGTGGCCCGCAAGGGCCACACCACCTCGTGCCATTCCGAACACCCACCCTCGTGTCATTCCGAGCGCAGTCGAGGAATCTAAAGACGTGCCTTAGCAATCAACGCGGGTGAAATGGTCACCCCAACACGATTCCATGAAGGAATCCACGCGCTCACGCAACAGTCGGGCCACCTCCGGGTTCGCGGGGTTCGGAATCACAAAGAACACGCGGGAAAATGCGGACAAAGCGATAATCTCGCTTGGAGGGTCATCGCTACCGAGGGCCTGACGCAGTTGCGCAGACTTGTTCTGGATACGATTTTCGTCGCGGTCAAAGTGCTGATAAATAATCAGACTCTGCCCTCGCTCCCAATAAGGAATCAATTCATCACAAAAGACATACTTTGGACCAAAGTGGCTAGTTCGAGAATAGCTCTTTACCTCTAGGCCGTTATCAGGGTCCAAGAAAATGATGCTCTGTCCAGCCAATTGCTGAAGCGCCTGTTGATTCCACTGTTCGCGACGCTCCGCTCGTTGCCGGAAGTAATGATGTGCAAGATCGTCAAAATTCAAGCCAGTATTGAAATACCGAGTTTCGTCGGGCAGAGCGCCGGAACGCTCAATCGACGCAATGGAGCGTTCAGTTTCTACTATGCGGCACATCAACTGTGCCAAGTCCGGGTCGCACCTAAGCAGACGGCGGTGATCTCGTTTCTCACCACGCAAGTACGCAATCTTCGCGCCATCGTTCTGCGCGGAATCCACACCATCAAAAAGGTACCAGTGCACACCAAGGGTAAGAGGTGGGCCGGCGGCGATTCTAGTCAAACCACACAGGGAACGCAATAGTCCAAACTTAACGAAATCTCCAATGTCACCCGCATACCCGTCACGCATCTCCCCTACTCTCCCATTTCCTGTTCACTTCTATGCTTCTTCAATTCTTCACTTAGATTCTTGCCGCCGGGACCATATCCCATGTCGACCAGAAACTGCGCAATGCTGCCCTGATGGTGAATTTCTAGAATGGCTGCCTCCGCCTTTCGGTCATGAGTAGAAACGAAGAATGAGCCAAGTCTCTTGGTTTCTTGTCCGCAGCCACACCAGCAGAACCCGGTTGGCATCAACCTTTCACTCGTTGCCACTTGAACGCCCTCCCGTCGCTTCTATCGTCGCCGTTATCGATAGCCTTATCGATAAGATAATCGATGAAGGCCATGAAATCAAGAGGGGATCGTTGCGGGGCAACCCCCCAAAAACCACCCTGCGCCCTCTCGCAAGAGAGGGCGCAGGGTTTTCTGTTCCTATTAGGTCAGTGGAGAGTACGGGTAAGCCTAATCACTCCCCGGGGAAAGCTCGCTCTGGCCCCGGTACATCCCGAAGCCGATGATGAACAGCGCCACCGAGCCCAACAGCAGGGTCAAGTTGTTGACGACCAGCAGCATCTGCAGGTCCACATCAGTGAGGTGCATGCCCGCCATGAGAACCACGAAGATCACGACTCCCACCAGCATCAGCGCATAGCTGGCAATCTTGTAGATGTTCATTTCCTTGATGTACAGCATCAGGCCCAGGCCCATCAGGAATGAGCCAAACGGCAAGATGAACAGGGACGCGAGAAACGCCCCAACCATGTCCGCGTATCCTCCTATTACCACTGCCTCCACTTGAGCCATTCCTTCAGCGCCCAGGGTGTCCTCGCCACGCTGCAGGAGGTGGAGCAGGAGGTGTCGCTCGGCGTGCCCCAGGACAACCAGTGCCCACTCAATCACGCTCAGGATGATGCCGAACCGGAGGATGGGACGGGCCAGAGCCCCTTCGCCTTCAGATAACGTGTAGAGGCGAATCACCCCGCCAATCATCAGCAGCATGCCGATAATCGACCCTGTCGAAGACAGGTGGCCGAGGTTCGGATAGTCTCCCAGTACAGCGATAGTAGCCACGTAGTCCGCCGGATCCGTGTATTCAATGAGGAATCCACCCGGAAGCAAGAATGGCGCAAGCATCGCGATTATGACTCCGACCATAAACGCCAAGCCTGCGGCCCTGGTTTTTTGCGCAGCTCGTCCCTCGGTATCCATAGCGCCTCCCATCTCTGAATCCTGCCCAACGTTGTCACCCGCGGCTACAGTAGTCCACCCACATACGGGATAGCAAGAGGAAACGAGATTAGTTGGCCAGTCGGCTACACAGGCGGCAGCTTGGTCCCCGGCACTGACCGCATTGCGCGGTAAACAACCTCCGGCGCGGCAGGATGCACATAGATGCCCTGCGAATAGACATCCGTGGTCAGGCCGATCCGCATACCGTTCGCGATGTCCTGGATCAACGTCGCCGCGTCCGCCCCCATGATGTGCGCGCCGAGAATCTCCCGCGTTTCCTCATGCGCGATAATCTTCACGAAGCCCGTCAAATCCCCGATCGCGATTCCGTGCGCCGTCCACGCGTACTCATACGTCCCCAGCACGTACGGCACACCCTGCTCTCGCGCCTGCTGTTCCGTCATGCCCACCGCGCCCACCTGCGGCGAGGCGAAAACGGCGTGCGGCATCGCATGGTAGTTCACGGCAGCTTTGGGCCCGCGATTGAACATGTTGTGGTCGGCGTACCACCACTCCCAGTTCGCATTGTGTTTCAGCTGGTAGCGCCCCACCACGTCGCCCAGCGCCCAGATGCCCGGCTCAGTGGTTTCCAGGTATTCATCTACGACGACCAAACCTCGCGCATTCGTCTCGACGCCCGTCTTGTCCAGGTCGAGCCGATCTGAGTTGGAACGCCGCCCCGTCGCGAGCAGGAGTGTATCGCCCGTGATGGTCTCGTCACCGCTGGGCGTCGTGATCTCCAGCGAGATTTCGCCGCCGTTCTCCGACACGCTGCGCGTCTCTGCATCAAGGATGACCCGATGCTTGCGGCTGAACAGGTCCGTGAACCGCCGCGACACATCCTCGTCCTCGATGGGCAGGAGCGTCGGCCCGCGCTGCACAACGGTCACGTCCGTCCCAAGCGCGCCGTAGAAGTGGGCAAGCTCGATCCCGACAAACCCGCCCCCCACGACGATGAGTTTCTGCGGCTGCTTGTCATATCGCAGCGCCTCATCGGACGTCAGGTACGGCACATCCTCGATGCCCGGGATGGGCGGCACAACGGGACGGCTGCCCGCCGCGACCATGATCATCGGCGCGGTGATACGCTCGCCGTTGATCTCCATCGTCTTGTGCTCGACGAACCGGCCCTCACCCCTGAATATCGTAACCTTGTCATTGCCGTGATAGCGCGATTCGATAGTCTGGGCGGAGTTGCCCGCCTCGGACACAACGCGGCTCACGATCTTCTGCCAGTCGATGGACTCCACGCGTGCGTTGATGCCGAAATCACCCGCCTTGTCGATAATCTCCATCACGTCAGCCGAGTGAATGAGTTGCTTGGAAGGAATGCAGCCCCAATTGACGCATGTGCCGCCGAACGGGCCGCTCTCCACGATGGCGGCGGTCATTCCCTCCGCCGCGGCGGAGTCGGCGATGCTCACCCCGGACCCCGTCCCAATCACTATCACGTCAAACTCACGAGCCGGAGTGGTCATGGCAGCATCCCCCTGATCCGATTTACCGTGTGTAGCTAAGGTCTATGGTACTGGCGTCGCCTCGTTCTCGTTGGCCCGCGCCTGGTGAATTTCCGCAAGGTGGTCCAGGATGCCAAGTCCAACTTCCGCCCCCCAAACAACCAGTTGCGGATCGACGAAATTCAGGGTGTCACGCGTTGAGTTGATGCGAGAGGTATCGTCAGCGGTAATGATCATGACCGGCACTCCGACGTCATCGAACGGCCGATGATCACTGCCCGCAATGTGCCTGGTCAAGTAGCCGGCAAACGTGATGTTCATCTGTTCCGCCGCCGACATCGCCGCTCCAGTGAGCTTTTCATCTCCTCGTACCTCGATCCGGGTGCCGGAACCGACGGAATCATAGTTGATCATCGCGATGATTTCTGACCGTTCTTCTTCGGTCAGTTGCTCGACGTAGTGCCTGCTCCCGACAAGCCCAACCTCTTCCGACCCGAACAGCAGAAGCCGCACCGTGAATGGATAGTCGGCCTCGACAATCTGATTGGCGATCGCCATGAGCGCCGTCAGTCCGGAGCCGTTGTCATTGGCCCCTTGCGTCAGGTGTACGGTGTCATAGTGAGCGCCGACGATAACGACACCCTGCCCCTCCGGCCCGCCGGGCAGCTCGGCAATCAGGTTGCGCGACGGCTGATAGTTGTTCCTGACTCCTACGGTCACTTCCAGGCTGCCGTTCTCAATTGCCTCCTGCAATGCAAGACCGTCGCCGCGGCTGATGCCGATGGCCGGAATGGCGGGGACATCATTGGGAGTCACCATGACGCCCCGGAACAACTCATCTTCGCGATTGAATATGACCGCGCCAACCGCGCCCGCAGCCTCAACCCGCTCCACCTTCTCCTGGAACGTGATCGTTCCGCGTTCAATCAGGGCAACCTTGCCGTCAAGCCGCTGATCCCCGACGTCCTCTTCAAGCGCAAACCCCACAAAGACCAATTCTCCGGCAGCCTCTCCTGTAAAGGAGTCCTCGATGGGCCGGGATTGGATCGCTTCCAGGCCGGACGGCGCTTCGAGAACAATGACCGAGGACACCACGCTCACCAACCGCTGGAAGTCCTGGAACTCAGTGCTATACCCGATCTCCGTGAGCACGCAGTTCAGTTCTTCACTTGCCGCGTATTCCTCGTCCGTCGCGCTCTCACGGGGGCTGAAGTCCTGCGTCAGATCAAACAGGAAACGCCATGCCTCATCATTTGCCGAAATAGTCGGATGATCCAGGTCCGGCGGATCCAGGCACGGCGGCTCGCCGGGAATCCGTGTAGGCGTCGGCGAAACGACAGTTGGCGTGGCTGTCGGCGGCACGGGAGTGCTGGTCGCTGTCGGGATGGGAGTTTCAGTCGGCGCGAGTTCGATAGTCGGAGCGGGGGAGGGGGCAGACGGCGGCTCTGAGGGGGTTGGCGTGAAGTCGTCGCACGCCGCGCCGATCAACGCGAGCGCCAGGATGCCGACAAACCACAGGGTGACACGACGGCGACTGTCGCCTTTCATTATTTGAGTAACTCCACGCCCCGACCTAAACGATCGGGGCGCTGGGCGGAAGAGTTTGCGGATACTACTCGTGAACAAGCGGGGATCCCCCTACATGTCCATACTCTTTTCGCCGCTCAGATACGCCTCCGGCTCCTTGGAGAACGCGACGCGGCAGCCGGGGCCGCAGAAGTAATACGTCGTTCCCTCATACTCGAATGAACCTCCGGGCGGCTTGCTCGGACTGACCATCATATGGCAGACCGGATCCTCCGCCGGCTCCTCTTTCTTCATAAACCCCAGGAATTTGCTGACCATCTTCAGCCCCCTCGCCCCCAAGCATGCCCAAAGCCCGTCATCTTCCACGAGCTTAACCATGTTAACGCACGGACGAGGGGTTGGGGATGGAATAGCAGCAAGGCTCCCCGCCTCTGCTGCGTCATTCCCGCGAAAGCGGGAATCTGAATCTCATTGAGCCGCTCAAGCGCCGTTCGCCCTCACCCCGCCCTAAACCCCTTCAACCGCAGGGAGTTCAGAACGACGCTCACGCTGGACATGGCCATCGCGGCTGCGGCCATCATTGGGTTCAGGAAGCCGTGCTCTCCGAGCGCGAACTGCAGGCCGGACGGCACGCCGTCGCCGAATATCGGATACAGCGCGCCCGCCGCGATCGGGATTAGCGTGATGTTGTAGATGAACGCCCAGAACAGGTTCTGCCAGATGGTCAGCACCGTGCGGCGAGAGAGTTGGATAGCCGTCGCGATGCCGTTCGGATCACCACTCACCAGCGTCACGTCGGAGGCCTCCATTGCCACGTCCGCCCCCGTCCCGATGGCGATGCCAACGTCCGCCTGCGCCAGTGCGGGCGCATCATTGATGCCATCGCCCACCATCGCAACGCGGCCCTCTCCGGTTTGCAGCGCAGCCACGGCCTCCGCCTTCTGAGCGGGCAGTACCTCCGCGCGTGCCTCCTCAATGCCGACCTGCTGCGCGATGGCCTGCGCCGTCGCCCGGTTGTCCCCTGTCAGCATCACCGTGCCCACACCGAGCGCATGGAGCCTCTCAACGGCGCGTGTCGCCGACGGTTTCACCGGGTCCTGGATGGCCAACACCCCGACACACTCGCCATCCACCGCGACGAACATGAGCGTCTTGCCCTGCTCGGCTAGCGTGTCCGCGTTTTCTCGCAGGTTGTCCGGTATCGACGCGCCACGCTCAGCAAGCAGACGCGCGCTGCCGACGATTACGGCGCGCCCATCCACGCTGGCAGTCACGCCCGCGCCGGGCAGCGCCTCAAAGTCCGTAACCGTCAAGCCCTGCCCCGCTGCCTTGCCCGCCCGGGACAGCACGGCCTCTGCCAGCGGATGCTCTGAATGAGCCTCAACCGCCGCCGTGACAGCCAAGACTTCGTCCTCAGCGGCAGTGTGAACTGTAAAAATATCCGTTACCGCGGGGCGGCCCTGCGTGATGGTTCCCGTCTTGTCCAGCGCGACGGTGCGAACCTTGCTGGCAAGCTCAAGCGCCTGCGCGTTGCGGATGAGAACGCCGTTTTCCGCCCCTTTGCCCGTGCCGACCATGATGGCCGTTGGCGTGGCAAGTCCCAACGCGCACGGGCAGGCGATGATCAGCACCGCCACCATGTTCAGCGTGGCGAGCGTGAACGCCGGATCAGGCCCCAGCGTGATCCAGAAGATGAACGTGATGATGGAGACGGCGACAACGGTCGGCACGAAATACGACGAGATTAGGTCCGCGAGTCGCTGCACCGGCGCCTTGGAACCCTGCGCCTCTTCCACGAGTCGGACAATCTGCGAGAGCGCGGTATCCCTGCCGACACGAGTGGCCCGCAATCGGAACGCGCCCGTCCCGTTGACCGTCGCGCCATAGACCTCGTCGCCCTCGCGCTTATCAACGGGGATGCTCTCACCCGTCAGCATCGACTCGTCGATCGTGGACGCCCCCTCGGTGACGACGCCATCAACCGGCAGTCGTTCTCCAGGGCGCACGGCGATGATGTCGTTTGGCAGCACGCTCTCCACGGGCAGCATCACCTCCGCGCCGTCACGCATGACGCGCGCCGATTTCGGCTGCAGTCCCAGGAGCGAGGCAATGGCATCCGATGCCCGGCCCCGCGCGCGCGCCTCCATCCACCGCCCCATCAAGATGAGCGCGATGATGATGATTGCCGTGTCGTAATAGACCGCCGCCTCGCCGCCCGCCGACTCAAAGAACCCTGGCGCGAACGTCGCCGCCACACTGTAGAGGTAAGCAGCAGTCGTGCCAAGCGAGATGAGCGTGTTCATATTGGACGTGCGCTGCTTGAGCGCCGACCACGCGCTCGCATAGAAAAGCGATCCGGCCCAGAACTGGATCGGCGTCGCAATGGCGAACATAATCAGGTGCGCGAACTGATCGGGGACAGCGCTGAGCATTCCCAGCAGCATGACGAAAGCGCCACTGGACAACGCAACGAGGAATCGCATTCGGAGCGCTCGCTCCTCTTCCTCCTTGGCGACGACGCGCGCGTCCTCTTTCTCCTCGATCGCAGCAACGCGCAGCCCCGCGCCAACCACTGCGCCGCGCAGATCGCTCGCGTCGACGGCGGCACTGTAGTGTTCGATAGTCAGAGCGGTGGAATCATCCTCATCCGGCGTCACCCACCGGACGCCGCGCAGGTTCATGAGCGCAGAAACGGCCGTGGTGCGCGGATCATCGCCGTTTGCGTCAGGCTCGATGAACAGTCGCTGCGTCTCCGTCCGCGCGCCGTAGCCTGCGTCCTTGACGGCGGACGCCAGCACATCAAACGAAAGCCCTTCCGGGACCTCGATGACGGCCCGCTCGCTCGCCAGGTTGACGCGGGCGTCCTCAACGCCGGGCACGTCGGTCAGCGCATGCTCCACGTGCATCACGCACGCGGCGCACGTCATGCCGGAGACGCTGATAGAGACGGTCTCAAGCTGTGAAAGCCTGTCGTCAGATTCAGTGGTTGCCATGCGGATAGTGTACGCCTCTAGGAATGAAAACGATGCAGTGTGACATCATGGTTGCCTATAGGCGTCCATTCTAGCGAAATCACGCGCTCTCGCCTTGCTTTTGGGGGTACTATGGATAGCGCGATGCCTCTGCTGGGGAATCGTCTAACGGTAGGACGACAGACTCTGGATCTGTTAGTCGTGGTTCGAATCCACGTTCCCCAGCCAAAGTCTATGACAGATAGAACCTTTCAATTTGAGGTCGATTTGTAGCCACTTTCAGGCTTCAGAGCACTAGAACTGACACCGTGTGTGAACAAATCGGCCCCTAAGGACAGGAGGTGTCGGTCAGCCACTGCTAGCTGAAGTCCGGAGCAACTGCCCCAACCTCTGAGAATGCGACTACGCGATCTCAGGCGACTGTCCATAGTTGGTCCAATCCGAGCACACTTGAGTTGGCCAGAACCTATGCGATACATCATGTTAGAAGATATTTGCCTTTAATTGGACAATGGCATAATATCGCGCTAACTTAGTGAGTCCTAACATAATCATCGCAATCAAATGAAAAGGATCATCTCTAGTGAACACTGTTGCAAGGCCCAAGAAGACTTTGGCCGGCATTGAGTTGGTGCGCCAGTTGGCCTACGAAGGGGACCGCATCTTCACGACCGACCGTGCTAGAGAGCTAGCTCCCCGGGTCGGACTCAAGGACTCCTATGTGGGGGAGGCGCTCTTTCACCTCCGTCAGAATGATTGGATCGTTCCGTTGCGCCGTGGCCTGTATGCCCTGTCGTCGACCGTTCCCGGAGTCTCCGACGTCCATGAATTCGAGATCGCGATGGCGTTGGTTCATCCCGCCGCCATATCCCACTGGTCTGCAATGAGTTATCACGGCCTGACTGAGCAGATACCAAGGACGGTGTTTGTTCTAACGACCACTGACCACTCTGTTCCTCGCCTTCGTGACGATTCCTCTGAGCGACGAGAGGGAGGATACGTCGTAGATGGGGTTCCCTACAAGTTTATCCAGGTCCGGCCTGATCGCTATTTCGGGACGCAGCGGGCTTGGTTCGGCGATTCACAGGTATACGTGACCGACCTTGAGCGAACCCTGCTCGACAGTATTGCCATGCCCCAATATTGTGGCGGCTTTGCCGAAGCCATTCACGCATTCGACGAAGCCTCGGATCACTTGAACCTTGAACGCATTGCCCAATACGCGGAAAGGCTTGGCGTGGTCAGCATGAAGCGACTCGGGTGGATACTTGAACATCTTGGCATAGATAGTCCAATCATTGACGATCTGGCAGCTGCCCCGATCAAGGGCTATAGGACGCTTGACCCAACCGGAGCAAGAAAGGGTCCGTGCAACAGCCGATGGATGATTCAAGAGAACCTGCCGAATCTCGCGGTCGTTTGAGACCGCTACGCACACGACTTCAAGAGGCTCGCCAACGGTACGGCAATCCTTGGCATATAGTCGAGCGCGACTACCTGCTCTCGTGGATACTGGCGGGCATCTGCCAAGTACCCCAGTTGAGCGAAAGACTGGTCTTCAGCGGGCGCGGCAATAGTGGGGACGTGCAAGTGAACCTGGAGGCTAAGGTGATAAACGAGATTGGGAGAAGAATGCTTCTGGAAGCGGGTGAAGTCGAATCGCTTGGTGTAGATAGGTATGCCGTGACGTTGGTGATAGCGGGCACGGTGCAGGTGGACGAAGGGAGCCTAAAAG
>CAZZAN010000006.1:0-151908 GCA_964653005.1 uncultured Dehalococcoidia bacterium | reverse complement strand
GAATTTCGCTACCTTAGGACCGTTATAGTTACGGCCGCCGTTCACCGGGGCTTCAATTCGAAGCTTGCACCTCTCCTCTTAACCTTCCGGCACTGGGCAGGCGTCAGCCCCTACACGTCGGATTACTCCTTCGCAGAGACCTGTGTTTTAGTTAAACAGTCGCTCGGGCCGGTTTTCTGCGACCTCCAGACCGCAGCTGCGTGAAGCTGCCACGATCAGAGGCACCCCTTATTCCAAAGTTACGGGGTTAGATTGCCTAGTTCCTTAAGGGGGGTTATCTCGAACGCCTTCTCCGTTTTCGGAGCACCCACCTGTGTTGGTTTGCGGTACGGGCGCCTGTGTGCCATAGCATACGAAGGTTTTCTAGACAGCGTGAACTCAGCGGGATTGCCCTATCGCCGTAGCGAGAAAGCTCTCCCCTTTCCTCACCTACCTATATCCGGGACGGATTTGCCTATCCCGGCATCGGCTGGGATCAGGGACACACCATGTCCAATAGGCATGCCCCGCCTATCCTCCTGCGTTACTCCGCAGCTTTAAACGACACACCGGCGGCGCTGGAATACTAACCAGCTGTCCATCGCTTACGGCTTTCGCCCTCAGCTTAGGCCCGGCTAACCCTACGTCGACAACCGTGGCGTAGGAACCCTTGGGTTTTCGGCGCCCGGGATTCTCACCCGGGTTCATTGCTACTCATGCCGGCATTCTCACTTCCCTGCGCTCCACTCAACCTCACGGTTGGGCTTCACAGCACAGGCAACGCTCCCCTACCACTCCCTCCAAAAGGAGGAAGTTCACAGCTTCGGTGGCGGACTTAAGCCCCGGTACATTGTCCGCGCAGAGTCCCTCGACCAGTGAGCTGTTACGCACTCTTTCAAGGGTGGCTGCTTCTAAGCCAACCTCCTGGCTGTCTGTGGAACTCCACCTCGTTGGACACTTAGACCGCACTTAGGGACCTTAGCTGGTGATCTGGGTTGTTTCCCTCTCGACGACGAAGCTTATCCCCCGCCGACTCACTCCTATGGTCTGGACCTCCGGCATTTGTGGTTTGATTGGGTTTGGTAAGCTCTCGCCCCCTAGCCCATTCAGAGCCCTACCTCCGGAGGTGAACCCATGGGGCTGCACCTCAATGCATTTCGGGGAGAACCAGCTATCTCCTGGTTCGATTGGCATATCACCTCTACCCACAGCTCATCCGAGAACTTTGCACCGTTCACCGGTTCGGGCCTCCACGAGCTTTTAGACTCGCTTCACCCTGGCCATGGGTAGCTCACCAGGTTTCGGGTCTAATCCGTGCCACTTTGGCGCCCTGTTCAGACTCGCTTTCGCTACGGCTGCGGATGGCCACATCCTTAACCTTGCGACACGGATTAACTCGCCGGCTCATTCTTCAATAGGCACGCCATCATCCCTCTTGCGAGAGACTCTGACCGCTTGTAGGCACGCGGTTTCAGATCTATTTCACTCCCCTCCCGGGGTGCTTTTCACCTTTCCCTCACGGTACTAGTACGCTATCGGTCGTCAGGAGTATTTAGCCTTGGAGAGTGGTCTCCCCGGCTTCCCACAAGATTTCCCGTGTCCCGTGGTACTCTCGTCCGCGATGCACGGAGCCATTCCCCTTCGCCTACAGGACTATCACCTTCTCTGGTGGCCGTTTCCACGGACCTTCGGCTGGAGTCCGGTTGGTAACTCCGCGAGAGATCGCGGGATCTCTCCCATCACGTCGCGCAACCCCGGACAGACATAGGACCCGCGTCCGTTAAGCCTCTCCGGTTTGGGCTGTTCCCCGTTCGCTCGCCACTACTGAGGGAATAATCTCTTTTCTTCCGGGTACTTAGATGTTTCAGTTCCCCGACTTGCCTCCATCCGGCCTAATGTGTTCGGCCGGCGGTGACCCGCGATAAAGCGGGCCGGGTTTCCCCATTCGGGCATCCCGGGATCAACTTGCTTGGCAATTCCCCCGGGCTTATCGCAGCCAAGCTACGCCCTTCTTCGGCTCCTGACGCCAAGGCATCCACCACGCGCCCTTAGTAGCTTAACCCTACTATCGTTTTTGACTCGTTTCTATTCATTGAAGAACCGCGGTCAGTACATACTGACCATTCTTGACCTATTCACTTGTTAAGGCGCCAACCATCCAGCACCCGTCCGAGAACGGGCGCGAACTACCACTATACGGATGCCGAGAAGCGCATGTCAATGCGAAAAGTGGGGTTTTTGAAGGGGTGGGGCGGCCCTTCGACAGGCTCAGGGCGAACGAGGGTCAGGGTCAGGGCGAACGGGATCAGACCCAGGGCAAGCGGGTTTTAGCTTTGGATGAGGGCACGGCAGAATTGGGCGCCCTGCTCGAGCTCTGAAATCCTGACGCTTTCGCGGACTGTATGGGCATCATGCATGGCTGCGCCGACAACCACGGCCTCAATGCCGTTGAGGACGAAGACGTTTCCGTCCGTGCCGCCGCCGGAAATCGCCAGCTCAGCAGTCATGCCAAGTCCGGTGAGGGTTTCCTTGACGCGGGCAAGCAGGCCGGCGCTCTCATCCAGGCGATACCCGACGAATTGCTCATGCAGCTCACAGTTGATGGTGGCTTCCGACCACCGCCCCTGCGTGTCCTGGACAATGTTGAGGAGATAGGCGCGGACACGCTCAAGCGCCTCGGGGTCGTGGCTCCGCGTTTCGCCCGTCACGCTCGCGTGTTCAGGCACTGCGTTGCGGACACTGCCGCCCTCAATGAGACCGACATTGAACGTGGTGTTCTCATCAAGACGGCCAAGCCGCATCTGGACAATCATCTCGGCGGCAATCTGGATGGCAGAGATACCTTTTTCGGGTTCAACGCCGGCGTGCGCGGCACGGCCGGTGATGTCGATGTCAAAGGCGATGTAGGTGGGGCTGCCCGTTGTCACATGGTACGCAGGTCCCTCGCCGTCAAAGACGATGGCCTGTTTGGCGCGCAGCATGGAGAAGTCGAGATTCTTCGCGCCGACGAGGCCGATTTCCTCCTCACGCGTGAGCGCGATTTCAACGGGGCGGCGCGCCACACTATCGTTCTGCAGAGACTCAAGCGCTTCAAGGATCACGGAAAGGCCGGCTTTGCAGTCGCCGCCAAGTACGGTGGAGCCGTCTGTGTGGATAACATCGCCGTCAATGATGGGGTTCACGCCACGGCCGGGTTCAACGGTATCCATGTGCGCGGAGAGGAGGACGGGGGAGTCGCCGGGTTCGGATGCAATGACGTTGCCGTAGGCATCACGTGAGACGGTGAATCCGAGGTTGGTGAGTCGGCTGGTGAGGACATCCGCGATAGCGGCTTCTTCGCCGGATGGGCTATCGATGCGGACGAGGTCAGTGAAGGTGCGGACGAGGCGGTCTCGGTCGATCATTGAACCTCCTAAAGCATGATCATGGAGTCGCCGAAGGAGTAGAAGCGGTATTCGTTGGCGATTGCTTCACGGTAAGCGCGATCCACCAGGTCTTTGCCCGCGAACGCAGAGGCAAGCATGAGCAGGGTGGAGCGCGGGAGATGGAAGTTGGTGATCATCGCGCCGATCACTTTGAACTCGAACCCGGGCAGAATCATGAGTTCCGTTTCTCCAATTTCAGGAGCGATTCTCCGTGGTTCACCTGTACCGGCAGTCACTTCCTGGTTGATGGCAATTGATTCAAGCGCGCGGACGGGGGTTGATCCAACGGCAACGATTCGGCGGCCCTCTTCAAGCGCCTGCGAGATGGTCTCTGCGGCATCTTCAGGGAGCTCGTAGCGCTCCTGCCCCATGACGTGTTCACGTGGGTCATCCACCTTGACAGGCCTGAATGTGCCGGGGCCGACGTCCAGGGTGAGGCGGGCAATGCCGACGCCCTGCTTTTGCAGGTTCTCCATCAGTTCCGGCGTGAAATGGAGCCCGGCGGTGGGAGCGGCGACGCTGCCGGGCTTTGAGGCGTAGATGGTCTGATATCGCTCAAGATTTGGAATCTCCTGCCGGATGTACGGGGGCAGGGGAACCTGCCCGACATCATCGAGGACAAAACCTTCCGGAAGGGTGACGAGCCGGGTGCCGTCCGTGTATTGCTGACCAACATGGACGCGTGGCGCGCCGGGGGCATCCAGCTCCACGATGGTGTTTGCGGCAACGCGGCGGGAGGGCCGCACCATGGCGGTCCACATACGCTCGTTGGCCTCGACACCCTCGCCGGTTCCCGCGACGGGGCGAATGAGAAGGATCTCGACGCGTCCGCTGCCATCTCGCTTCGTCCCCAGAAGACGAGCGGGGATTACGCGCGTCTCATTGACAACGAGTACATCCCCCTCGGTGAGTACGGAGCCGAGGTCATAAAAATGCTTGTGCTCGATCAGGCCGGAGTCACGGCGAATGACGAGGAGGCGGGAGTGGTCGCGCGGCTCGACAGGCTGTTGGGCGATTAAGTGTTCAGGTAGTTCAAAGTCGTAATCGGCCACCATAAAGGGGTTGGAGCCGTCGTTGCCGGTATCGTCAGATGTCATTAGATATGTCAGCCTTGCGCAACGGTCTGTACTGGTGATTCTACAACGACAACGGTTCCCGTCATACCGGCCTCCGGATGGCCGGGAATGGAGCAGATGAGGTCGAATTCGCCAGTTTCTGTTGGAGTGAACCGGACTGTTTTCTTCGAACCAATCCGCATTGATCCCGTTGCAACGCCGAACTCCTCGATGACGAGATCATGGTCGACGGTGCCAAGATTTCTGAACTCGATAACGGCTTCCTCGTTCACGGGAATCTCTATCGTCTCCGGTTCAAAGGCGAATTCCGTTCCGACAATGATATACGTGCCGTCAGGCTGCAGGCCTCTCGCGCCAAGGTCATTGTTGTTTCCGCAGGCAACTGCGAGCGCCATGGCGAGCAGTACGCACACAAGGGCAGCCAGCTGCGTCGGTGTGCGCCATTGGGCTTTCAGTTGCCGGTGCGCCAAACGTCCCAATGGGCTACCTTCCCGCGCTGCCCATGGTCTTTCTTGCCTCACTTCTGATTGTTCTGCGCCTGCGCGGCCGAGACAGTATTGCGAAGCAGCATAGCGACGGTCATAGGGCCGACACCGCCGGGCACGGGCGTGATGGCGCTCACTACTTCCGACACGGCGTCAAAGTCAACATCGCCGACGATCTTGTAGCCCCTCTTCTGGCTCTTGTCCTCAATGTGATTGATGCCCACGTCAATGACAACGGCGCCCGGCTTCACCATTTCGGCTGTAATGACTTCAGGAATACCAACGGCTACAACAAGGATGTCCGCCTGCTTTGTGACCTCAGCGAGATTCGGATCGGTTCTGTGACAAACGGTGACGCGCGGATAAAACTTCGGATCGCCTTGCATCCACGCCGTGGCAATGGGCTTTCCAACGATGTTGCTACGGCCAACGATAACGGCGTGCTTGCCGCCAAGCTGGACACCTTCCCGCCTCAGCATTTCCATGACGCCGAACGGCGTGGCCGGCACGAATTGCGAGTCGCCGATAGCCAGGTGGCCGATGTTGAGCGGGTGAAAGCCATCCGCGTCCTTGTCCGGTCGGACACATTCAATGATGGCGTGTTCTTCAATATGCGACGGCAGCGGCAACTGCACGAGTATGCCGTGGACGCGATTCGCGCGGTTAAGCGACTCGATGAGGTCCACCAGGCCATCCTGGGAGACGGAGGCGTCGATGCGGTGAATCTCCGTGTAGATGCCAACCTCTCGGCACGCGCGTTCCTTGTTGGCGACATAGGTTTGGGAGGCGGGATCATCCCCCACAACGACGGCGGCAAGGCCAGGCATGATGCCCCTGGCCTTGAGCGCGGCCACATCACGCGCGACTTCCTTGCGAATGTCTGCCGCGATGCCCCGGCCGTCGATGATGCGTGCGGTCAATGGCGTACTCCGTCTCCGGCTGCCTCTCTCTGAGTATAGCGTCCGCGACGGCAGGGACGGCGCATATTCCGTTCTGCGATAATCTGGGGACTGCATCGACACAGGAGCATTTACCCGTAATGTTGACCACCGGAATCGATATGTGCGAGGTATGGAGAATCCGAGAGGCCCGCGAGCGGTTCGGACAGCGGTTTCTTGATCGCGTCTATACACCGGAGGAGCAACGGACGAGCCGCGGGAGAGACCCGGAGCTTGCGGCGCGATTCGCCAGCAAGGAGGCCGTGATGAAGGCGCTAGGCACGGGGGCTCGCGGCGTGGGTTGGAAGGATATTGAGATCCTGCCGATGCGCGGCGGCAAGCCGGAGGTACGGCTGCACGGTCGCGCAAAGGCCGTTGCTGAGCGGATCGGCTTGACTGATCTGACCGTGAGCCAGACACATTCGATTGAATACGCGCTGTCAATTGTGGTGGGGACGGCGGAGTATCCGTCGCCCTATCACGCGCCGGAGTAGGCGGTTTCACAGTTCAGCGGTGCACCATGAGAGCCGTCACAGCCGCGGAGATGCGGCGCATTGAAGAGGACGCAATAGCGGCGGGCACGTCCGTCGAAGAGTTGATGCAGCGGGCCGGGCGGGCGGTTGCGGACAGCGTCGTTGAGGTCCTTGGCGGTTCCATTGCACAACGGCGAATTCTCGTGCTGGCAGGGCCGGGCAAGAACGGCGGCGACGGCCTGATTGCCGCGCGGATACTGCGACAGCGGGGGGTTGATGTTTCGGTTGTTTGTCCCATTCCACGAGCGGATGACCCGCTGCTGGAAGAATGCGCTGCAGCCGGTTGCTCAATCACGCAAGATGACCTGGCTAATTTAGGCGAGACTCCCTCAAAAGCCGAACTCGTTGTTGACGCCCTGCTTGGCACCGGACGGTCGCGAGCCATCGAAGGGTCGATTCTCAATGTCCTGGATGCGGTGCGCGGCCTAGCGGGCGAGTTAACGATTGTAGCCGTTGATTTGCCGTCGGGCCTCGACTCAGATACGGGAGAGGCCGATCCAGTTACCTTGCCAGCGGATGTGACAGTGGCGCTTGGCAGCGTAAAGGTTGGATGCCTAACCATCAAAGGCGCGGAGTATTCCGGGGGCATCCGCGTAGTCGAAATCGGGCTTGATGGAGATGCGGATGACGGTGGCGGCGTCCACGTTCTGGCCGCCGGAGACATTCGGAAACTCCTCCCGGAGCGGCGGGCGGCGGGTCACAAAGGCACGTTTGGGCACGCCGTGGTGGTCGGGGGCAGTGAGTCCTATAGAGGTGCGCCTGCGCTGGCGGCGCGGGCGGCGGCGCGGGCGGGCGGGGGAACTGTTGCTATCGCCGCGCCCGATTCGATTACGGCTTCTCTGGCGGCTACCGCGCCGGAGGCGACACATATTCCGCTTACCAGCCACCCACAGGCCGGCCTGACCGGAGCAGGGGCAGTTTCACAACTCATGGCCTCGTTGCAGACGAAAGCGCCGGACGCGTTTTGCATCGGGCCCGGTTTAGGTCGTTCCGTTGGCAGCGATACGTTTGTGGACGTGCTGCTGCGAGAACTTCCTGCAGACACGCCAACACTCATCGACGCTGACGGTTTGAATATTCTGGCCGAGAAATCGGACTGGTGGGAATCACTGTCCGGTCGAGCGGTCATCACACCCCACCCGGGCGAGATGGCGCGGCTATGCGGAACGTCGGTTGAAGAGGTTCAGCAGAACAGGTTTGAGATCGCAGAGGCAAAGGCAAAGGAATGGGGCGTGACCGTGGTGCTCAAGGGCGCGTACACGGTCGTTGCAAGTCCTGATGAGCCTCCGTCCATCTGCCCGCTTGCCATGCCTGCGCTCGCGTCAGGCGGAACGGGGGATGCGCTTGCAGGAATCATCACGGGATTCCTGGCGCAGGGGCTGACGACCTCTGCAGCAGCGCGGGCGGGCGTGTACGTACATGGAACCGCGGCGGCTCTGGCGGCTCAGGGCAACGGCAACATGGCGTCAGGGCTGTTGGCTTCCGACCTGATCGAGAAGATCCCGGCGGCGATGGATGTGATTCGACGGGGAGATGGGCCGGTTCCGCCCCTATTCGCCTAGCGCCAACCGATTGCGCGGAGCCATTCCTCGAACTTGAGTGTCGGGATGCCCCACCTGGCTTCCAGCGCGGGAATGTCCTCGTCGTAGCCGTAGGCCTGGTACCACCTGCCCATCGCGACGCCGGACGCCGGCATGTTCGCTCTCGCCTCCTCAGGTATCTCCTGGTAGACGATTTCGTGGCCGACGACGCGGGTGAGGGCTGCGGCAATGTCGGTCATCGTGAGGGTTTCGGCGGCTATATCAATCTCCTGGCCGTTGTACTTTTCCGGGTTGTTGAATGCGGCGGCGGCGTATGCGCCGATGTCATGACCGGAAATGACCTGCAGGGTCTTGTCCGGCTTCAGCAGGCCGCGAACAACGCCGTTGGCGAGGCCTGCGCGGTCGGCGACGTAGTTCTCCATGAATGACACGGGGCGGAGGATTGTATAGGGAACCCCGTTTTCCCGGATGTGGGCAATGACCTCTCGCTTGGCGTCCCAATAGCTGACGCCCCTGTTCGGTTCCTTTGCCCCGCAGGAGGAGGTGTAGACGACGTGTTGAACTCCTGCCCTCTTCGCGGCGTCCGCGACGGCGATGCCCTGTCGCGCCTCATTCATGGGAGCATCTCCACCGGCTTCGGACTGCACTGAGAAGACGCCATATGCGCCCTCCATTGCGGCGTTGATGGACGCAATGTCATCCATGTCACCCGCTACGATCTCCACGCCTCGCGCGGCTAGCGCCTCTGCTTTTTCACTCTGGGGGGAGCGTGTCAGGCCGCGGACGTGCCAGTCCTTGGACGACAGCAAGTGGCCGACGAGGCCGCCGCCCTGGTTGCCTGTTGCGCCGATGACGAGGATTGTACGGGTCGGGTTGGTCATATGTGATTCTCCTTGTTTTCAGATTGTTTCAGATTCTCGGTTCGGATGGATAGACCCGACGCGTATAATTGCGTGTGTCTTTTGAGAGCAACAGCTATCAGGGGGCTGTGTAAAAGATGCTGCTGGCGGTTGATATTGGAAACACGAACATGAAGTTCGCCGTCTTTGACGGTGAGCAGATCGTCATGTCCGACCGTCTCCCGACAGGCGAAAGTAATTCTCCTTCCGATACAGCTGAGTACATGTGCGCCGAGTTGGCACGACACAACATCCGTGAAGCCGATATCGACGGCGTTTCCCTCTGCTCCGTCGTACCGCCCCTGACGACGATGATGGAGCGCGCGGCGATGGACACGTTCGCCGTCACGGCTTTAGATGTCAAGACAGCTAAGCATCAAGGCGTGACGGTAGACGTGGACAAGCCGGACGGCGTCGGCACGGACAGGATTGTGAACGCGGCGGCGGCGTACGGACTGTACGGCGGGCCGGGCATTGTGGTCGATTTCGGCACTGCCACGACGTTTGACGTGATAACGAAGGAAGGGGTGTTCATCGGGGGAGTAATCGCTCCGGGTATCGCGCTGGCGTCGGAGGCGCTGACACGAAGGACGGCGCAACTGCCGCCCATCGACCCGGTATTTCCCGAAAAAGTCATCGGGCGTGACACGGATCAGGCGATGCGCTCAGGGTTGATGTACGGGTATCTTGGTCTGATGGAGGGCGTGATACGGCGGATACGCGCCGAGATTGGGTCCGAGGCTCGAGTGATTGCGACCGGCGGGCTTGTTGAGCCGATTGCGGAGCGGACAGAGTTCATCGACGAGTTGGAGCCGGACTTGACGCTGCAGGGGCTGCGGCTGATTTGGGAACTGAATCAGGGATAGACTGAGCAAATCACGATTCAGATTCCCGCCTTCGCGGGAATGACGGGGGTGAGAAGGTAGGAGATGAGTGGCGTAGACGCGATAGCCGGCAAGCGAATCGTGCTGGGTGTGTCCGGCAGCATCGCCAGCTATAAGGCGGCGGACATCGCCTCCAAGCTGATGCAGGCGGAGGCGCTTGTTGACGTTGTGCTGACACGCTCCGCGCAGGAGTTCATCACGCCCCTCACGTTCCGCTCCCTGACGCACCGCCTTGTCATCACTGACCTCTTTGACGTCAACTCCGAAGACCCGCTTGAACACGTAGAGATTGCGCGGCAGGCAAATGCCATCGTCATCGCGCCCGCAACGGCGAACGTGATGGCCAAGCTGGCGCACGGCCTTGCGGACGACGCGCTTTCGACCATTGTTCTCGCAACAGAGGCCCCCGTTCTCATCGCCCCCGCGATGGAGCACCATATGTGGGCGAACACAGCGACCCAAGCAAACGTGGCGGCCTTGAAAGAGCGCGGCTTTGAATTCGCCGGGCCGAATGAGGGGCGGCTTGCCTCCGGCGCGGTTGGCAGCGGCCGACTCGTCGAGACTGAGGATATTCTCGAAGCGCTGGGGGGGATTCTCGCGGCAAACCAGGATCTGGCAGGACGGCACATTGTCGTCTCGGCAGGCGGCACGCAGGAACCGATCGATCCCGTTCGTGTCGTCACAAACCGCTCATCCGGCAAGCAGGGCTATGCATTCGCGGAGGCGGCGCGGGATCGCGGCGCGAGAGTGACGCTGGTAACGGCGGCGAGCCTTGCCAACCCTCAAGGGGTCAAGGTCGTCAAGGTGGAAAGCGCGCGGCAGATGCTTGCTGCGGTTTCCGACGCACTGAATGACGCGGCGGATGCGCTCGTCATGGCGGCTGCCGTGGCGGACTGGGAGCCAATCTCTGCAGCGGGCCAGAAGATGAAAAAGGTCGAGGGACAGGACCGCCTGACCATTGAGATGCAGAAGACGCCGGACATCCTCGCGCAGGTGAGCAGCCTGCCCGGCATCAAGGTCGGCTTTGCCGCCGAGACGGAGGACCTGCTCAAGAACGCCCGCGCCAAGCTGGAGGGCAAGAAGCTGGACATGATTGTCGCGAATGACGTTTCGGCGACTGACGCCGGCTTTGCGGTTGATACAAATCGCGTGGTCATCCTCGACAAATCCGGCGGCCAGGAAGACCTGCCGCTGATGTCGAAGCGCGAGGTGGCGGACAGCGTGCTGGATCGCGTGTGCACCCTGCTCAGCGGGTGATCGACGAGGAACTCGCGTGACCGGAACGGATGCCCGATTCGTTTCCCTGGTTATTCTCGCAGCGGGCAGTTCGTCGCGCATGGGCCGTCCCAAGCAGACGCTGCCCTGGATGGGCAAGGACCTTCTCACCTACCAGGTTGAGCAGGGCGGGCTTTCAGGCGTCGACGAGCTGATTGTGGTGCTGGGCGAAAACGTCGACGACTATCGGCCTCTGCTGCCGGAGTCGCTGGAACGAGTGCCTGTCTACAAGATCATCGAGAACCCGTACTTCGCGCGCGGCAAGACGACGTCCGTACTGGCCGGGTTGGCCGCTGCCGATCCACGCGCCACGGACTGGATCTTTCTCGCGATGGATGCGCCGAAGCCCGCGCATATCACGGACGAACTCGTAGAGGCGCATATGGCGGGCGGGCTGCCGATCACGTATCCGTGGCACGGCGGGATCGAAGGACATCCCCCGGTCATGAATTCTTCCCTGCGTTCCGAGATCGAGGCAATCACGGAGGAAAAGCGCGGCCTGCGTGAAATAACCGAGCGCGACCCTGCACGCGTCAACAGGGTTGAGTTTGCAGACCCGATCGTCATCGTGAATATGAACAGCCCGGAGGACTATGAACGGGCGCTTGTGGTGACGGGGCAGACGGCGGGATAGATACCCCCTACCTCGACCCTCCCCCACAAGAGGGGAGGGGGGCGGGATTCGCTACAATAGAAGCCACTATGAATGACCGCCCCAATCGTCCTGTTCTATTGAGCCTGCGGAGCGCCCGCTAATGTCGACCGATTCGAACCCTGCGGCTGAGATGCCGCCCGCGTATGATCCGGCGCGATTCGAAGAGGCGCGCTACCAATGGTGGGAGGACCGCGGGTACTTTCAGCCGCGTATCGACCATGAGCGGCAGCCTTTCGTCGTAATCATGCCGCCGCCCAATGTCACGGGGCAACTGCACCTCGGGCACGCGCTGACGGCGTCGGTTGAGGACACACTGGTGCGGTGGCATCGGATGCGGGGCGACCCAACACTATGGCTGCCGGGGACGGATCACGCGGGCATCGCGACTCAATACGTCGTTGAGAATCACCTTGCATCTCAGGGAATGGATAGGCGCGAGATCGGGCGTGAGAAATTCCTGGAGCATGTGTGGGAATGGGTGCGGGAGTACGGCGGCGCAATACAGAATCAGCACCGGCGTCTTGGCGCGTCGTGCGACTGGACACGCGAGCGGTTCACGTTGGACGAGGGGCCGTCGCGGGCGGTGCGTGCCACGTTCGTGAACCTCTTCAACAAGGGGCGCATCTACCGCGGCGAGCGGATGATCAACTGGTGCCCGACGGATCACACTGCCCTGTCAGATTTGGAAACCGAATACGAGGACGCCGAGGGCAAGCTCTGGCACATCAACTATCCCTACACCGACGGTTCAGGGCGCTATGTGACGGTTGCCACAACCAGGCCAGAGACGTATTTAGGCGATACGGCCGTCGCCGTGAATACGAACGACCCACGGTTCGCGGACGCAATCGGCACGACGGTGCGCCTGCCATTCATCGACCGCGAGATTCCCATCGTCGGCGATGACTACGTGGACATGGAGTTCGGGACAGGCGCACTCAAGGTGACGCCGGCGCACGACCAAAACGACTTTGAGATTGGTCAGCGGCATGGCCTCGATGCAATAGAGGTCATCGATGCGGACGGCGTGATGAATGAGCACGCGGGGCCGTTCCAAGGGCTGGAGCGGTTCGAGGCGCGGCAGCGCATCGTCGCCGACCTTGAGGCGCAGGGCTTCCTCGAGAAAACGGAGGACTATCAGAACCGCGTGGGGCGATGCTACCGGTGCCAGTCGGTCATCGAGCCGCGCATCAGCATCCAATGGTTCGTCGACATTCTGCCCCTTGCCGAGCGGGCCGCGGAGGCCGTACGGGACGGCCGGATCAACATTGTCCCTGAGCGATTCACGGGAACGTATCTGAATTGGATGGACGGCATCCGTGACTGGTGCATTTCACGACAGCTGTGGTGGGGGCATCGGATACCGGCGTGGTTCTGCGGGGAGTGCGACGGCGAACGGCTCCAAATCATCCTGCGGGAGGCCATAACGGGGCCTGACGGGCAACCGTTGTGGGAGGCGACGTATTCGCAGTTGCGGGAGATTGGGCTGGCCCCTGAGGAGATTGTCACGCGAGCCGATCGGGTGAACGCCGACAAGGATGCGACACCTATCGTGGCGATGGATGGTCCGTCCGCGTGCCCGGAGTGCGGCCCAGCGGCGCTAGTGCAGGACCCGGATGTGCTGGACACATGGTTCTCGTCGGGGTTGTGGCCGCATTCGACGCTGGGATGGCCGGACGAGACAGCAGAGGACTACACGTATTTCCATCCAACATCCGTGATGGAGACGGGCTACGACATCCTGTTCTTCTGGGTGGCGCGGATGATCATGATGGGGCTGGAGAATACGGGAGAGATTCCTTTCCGCACGGTCTATCTCCATGGGTTAGTGCGCGATGCCCAACGACAAAAAATGTCAAAGACGCGCGGCAACGTGATCGATCCGCTGGAGAGCATCGCGGAGTATGGCACGGACGCGCTGCGCATGGCACTGACAATTGCCACAACACCGGGGAATGACCTTGCGCTGACACCGGGGCGCATGGAGGCGGGACGTAATTTCGCAAACAAGTTGTGGAACGCAGCGCGTTTCGTGGTGCGATCCATGGAGCAGGCAGACACGCAGGTTGGCGGTGAGATGCCCGCGCCGGAGCACCGCGAGGACCGGTGGATTGTCTCTCGTATGGCAAGCGTCACTGCCGACGTGAATCGTCTGCTTGAGGATTTTCAGTTGGGGCAGTCCGAGCAGATAATCCGTGATTTCCTGTGGGATGAATATGCGGATTGGTATATCGAGCTTGCCAAGGTCCGCATTCGCAACGGGGATGTCAGGCCCGTTCACTACCTGGTCGGCGTGCTCGAGCAGTCGATGCGGCTGCTTCACCCGTTCATGCCGTTCGTGACAGAGGAGATCTGGCAGAGCCTCATCACCCGCGCCCCTGAACTGGCACGGGGCGTGGACTCAATAATGATCAGCGCTTACCCGGAGACGGACACGGCATACGTCGATGGGCCAGCGGAGTCGGAGGTCGCCGATGTTATCAACGTCGTGCGGGCAATCCGCAACGCGCGCGCCGAGGGCAACGTTGAACATTCGCGCATGATCGAGACAATCGTCGACGCCGTGCCGGAATCGCAGGGGGCAATCGCGGATTCGAGCGAGGCAATCGGCGTTCTGGCTCGCGTGTCCTCTCTCAGTGTGCTCGCGCCCGAGGATGAGCGACCTGATCCCGCGTCCGTGATGACGGCAATCCTCGACGGCGTGACGGTCATGGTACCGCTGGCCGGGCTTGTGGACGCCGACGCGGAGCGGGCACGGCTCTCAAAGGAATTGGAGGAAACGCGCGGACGGCTGACCGGCCTCGAGCAGCGGTTGGGCAACGAGAGTTTCCGCTCCAAGGCGCCGCCGCAGGTTGTGGCAAAGGAAGAGGAACGGCTTGAAGAATCACGCCAGCGGGTGCAGCGCATCGAGGAGCAGCTGGCTCGACTCGGCTAAGCGATGTACTACATCCTGATCTATGAATATGTGGCGGACGTGCTGGAGCGGCGGCCGGCGCATCGGGACGAGCATCTTGGCCTTTTGCGGGAGCTGAACGAGCGGGGTATCGTGCCCATTGCCGGGGCATACGATGATCCTGTCGACGGCGCATCAATCGTTTTCCGCACTGACGATACGTCCGTCATCGATGACTTTGTTGCAAAGGACCCGTACATCAATAATGGCCTGGTCGCCTCATGGCGGATCAGGAAATGGAACGTGGTTATCGGCGGGTAGCTGCGCTACGGCTCAAACTCGCGATCCTGCCCAAGCGGCTTTTAGAGCTAGCGTGCCGCGTTCCTGCCCAGCGGCAAATCCAGTAAGTCCATCCCGCGTTACGGCGCGTCGTCCCATATTGGAGGTTGGAAACCAAGCTCGGTCGCGATCTGGTCGGGGCCGTAGCCGGGCGGGTCCTCCTTGCGCGTTCGAAGGTCTGAATAGAGCAGGAATATCATGATCGCCTGAATCGGTCCCGCAAGCGTGGGGGCGATGAGGTTCGAATACCAGGTTCCAACCGTCTCCAGGCCGGCGCCAGTTGCAATGAGACCAGGAAAGCCGACGGCGAAAACGGCAAGCGTGATGATGACAACGATGCCGAACGTCCGCCACCAGAAATTCTCCGTCAGTTCCCAACTGCGGCGGAGTGCCGCAACACCGATCAAGCCCTCAAAGGCAATGACGGGCCAGATGAACGTCCAGCGTACGGCCACATACACCGTAATGACCACCGCGCCCACAAAACCGGTGAAGGAGAGCAGTCCGAATAGAGCGGCAACCAGGGCGGTATCCATAGCGGCGTTTGCAATCATGAACGGCGCAATGAACAAGACGGCCCAAACGGCGAAGACTACGGCCAAGGCTATCAGTGTCGTGATAACCAGGCTGCCAACACGTTGCAAGGAAAAGGTCAGGGCTTCCGAGATCAGGACGCGCCCAACCACATAATGCGCCCCGATGACGAACATGTAGGCGCCCGCGGCCACAGCCGTAACCAGCAACGCGGCGCCAATAATCAGCGCTGACCGCAGGAGCTCCAGCGGAAGATCCTCCAACTGCAGTTGGGCTACCTCCTGGAGTTGCTCGTCGGTTGGGAGTTCGTCTTCCGGCACACTTGTGAGAATCTCGTCGATTACCGGCTGATTTCCCTCGGGTAGAAGAGCGTCGATCCCGGACATCGCGCCGAAGACAATAGCGGCGCTGATAACCGAGATGAGAAGCAGGCGAACAATGCGCGCCAAGTAAACGGACCAGAGCTCCGCAAAGAGGTCATTCATTCCCCGCTCAGGGAATGCGTTCTCACTCCGCACGTTCACGCCTCCGGAGAATCGTGGAGGCCAGGGCGGCCCGTCTAATGATCAACACCAACCGCCGACGCCATGCGCCGGCCCAGCCGTGCCTAGCTGCCTCCGCCGGCTGCGCCCATGCCGCCCGAGCCGCGCTGCTGCAACTCGATGAAGACCATCTTAGTGCCGAGGGGATGAACCCATGCGACGTTAGAGTTGCCCTCTTCACGCTGGATGCGGCCGCCCTTTTCCTCGATGTTCTTGATACTCGCCTCGATGTCGTCGACCTCAAGGCAGACCATGTACATGCCCTCGCCCTTGGGGTTTCGCTCGTTCTTGCGCTCCTCCATCATGCGAGCAAGCGCAGTTTCAGGGCCGTCAGGGGTCATCACTTCGATGACGGGCTGGCCATTGTAGCCGAGCATCTGCGCCCGGATGCCGAACTGGTTGCCGCGCGCCTGGTTGAGTTCCTCAAGACCGAAGAGGTCTTTCCACAACTGCACGCCCTCTTCCAGATCCTCCACCATGACGGCGTTATAGCGAATATCGGTGATCATTGTCTCCCTCTCCCCGCGCCAGCAAGGCGCTTTCCCTGTTCAGTCGTACCGCGAGTGTGGCCAATGGCAATGCGCCGTGTCAACGATGTTCCGCCCTCACCCTCAGGAAGGGGCTAGGTGTCGATCTTGGGGCGTTCAAGGAGCGCGGGCGGCCAAACGGCGCTGTCCACGACACCAACGAACGGCAGATTTCGATAGAATCCTTCGTAGTCGAGGCCATAGCCCACGACAAACACCGGGTCTATCGAGAAGCCGACATAGTCGATCTGAACATCCACCTCGCGGTGGGCCGGCTTGTCCAACAGCGTGCATACTTTGACAGAGGCGGGGTTCTCAGCGAGAACCTTATCGACAAGCAGCTTGAGCGTGACGCCGGTGTCCACGATGTCCTCGACGATGAGGACGTCACGACCGCGCAGGCTCTCACGGAACGGGTTGGGCATCTCAACTGTGTGGCCGCGCTCGTCGATGAACCGGTCAACATGCACAAGCTCCACTGGGGCGGGGATGTCCATCTCCCTCACAAGGTCCGCGAGAAAACAGATGACACCGTTGAGCGCGCCGACACAGACGATCTCACCATCCGCATATTCGGCGCTCAACTGATCGGCGAGTTCCCGTACGCGGCGTTGGAGGCGCGTCTTGCTGATGAGGACGCGGTCGACGCCCTTGGCAGCGGGGCCTGCAAGGCCGTTATTCCGCCCGTGTTTCTGTGTGCCGGAGGCCATGTGGAAATCATAGCGGACGCGGGTAAGCGGCGTATACTTGACGCAGAGCTAAGGGGCACTGCGATGAACAAGCTATTGCAACAGGCGTTTGAGAAGGCAGCGGAACTGCCTGAAGAGGAGCAAGAAACTCTCGCGGCGGTAATCCTAGCGGAAATGGATGCAGACAAGAAGTGGGACGAATTGCTTGCATCCCCAGAATCCCAGGAATGGCTCGAAAAAATGGCGGAAAAGGTTCGTGCTGAGCATAAAGCCGGGCGCACCAAGCCTCTTCGTGAGGAAGATTTTGACTAGTGCGCTCGTTCACTGAGCGCAACTTTTGGATTGGGTTCAGGAGACTGCCTGAGTCCGTACAAGAGCAGGCCAAGCGCGCATACGAGTTCTTTCGTACGAACCCGTATCACAGAAGTCTGGAATTCAAGAGGGTTGGAGTGAGAGAGCCGCTCTACTCCGTGCGGATCGGAGAGCATTACCGTGCTTTGGCTCTGATGGTGGATGGAGATGTTGTCTGGTTCTGGATTGGCCCGCACGCGGAATATGACAGAGTAATCCGCCGCTTCTAGGTATCCATTGCAAAGCACATCATTGCCTTGACCCTGTTTGGCGCGGTTCCCATACTCGAATGTGTGATGGATATTCTTGAATTGATAGACCGCATCCGGCAGAACCACGCGATTGAGCACGCGACGATTGCCGTGCTCGGTCGCAACCATGACCAGTTTGGCCGGCTCGGCGGCAGCGCCAAGCAGGACGGTTTCTTCGTGTATGGCCCAACGACGGCAGACCGCATCGAGGACGCCGCGAAAGAGGCCGTCGAGCGGCTGAGGGCGGGAGAATCCGACCTCGCCATTTCGCCGTTCTGCGGCACGAATTTCCTGCTGGGCGGCATGACGACTGCCCTGCTGACGGGGATAATCCTCGGCACGCGAAACCGCGTTGGGCGGCTGCCGCAGGCGATGGGGCTTTCCGCTTTGGCGCTCATCGGCTCGTTCAGAGCGGGCGCGGTCGTTCAACGCAAGTGGACGACGAAAGCCGACATCGGCGGGCTGGAGATCAAGAGCGTCTCACAGGTGAGCGGGGCGTACCGGACCCTGCACCGCGTGTATACGTGGCTGCCGGATGTGGTGGACACTCCTCCGCCACAGAACGGGTCTGCGGAACATAGAGCATAAGCGCCTAAGACTGCCGGGGCCTATTCGTTCACTAACAGGCTGCGTAACGCATGCGGCTTCGCCCATAGATTCGCGGCGTTATCATATTGGGGATGCCGCGACCTCAGCGCGTCCCTGTAGCTCAACCGGACAGAGCAGCGGACTTCTAATCCGCAGGTTGTGGGTTCGAGTCCCACCGGGGACGCCAAGAAATCTTGTAGGGTGGGATGCGACCAATAAAGGCTGAGGGTGTACGACGATGCTCTATGAAATGAACGACAAGACCTTGACCGGGATCGACCGGACGTCATTCCACGAGGAAAGCGTCGCGGAGGCTGATCTGCAAGAGGCGTTGCGAGAGCACCCGGAATTCATCGAGGATGGTCTGTTCGTAATCTCAGACGAGTTCAGCGACTGGTCGGACAGTGGCCGCAGCATAGACCTGCTCTGCGTGGATTCTGACGGCAACTTGGTGGTTGTCGAGTTGAAACGCGCGGACGGGGCACACATGGAGCTGCAGGCGATTCGCTACGCGGCGATGATGGCGAATTTTCCTACACAACGCATCATCGAGGGGCATGGCCGGTATCTTCGGAATAAGGGTGAAAGCGGCGACCCGTTGGCTGAGCAAAGAATTCGAGAGCACTTAGAACTGGCGCCTGACGAGGAAATCTCAATTGCGACTGAACATCCGAGAATCGTGCTCATTTCTGAGGATTTCAACAAGGAGATAACCACATCGGTGCTGTGGCTGAACGAGATGGGCCTCGACATCAGGTGCGTGCGAGTGCGGACATATAGGCACGAGGAAAAGCTGCTCTTGGATATCGACCAAGTCATTCCGTTGCCCGAGGCGGAGGAGTACATGGTAACGGCGAGGAATCGGGAACAGGAGGCGCGAGCAAGCACAGGCAACGCGTCACGCCGCGCGGTACCGGGCATCTCCAAATTCGAAGAGGCAATCGATAATTTGCCGCCCGAACAGCGAGAACAATCCGACAGTATCCTCGCGTTCGTCAGAGAACTGCAGGAGGCAGGGCTTGCCGAACCCGTCAGCTACTCTTACCTGAGAGGAGGCGGAGTGGTCAGGCTATTGCTGCCGGTAGGTCGCGCGCACTTGGCCTATTTCAGTTGTGAAACCTCTGATCGCAGACTGTATATCGGCGTGAGGAAGAGCAACTTCAATCGCTATGCACCTGATGCCATGGGGCGGGTTTGGTCTGCGCTCGGCAAAGAAGCGGAAACCGCCCAATCAGTCTGGTCTGCCGCGCCCTTCTCAGAGGAACTCTTCAACGCGCTCCGAGAGGCGTACCGGATGGCAAACGGGGATTAGCGTTCCTACCCCTTCACTCCTCTGACACGATCACGCCTTCTGTGCGTAGTCGTTCCAGTGTTTCTTCCGTGTAGCCGGTTAGGCCTTGCAGCACGGTTTCGTTGTGTTGGCCGAGGTCGGGGGCGGGGCCGAGGTCGCCGACGGGGGTGCGTGAAAATCGTAGGGGGGAATTGACGACGGGGATGTTACTGACGCGCGGGTGCGGGACATCCACTATCGCGCCGCGATACTGCACTTGCTCGTCCGCCAGCACCTGGTCAATCCGGTTGACGGGGCCGCATGCGATGCCGAGTCGTCCAAATTCTCGCAGCCAGGTGGCGGCGGGCTTGGAGGCGAGCGCGGCTTCCAACTCGGGAATCAGCAAATCGTAGTTCAGGGTGCGGTGATAGCCATCGACGTAGCGGACATCATCGATCAGGTCCACGCGGTTGATGGCGGCACAGAACAGCGGCCATTGGTCGTTCACGCCGCCGACAATCGCCACGACAATCCAGTCGTCCGCCGTCTTGAAGGCCTGGAACGGGGTGAACGAGGGATGGCGTGTACCGATGGGGCCGGGAACGTGACCGGTGGACACGTATCGGCCAACAGCGGCCTCAAGGATGGCAAGTTGGCACTCCAGCATGGACACGTCGATGTACTGCCCCTGCCCGCTGCGCTCTCGTTCCTGCACGGCGGCGAGGATAGCGGTTGTTGCAAAGAGTCCGGCAATCATGTCGCCGAGAGAACTGCCCGGGCGGACAGGGCCGCCGTTGGGCTCACCGGTGATGCTCATGATGCCGCCCATGGCCTGCACGATGATGTCCAACGCCGGACGCTGCGCGTAGGGGCCGGTCTGGCCAAAGCCGGAGATTGAGCAGTAGACGAGGCGGGGGTTCACCGTCTGCAGGTCGTCGTAGGAGAGGCCGAAATTGGCCATCGTGCCGGGGACAAAGTTCTCCACGAGCACATCGCACTCAGCGGCGATGTCTTTCAGCGCTTGCTGCCCGTCCGGGTGGGCGAGATTTATGCTGACGCTCTGCTTGCCACGGTTGACGCTGACGAAATAGTAGCTCTCCCCCTCGAAGAACGGGCCTGTGCCGCGGGAGAGGTCGCCACCCTCAGGCCGTTCAACCTTTATGACCTCCGCCCCCATGTCGGATAGAATCATGGTTGCAAACGGACCCGCGAGGATGCGGGTTAAATCGACGATTCGGAGACCTTCAAGTGGGCCACTCATACGTGTATGCCTTCCATCATTAGAGTCACGCGCCAAAGCGCATCGAGTTTCATTGTAGACGGGGGAGCGCCGCCGACGCGTTGCAGCCGCAGCGGCGTGAGACTGGCATGATCCCTCTTTCGGACAACGCCGGTGAGCGGCACGGCGCGCCGTGGCTGACCATCACGCTGATCGTCATCAATGCTCTCGCGTTCCTGTACACGATCATCCTCGACCCGGAACAGCGGGCGATATTCCATTTCAGATTCGGGGTGGTGCCTTACGAATTCACGCACGGAGAGCTGTTCGACCAGATAATGTCGCTGCCCGAATACGCGGCAGTGGCGCCTCTCGTCCCATCATGGATGACGCTGTTCACGTCGATGTTCCTGCACGGCGGCTGGGCACACATCCTGGGCAACATGGTGTTCCTGTGGGTGTTCGGCGACAATCTGGAGCACCATTTCGGGCGTGTGGGTTTTCTTGTTTTCTACCTGGCGACCGGCGTTCTCGCGTCCGCAACGCACATCCTGTTCAACTGGGACAGCAGCATCCCGGCCATAGGCGCGAGCGGGGCAATCGCCGGAGTGCTGGGCGCGTACCTGCTGCTTTTCCCGCGCCGTCGGGTTCGGACGCTGTTCATGATGGGCTTGATCACGGTGATGGAGATACCGGCGGTGTGGCTGTTGGTCATGTGGATGGTGATTCAGCTCTTCCAGGGCGTCGGGGGGCTTGTCGTGGCCGGAGGCGGCGGAGGCGTGGCGTACTGGGCGCACGTGGGCGGCTTTGTCGCGGGCGCGGGGATCGTTGCGGGATGGCGCATCCTGAGACGGGAACGGATCTGGCAGCCAAACAGGTATGAGGCGGGGCGGTCGCGACTGCACCAGTACGATGATGACGATGACGACTACTACGAGCCGCCGATGCCGCCGCGGTACCCACCCTACCGACGGCGTTAGCGTCTAAGGAGGGCCGCGCCAATGAACGACTACGAGCCGCAGGACCTCATCGGGCTCTCGGGCATGGTTTTCTACGGGCACCATGGCGCCACTGCAGAAGAGCAAGCGGTGGGTCAGCGGTTTGTCGTCGATCTTGAGATGGCAATGGACCTTTCCGCCGCGGGACATTCCGACGATCTGAATGACACGGCCGACTATGGACGGGCATTCGAGATTGTGCAGGGAGTGGTGGAGGGGCCGCCACACGCGCTGTTAGAGAGCCTCGCGGAGGAGTCAGCTCAACGCTTGCTCGATGAGCTACCAATTGAGTCGGTGCGCATTCGCGTCAGCAAGCCGTCTGCGCCCATCAGGGGGACGCTGGACAGCGCCTGGGTGGAGATAACGCGGCGGCGGTGAGAGGGAACAAATCGCCATGACCTTGCCCGAAACGTTAGACACGGAGAGGCTGGCAGAGCGGATTGCTGCGGGCGACACGGCTGCGGTGGCGGCAGAACTCCGTGAACAGCTGCCTGCGGATGCAGCCGATGTCATCAATCAGCTGCCCGACCATACAAAGGTTGATGTTCTCTCTCATCTCTCTGCACGAGATGTCAGCGCAATGCTGGAGTATCTGGTGCGGCACGGTGAACGCGCGATCATGCCCCTTGCCCGCCTCCCAGGTGAAAGCCTGACGGCGATTTTCAACAGGACCCCACTGGGCACTGCCGCACGCGTGTTGCGTGAAATGCCGGGAGGGGTACGCTCCGAGATTGTCGGAACTCTTTCTGAGCAGGATTTCCTGCGGAATCTTCTCGCTCAGGAAGAAGAAACGGCGGGCGCCCTCGTCACAACAGAATTCCTTGCCCTTCGTGAACGTATGACGGCCATGCAGGCGCAGGCGGCCATACGCAACGCTGAGGCACTTACACGCCGCCTTTCCCGCGTGTTCGTGGTCGATGAGGACGACAGGCTTTCCGGCAGCGTCAGTTTTCGACAGCTGCTGCTTGCGCCTCCCGGCGCTTCACTGTCCCGCATCATGGATCACGACCCCATATCGGTTCCGGCCGGCACGGACCAGGAAGAGTGCGCGCGGATCATGGAGCGGTACCGGCTGGACACGCTGCCAACCGTGGATGAAAACGGTCGCCTGCTGGGGTTCATCGACCTGCCGGAAATGATGCGCGTTGCGGAGGGCGAGGCGACCGAGGACATGTACATGATTGTCGGACTCAACGCCGAGGAGTCCGTCCAGACCGGCATTGCCCGCTCGATCCGCCTTCGGATGCCGTGGTTGTTTGTGAACTTAATCACGGCGTTTGCGGCGGCGGCGGTAGTGGGCATGTTTGAGTCCACCATTGCCAAGGCGGCGGTGTTGGCTGCGTTCCTGCCCATTGTGGGCGGCCAGGGCGGCAACGCAATCATTCAGACGGTGACCATCGCCGTACGCAGCATCGCGTTGGGCGAGTTGACGCTGCGGAATGCCCGGCGGGTTCTGGTCAAGGAAATTGTGCTGGGGCTGACACATGGGGCAGCACTGGGTGTGGTGGCGGGGGCCGTGGCTTTCGTCTGGTCTCAAGATTTCTGGCTATCCGTCGCGCTTGGGGCAGCAATGCTAATCAACTTGATTGTGGCTGGAGCGGCGGGCGTACTGATTCCGCTGATCCTGCGGCGATTCGGCGTTGATCCCGCATTGGCGGCGGGGATATTCGGGACGACGGTGACGGACGTTGTCGGGTTCGGTGTGCTGCTGGCGTTGGCGGCGGTTTCGATTGGGGTGTTGGGGTTGTAAGAACGCTAGAAGTCGTAGCGTTCTGAGCGCCACGGATCTCCGTTGGAGTTGTAGCCGTGGAGTTCCCAGAAGCCGCGCTTTTTCTCCGGCATGAGCTCCAACGCCTTGATCCACTTGGCGCTCTTGTAAGCATAGCGGTCAGGAATGATGAGGCGCGCGGGGCCGCCATGTTCGGATTCCAACGGCATACCGTCATGCCGGTGGGCGATCAGGACATCGGGATTCAGCAACATATCCAGCGTCAAATTCGTTGTGTACCCACCGTAGCAGTGGGCCATGACGTGGGTGGCGGTCGGACGGATGCGGGCCTCGTCGAATAGATCGCGGACAAACAGGCCCTCCCAGCGGTTATCGAGGCGGGACCATCCCGTGACGCAGTGAAAGTCCGCGGTGACGGCATCATTGGCGCGGGTGAGGAATTGCTCCCATGTGAGGCTAATCGGATTGTCGACGAGACCCATGACCTCAAACGTCCATGTGGAGAGGTCAATCTGGGGGATCTGTCCGTAGGAGAGGACGGGGAACTTCTGCGTGACGGTCTGGCCGGGCGGAACGCGATCCTTGTCCACCGCCGTTGCGCCGCCGAACATTCGCTGTGCTTTGTCGATAATGCTCATATCCCAATTCTACATGCGCGGCATAAAGGCAGACGGGTGAGTGTCAATCTGATGGCATACTGTCGATGAGGAATCCTGGGCGCAGGAAGGCTCGCCGAGGGAGGACACGATGACTACCGAGGACTATGCCCATCCGGAGTACCTGGTGGAGGCGAACTGGCTGGCTGAGCACTTGAACGATGCCAACGTCGTTGTTGTGGATTGCGACGTGGACGCGGGCTACAACCGGGGCCATATCCCGGGGGCGGTTCTGATCCCGGACAACTTCGTTAAAGACCCTGACACGAATCGCACGCTGATGATGACACCCTCGCAGTTCAAGGAGATGTGCGAGGGTCTCGGCATCGGCGATGACACCTTAGTGATCTCTTACGACAACGCACAGAGTGTGACGGCGGCTCGACTGTGGTGGGTACTCAACACGTACGGTCATCAGGGCGCGCGGGTTCTGAACGGCGGCTGGCGGGGCTGGGTTACGGGCGGCCACCCTATCAGTTTCCAGCGTCCGGCGCGGGCGGAGGGCGTGACGTTCACACCTACACTCGACGACTCACTGCTGGTGACGGTGGACGGGTTGAAAGAGGCATGCACGCTCAAGGATTCCGTCGTTTGGGACGTTCGCACAGACGGCGAATGGGACGGATCCAACAACCGCGCCAATGCGCGAGCCGGGCATATTCCAGGGGCCGTTCACCTTGAGTGGCTCAACCTGATGGACCGCGAGACGCACCGGTTCAAGTCGGCGTCCGAGATACGACGACTGCTGTCAGAACACGGCATCACGCCGGACAAGAACGTTTACACGTATTGACAGGGCGGCATCCGTGCGGCGCACGGAGTATTTGTCATGCGGCTTGTCGGTTACGAAAACACGCGGAACTACGACGGTTCAATGCGGGAATGGGCGAACCGGGACGATACGCCGCTTGAGGTGTAAGGTCCTTCCACAGGCGGTTCAGGATGAGCGATGGGAACTGCCAGTGGGGCGTTAGCTGCCGGTAGAGCCGTGTCCGCCGCCGCCTCGCTCGGTCTCCCCAAGACTTTCCGTGATTTCCAGCGAAACGTCGGCACGGATTCCGACGACCATTTGGGCAATCCTGTCGCCGCTGCGAACGACGTAGGGCGGGTGGTTCCCCACGGTGTACATGGTGACGAAGATCTCTCCTCGATAGTCGCTATCGATGGTCCCGACGGTACTCATCACTCCCCTGCTGCTGAGGCCGGAGCGCGGGCGAACCTGGACATCGAGAGTTGGAGGGAACTCGAGGGCGATGCCGGTTGGGATCAACACCGGGTCAGGGCCAACGCTGATCTCATCTTCTCCGTCCTGGAGGCAGGCATAGACATCAAAGCCCGTTGAGCCGGGTGTGGCGCGGAACGGCAGACGCGCGCGCTCGCGGAGCAAGGCGACACGAATGACTTCAGTGGAATCGGTTTGCACCTATTCACAATAACGGAACAGGGCGCGGTGGGCCGGGCGGCCCTCCACGCCCCGTAAATGTTTGAGTGTAGGAATCTAGCTGTCGCGCCGACCCAATGTGCCGCGCGCCAACATGACACCGGTACCGGCCAGGGCGAACCCAAGCATGGCGATGAACAGCAGCGTCATGGAGTTCAGCGAAACGTCCCCACCCTGAATAGGCGGCGGCGGCTCTTCCCTGAACAGGGCGAACTGACCGGCCCGGGCGACCTTGGCCGTAACGACCATATCGAACGGGTTAGTGGATGTTTCAACGGTCAACCACATATTCCTGCCGGCATCCCAGGCGCGAACGACGAACGCATCGGGGTCATTCTCTGCCTCTGCCCACTCGGCATCCGTCAGGTCCAGATTGAGCATCATGGTGGGGTTGAAGCGGGCTGTTCCGCTCGCATCCTCGCCGTCAATGGTGACGGACACCGTAACGGCGCGACGCAGGTATTCTGCTGTGCTGCCGCTCGGCTTGCTCGGATTGGGCGCAATCAGCGTGGGCATCGTCTGGCTCTCTTCCAGCTGAAGCGGCTCAATGGTGATGGAGGCCGACGGCATCTCATTGCCATCTACTTGCAACGCGCGAGGCTGAATCATGAGAGACCCCGCTGCATCAAAGCCGGGGAAGAATGAGCCCGGGATGTTCAGGGTGACCCCTGAGTCATATTCAAAGCTAGCGCTGACGCTATCTTCTGGGGCCTCTTGTGCCAGGGCGACGGTAATGGAGGCAAACAGCAGCCCACCAACGATTCCCAGCACGCCGAGCAACTTCAGGCGTCTGCTTACGCCCGTATGTGTCCATGGCATGACACACCACTCCTCTTTGGGCCGTAGCCCACTATCTCAACTGCTCCCGTATCCCGCGCTTTGGCCCTCCAAGGGCCACCATAGTCAAAACAAAACAGAGAATTTGTTTTGAACCGAGTTTGAATTATAAGCCCGTTTGGAGCTCTGGTCAATCGCTCAGACGTTCAGATGGTGGGAAGCGCGCGGCCGGTCTGGGAATGCATCACCCGAACACGGCGCGGGAGATCGAAGTGGGTGCCCGGGTTGGCCTGCCATCCCCGGACGCGACCCTGCCGAGCCAAGGCGGGAAGCACATCCGTCACCCAATCCGCGTTCACCCCCGCCTTCTGCAACGGTTCCACTGCCTCCGGTTCGATGATGTAGACGCCGACTCCGACAAGGATCTCCGGGTCGGCCGGGAACGGTGGATCAGTCAAAATCTCCCGCACAAAACCCAAGGAGGAATCCGTTTGTGCGCGGGGCAATCCTGCCGTTTCCTTTATTTCGACGGCCAGGCACATGGTGACATCTGCGTCAACGGAGCGGTGCGCATCGTACATGGCAGTGAGCTGGAAGTCCGTGACGAGAGCGCCGTCGATGACGAGGGTTGATTCAGTTATGTGCTGACGGGCAGCCATGAGCGCGCCGCCTGAGCCGGGCGAGCCGTCCTGTCGGACGTGTGCCGCTCTGACCCCCCAACGGCTTCCGTCGCCAAAGTAGTGGACGACCATGCCGGGCAGGGCGCGCGAAACGAGCCATACGTCGGTTATCCCCTGCTCCGCGAGATGCCGGAGAAGCGCGTCTGCGGCAGGCGTACCGTCAACATCCCTGAACGCCGGATGAGGACCCGCAGCGGGCAGGACGGCACGTGGGTCAAAACCGTCAATCAAGATGATGGCGCGTGTGAGTTTGTCCGGGGACCTCATGCGCCCAGTTTCTCATTCTCGCCCATGCGAGGGAAATGAAAGGGGCGCCCCGCAAAGGGCGCCCCTATTCGCGATCGTATTTCGAGGTCTAGTTGGGAACAAGGACAACCTTGCCAGCCACGGCCTCGGTCTCAAGCAGGACCTGACCTTCGCCAGCGTCCTTCATGGGCAGGACACGGTCGATGACCGGCTTGATGTGGCCCTCCTGCACCTGGTCCAGCGCGTCCTGCAACTGGTGGACGGTGCCCAAAGTGGAGCCGACCAACTTGACCTGCCGGAAGAAGATGTGTCGCAAGTCGATATTGGAATCGTAGCCACTGGTTGCGCCGCTCGTGACGACGGTTCCACCCCAACTGGCGAGCTGGACACTGAGGCCCATGGTGGCCTGGCCGGGGTGCTCAAAAACAATCTCTGCGCCGCGCCGCCCCACAATGTTGCGCATCTCTTGCCGGACATCCTGCGTCTTGCGGTTGATCAGGTACTCCGCGCCGAGTTCCTTGCATAGTTCCAGCTTCTCATCGCTGGAGGCAACAGCGATCGGATGCGCCCTGAACAGCCTCGCAATCTGAATGGCCATTACGCCCAGACCGCCCGCCGCGCCCCAGATGAGGACGTGGTCACCGGGCTTGATGTTGGACTTCTCAACCAGCTTGCGCCACGTGGTGACGAGAACGAGCGGGAAAGATGCCGCTTCCTCATGCGTGAGATTGGTGGGCTTGGGGACGGCGTTCTCCGCCGGCACCCTCACATACTGGCCGTGCGCGCCGTCAAGCGCGGGCCAGTCATATCCCCAAATGTTGCACTCCTGTCCGGTGCGGTTATTGAAAGCCGGGCGGCCGCAGTGGACGACAACCTCGTCGCCGATAGAATGCGACGTGACCTCGCTGCCCTTGTCAACGACAACGCCGGATGCGTCGCTGCCTGAGATATGGGGCAGAGCCACTTCCATTGGCGCTCCGCGGCGTCCCCAGACGTCGTTGTAATTGATGGCGGTTGCCTTGACCTCAATGACGACATCATTCGGCCCTGGCTTGGGGTCCTCAATGTCCTTCCACTGGAGGACTTCGGGCCCGCCATATTCATCGAAGACGAGTGCCTTCATGCCAATTTCCCTCCCTCATTGTCGTGCGTAACACGACGCCGTATCAGTATCTCTTCAGGGGCGCGCGAAATGAGTTGGTTTTCACCTACCCCACCATGCCAGGTACTGGCCGCGATGCGGCTAATCACCCGTTCGCCCAATGTAGCACAGGGCAAGCTTGGGCGTCATGGGCAGAGGTAGGGGCGAGCGGTGACTCGCCCCTACACTTCTTTGCCGTATAAGCGAACCTATGGCGCGCGACTGGGGCGTGCCATCTGCTCAGCCGCGATGGCTTGATCTTCGTCCGTGAACGCGTCGTTCATGTATTGGAACCCGGCGCGCATCCCCTGCTCCGCCGTGACGCGATCCACGTCCTGCAGGCCCTTCGGCAGGTCCTCCGGCGACGCGGCGTAGGACACGTACATCAGGTTCTCTGCGTACTCATAGGCCTGGAACATGCCCTGCGATTCGTAGTAGTAGTTGATGGCGCGCTTGTTGAGCTCCGTGGACGCGGGCGGCAGCTTCGAGATGGTGTTGGCGAGCGTCCAGACGTGGTCGTCAAGCTCGTCCCGCGCGACAACCTCGCTCACCAGGCCGACACGCAGCGCCTCCTGGGCGTCCATCATGTTGCCGGTGAAAGCAAGCTGCTTCATCTTCTTCATGCCGACCAGTTCCGGCCAGATCATGTAGGTCGCGACACTGGCGTAGCGGGCGGGCGGGTAGCCGAACAGCGCGTCATCGGAAGCGATTGTGATGTCGCAATGGCAGGCCAGTTGACCGCCGCCGGCCAGGCTGAACGAATGGCACTGCGCGATGACCGGCTTGCGATTGCTCCAGATCCAGCGGCGATACATCGTCGTGGGGTGATCGCTGGTAATCATGGCCAGGGCGTCACGCGGCAGGTTGCCCTCGGACTGCACGTTCATGTCGTAGCCCGCGGAAAATGCCCTACCCGCGCCCTTGATGACGATGCAGCGGACGGTCTCGTCCTTGTCCGCCTCTTCCAATGCGCTGCCGAGGTCTGCGAGTAGGCCACGACTCAGCGCGTTCAGCCTCTCCGGGCGGTTCAGCGTGATGTAGGCAACGTTGCCGCCGGCTGCCTCACGCAGTTCATAGATGATGTTCTCGTAATCCGTCATCTCTACCCTCCTTCTTTATCCCCCAGTCTTCCCCAATCCTCTCACGTTCACTTATTGTCTGTCAGCGCGGAGCGGCGTCCGCAGCGAATCTCCGGTGCCAATCATGGATAATACCGCGGTCACGGTCGAAAGCCAGGTCGGGCAAGTCATCGGCAGGAAAGTAGTCAACCGCGAGACTTTCATCCCCCGGCCTCGGCTCTCCCTCCACGATGTGTCCTCGATACACAACGAGGATCACGCGGTTGCCCGTCTCTGAATGGAGTCCCAGCAAGCCGTCCAGTTCGACGGTGACACCAACCTCTTCCTGCGTCTCACGGATCGCGGCGTCTTCCACCTTTTCACCGGCATCGACGAATCCCGCAGGATATGACCACAAATCCTTGCGGGGATGGTGGGCTCGCTGCATGAGGAGCACACGTCCCTGTTCATCACCGATTAGCACCCCAACGGCGACCTTGGGATCCGTGTAGTGGACGTAGCCACAGTCCTCACAGGCGGGGCGCATTGAGCCGTCAATCTCGCGATCAACAAGTTCCTTGCCGCAGTTCAGGCAGAACTTCGCCTGACCGTGCCCGTGCATGATGGGCGGGTGACTGCCCTGCTGGTTATCGGCCATCCATCAGCCTCACGACTGAGCCAATTCGTCCCGGATGCGTCCTGCCCTAGCGGAACGGACCGTCACGCGCGTCAAGGAACGCTCTCATGCCTTGCTCAACACGCACATTACCGAGGTGCTCCCGCTCGGGAACATCCGGGGTGAGCGACTCAATCATGCGGAGCATGAGGTGGTCGTCCTGGCCTTTCTTGAAGCCCTGTGCGTCATAAACGGCGTTGATGGAGCGCTTCATCATCTGGAGGGCGAACGGCGGCACCTGCGCGATGCGGCGCGCCATTGCCATTGCCTCATTCAGGGCCTCTCCTGCCGGAACGACCTTGTTGACCAGATCCCACTTCTCAGCGGTCTCCACGTCGATGAAATCACCCGTGTAGTAGAACTCCCTCAGGTGGCGATTGCTCGTGATGAAGGGCAGCAGAACATGGGGCGAGTGCGCGACGTGGCGGATCTCCGGCTCGCCAAACTGCGCCCGCTCGGACGCGACAATAAGGTCGCAGCTCATGGCGAGCACGTTGCCCGCCGCGGCCGCCGGGCCGTCCACCGCCGCGATCCACGGCACACGCGAGTACCACGGACGCGAGACGAGAATCGCTTGCCAATGGGTGTGCTCCCAACGCTCCGTCGCGCTGTAGGTCGGCCTCTCCTGGTTCGGGGTGAGGTCGTAGCCCGCGCAGAAGGCGGGGCCTGCGCCCGTGATAACACCGATGCGCACGTTGTCGTCGCTCTCGACGGCGTCAAAGACTTCTTCGAGTTCGTGAAGCAGCTGCGGGTTGAGCGCGTTGCGGCGCTCCGGTCGATTCAGCGTGACCTGCGCGACGCCATCGTCGCCAACCTCGTAGATAACAGTCTCGAAATCAGCCATGTAGAATATCCCTCCCCCAGAATGAACGTGGCGGCCATCCTCAGCCGCTCATTGAGTATACGTTACTGGATGAGGCGGACGGGATGATGGAGGGAGCAGCTTACACGTACTCCTTGACACGTTCGGCGAGGCGTTTGGTCATGCCGGGCGCGGCGGAGAGGTCATCGATGGTGGCTTCGCGGATGGCGTCGAGGCTGCCGAAATGACGCATGAGCATGCGCTTGCGGCGCGGGCCGATGCCGGGCACCGCATCCAGCATCGATTCCATCCCTTTCTTCTGGCGGACACCACGATGGAATGTGATGGCGAACCGGTGGGCCTCGTCGCGAGCACGCTGGACAAGATAGAGGGCGGGCGAGGTTCGCGGCAGCATAATCGACTCCGCCATCTCCGGCAGAAAGACCTCCTCTTCCTGCTTGGCCAACGACGCGAGCGGAATCTGGTGAAGGCCTAGCTCGACACGCATCACCTCAGCGACGGCATTGAGTTGTCCCTTTCCACCATCGATCAACACGAGGTCAGGCAGCGTCATGAACGAGCCGTCTGCCGTTTCCTTCTTTGTGCCGCTGCGATCGTCCTTGCTGCGGGATGGAGCTGACTTGAACTGCGCGATGACTTCCTCAGCATCCTCGGCCGTCGATGCAAGTCCGCGGGCGGCGCTGCCAAGCGCGCCGGAACGTTGGAATCGTCGGCGAATCACTTCCTGGAGAGATGCAAAGTCGTTCGCGCCTTCTACTGTCTTAATCCTGAAACGGCGGTAGTGGTCCTTGAACGGCTGCCCGTCCTGGAACACAACCATGGAGGCGACAGAGTTCGTTCCCTGTGTGTTTGAGATGTCGTAACACTCAATACGGCGCGGCAGTTCAGGCAGGTTGAGCTGTTCCTTGAGTTCCGCGAGCGCCGTTTCCGTCGCCGCCTCGTCAGCGAGCACCTTGATGCGAAGGGCCTCAAGACCCTGCAGGGCGTTTTCAGCAACGAGTTCCAGCAGCTTCTTGCGCTCCCCGCGCTGCGGGACGATGAGCCGTACCTTGCGGCCTTCCCGTCGCTCCTCAAGCCATTCCGTGATGGCGGGGCCGTCGGCGACGGCCGCCTGCGTCAGGATGCGCGGCGGCACGACAGGGCTATTCACATAGAACTGTTTGATAAATCCGGCAAGAATCTCGCCGTCCGTTTCGCCGAGCGTGCCGTCCAACAGGAAATTGTCACGCTCAAGCAGTCGTCCACCGCGAACGAAGAACACCTCCGCCCATGCCTCGTTGCCGGCGCGGGCGATGGCAATGATGTCCTCGTCGACGGCATGCGTGGAGACGGCCTTCTGCTCAGCGGAGACGCGATTGATGGCGTTTAGCTGGTCGCGGAAGAATGCCGCGCGTTCGTATTCAAGGCCGTCGGACGCATCCATCATCTTGCGCTTGATATCTTTCGCGACAGTGGCCTGCTTTCCCTCCAAGAACGCAGAGACCTGCCCGATGACATCCCGGTAGTCCTCATTGGATACCGCGCCGATGCAGGGACCGAGACAGCGCTTGATGTGGTAATCAAGGCACGGGCGCGGGTCTGTGCCCGTAATCTCCTTGGTGCAGGAGCGATACGGGAACAGTTTGTTGAGCAGGTCAAGGGTCTTTCGGACGCTGGACGCGCTGGCATACGGACCGAAATAGCGTGCGCCGTCATCCTGCATCCGCCGGGTGATGTACACACGCGGCCATTCTTCGCGCACGTCGATCTTGAGATAGGGATAGGTCTTGTCGTCCTTCAGGCGAACGTTGAACCGCGGCTTGTGGCGCTTGATGAGCGTGTTTTCAAGGATCAGGGCCTCCGCCTCAGTCGTCGTGACGATGCAGTCGAGGTCGGAAGCGCGCTGAGCAATCTGGAATGCCTTGGTTCCCGGCGTCAGAGCGTCCGAGCCGAAGTAGGAACGCACCCGGTTGCGGAGGACGGCGGCCTTGCCAACGTAGATCGGCTTGCCGCGCGCGTCACGAAAGATGTAGACGCCGGGCTGTGTGGGCAGGCCGCGGGCGACCTTGGCGAGATCAATACTCATCGTGCGCTCATTCTATCGCGCTACGACACGATGTGAGTGGGGGATTCTTCGCTGCGCTCAGAATGACGCCAGGCGCTAGAGGAAGACTGCGGCAGCGGCAAGGGCGACAGCAGTGACGACTGCGGCAAGGCCAATAGAGCGGAGATCTCTGATGGAATCACGACGAATTCGCTCTTCGCGCTGCGCTTCAAGGGCTCGCGCGGATGACGTCGCTCCGCGTCGAAGCGCACCGACTCCTCTGCCTCTTGTCCGCGCGACACTCTGCGCGACTGCGGGCGTCTGCTGCGGCGCAGCCGAGGTAGGCTGCTCAGGCGCCGTTGTTGGGATATCCTCGGGCGCTGCAGGAGGAGCGCCACCGCGAGCAGCCCTCACGATGCGTCCAGGTGAGACGGGCGGGGCCGGACGAGGTCGGCGCTCAGTGGCCGGGCCGCGACGCTTTCTGTCTTTTCTACTTGGTTTGCCAGGCATTACTTTGGTCTCTCCATTCCCGAACTGTTTCGCTGGAGGTCACATTAAGTTTCGTCGCAAAGGAGCTGTTCGTCCAGCGCGCGTGCGCCTGCCGCAACCATTTGGGCGTAGTGCTTGATATCGAGCCGATCAACGCGGAGCACCATATCGAACCAACTGGGGTCGAACGGATCTACGCCGAAGAATTTTCTCAGAAAGGCCTGGCGGTGATGTTCCTGATCATCAACCTCCCGGCGCGCCTCGTCCTCCGACAAGCTGTTCCGGTTGGCCCAGCGTTCAATGCGCGCGTCACGCGGCGCTAACGCGAGGACATTAAAGACACGGGGATTATTTCTGAGGATGTACGTCGCTCCCCTGCCGATGATGACGACGCGGGGCAGGCGGGCGAGTTCCTGGATGATCTCCGTCGTCACCTCAAGGAAACGCTGATCATCGAGAGTCTGCTCATCAGTGTGCGGCTCCGCGGCGGCCTGCTCATAGGTGCGCGAGAGGATGGGTTCGCCGCTCATGTAAGGATCGGCGGTGTAACTGGCAGCGGAGCGTTGAACGAATGTCTGAAAGACACGGGCAATGCGATCCGTCAGGCTATCGACGCGCATATCACGCGCATCCCAATCTTCAATGCTCATACCGGTGCGGCTCGCAGCCTCGCTGAGGAGGAAGTTATCGACGAATTCGGCTTCGAGCTCTTTGGCGACTTCCTGACCGATATCCTGACCGCCACTACCGATCTGTCCCGCAATCGCTACAACAGCCATGACGCCCCCTATCCCTCGCGGATTCTACTGCGTGCGCCTTCGCCCAGCGAACGCTCACATCATGCCACGATGGGCAGCTTTAGGCGATAGGAGTGCCGGAACGTATCAGGAGGGGCTATCCGGCGGTGACGGCGTCGCGCTCACGGCCATAGCGGGCGCGAGGATGGGCGCGGTCGTATTCGTCACGCAGTTGGTCATGGGCCAAGCGCGTGTAGATCTGGGTGGTGGAGATGCTTGAATGCCCGAGCAGCTCCTGCACGTGGCGGAGCGCCGCGCCGCCACGCAGCAGGTGTGTGGCGAAACTATGGCGAAGGGTGTGCGGCGTGATGCTGTGTGTGATGCCGGCCTCGGCAGCAAGCGACTTGAGGAGAAGCCAAAAGCCCTGCCGGGTGAGGCGGTTGCCGCGTCGATTCAGGAACAATGCAGGCTCGTCACGTCGGCGGCGGAGCCGTGGGCGGGCCTCATCAATGTAGGCGCGCAAAGCACGGATGGCCTCAGGATAGACGGGAATAATGCGTTCCTTGTAACCCTTGCCTCTGCATCGTACATAACCTTCGTCGAGATTGACGTCGGCAACGCCTAGAGAGACGAGTTCCGAGACGCGCATCCCCGTCGCATAAAGGAGTTCAAGCATGGCGGATGCACGCATGGCTTCCGGCGCTGATTTGCCTCTCGGTTGATTTAGAAGCAATTCGACTTCATCCACGCCGAGAGGTGACGGCAGCGCCCTGCCCACCTTCGGTGAACTGAGTCCCTCAGAGGGGTCGGATTCGAGAAGGTCATGTGTAGTCATGTAGGAGAAGAACGACTTCACGGCTGCAATCTTACGCGCGATGGTGGTTGTGGCGTATTCCCGAGACTTGAGGTTGTTAACAAATCCAAGGAGATGGTCACGCGAAACGTCCGCCCATGATTCCGCAGGCGCCAGGTCCTCGGACGGGGCGGCAAGCCACTCTGTCAGTTGTGTCATGTCACTGCGATAGGCCTCCGACGTATTGGCGGAGAAGCCTTTGACAGTGGTGAGGTACACAAGGAAATCTCGTACGCCCTGATCAAGCATTCCGGGGCCATCCTTTTTGAATAGTTATGGATGTATTACGTCACGTCTAGAGAAGAATATCACAAAGTCCGATGAGTAAGGGGGTTCGTTAGCGCGAGCCGCCGACTCGCAGATGTGACGGCGGGGGCATAGAATAGTGAGACGGTGGGTTGTTGAGCCGCAGGGCGCGTGACCCAGCTAATTCTAACCAGCGAGGTAGTACAGCTTGAACGTTCTTGCCGCCATCAACATTGGGATTGACCCCACGATCTTTGAGCTTGGCCCGTTCCTCGTAACGTGGCACGGATTCTTCACGGCGGTGGGCATTGTTGCCGTCGTCATCTGGGCCGTGTATATGGGCCGCAAGCACGGCATCCATGAAGACGCCATTTACGGCACGGCCGTCTGGGCGGTGCTGGGCGGGCTGATCGGCGCGCGGCTGGTCCACGTAATCGATAACTGGGACTATTACGCGACGGACCTGCTGCTCATTCTCCGCATCTACGAGGGCGGAATCGGTCTTCTCGGCGGCATCCTTGGCGCGACGCTCGCCGGAAGTTTTTACGCGTGGCGGCATCGATATCCCGTGGGGCGCATGGTGGACCTGGTCACGCCAGGGCTGTTGCTCGGCATGTTCCTCGGACGGTTCGGAGACATCATCAACGGCGAGCACCTCGGCGAGACGCTGGTCAGGCCGTGGGCGTTCCTGTACACGCACCCGGGCAGCCCGGCAAACGGCGAGGGCCCCATGCACCCGGTCATCGTCTATGAGATGGCGCTGGACGCCTTTATTGGGATCGTCACCTACTTCCTGATCGGAAGGCTGCGTCCGGACGGCTCAGTCTTCTTCATGTACCTGCTGATGTATGGGCTTGGCCGCTTTGTCATCCAGTTCATGCGGCGAGACGCCGTGTGGTTTGCGGGGCTCCAACAGGCGCACCTGTTAGCCATCCTGCTCGTGGTAATTGCGCTGGCGTTCCTCATCACGAGGGTGAGGCTGGCAAGCTCAGGAGATGACGGCCCTGACGAGTCAGGCGACGACTCCGAGGATGAGACGGAGGACGGTCAGACGGACGCGCCGCCGCAACCGGCGTAGATATTTTCCCGGTTCGCGATCAGTCCTGGTGAGCCACTGGGGTTGACGCGCCGCGTTCCGGCTTTGGTAGTGAGTGGCACATTGCCCTTCGACAGGCTCAGGGTGAGCGGAGGGTGGGCTTGGTTAGGAAATTGAGGCTTTAGATTCTTCGGCTCCGCTGCGCTCAGAATGACAGGCCCGATGGGTTCCCGCTTTCGCGGGAATGACGAATGTAGTGGCTAACGAGTATCAGCTGGGCGGAAGTCCTGCACGTTGAGTTCAAGGGTGGGTGGGCGGTTTGCGTTGGGGCCGCCGTCGTTTTCCTGGAACTGAAACGCGACGTCGATCTCTCCTCGCGCCTGCCCTGCCTTGCCACCCTGTCGAAATGCGATGGCGTTCCATTCCATCCCTGTGTCAGATTCCGCCAACGAGAGGCGCAAATGCGAGCCGTCCCCGACCCTACGGGCCGATATGACGCGCATGTTCTTTGCAAGGAAAACCGGTTTCCTGTTGCCTTCGCCGAATGGTTCGAGCCTTGCCATGTGGGAGTTGAGTTCCGTAGCGATGCGTGTGGGCGCGCCCTCGGCGTCAATAGCCAGCACGGGTTGAAGATCGACGCCGTCCAAAGCCGTGGCGGCCAAATCACGTAGCCTGTCGCGGAATGCGGGGAGATTGCTTTCGAGGGCGGAGAAACCGGCGGCGCGATGGTGCCCACCGAACTGGGTGAGCAGGTCCGAGCATTGCTTCAAGGCGCCATCGGCGTCGAATTCATCGATGCTGCGGGCGGAGCCCTGGATCAACCCGTCGCCATAGCTGGAATAGACGAAACTTGGGCGATAGAACTCTTCTGACAGGCGACCGGCGATGAGGCCCAAGATGCCGGCGGGAATATCCGGCGCTCCGGCCACGATGATAGGCGCTACAGTATCGTCGTCCGTCATGCGCTCCCGGACTTTGTTGTAGGCATCTTCGCTAAGTTCGCGGCGTCGTTGGTTGAGTTCGTCGAGTTGGACGGCGAGAGTTCGGGCCTCCTCTTCATCCGCTGTGGAAAGCAGGCGCAGCGCATCATCTGCATGGGTAAGGCGGCCCGGGGCGTTGAGTCGCGGGGCAATCTGAAAGGCGATGTCCTCCGAGGTAAGGCGGGCGAGGGGGCGGCGGGCGATGGAGGCGAGGATGCGGATGCCGGGGCGTTGGGAGTCCCGCATTCGGATCAAGCCCTCATTGACCAGGTAGCGGTTCTCGCTGATCAGGGGCGCAACGTCCGCAACGGTGCCGAGCGCCACGAGTTCAAGGAGGCCATCCGGAAGGTCTTTATCGAGTTCCCGGTGGAGGCCCTGCGCGAGCTTGTAAGCAACGCCAACACCGGCAAGCTTCGGCGACGGGTACGCGGATTCTCGCCGCATTGGGTTCACGATAGCGGTGAAATCAGGCAGCACGTCCCCGGGCATATGGTGATCCGTCACGATGACGTCCATACCCCTGGGCGGCGCTGCGCTGTCGTTGATTCCACCGACACCGCAGTCCGCAGTGATGACAAGCGTGCAGCCGTCATCATGGAGCGTCTTCAGTGCCGCATGATTCACGCCGTGTCCCTCCGATCGAGAGGGGATATAAGTGGTCACCGAGAGGCCAAGATTCTTCAGCGCCTCGCGCAGAAGCGCGGTGCCGGTGATGCCGTCGGAATCGAAATCACCGTAGACTCCGATTTTCTCACCGGCGAACATGGCCTGACGGATGCGGTGAATGGCGGCGTCCATACCGGGGATATCGTTCGGGTCGCCGATGAGACGCTCATCAGGACGGAGGAACAAGTCGGCGGCATCTGCGGTCTCAATGCCGCGGTTGACGAGAATCTGTTGAAGTGTTCGCGGGTACGCGGTGAGGGACTCACGCGCTTGAGGCGACGGCGGTTCCGGCAGCGCCCACCGGCGTTCAGGCATTGAAAATGCCCTTCTCCTCCGGAGATAAGGGGGGTTCTAGATTCCTCGACTGCGCTCGGAATGACATTCGGGCGGCGGCTAGTCCGCGAACTTGCGGAAGATGATTGCCGTGTTGTGGCCGCCGAATCCGAATGTGTTGGACAGGGCGCTGTTGACGGGGCCGGTGCGGACCTCATGCGGCGTGTAATTCAGGTCGCAATCCGGATCCGCGTTTTCGAGGTTGATGGTCGGGGGAATCCGGTCGTTCGCAACAGCAAGGGCGCAGATAGCAGCCTCTAACGCGCCGCCCGCGCCGAGCAGGTGGCCGTGCATCGACTTGGTCGAGGAAATCGGCACTGAGTAGGCGGCCTCGCCAAAGACAGTCTTGATGGCCTTGGTCTCCTCGCGGTCATTGATGGGCGTCGACGTGCCGTGGGCGTTGATGTAGCCGAGCTCGCCGGGGGTAAGCTCTGCCCTGCCGAGCGCCTTGCGCATGGCGCGCACCGCCCCCTCACCATTTTCGGCGGGGTGGGTGATGTGATAGGCATCCGCCGTCGATGCGAAGCCAGACAGTTCAGCAATGATATTCGCGCCGCGCGCCTTCGCGTGTTCAAGGTCTTCAAGCACAAGCACGCACGCGCCCTCGCCCATGACAAAGCCGTCACGGTCGACGTCAAAGGGGCGGGAGGCCTGAGAAGGCTTGTCGTTGCGCTTGGTGGACAACGCGCCAGCCTGGCTGAAACCGGCGAACGCGATGGGCGTGATGGTGGCCTCCGCGCCGCCTGCCAACGCAACCTTGGCATCACCGCGTCGGATAAGATCGGCCGCCGCGCCGATGGAATCGGAGCCGGAGCAGCACGATGAGGTAACGGAGTAGGCGGGGCCGCGCGCGCCGAGCGCGATGGACACCTTCGCCGCGCCCATCTCCGTGACCATCATGGGCATGAGGAACGGGCTGACACGGTTGGGGCCGCGCGTGGAAAGGGTCTCGACGGCGTTCTGGACGGTGCCGATTCCGCCGTAGCCGCTGCCAATAATGGTTGCGACTTCATTGCGGTTATCGTCCGTGACCTCAAGGCCGGACTCGTTGACGGCCTGGTCGGCGGCGGCCATGGCGAACTGGATATAGCGGTCGGTCTGCCGGACTTCCTTGCGGTCCATGAACGTGGACGGATCAAAGCCCTTGACCTCGCAGGCGATGGTTGTGGGGTACGGCTCAACGTCAAAGAGTGAGACGGTATCCGCGCCGGACTGTCCGGCAAGCAGGGAATCCCACGTGGTCTGCGTATCAAGGCCAAGGGGCGTCACCATGCCGACGCCGGTGACAACAATTCGAGTCACTCTCAATAACTCCTGTAGAAGATTCTCCGCGCCTGCTGCCGTCTGCGCGGCTGGCTAGATGATACGGGGACGCGCGGCATGGGGACAAGGGAGGGGGTTAGAGAGGCGGAATGGTAGGATTGTCACAAGATAGTGACGATACGACGGAGCCAGCTATGACCCAGTCCGACCTACTCAAGCCGCTTGTAGATGCCATTGAGACCGTGAAACAGCGCATTCAAGAGCATGGCGCGAGTCTACGGGGGAACGAGACCCGAACGCGTGTCGTACTGATAGACCCGATTCTGAATGCCTTAGGCTGGGATGTCTCTGATCCAAGGCTGGTTACATTGGAGAACCCCACTGAACCCGGGCGGGTTGACTATGCGCTACTGGCAGAGGACGCGGAACGTCCGAGGGTTCTTATTGAGGCTAAGAGGCTCGGCACGAATTTGGAATCTCATCGATCTCAGATGGTGAACTATGCCGTGACTCAGGGCATCCTCTACGCGGGCCTTACGGACGGCAACATATGGGAACTCTACGAAGTCTTCAAACCAACTGCACTCAGCGAAAAAAAGTTGCTGGACATTGAAATCAATACCGCCTCTTCATCAGCCGAGAAGGCGCTCAGCATGCTCCTGCTCTGGCGCGCAAACGTTGAGTCTGGGCAGCCGAAGCCTGCAGGAAGACCAATTCAGGGCACGCCAGAAAATGGATCTAGTACTGGCCAGAAAGAAGGGCGTCAGATTGTGCGCCCAACTCAGGGAATTGCCCTATCTGCCTACAACATGGACTTGCATGGAAAACCCCAACAGGTGTTTTTCCCCAAGGAAGAACCTATCGAGATCAAGAACAACGCAGACCTGCTACGCGAAACGGCTAAGTGGCTCTACAGGCAGGAGCGCTTCTCGGTCACACCCTTGCCGATACTATCGAGCGTTTTTGGCGCGGCTCTTATCAATAACCGGCCACAGGATCCTGACGGCACTCCATTCCGTTCGCACTATCAGATTCCTGGTGAGCAAATCTATTTGCGGATGCACGCCAACGCGAAGCTCAAGATGACTTGGGCAAAGAGAATTGTAGAAGAATGCGGGTTAGAGCCCTCAGAAGTCATTCTGCTTCCCGTCCACAGCAATCACAATTAGATTAGCCCCATGAACACCACCTCGCTCTTGTACGTTGATTCCAGCAACCGTTACCTGACGCAAGCGTCCGAAGAGTTGGCGCGGGGTGACACGCTGCAAGCCAGTGAGAAGGGGTGGGGCGCGACCGCGCAAATCATCAAGGCCGTCGCGGAGGAGCGCGGGTGGGAGCATGGCCGCCATGCACACTTTTTCGAGGTGGCGCGGCGCGTCGTTGCCGAAACGGGCGAGCAAGAACTTTGGATTGCCTTCGAAATGGCTCGCGGTCTCCACGAGAATTTCTATGAGGGAAAGATGGGTGAGGACGACGTCGAATTCCATCTTGGCTATATAGGCCGCTTTGTCGACAGGATGCGCGGCCTGACCGACGATTAGCGCCGTTCCGGGTTCTGGATTCCCGCTTTCGCGGGAATGACGGAGTGGGGCCCTTCGACAGGCTCAGGGCGAACGGAGGGATTCCCCTCACCCTAACCCTCTCCCTGAGGGAGAGGGGACTCTGAGGGAAGGGGACTTTAGTTTTCCCGTTACACTGGTATGTGCCCGCTTCGGCGGGGCTTTGGGCGTTTAAGTGGAGCCCGGTTCGCTAATGGAGGCTTTAGATTCCTCGACTGCGCTGCGCTCCGCTCGGAATGACATAAGGACGCTCAGCCCTTCGACAGGCTCAAGGTGAGCGGAGGGGTAGTGAGAATGAGGGAGGGTAAAGGCGAGTGAGTTTGGCGGCGTTGTCTGAGGGGTTGCGGCGGCGGTATGCGTATCGTCAGCTGGTAGAGGCGCTGCGCGCGGGTCAGCCGGAGCCGATCCTGCTGGATCCGCTGGAGGGCGCGACGCCGTTCATCATCGCGAGCCTGTGGCGTGACCTCGGGCGACCCGTACTGTGGCTGCACGCGGGGGCGGAGGACGCTAGGCGGGCGCATGAGCAGGTCAGCGCGTATGTGTCGTCGTCCGCCGCGAACGTTGTGATTCCCTACCCTGAGCCGGACGCCCTGCCCTACGAGCAGTTGGCCAACGACGCATCAACAACGAGGGAGCGGCTGCGGGCGCTCTCTTCACTCGCTGATTTTCGGGCCGGGTCGCAGGAGGCGCGTCTGCAGGAACTCATGGCCCGCCCTGCCCCGTTCATCATCGCGAGCGCGTACGCCGCCGCCGCGGTGACGCTGCCGCCCGAGGATTTTAAACGGGCAACCTTCGCGTTAAGAATCGGGGAGGCGATTTCAATCGACGGCATCCTCTCAGACGCGGTGGAACTGGGGTACGAGCCGGTGGCGGCGATCGAGACGCCCGGGACGATCAGTCGTCGGGGCGGCATCGTCGATATCTGGCCGCCGCAGGATGAAAGCCCAGCTCGCATCGAACTGTTCGGTGACATCATCGACAGCATCCGCTCGTTTGACGCGGCAACACAGCGCTCAACGACTGAGGTAGACGAGGTTGTGGTGACTCCGGCGCTGGAGTTGCTACCGTCCGCGGTGCGGGATGCGCCGCCGCCGGATATGGGCGGGCTTGGGAGCGAGGAGGCAGCGGCTTTCACGGAAGAGCTACGGCAGTTCTCTGAGGGTGGGGCCGTACCGGGTGTCGGGTTCTTCTCGCCGTATTTCCATCGCTCGACGCTCATCGACCACCTGCCGGATGAGACGGTCGTGATTGTTGACCGGCCCGCCAGCGTACACGCCCGCCTCGATGAGGTGATCAGGCGGGGGCTGGAGATCCGAGACGGACAGATCGAACGAGGCAAGCTGCCGCGCGGTTTTCCCAGCCCCGTCGCCACGTCGGAGCGGCTTGAGATGTCACTAGCGGACGTGGCGCGTCGATTGCACCTTGAGCCGTTCGCGCAGGCATCCCCTGCTGAAGTCCAGGAGGGAACGCGGTCGTTTGGGAGTTTGGGGTTCTCGCCGCCCGAGACATACGGCGGGCGGATCGACCTTCTCAGCGACGACGTGATGAGAGAACGGCATCGCGGGAACGCAGTGGTCGTCGCGTCGCTGCAGGCGCAGAGATTAGCGGAGATGCTGCGCGAGAGCGGGCATGAACTGTCGCTGCGGTCCGATATGGACGCCGTGCCGACGCCGGGGAGCCTTGTGGTGGTTCAGACGGCGTTGGCGGAGGGGTGGGAGCTGAGTGGCGGGGAGTCGGGCGTTAGCGGGTCGATCATCACGCTTTCGGACACTGAGATATTCGGGTTCATCAAGAGGCCGCGTCCGGTGCGACGGCGCGTGGTGCGCCGTGACGCTTTCTTATCTGATTTCGTAGAGGGTGACTACGTCGTTCACGTTGAACACGGCATCGCGCGGTTCAAAGGGACGGTGCAGCGAGCAACGGAGGGGGCGGAGCGGGAATACCTGGCGCTGGGCTACGCGGGCGGGGACACGCTGTACGTGCCGACGGACCAAGTGGACCGGGTTGCGCGGTACACGGGCACGGGCGGGAATCCGACACTGACGCGGCTTGGCGGCAATGAATGGGCCAACACTAAGCGTCGCGTCAAGGAGGACGCGCTTCGGTTCGCAGAGGAGCTACTGCGGCTGTATGCAGAACGGGAGATAAGTGCTCGCTCGCCGTTCGGAGGAGAGACGGCATGGCAGTGGGAGCTGGAGAGTTCGTTCCCTTACCAGGAAACGGACGATCAGATGCAGGCCATCATCGACGTAAAGTCGGACATGGAGGCGGAGCGTCCGATGGACCGGCTGATCTGCGGCGACGTGGGTTACGGCAAGACTGAGGTGGCGGTGCGCGCCGCGTTCAAGGCCGTGGCAGCCGGTTCGCAAGTGGCGCTGCTGGTGCCAACGACGGTGTTGGCGCAGCAGCATTATCGGACGTTCATGGAGCGGCTTGAGACGTTTCCTCTCCGCGTAGACATGCTGTCGCGGCTGAGAACGGACGCGGAGCAGAAGGAGACGGCGGCGGCGTTGGCGCGGGGCGAGGTGGATGTCGTCATCGGCACGCACCGCCTGCTGTCCAAAGACGTGAGTTTCCGCAATTTGGGGCTGGTCATCATCGACGAGGAACAGCGGTTTGGGGTGCGGCACAAGGAGCACCTGCGCAAGATGCGGGCGACGGTGGACGTGCTGACGATGACGGCTACGCCCATCCCCCGAACGCTGCACATGGCGCTGTTCGGCATCCGCGACATGAGCCGCATCGACACCGCGCCGGAGGACCGGATTCCGGTAACAACGTTCGTGGCGGAGCAGGAGGACCGGACGATCCGCGAGGCGATCCTGCGCGAGACGGACCGGGGTGGGCAGGTCTTCTTCGTCCACAACCGGATACAGGACATCCATCGCGTACTGGAACACCTGCAGGAGCTTGTGCCGGAGGCGAGCTTCGGCGTGGCACACGGACGGATGCCGCCGGAGTCGCTTGAAAGCGTGATGAATTCGTTCGCGGCGCAGGAGTTCGACGTGCTTATCTGCACCACGATCATCCAGGCGGGGTTGGATATGCCGAACGCCAACACGCTCATCGTGGACGACGCGGATCGGCTTGGCTTGACGCAGCTGTACCAGCTGCGGGGGCGCGTGGGGCGCTCCTCGATTCGCGCCTACGCCTATTTCCTGTTCCGGCGGGACCGGGTGTTGACGCCGACGGCGGAACGTCGGCTGCGGGCAATCCTGTCCGCAGCAGAGCTCGGCGCGGGGTTCCGGCTCGCGATGAAAGACCTTGAGATTCGCGGCGCGGGCAACATCCTGGGCGCAGAACAGAGCGGGAACGTGGCGGCGGTCGGTTTTGATTTGTACACACGGCTGCTCTCAGAGGCCATTGAGGAGGTCCGCAAAGGCAAGTCGGCGCATGTGCCGGACGAGCCGGGGCTGACGGGAGGGCGACCGCTGTTGGCGGCGGGGGCTGCCCGCGCACCGGTAGACCTTCCTGCCGATGCCCGCATCCCGCCGGACTACGTGGAGGACACGGGAACGCGGTTGGCCGTGTACGAACGACTGGCGAATCTCGTTGATCCGGCGGAAGTGGAGACCATTCGCGGGGAACTGCGGGACCGATTCGGGCCGCTGCCGCAGCACGTAGTTGATCTACTGTTGGCCGTGGAGGTGCGGGCTCAGACGGGGCAGCTGCGCGGCATGGTGCGCTCAATCGCGACGGAGGGTACGGAAATCGTCGTGCGGCTCAGGGACGTCTATTGGCTGGACCGCGAGGCGATACGCCGGGCGCTGCCGAACGCGAACGTAGGGCATCTGCAGATACGGGTGCCGGCGCGCTCCGGGAGCGATTGGCGGGAACAACTCCACCAACTGATGGAGGAGTTCGGGCGGATGAGCGGAAATACCGCGGCGGTGACGGCGTAGCTAGTCGCGGTGGCGGTTGCGACCGCGAATGCGATCCCACAGTGACGGGCCCTGAGGCCGATCACCATACACAGACTGCCCGCGCCATCGCTTTTCATAGCCGCCGGGCAGGTTGGCCGGAGGGCCGTTCCTGAAGTAACTCAAGTAGGCTGCGCCAAGCAGGACCAATCCGCCGAGGGCCAGACCAGCGCCAAGCGATCCTGACATGCCCCAGAGCAACGCGCCGCTGATAAGCAGAAGGAGTCCGAAAACGGCGGCGTACTTCACACCGCCCATGAGTGAGCGGCGGGGGGTGTCCGGGGATCGCCGCCTTTGTGGTCGGCGGGCACGGCGGGGCGGAGGCGGCAGGCTGCCCGCCTTCTCGACAATATCCTCGATCTCACGCTCGAGACGATCACTCATGTGTGTCTCTCCCTGTGCCCCAGGCGCTCTTTGGTCGCATTCTACTCCGCGCGGCAACGACGCGCACGCGGAGTAAACACCATCGATGGCAGTATACTCTGACGATGACCGATCCACAGCAACTGCCCTCACTTGCGCCGGACAGCGTCCGTGCCGCGCTTGGTTCTTACGAGCCCGAATTCATCAATGATGAGTCCCTGATGCCGTCCGCGGTGCTGATACCAATCATCGAGGGGACGGAGGGGCCAAGCATCCTGTTCACCGTGCGGACATCCCGCGTGGAGCACCACAAGGGAGAGGTGTCTTTCCCGGGCGGCGCGCGCGACCCCGAGGATGAGTCCATCACACACACGGCCATCCGGGAAACGCATGAGGAGGTTGGCATTCCGCCGGAGCACGTGGAGGTGCTCGGCAGGCTGAACGACCACCAGACGCGGACGGGATACCACATCACGCCGTTCGTGGGCATCGTCAGGCCGGGGGCCGACTACGACCATGACCGGTTCGAAGTGAACGAGATCTTTGAAGTCACGTTCGCCGACTTATGGGAGACGTACCTGAAGGGTCGCCAGCCGTTCACGTACGGCGAAAGAACCATCATGGCGTATGAGTTCCACCACAACGGCTACCGCATATGGGGCGCAACGGCGGGCATCCTGGCCGAGTTCTTTGATGTGCTGCGGGCAGCCGGAGTTACACCTTAGGTTAGACCCCTTACGCGTTATTCACAGAATGGCAAGAATAGGCCGGTTGGAGAACCGTCCGATTGCCATCTTCGTGTGTTGTCTGTGATCATGTCTCGCCAGTCCTCGGGTATGCAACCAGTCAAGTTGTTTTGATAAATCGACACGCTAGTCAGATTGGTAAGGCTAACAAGTTCTGGGGGTATCTCTCCGCTCAGTCGATTTCTGTTGAGCCCCAATTGCCCGAGATGGGCAAGGTTAGCTAACTCAGGAGGGATGTTACCGCTCAATTGATTCCTGCTGAGTGCCAAGGCCGTTAGGTTAGCAAGGTTCCCCAGTTCGGGCGGAATCTCGCCAGTCAACTGATTGTTGTGGAGCCACAACTGGTTTAGGTTGGCAAGGTTGCCCAATTCCGGCGGAATCATCCCACTAAACTCGTTGGAGTTTAGCTTCAAGTAAGCGAGCTCATCCAATTTGCCCAACTCCCGTGGGATCGCTCCGCTCAACATGTTCTCGAAGACGTTCATCGAACCCAGCGAATCGAGGTTACCTAGTTCCGGTGGGAGTTCTCCCGTCAAGTTATTGCTCCGCAAGTGAAGGACCTTTAGGGAATAGAGGTTTCCCAGTTCCGGCGGAATCCCTCCATACAACTGGTTGTGAGCCAAGTCGAGCAATTCTAGTGAGGTGAGGTCGCCTATCTGTACAGGGATCTCTCCGTTCAGCCAGTTGGAATCTAGGACCAAGCGGTCAACGCGGCCATCTGGACGGGTTCGCACACCGTACCATTCACCCAGCGGGGCATCACTGAGCCAATTGGTCTGTTCCTTCCAGTTCGGCCCATCTGTCGCAACGTAGAGCTCAATCAGCGCCGTCCTCTCTATCTCCAGGATTGGGTTATCGCTACTGGGTATATCGCCCGACGATTCGAACTCGGCAAAGGACATGAACGGCAAGCATTCCATGATTTCAAGAACGACCCGATTCTGGTGGGAGAGCGACTCTAGCGCATCTTGCGCGGCTATGTCGCTCTGGTAGGCATTATGCCCGAAGAGTTTCGGTAACTCTCTTTCGAGGATTTCCTGCAACAATCGATCGTTCTCTTCATCCGTCCTGCTCGGGTCGGCAGCCAAGGGAAGCCATTCGTCCACAATTACGTTGGAAAAGCTATCGAGATCGTCCCCGAACGAATCACTGCCGGGCCGCTCGCTGGCCGCGTCACGCAAGGTTTTCCAACCATCAAGATTGGCTTCGTGAAACTCCGCGAGTTCCGGCGGTGGAGTCAGTTGACCATACTCTTCCACGATCTGACTTACTTCACGCGTGAATTGAGCCCAAGTCGCGTCCGGATCATCAGTCAGCCCGTCGATGTCAAAGCCAATCAAGACTCTCTCGCACTGTCTCGAGTACTCAATGATCGGCGATACGGGAGGTAACGGTGTCGATGCGGGCTCTAGTGTTGTCGAGGATGCAGGTGTTGACGCGGATGAGGACGTTGCCGTCGGCGTCAGACCTGCCTGAGGTTCCGCAGTCGCCCTTGCTTGAGGAGTCCCAACAGGGATTTCTGTCGCCTGAGGCGTCTCGGCCGGTTCAGACTCTTGGCAAGCAATCAGCAGCGCCAAAACCATGACCATGGAGACAAGGCCACAACGTGTAATCATTGACCAAGTTTAGTCTATGTCGCCTCATCTCGCCCCTTTCGCGGGGGATTCGGATGGTGCAAATACATGTCTCAGATTCCTCGGCTGTGCTCGGAATGACAGGGGCCCTTCGACAGGCTCAGGGTGAGTGGGGGCGGATTATCTCTTGACAGCCACGCACTAAGTTTTATAATATCATTATCAAGTTTAGTGCAGGAGGTTAGGAACAATGACGATGATGCGATGGAACCCCTGGCCGGTCCGCTCCTCGTTCGGGCGCAGCCTGGATCGTTTCTTCGATGACTCGGCAGAGGCCCCGGCTTGGTGGCGCAACAGCGGCAACCTGCGGATCGATGTCGAGGACAAGCCGGACAGCTACAGCCTGACGGCCTCCCTACCCGGTTTCGAGCCGGATGACGTGGATATCTCCATCACGGGTCGAACGGTCACCGTGTCTGCGGAGTCGAAGGCGGAGACGGACAAGACGGAGGACAGCTACGTCCTGCGTGAGCGGTACAGCGGCTCACTGATTCGACGCCTCATCCTCCCCGGGGCGGTCGATGCGGCCAACGGCACGTCCGAGTTCAAGAACGGTGTGCTGACCATCAGCCTCCCCAAGGCGTCCGGTTCGGAGACGCACAAGGTGGCGATCGGCGCGGGGGAGTAGTTCTTACTCGCCTCCCCATGGGAGAGGAGCAGGAGGGAATGACGATGGTTAGTCGTCGTTTGAGATGAGGACGGCGCGGGCGGGGGCGCCGTCGAGGCCGGGCGCTTTGAGGGGGAGAAAGGCGAGGGTGTATTCGCGGCCGGCTTCAACGTGTGTGAGGTCAAGGCCCTCCATGATGACGCCGTTCGCACCGAGGATGGCCAGGTGGGTCCTGGGGCCGCCGCCGCCGAATCGTTCAATCGATAGATAGTCGATTCCGACCGACCGCACGCCCTTCTCAACGAGCCACTCGGCGGCTTCCAGAGTCAGAAAGACGAAACGCGGCTGGAAGTAGTCCCGCGTCCAGAGCGCGGAGTTACGTGTCTTGAGGAGGAGGCGCTCGACGGGTGTTTCCGGCATGGCAGCTTCAAGATGCTCGACGGTGATGCCCGTACCCATGGTGAGGCCGGTGAGGTCCGCGACCCACGCGGGGCCAACCGTCAATTCAAGCGGCAAGGTTTCGGTTTCTGCGCCACCCTCGATATAGTGCGCGGGCACGTCGATATGCGTGCCGTTGTGAGAGCCGATTTCGATGCGGGACAGCCTCATGCCGTCCTTATGGATGGTCTTTTCCGTGCTCACGAAATATGGGGCGTCGCCCGGGTAGACGTGCATGCCCTCTTTGAGGGGCAGCAGCGGGACGGAGATGTCGATGACGCGCACGATGTATCCGAGATGGCGGACGGCGCTCCGGCGTCAGCCTGTCAGGGCGAGGCCGCCGTCGACGGCGATAAGTTGTCCGGTGATGTACGAGGCACGATCGGTGCACAGGAACGCGACAATCTCCGCGATCTCCCACGCATGGCCGCGCCGTCCGAGCGGGATGTGGTCGGTCAACTGCTGCTTGATCTCCTCCGGCAGGTTCTCAGTAACGTCGGTGGAGATGTAGCCGGGCGCGACGATGTTGGCCGTAACGTTCCTTGCGGCGAGCTCCTTAGCCACGCTGTAGGTGAATCCGGTGAGGCCGGACTTGGCGGCGGCATAGTTGGACTGGCCAGGGTTGCCGGCGAGCGCGACGACGGAGGAGATGTTGATGATGCGTCCCCATCGCTCTCTCATCATGGAGCGGATAACGGCGCGCGTGCAGAGGAAAGGCCCGCGCAGGTCCGTCCCAATGACGGTGTCCCAGTCATCGTCCGTCATGCGGAGAAGGAGTTTGTCACGGATGATGCCGGAGTTGTTGACGAGGATATCGACCTTGCCAAAGGTATCGACAGCGCCATTGACCATCGCCTCAACCTGATCGGTCTGTGAGACGTCGGCCTGGAACGAAGCGCTTTCCACTCCAAGGTCCTTGATCTCTTGCACGACATCCTGCGCAAGGTCGCCGCTCGCGTTGTAGTTGACGGCGATGTTGGCGCCCATGGAGGCGAGTTTGAGAGCAACTGCCTTGCCGATGCCACGACCGGAGCCGGTGACGAGGGCGACGTGGCCTTCGAGTTCCTTGGATTCCTGCGTTGCCAATTCGGCCTGGGTCTGCATGTATTTAGGCTCCCGGCGAGGTGGCCGGCTCAGCGGCCTGGTCCCTCGCATGAATGGCGCTCAATTCGTCCTTGACGGCGGCAACGATGTCATGATCCTTCAGGAGTTGGGCCGTACGGATTGCGCCATGAACCATGGGCGCGCGGGCGCGGCCATGTCCGACGATGACGATACCGTTGACGCCCAGTATAGGTCCGCCGGCCGTCTCCATTATGTTGATCTTCCGAAAGATGCTCATGGCGATGTCACGGGCTTTGTCAGGGCCGATTTCCGGGGCGAGGCGCTCGCCAACATCACGCGCGATGGCCTGACCCAAACCTTCGCTGTACTTGAGGAGGGCATTGCCGACAAAGCCATCCGCAAGGATGACATTCGCTTTGCCCTGCACGGCCTCATGCGCCTCAACGTTCCCGATGAAATTCAGGCCTGAATCCTGCAGGCCCGTGTAGGCCTCCTTGACTTGCTTGGATCCTTTGGTGGGTTCCTCACCGACGTTGAGCAGCGCAACGGTGGGGTTGTCAATTTCCAGGTACGCCCGGGCAGTTGCAACACCGATGGCGGCGAAATCAAGGAACTGCGCAGGGCGTGCATCGACGTTTGCGCCCATGTCCAGCCAGATAGTATTGGGCGCGTAGCCGAGCGCGGGGCCGCCCAACACGGGGCGATCAAGGTTTTCAAGCGTGCCAAGAAGGAAGTGCGCGCTGGCCATCAACGCGCCGGTGGAACCCATGCTGACGACAGCATCGGCCATGCCTTCCTTAACAAGCCCGGTGGCTACAAGAACGGACGCCTTTGGTTTGCGGCGCAAGGCGAGCGCGGGTTGTTCCGTCTCTTCAATAGCATCATCGGATGGGACAACCTGGATGGGGAGCCCGCTGACATCCTGCTTATCCAGCTCCGCCTGCACGCGCTCCGGCACGCCAACGAGAAAGACGGTTGCTCCCTCACGCGCCGCTGCAACGCCGCCACTAACAATCTCGGCGGGGGCATGGTCGCCCCCCATGGCATCCAGTGCCACGCGGAATCCGCGTCCATCAAGTGGGGGGGTCGTCACGATTCCATCCTCCGATCAGGCTCACCCGCGCGGGGGCGGTGCACTTATTGTTCCGTCACAGTTAGTGTTGCATCACCCGTCGCGAGACGTTCACGAGGGTTGGCTTTCCAACATTCTACGATGCAATGCACGTCTATTGTGCCATCGTCTCGTGGATGGCGTGACCGCTCTTCGGCAGATACCTCCACCACATCGCCCGGGCGGGCGGGAGCGCGAAAACGGCCACGCATCCTACCGCTGGCGGCCCACGCCGCGCCGTATACCTGCAAAAGCGCGTCAGACATGTATGCGAACAGGATCATGCCATGGGCGATTGTGCCGCCGAACTGGGTGGTCGCCGCGAATTCGGCATCAAGGTGGATCGGGTTATGGTCGCCCGATGCCTCAGCATAGGCGGCGATGCGTTCCTGCGTCACCGTTCGTGTGAGAACCGAGGTGGTGGTCTCCGTCATAAGGCCGCCCTCATTCACTGCCGGCGGGGAACATGACCGTGCCGGTGCCGGTGGCGAGTTGCTGGCTGCCGCCGGATTCGTCAGGGTGGCTTTCAACGTTGAAGTCCAGTGAGACCAGCGTCATGCCCGCCCTGTTCGAGACGTTAGCAACAACTGCCTCGCACACCGCCCGCGTGCCCACGGCGATCGGACGCCACATGCGGATCTCCTGCGAGGCATGGAGGGAGCCGGGGGTAAGCGAGACGTGCTGCAGGAGGACGCCGAGGGAAAGGGACGCCACAACGGACGGCGGAACGAGTTCCACACCATTCTCATCCTCAGGCAGGGCGGCCTCAACGGAGTCCAGGAGTTTGCTGACGGCCTCACGGCTGAGGTCAAGCGGGGTTGGCGTGAATTCCTGCCCGGCGTGAACGGTTTCAAGCCCTGCGGGGGCGTGAGGCTCAGGCGCTGAGGAAGTCAATCAATGCCCTGTTGAACTCGTCCGGCTTGTCCAGGTTGGAGAGGTGGCTGGCGTCAGCGATTGTGACCAGCGTTGAGTTATAGATGGCGTCCGCCATCGTCTGCGCATCCGCAGGCGGAGTGATGCCATCCTGATCGCCAACGACAATCAGCGTGGGTACATGGATGCTGCCCAATGTATCAGTCTGGTCAGGGCGCACCGCCATGCCGCGCGCCGCTCCCGCGACGCCCGCGGGCGAGGCTGCTCGAATCATGTCCGACGCCTTTGCGACCACGTCCGGCTTGCCGCTGACAGTGGCTTCAGTCAACATTCGCGCGGGCAGCGCTTCCGCAAGGCCGCCGACGCCATCCGCCTCAACCTGTTTGGCGAGATTCTCACGCCCCTCTGCCGCCTGTTCGGAATCCGGAAGGTGGCGCGTATCAAGCAGCATCAGGCTGGAGAGGTGCTCCGGATAGGCAGCGGCAAAGGCCAGCGCAACATAGCCGCCCATGGAGAAACCGCCAAGCGCAACCTCGCCAAGAGACAGCTCTTCAACCAGGGCATGGAGATCATCGGCCAGCATTTCCATGGTGTACGGCCCCTCTGTTGAGCCGGATTCACCGTGGCCGCGCAGATCGTAGGTGATGACGCGATGACTGCCGGAGAGCGCCGCAACCTGGTCATCCCACATGGACTTGTTGTAGGGAAAGCCGTGGATGAGAAGAACCGGAGGGCCGTCACCCTGCCCCTGGTCTGTGTAAGCTGTGTCAATTCCGTTGGTCTGGACGGTCGGCATTAGCGTTTTCCCCCTGCCCTGAATTTGTCAGATACTGCGAACTTCCTAGAGTGTAGCAGTGCTCAAACAGGCCGTGCTACGGACGCAGAAACGGGCATCCCTGCGTTACAATGCAGAACACAGTTTCAGGAATACATCGGGGGTATGACAGTGACATCAACTGCTGGAAGTGGCGGCTCAAAGCTGGTCGGGACATCGGTTCCGCGGGTGGATGGGCCGGAAAAGGTAACGGGGTCTGCGGTATACGGGCTTGACGCGCAGATGCCCGGCATGTTGTGGATGAAGATCCTGCGCAGCCCGTTCCCCCATGCGCGCATCGTATCCGTAGACACGTCGGCCGCAAGCGCATTGCCCGGCGTTCACCTGGTTCTGACCGGCGAGGATGTCAAAGGCAAGTTGACGGGCGGCATGATCAAGGACATGCCGCTGCTGGCATGGGACAGGGTCATGCTGGTAGGCGACAAGGTGGCAGCCGTGGTCGCCGACGATGAGGACATCGCCCAGCAGGCCATTGGGCTGATCGACATCGAATACGAGGAGCTTCCGGCCATTCTCGCGCCGGAGGATGCGATGGCAGAAGACGCGCCGATCCTGCATCCGAACGCCGGCTCATACGAGGGGATGCCGCCCCGCGACGAGCACCCGAATCGCTACGCAGGCATCCATTTCGCCAAGGGTGACGTGGACGCCGGGTTTGCAGACGCGGACCATGTGATCGAGCAAACGTACCGCACCCCCCTGCTCCACCAAGGCTATCTTGAGCCGCACGCCTGTCTCGTGTATGTCGATGATGAGGGCGTACTGCAGGTGTGGAATGCGAATGATACTCCGACAGGCGCTCTGCAGGAGATGCAGAGGCTGTACGAGCTTGATGATGATGCCATCAATTTCAACTTCAACTATGTTGGCGGCTCATTCGGCGGAAAGTCGTCAGGCACAGATGTTGCGCTGGCATATGAGTTCAATCAACGAACCGGCAGGCCAATCAAGTGGACGATTGAGTACGACGAAGAGTTCCAGAACATGACGATGCGCCACCCGGCGACTATGCGGGTGAAGGCGGGCGTCAAGAGCGACGGCACAATCACGGCGTGGGAGTCCGAGGTCTACTTCGCCGGTGGCGGCTATGCAGCGTACGCGCCCCTGCCCGCCATCATGGGCATCGTTGAAATCGTCGGGCCGTACCGCATCGCCAACGTCAAGGTGGACTCTCACCAGGTGTTCACGAACACGTCTCCTTGCACGTATGCGCGCGCACCCGGGCACGTACAGGCCCACTTTGCCGGGGAGTCGCACATGGACGTGCTGGCAAAGGCCATCGGCATGGACCCGATGGATTTCCGGTTGCACAACGTCGTTGAGCCGGGTGAGGAGTATCCGACCGGCGAGGAGTGGGAGAACGTGCAGGCTGGCGCGGCACTGAGGCGCGCGGCGGAGGCAGCGGGCTACTACGACCCGAAGCCGGAAGGTGTGGGACGCGGCGTGGCCATTGGCAGCCACTCACAGATCGGCGCGACAGGCAGCGTGGCCGTCAAAGTCATGGAGAACGGGCGCGTTGAGGTCAATCATCCGGTCTTTGACCCGGGGACGGGAACGGGCACGATCATCGCGCAGATCGTCGCCGACGAGCTTGATATTCCAATCGATCGGATCGATGTCGTCACGTGGTCGACGCGTGAGGGCAAGACGGGCGACATGGGCATTGCCGGGAGCCGCGGCGCGCGGATGTTCAGCACCGCAGGCTTCAATGCGATGCAAGAGGTGAAGGGACGCCTGCAGCGTCTCACGTCAGAGTTCATGGGCTGGGACGAGGAGCGTCTGACCATCCAGGCGGGCCACATCGTAAACGGCGCGAACGCTGACGAGCGCATCGCAATTGAGGATATTGCGCGGCGCTTTGGCGAGCCTGTTGGCGCGCGAACGGATGAGATGGAGGGCTTTGACAGCCCGTGGAACGGTTACGGCGTCCACGTCGTGGATGTGTCCGTCGACCCTGACACGGCAGAGGTGACGCCACTGCGATACACGGCAGTCCATGAGACGGGCCGCGTGCTGAATCCCATGGGATTCACAAGCCAGATTGAAGGCGGCATCGTACAGTCCATTGGCTCAGCTTTGATGGAGGGGTTATTCTACGACGAGAGCGGGCGAGTCATGAATCCGTCATTTGCGGACATGAAGCTACCGACGGCTCGTGACATCCCCAGCCTTGACGTTGTCGTGATGGAGTCCGATGACGGTCACGGCCCCCTTAGAGCACGCGGCATCGGTGAGCATGCGAACAGCATGGCCGCACCGGCCATCGCCAACGCAGTTGCGGACAGCATCGGCGCACGTGTAAACAGCCTGCCGATCACAGCGGAGAAGGTGTACCAAGAACTGAAGTAGTAATCGCCGGGGTGACCGAGATGAGTGGTGCCCAGAAAGATGGCGGTGGTCGCGACCATGGAACTCTTGCGCGAGCATGGGAAGTCCTTGTCGCGCGGGCACGAGAGGGTCGGACGATAACGTACGGCGAAATGGCAACCGCATTGGTTCTCAGTCCCCAGAGCAGCCAATTCACCGAGCTGCTTAATGAGTTATCACGCGCTGAAGAGGCGGCGGGGCGGGGGTTGCTGAGTGTCCTTGTGGTGCGTAAGCGGCAGGGGACGCCCGGCATGGGTTTCTTCAATCTCGCCCGTGAACTGGGACGCAAATTCGAGAACGAGAAGGTCTTCTACCTGGAGGAGTCTGAGAGGGTGGTTGCGCAGTGGCAGGGACGCCCTGCGGAGGAATTGGATATTCTCCACGACGCTGTCATCAAGGAATTGGAGCGCCTCTATTTCAGTTCACATGACGAGGGATCCGCGTCCTCCGGCGGCACGCCCACTCGAAAAAGTGGCGTGTCTGCGCCTGAGAAAGGCAACCCGTTCCAGGCCTTCATACGGGGCGTTGCGAGGATAGTCAAAAGATAGTTGGCCGGAAGCACCGGTAGGAATGGCTGCGGGAGAGCAATGGTATACGAACCGGATCCCTTGCTGACTTCTCTTGCGCTGGGACGACAGCGCGAGAGGGAGGCGCAGGAAGAAAGCGCCGGAGTGCCAATTGATGCCGAGCTGATTGAGCGCGCGCGTCAGATTCTCATCCCAATCGCCCGCAGCAGACAGCGCGTAACGTATGGGCAGTTCACCGCCCAACTAGGCGACCCTGCCATCAACGCCCGCAATGCGGGCGAGCTGCTGACGATGGTATGCGAGCTTGAAGGCGCATATGAACGCCCCCTGCTCAGTGTCATCGTGGTGAACCAGCATTCAAGGCGGCCCGGCGCGCGGTTCTGCGACCTTATTCGCGAGATGCGCGGATGGGACTGCGACGATGAAGAGGCATACCTGAAGGAACTGGCGCTCGTATACGAGTATTGGCGGCCTGTCTGACGATCCTCAGGACGGAGATGCACGAGAGAATCTCCTATGTCTATGAAAGTGGTAGACCTAGCCCGTCACCTTGGAAAGGCAACTGCCTCCAGGCTAGCCTTTATCCGCTGGAGAGTGCCGAAACCCGCGGTCAATTTTATCGTTTGGCGCATGATCTATTCCCCGGTTTCTTACGATTGGTCACCCTGGACGCCGTTTGAAGGATCACTAGCTGAAGCGCGCCTCGCTCTTATAACAACCGGGGGGGTCTATGTTGGGTCAGCGCAAGAGCCCTTCGTCGATAATGATCCCTCGTTCCGAGCAATCCCGTCATCAACCTCAGAAGACGATTTGGCTATATTCCATAGGCACTATGACAATTCTCACGCCGAGAAAGACATCAATGTTGTCTATCCGATCGACCGTCTGCGGGACATGGAGGCAGAGGGAATAATCGGCTCCGTGGCTGAGAACAACGTTGGATTCATGGGTAGCATCCACGGCAAGAATATCCGTCGTCTGACTGAGCAGACAGCCTCGGAAGCCGCACAGCTATTGTTGGCTGACAACGTGACTGCAGCCCTTATTGGCACAACTTGACCCGTCTGCAATCAGTCCGGCGGGCTGATCGCACGCGTTCTTGAAGAACACGGAATCGCGACAGTGGTTGTGAACCAGTCATTGGAGCAACCGACGCGTGTCAAACCGCCTCGCACGTTGTATGTGAAACACCCGTATGGGCAGCCGTTCGGGCAGCCGGGCAATGTGAATCAACAGAGAACAATCGTTGAAGACGCGCTCAGCCTGCTGGAGACTGTCACGGAACCGGGAACAATCGTTCACTCCCCCTACCGGTGGCGTCGCGAGGATTTTTCTGCGATCCGCAAGGAGCGGGACGGTCAGAACTCACGGTAGTAGGGTGTATGCCATCGCTCTCGTCCTCGGCGGGTATGGCTTTCTATGCTGCGTGCTACGCTAGATACCGAAACACAGTAGGTGAGGGACGGACGCGCGGCCATAACAGCGTTATCTTTCGTCCTTTCCAATGTCTACACGCAAGGTGGGAACGATAGGACGATCAGTTGGGGACTGATTCATATGCCAATTGAACTCCGTGACCTGGCGCGGTTGCCGCCGTCCATCGAGAACATGGCGTTCTCCAAGATCAGAGTGGAACGCCTTCCGGAAGAGGAGGCGACGCGCTTCTTCAACGGGCTGTATGAGGCCGCCCTGCTCTCCCATGACGACGGCGATTGGTCGCGCGTGGACGCATACCTGGGTGATTGGGAGCGCAATCTCATATCCCGCGTGAATCCCAACGCCATCTCTTTCGACTCTTCACCGTGGACGGCATTTCAGAAACCGCTCTCAGAGGCGCGTATTGCGCTGCTGACAACAGGCGGGACCTATGTGCGAGACGCGCAGGAACCATACATTGATGACGACCCCACGTATCGCGTGATCCCATCCACGACACCGGTGTCCGATCTGGCGATCTTCCATGAGCACTATGACAAGTCCAATGCAGAGAAGGACATCAACGTCATCTTTCCAATCGAACGTCTGCGGGATATGGAAGAGGAAAGACAGATTGGGTCAATCGCGGCGAATTCCTTCGGTTTCATGGGGTACATCATCGGCGACAATATCCCCCGCCTGATGGAGGAGACGGCTCCGGAAGCAGCCCGGATGCTCCTTGAGGAAGACGTCGATGCCGCTCTGATCGGAACGACTTGACCGATATGCAATCAGTCCGGCGGGCTGATCGCGCGCGTGCTCGAGGAGCACGGGATTGCGACGGTGGTGGTGAACCAGGGTTTGCAGCAGCCCATGCGGGTCAAACCGCCACGCTCACTCTATGTGAAACACCCATATGGGCAGCCGTTCGGACAGCCGGATAACGTTGATCAGCAGCGCACCATCGTTGAAGACGCGCTCAACCTGCTGGAGACTGTCACGGAACCGGGAACAATCGTTCACTCCCCCTACCGGTGGCGGCGCGAGGATTTTTCTGCAATCCGCAAGGAGCGGGACGGTCAGAAGTAGCTCGATCCAGCGCGGGTCGGCTGAATCAACTAGTCCTCGTGGCCCTCAATCGGCGCTTCGGCCAGGGCATAGTCAAGCTGGGCAAGGTCCTGTTTGAGTCGGCGCGCCATCGGAAGCATGGTGGACGCCGTCATACCGGCGCCGATGAATCCTCCCAGGAGGGGGATGGCCTTGGCGAATCCGCGCGTGAATGTGTCCTTTGTGATCTTGACACCGATGTAGCGGCCAACGCGCTTGGCCAGCATTGATGAGGCGTGGTGCGTCACGGCGCGGGCGGAGAGCTGCTGAAGGCCCTGCTTGGCCGCGCCGACACCCATCATCGCGCCGACAAACATCGTGATGTCCGCCTGTGCAATCTCGTCAAGTTCATCTTCATGGAGCAGGTTCGGCCAGCCGTAGAGATACGCCAGCTCCTGCGCCATCACGGTCATATGAAAGAAATACTGGGCGAGGTCAGCCGGGATCGTGCCCAGCAGGGCAAATCCACCGGGAATGCCGGTTGCGAACGAGATGCCGGACGCGCGGGCAACATGCTTCCTGATCAGGACGTTTGCGCGGCCCTCAATCTCGGCGATATCGATGCCTGCCAGCGCCGGCCGCGACTCAATGGCCTTCTCAATCTGCTCTTCATCGGCAATCGACTTCAGAGTGGCTCGCAGGAAATCCTCACGATTGACCTTGACGCCGGGCACGGCAAGGGCAGCGTGGAGGACACGCTGCCAGACGCGGTCATCATGGCCGGACTCGACGATTTCAAGAGTGCCGTTATCATCTTCAAGCGCGGACGCCTCATGCTCAAGGCGCTCCTCGGCAATGTGAGCCCTGTCTTCGGCTTCAATGGTCGAAGCTTCGCCGTTGGCTCGTTCTTCCGACATCATGCCCTCCCCGGGCGACCACGTATCCCTCCGCTCATGATACACGCGCGGCCACACCCGCTGTTACGTCAATATGAGCGGAACAGCGTTCCCCACGGTGTATCAAGCGCTTTCCCGGCTCTGCGCCGACCGATCGCGTTGTACCAATAGCCGTTGAAATAGAGATTGGATGCGACATAAGACCAGGGTGCGATGACAGTGCGCAGAAGCAGGTGCTCAAGGCGCTTGAGCGGACCCCAGTAGATGAGTTTCTGCCCACGGCTGGCGAATGTGTCCTCGCTCGCCTTGAGGCGCCAGTTCACCTCGGACACGTCCTCACCGACGATTTCGATCTCTCGCGGATCACCGGTTCCCAGCCCCGCTTCATGCGCAAGACGAATGAATTTGACGGACATCGGGTCGATTCCCATGAGCTTGGCGGAGACGGCATCGATGGCAACCTGGTCCGCCGACGCCAGCAAAATGTTCTTCGTTTGCCATTGCATGGCGCGTGGGCCGGGCCCATCGCCGACAAAGGTGCCGTCCATGACGGCGAACAGGCCGGGGTGAATCTCCTTCTGGATAGCCAACAAGTCGACAAGCGTCTCGTGGATGACCGAGTGCGTCCAATGGCGGCGGTGATTCAGCAGGCCGCCGAAGGCGTTCTTCATCGCGCCGGTCATCGTCGTGAAGACGTGGGTTTTCACGGTTGGCAGGTGAATGATGTTCTTGCCGGGGAAGAGGGCCGGAATCCGCAGACCATCAGGGAATATATCGCCCAGCACGCGCATCTCCGCTTTCGGGTGGAACTGCATCCACTCCACATCCTCGAGGTGCGTATTGGGGATGCCATGTTTCTCAATGACCGGCAGGTGCTTGTTGTTGACCTCACCAACTTTTGCGTCGACCACAACCGTGCCGTTGTGCGCGGCGATGATGTCCTGGAAACCGTCTTCCTTCAAGGTTTTGATGACACCATCCAGTTGCCATGGCGTGGTGGAGCAGGCCGGATACCAGAGCTGCCAGGAGATGTTGACCTTCAACAGCGTGGCGGCGGTGGAATCAAGCGTCTCCTGATAGCCGGCAAGGCGCATCAGGCGGCCAATATCGTCCAACACCGTTTCAGGCGTCGTGTAGACGACGGCCACGCGGGAGCGAGACGGCGGCGCGGCATCCGCGGCAGGGTTGTTCAGAACTGTCTGCGTCATTGCTTCTCTATTGGGATTGGGGGGTGCTTCGTTCCTTTCTCTATACTTTAGCCGATGAGCACTATAGGACGCGTTGACGCGCACGTTCACGTTTTCCACCCTGACGTGGCGGAGGATCGATTCCGCTATTTCCCTCAGGATGCCGCGTTCCATGAGATGTACCAGGCGCCGGACGCCCAGATCATCGTGACGGAACAGCTAATAGACTCCATGGATTTAGTGGGGATCTCGCGATCAATTACATGCGGTTTCGGATGGAGCACCAACGACCTGTGCCGTGAAGGGAATAACGCAATCATCGATGCCGTGCGGCTCTATCCCAGCCGCGTGGTGGGTTTCGGCACCGTTGCGCCGCGCGACTCACTTTCGGAAGCGATTGCCGAGATCGACCGGCTCGCCGCAGGCGGCGTCCGGGGTTTGGGCGAGCTGCGGCCGGACACGCAGGGTCTGCTTGAGATGCAAGCCCAGGACATAGATGCATTCGCGGAGCGTGTTCGCGGGCACGGCATGGGGTTGTTGATGCACGCGTCCGAGCCCGTTGGACGGATGTATCCGGGCAAGGGGACGGCGACACCCGAGCGCTTGTACAGGCTACTGGAGCACCTGCGCGGCATCCCCGTCATCCTTGCGCACGCCGGAGGAGGGTTGCCTTTCTACGCGAATCTCCGCGCATCCGAGGACGTGTTTGCCGACGTATACGTGGACACGGCGGCAATGCCGTACCTGTATGACCCCGCCACGGTTCGCGCCCTCATCAACTCAATCGGCCTCGATCGGGTGCTATTCGCGACGGATTACCCGCTGATGCGGCAGGAACGGGTGATTGAATATCTCGATAGGGCCGGTCTGACCTCAGAGGAAATGGAGCGCGTGCTGCAGCACAACGCGGAGGAATTCCTGAGGAGAGTGGGGGCTTCCCGCGCGTGACGGCAGGCTCCCCCGCTCCGCCTTCCTTTCGAGCATTCGTGGCCGTTGTCCCGCCACCGAATATCAGGACAGAACTCGAAGCGGTGGTCAGGCAGTTCAGGCAGCGCGATGTAGATGAAGCGGTGCGCTGGGTGGCGACGGACGCGCTGCACATCACACTCGCCTTTCTCGGACAGATTGCCGAAAGCGCAGCCGTGCCGCTGATCGATGCGCTTCGGGAAGAAACGGCGAGCGCCGCGTCTTTCGAATTGACCGTAAGCAGTTTGGGAACATTCGGCGACAGACGGCGCAAGGGCGGCGCGCAGGTGGTGTGGGCCGGCCTCGGCGGGAACGTAGACGCGTTGCAGGAACTGCATTCTCGTGTGAATGCCGCAGTGAAGAGCGTCGGCTTGCGGGTGGAGTCCCGCGCATTTCAACCACACATCACGTTGGGACGCGTACGGCGCGGACGCAGATGGCGGCTTGACCCGGTAAACGCGCCGTCAATTTCCTTGACCGCATTCCGCGTTGACACGGTGACGCTGATGGAGAGTCGGTTGGGGAAGGGGCCGGCTGTGTATGTGCCCAGAGGGCAGGCGTCTCTCAACGAGCGATAAAACGAATCTGCACGCGGCCCGGTACAGATTGGTTTGAAATCAAGAGACAATTGCATTAGCGTCTTGACCCTACTTCCCTTAACTGTCTATAGTTAGCGCAGATTCCAGTTCCTTCCCTTCCTCTCAACCACAGTAGGCCCGCATCATCGGAGCCTTGGCATCCCTTCCCGGGATCCCGTCCTTTTTCCTCTGTTCGTCCCTTTCTCGCACGCCACACCCCTTGCGGGCAGCGCATTTGGAGGTGTGCCATGCGTGTTCCTACACTTTCGTCCACACTCCGTCTCAATCTCCGTCTTCTCCCGGTCCTGGTTGGATTCCTTGCCGCAATTCTGATGGCGACTTTAATGTTGACCACTGCCTCCGGAGCGCAGGCTTTGGAAAACCCTGTTACAGGTGTCAACGTCGCACCCGGCACTGAAAGCGGGCAGATCGTCATCACCTGGTCGGAACCATCCGAACAGCCCGAGGATTATCGTGTGTCCTGGGCACCCGAGAACGGGCGCTTTAGAAGCCTGGCCTCGAATAAGGGCAACGCCTTTGTTACCGAAACGACGTACGTCGTCAGCGGCCTAACCCCAAACGCCAGGTACAAGGCAAAGGTGCGCGCGCGCTTTGGTGACGGGCGCAGGTCGGCCTGGAGCGAAGTGGCCTACGGCGAAGCGGCCAGCCAGGAGTCCGTGAAGGATTCTTCGAAGCCGGTCATTGCTGCGAGGCAACACCACCAGGTTCAAGCCACAATTCCGACAACCTCTGATGAGTGCGGGCAGCAATTGGTTGACGGAACGGCGACTAGCTGCGCGGCCAACAGTTTTGGGGTTATCACAGTGAGAACCGGCGGCGTGTACCACATCGACTGGACTGCGTGGCATAACAGCAACGCGGATCGCGTGGATTTCTACACCATCCAGAGGCTGGTGTTCACATACAACTTCAGGGTCAGGCACGCGCTTGACGACACACCGGCCGATACGGACCATACCCCCGGCGTGTCTCTTGTCCGTCCGGGTACATGCGTCCCCTCTGCGGTCGCCAACTCAGATGGCTCGTTGAGTCACTTTGAGTGGCGCTGTGATGGATTCGTGAACGTCCGAGAAGACATCGACGGCAATGTGACAGAACCTGAGACTCTTGTAGATGCCGATCTCAATTGGCAAACGCCCTATCTGTCAGGGACTATTGCGAGGCCGGGTGTCCACTATGACACTCCGTTGACAGGCATGCGCATTCCCGCGCGGCAGCCGGCGGACCGAAATGATCGGCCCACTGCGGCGGAAGCGGCGGACACCGTTGATCTCGAGGCGGACGCGGTTGAGATGCATCTCTACCTGATTTCCGCGTACTTCAACGACGGTACCTCCTACTCTCGCCACATGCTTGTTCATGGGTAAATGCCACTTGGCGTGTACTTGGTCGAGCCTTCCCTAAACCCGACTGCGGGGTTAATAAGTCCTCCCAACCCATACGGAGTAGGGTCGGCCTGAGAATCTCAGGCCGACCCGCCCGTTCTGCCGGATCATCGGCGGATTCCTTTTGATTGACAGACACGGTATCCGAACGTAGCATTTGTTAAAACTGAATACGAAAACCAAAGGCGACGAACGAGAGTAGTACCGTCCATCGTCAGGCTGCAGAGAGTCGGGGATTGGTGGAATCCCGACGCCGAACCGGACGGGAATGGACTCGGGAGCCGCGGACCGAACAGGGTGGCGGAAGCCGCAACTCAGTAGGCTCCGACGGGTTGGGACGCCGTTACACGTCCACGGTATACCCCCGATGGCAGCGGCCAACGGGAAGTACCTAACGAGAGCTCCCGCCACGCAGGCGGGGGAATAAGGGTGGCACCGCGGGAATCCACGCGAAACGAGGACCCGTCCCTTTGAGGGACGGGCTTTTTGTTTGTCCGTCCATTCCGGACGAGGACGAAGGAAAAGAGGAAAGGCGGGACAGGAAATGGCAACGTATTTCCCAAGCGTGGATGAGGTATGCGCGATGCGCGGCCAGGGGAACACTGCCCCCGTCTGGCGTGACATTCCCGCCGACATGGAGACTCCCGTCACCGCCTACCTCAAGGTGGCGCAGGAAGCCCCCTCGTTCCTGCTGGAAAGTGTGGAGGGCGGCGAGCGGGTCGCCCGTTACAGTTTCATCGGCACCCTGCCCACCAAGGTCATCAGGACCGGACCGGGATCGACGCACGGCAGCATTGATCCATTGACGCTGATTGAGAAGGAACTGGAAGGAATCAAGCCAGTCCAGGTGCCCGGGTTGCCGCGTTTCCTTGGCGGGGCCGTGGGTTTCATTGCTTACGAGGCCGTCCATCACTTTGAGCCGCGTGTTCCGCGCAATGAGAACCCTGATCCGATGCAATTGCCGGAATCCGTGTTCATGCTGACGGACACGCTGCTCATCTTCGACCACGTCAAGCACGTCATCAAGGTCGTCAACTATGCATCGCTTGACGGGGATGATGAACAAATCCACGCGTCCTATCAGCAAGCCGTAGAACACATCGACAACATCATCCTGAGGCTGCAGACGGGCAGCCTCGACGGCAACCCGTGTCTCGATCCCGGTGACGCGGACGATTACCGGAGTGAGTTGACGTCCAATCACACGCCGGAGTCGTTCATGGGGCAGGTTGAGGAGGCGCGGGAGCTCATCACCGCAGGCGAATGCATCCAGGTGGTTCTGTCCCAGCGGCTGGCGCGGCGCACGTCTGCCGCTCCGTTTGACATCTACCGCGCGCTGCGGACGCTGAATCCCTCGCCCTATATGTACTTCCTCGATATGGGAGACTTTCACATCATCGGCTCATCACCGGAGATGCTCGTTCGCGTTGAGGATGGGATGGCAACGACGCACCCGATAGCAGGAACACGGCGGCGCGGCGAGACGCCTGAGGAGGACGACGCGCTAGCCGAGGAGCTGATCACGGACGAGAAGGAGCGGGCGGAACACATCATGCTTGTGGATCTGGGGCGGAACGACATCGGCCGCGTCAGCGAGCCCGGCACTGTCAACGTTACGAAGCTCATGGAAATCGAACGGTATTCACACGTGATGCACATCGTCTCAAACGTGACGGGCAAGCTCCGAGAGGGGCTGACTGCATTCGACACGCTGCGCTCCTGCTTCCCGGCGGGAACGTTGTCCGGCGCACCAAAGGTGCGGGCAATGGAGATCATCTCCGAGAAAGAGCCGCACGAACGCGGGCCGTACAGCGGCGCCGTCGGCTACTTCTCCAAGGTGGGAAACATGGACATGGCGATCTGCATCCGGACAGTGGTGATGAAAGACGGGTTGGCGACAGTGCAGGCGGGCGGCGGCCTTGTCTATGACAGCGTCCCGCGGTCTGAGTATGAAGAGTCACTGGCAAAGGCGCGTGGGATGCTGGCGGCGCTGGACGCCGGAGAGGACCTCACGAACGATCGCATCAACAGGCTTGCGGCCGAACCGGTGGGAGGCGCGCGATGATATTCCTACTGGATAACTACGACAGCTTCACGTACAACCTGTACCAGTACCTTTCAGAGCTTGGCGAGGACGTTGTCGTTGATAGGAACGACAAGACGACTGTTGAGAACATCGCGGAGATGCAGCCGGAGAAGGTGGTCATCTCGCCGGGCCCGTCGAATCCCGCCAACGCGGGCATTTCCAAGGACGTGGCGCGTTACTTCGGCGAGAACGGGACACCGGTTCTGGGCGTGTGCCTCGGCCATCAGTGCATCGGAGAAGTCTTTGGCGGAACGGTGGCCGGAGCGGGAGAAATCATGCACGGCAAATCCAGCATGATTTACCATGACGAGAAGGGAATCTACGAAGGGCTGCCAAATCCGTTCGAGGCGATCCGCTACCACTCGCTCGCCATCCTGCCGGACACGGTGCCTGAGGAGCTTGAGGTAACGGCGCGGACGGACAAAGGCGTGGTGATGGGAGTGCGGCACCGCGAGTATCCCATTGTGGGGATACAGTTCCATCCGGAGAGCATTCGGACGGAGGTTGGCAAGGACCTGCTCCGCAATTTCCTGAAGATGTAGGCGCGAGGACACGTTGGCGCAGAACATTCAACAGCAGGGCGAGGGATCAACGCCAACCACGGGCATGGAGCGTGGACTAACGTCCGGCGAACGGCAGACACTGCTCTTTACTGCCGTCGCCGGCCACGCAATCAAGCATGTAATGGCCTCCGCCTTTTTCATCCTCTTGCCGGAATTGAAAGCGGGGCTTGGGCTGACGAATACCCAGGTTGGAACGCTATCCACCGCCCGGCTCTTCGCGGGCGGCATCGCGAATTTCCCGGCCGGCTATCTTGCGGACCGCTTCACCAACTTGCGTGCCATCGTGCTGGGCGTGTCAATTGCCGGTATCGGCGTCACATATTTCTTTGCGGGAATCAGCACCGCGTTCTGGCTTGTGACTCTCTGGACGTCATTGATGGTCGTGTCCATCTCGCTGTGGCACCCGGCGGCCATCGGCTCATTGGCGCGGCAGTTTTCTGCTGAGCGCGGCAAGGCGATCTCACTGCACGGCGCAGGCGGCAGCGTCGGAGAGGCGCTTGGGCCGTTGGCAGCCGGTTTCGCGCTCGGCTATCTGAGTTGGGAGTTCATCTTTCAGGGCTCTCTGCTGCCATCACTTCTGCTTGGATTCGTCATCTGGCTGGTTCTCCGACGCATTCCCGCCGAGATTGGGGAATCACTGACATTCAGCGCCTACGCGAGGGGCGTGGGCAGCCTCCTCTCAAGCCCTCGCATGCTACTTGTCCTGCTTTTTGCAGGTGGATTCGCGGGCGCGCAGGCCAACGTCCTCACATTCATGCCGATCTATGCGCGTGAAGAATTGGGCGCATCAACAGAGGCAGCAGGCTTTTATCTGTTCCTGCTCAACATCCCGGGCATTTTCTCTCAGCCGGTGATGGGTATTCTCTCAGACAGGTTGGGGCGACGCGCTGTCATCGTCCCCGCGCTCATCGTCCTCGCAATCACAAATTATCTGTTGAGCGTCGTGCCGGCCGGTCCCCTGTTCTTTGCAACAATTCTCGTCATGGGTCTGTTTGTCTACTCGCTGATGGCGATTTTCCTAGCGGCGGCGTCTGACCTTGCGCCCGGCGATGTTCAGGCTACGACGGTGTCCTTGGTTTTTGGCGTCGCGACAGGTGTCGGCGCATTCGCGCCGGTCGTAGGGGGTCGGATTGCAGACACCTACTCGCTTGACGCAGCGTTCGTCGCTTCCGCCGCGCTTGTTGCCATTGTGGCAATCATCGCCCTAGTCACACGATGGGAACGACGGCCTGAGAACGTCCCTATGAAGCAATGACACGAGGCGGCAGGGGGCAAGCAAGCAATGATTCGAGAGGCAATCGCACACCTGATTGAGGGCCGCAGCATCTCGCAGGCGGAGGCCGAGCAGGTGATGACGGAGATCATGGACGGGGAGGCCACGCCCGCCCAACTCGGCGCGTTTCTCATGGCGCTCCGAACGAAAGGCGAGGGCGTGGATGAGATCGCCGGCCTTGCGCGTGTTATGCGCGCCCGGGCGCTGCGCGTCGAGGTGGATGATCCCGATTCCCTGCTGGACACATGCGGGACGGGCGGCGACGCATCTCACACGTTCAATATCTCAACGACGGCTGCACTGGTAGCCGCCGGAGCGGGTCTGCGCGTTGCCAAGCACGGGAACCGCGCCGCGTCGTCTGCATGCGGCTCCGCCGACGTGCTTGAGGCGGCGGGCGTGACCATCGAGCTTGAGCCGGAGCAGGTGGCACACTGCATCGATAGCGCAGGCATAGGCTTCATGTTCGCGCCCAAGTACCACCCTGCCATGCGCCACGCAGCAGGGCCGCGCCGGGAGATCGGTGTGCGCACGGTTTTCAACATCCTCGGACCGCTCACGAACCCGGCACACGCAGGACATCAGCTCGTCGGCGTGCCGCGTCCAGAACTCGTGGAGACCATCGCCCGTGTGCTGGGCGAGTTGGGCGCAAAGCGTGCCATCGTCGTGCATGGAGCGGACGGGTTAGACGAGATTGCGCTGAGCGGGCCGTCCATCATGGCGGAGTACCGCGACGGCGCCGTGACGGTGCAAGAGATTACGCCGGAACAGTTTGGGCTTACCCATGCAGGGGTCGATCAGCTACGGAGCGAAGATGTGGAGTCGAGCCACCGCATCTTCACGAACGTGCTCAACGGGGAGCCGGGGCCGTACCGCGACATCGTGCTGATCAACGCTGCGGCGGCGCTAATGGCCGGAGAAGCGGCGGACGATCTGGCCGGAGGGCTTGAGGCGGCGCGGGAGTCCATCGACTCAGGCGCGGCGCGAGACAGGCTGGAGAGGCTTGTGGCGGCGAGCAAGGCCTAGGGAGACAGGCTGAATAGCAGGTACGCGATGGCAACAACGCCGATCAGGGCGACGAACGCCACCAGCAACCGTCGGCCTGCGAATTTCTTGAAGCTCTCGCCTTCTTTGCGGCGCTCGCCCTCGCGTAGTTCCTGGTCAAACATGGAAAGCCTACCCAGAAAGATACCGCTGCGCTTAGGCAGCGCGCGCGGCGTACACGAGGAGCACGATGACAGGCAGCGCGGAGATGCCCGCAACGATTGCCAAATAGACGAGGGCGCGTTCGAGAGTAACCGGACGCCGGTGCCCCTCATGGGTCTCGCGGTGCTTCTGCACCGCCTCCTGCGGGTCCGGGGTATTCAGGTGAAACATGTCCCAATTGGACATCACAACTCCCTGTGCGGCGTCAGGCCGCAATGAATGGCATTATAGTCTTGCCCACGCAATAAGCAAGGAACGCTCGGAATGACGACAGGCACCTATTTGGACAGAATCCTGCCGCAAACGCGGGAGGATCTTGATGACCGAATGTCCTCGCAGCCTCTCAATGAGGTCAAGGCGCGTGCCAAGGACGCTGAGGAAACGCGCAGCTTCTATGACGCGTTTGCGGAGGATCGGCTGCATCTCATCTCTGAGGTCAAGCGGGCGTCGCCATCGAAGGGAGACCTTGCGCCGGACATCGACGCCGCAGAGCTTGCCCGTGTCTATATCGACAACGGCACATCGGCGCTCTCCGTGCTGACGGACAGGCCGTTCTTCAAGGGGTCGCTGGACGATCTCAAGGCCGTGAGAGAAGTCACGGCGGAATCAGGGACGCCGATTCTGCGTAAAGATTTCGTCATCGACGAGTACATGATCTACGAGGCGCGGGTGTGGGGCGCGGACGCCATCCTCCTGCTCGTAATCAGCCTGTCCGATGGACAGCTGCAGGACTACCAGGGTCTGGCGAACGATCTGGGTATGGCGGCGCTGATCGAAACGCACGACGAGCTTGAACTGTATCGAGCCATTGACATCAAGCCTCGACTGCTGGGCATCAACAACCGGGACCTGCGCACATTTGAGACGGATCTCTCAACAACGCACGGCCTCGCGCCGCGCATCGGCGGCAGCACACGCGTTGTGGCCGAAAGCGGCATCTCTTCAACAGAGGACGCGCGCAGCATGAGAGCAGCGGGGGCGGACGCGATACTCGTTGGCGAGGCGCTCATCACCGCTGATGACACGGCCGCAAAGGTACAGGAATTGAGTTCAGTTCGCATCCCGCGTTTGACGGGCATGGAGACGAACGTGCCTGCGGATGTGATACGGGACACGATACCCCAGTTCGGCGGCGGGCCTCCCATGCCGGGCGGCGGGGTTCCGGGAATCGGCGGGTTCGGGCCGCCGCGCTTTCCCGGCATGCCGGGCGATTTCGGGCCGCGGGGCAGCTGATGGGTCTCGCTATCAAGATGTGCGGCAACAGGTCGGCGACCGACCTTATCAATGCTGCAGACGCGGGGGCTGATCTCTTGGGCATCATCTTTGCCGACGCGTGGCGGCGCATCCCCGTCGACTATGCCCGGGAGATTGTCAGCACCCTGCGGGGTGAGGCGGATCATGTGCCGACTGTTGTGGGTGTATTCGTCGACCAGCCCGTCAACGAGGTGAACGCAACGGCGGACGAGGTCGGGCTGGACATGATTCAGCTGCACGGCACGGAGACTCCCTCGTATTGGAAACAAATGGAGAGGCCCCTGATTATCTGTCGGCGCATTTCGTCTGCCCTGACACCGGAACAGGTTGAGGATAAACTCGGAGTTGTGGCCGAATTCACACAGCACACCGGCTCGTTGAGCCTGATAGAACCGCACGTGGAGGGCGAGCCCGGGGGAGCGGGTGTCAGCCTGGATTTTGCACTGGCTGAACGACTCGCAAGGCGGTATTCGTTCATCCTGGCAGGCGGACTTGGGCCGGACAACGTCGGTGAGGCAATTCGCTCAGTTCGTCCATGGGGCGTGGATGTTTCAAGCGGCGTCGAAACGGAGCGTGTCAAGGATCCGTCCAAGGTGGGGCGATTCGTCTATGAGGCGCGGCGGGCGTCAACAGACTCCGTCGGCGCGCGGACCGGTGGCGGGACAACGCGATGACCATCGTCAAGACGGGCGCAGACGCGGAAGCGCCGGGACGCTTTGGGCGATTCGGCGGCCGCTATGTGCCGGAGACGCTGATGGCGGCGGTCACGGAGCTTGAGGAGTCATACGCGGCGGCCCGCGAGGACGCGGAGTTTCTTTCACGCCTAGACCATCTCTCACGCACCTATGCAGGCCGCCCAACACCGCTGACGCTGGCCGAAAGGTTGGCTGAACAGAGCGGCGGCGCGCGCATCTATCTCAAGCGAGAGGATCTGGCGCACACGGGCGCGCACAAGATCAACAACGCCCTCGGGCAAGTGCTGCTGGCACAGCGTATGGGCAAGACACGGATCATCGCGGAGACGGGCGCGGGGCAGCACGGCGTGGCGACGGCCACGGTCTGCGCGCTGCTGGGTCTCGAATGTGTCGTATATATGGGCGAGGAGGACATTCACCGCCAGGCGCCAAACGTGTTCCGCATGCGGCTGCTGGGAGCGGATGTCGTGTCCGTAACATCCGGTTCCCGCACGCTGAAGGACGCCGTGAATGAGGCGATGCGCGACTGGGTGACGAACGTGGCGAACACGTACTACGTCATCGGGAGCGTCGTCGGGCCACACCCCTACCCTGTCATCGTGCGTGATTTCCAGGCCGTCATCGGACAAGAGGCGCGTGAGCAGATACTGGAGGTGGAGGGGCGGCTGCCAACGCATCTCGTGGCGTGCGTGGGCGGCGGCAGCAACGCGATGGGGTTGTTCCACGCGTTCTACGGCGACTCAGACGTTGCAATGATCGGCGTGGAGGCCGCGGGACACGGCATCGATACGGGGGAACACAGCGCAAGCCTCGGCGCAGGCAAGCCGGGCGTGCTGCACGGGTCGTTCTCACAGGTGCTGCAGGACCAATGGGGGCAGGTGACGGAGACGCACAGCATCTCCGCGGGTCTTGACTACCCCGGCGTCGGCCCGGAGTTGTCGTATTACCAGGAGACGGAGCGCGCCCGATTCACGAGCGTGACGGACACGGAGGCCTTGGAGGGTTTTAAACTTCTAGCGCGGACAGAGGGAATCATCCCGGCGCTGGAGTCGTCGCACGCGATCTTTGAAGCGGCGCGTATGGCCGCCACACTATCGCCGGATGACATCATCCTCGTGAACCTGAGTGGGCGCGGCGACAAGGATCTCGCGACCGTAACCGACGCACTGGGCATCGAACTGGACGGGGCATAGCCCCAAAAAGACGCTACCCCCTGACATTCGCTCGGCCTCGAATGAGAGGGGGCAGCGCAGCGCGGGGAAAGCAGTGAGGTACAGTTCACATATCTGCTGCTATCCCGCGCACTAACACACCGACGATAAGTCTACCATAATATGTACACCTTTGGAATGGGCAGAGGCGTAGTACAATTGGGCTATGGGTATGTTTAGGATTCCGCTGCGCATCTCAAACCCCGCCGGCAGCGAGGAACGGGAAATCATGGTGATGCCTGACACGGACTCGTTCTATACCCACCTGCCGGAATCACTTCTTCGTGAGATCGGACTTGCGCCAACCGAAATCGAGGAGTTTGAACTGGCCGATGGCAGCGTGGTTAAGAGGGGAATCACGGAGGCACGCGCCGCCATAAACGGCCGCAGCGTAACAACCACTGTTGCATTTGGCACGGACGACGTTGAGCCGCTACTTGGCGCATACGCTCTTGAGGGACTGAGGCTGACCGTCGACCCTGTCAATGAGATTCTGAGGCCTGCTCCGCGTCCACGCTGGTGAGGGATTGACCCTCTACGGCAGCGACAGCAGGTAAGACTCCAGGGCGAGGCGGGCGTTGGCGTTTTGGCGCAGGGCCTGCATGGTGAAGAGAGTCTCGTTCAGGACTGATTGGGCCTCACTGAGGCTAATTCCAATCTCCCTGATGCGTTCTATGTCGTCGGGATCTGTAACGTCCTCCGGCGCGTTCGCCGCAACGACTAACGCATCACGCCATATCGATGCCCATGCTTCAAGCCTGGCAAGTAGCTGCTGTCGATCTGCGTAGAAGTTCTCGGCCATCCTGCCGGCGCGCCTGAGCCGGTCGGCAACAGGCTCACCGCGAACGGCAAGGATGTCGTCAAGGGCCGCGTGGCGGGCGTCCAGCGGGGCCGTATCCGCCAATAGGCTGAGCGCGTATTCGAGGCGTCCGCCGGAGAGCTTTGCAAGACGGTTCGCTTCCTCATCATCCGCGCCGTTCTCCCGCAGCGTCTCAGCGACCTGGTCAAACGGGATTGGGCGCAGCGGAACGATCTGGCAGCGGGATCGGATGGTGTCGAGGATGGCCTCGTCATTGGCCGTGACAAGGATGAGAGTGACGTTCGGATGCGGCTCCTCCAGCCCCTTGAGCAGGGCGTTCGCCGCCTCACGCGTGAGGGTGTCGGCGTCGTCGATGATGATGACGCGGCCTGCGGCTTCGTATGGCTGCAGGTTGGCTGCGGCCTGGAGGTCCCGGGCGGCCTCGATGCCGATGGAGCCTGTGCCGGTCGGCGAGATAACCATAACGTCGGCGTGGTGCCCACTGGCAACGCGTTGGCATTGGCGGCACTCACCGCACGGCCTGCCCTGCTCAGCGTCACACAGGAGCGCTTTCGCGAACTCGCGGGCAAGCGCCAGCCCCCCAACACCGGCGGGGCCGGTCAACAGCCATGCGTGGGCGAGTCTCCCCTGCTGGATGCTGCGGTCCAGGAGACCGACGGCGTCTTCGTCAGCAGGCGTCGTCCAAGGCATCAGAAACTAGACATCGAGGCGCATGAGGTCTTCGAAGGTTTCGCGGCGGCGGATGGTGCGGGCTTCGCCGTTGGAAACGAGAACAACCTCCGGGCGGGGATTCGCATTGTACGTGGACGACATTGCGATGCAATACGCGCCAGACACCGGGATGGCCAGGATATCACCGGCGGCAGGCGTCGGCAGGGAGCAGTCGCGGACAAGGATATCGCCCGATTCACAGTATTTCCCGGCGATGGTCACTGTGATCTCCTCCGCGTCCCCCATTCGTGACGCTAGCACGGCCTCATATTCCGAGCCGTAAATGGCGGGGCGGATATTGTCGCCCATGCCGCCATCCACCGAGACGTAGGTGCGGATGTCCGGCAGGAGCTTTGTCGCGCCAACGGTGTAGAGGGCGACGCCCGCCGTGCCGACCATGGAGCGGCCGGGTTCGATGGAGATGGCGGGCAGTTCGAGGCCGTGAACATCGCAGCCCTGGATGATGGCCTTTGAGATGGTGGAGATGTACGTGTCCGGCACAGGGGCTTCGTCTGTTGTGAGGTAGTTAACGGCAAAGCCGCCGCCCGGGCTGAACATACGCAGTGAAAAGCCGTACTTGTCCCTCATCTGCGCCGCAAATTCCATCGTGATCTGAATGGCCTCCTCGTATGGCTCTATCTCGAATATGGGGGAGCCGAGGTGGAAATGGAGCCCGGCCACATCAAGCCGTGACGACTGCATGGCGCGAGCGATGGCCTCTTCCGCCTGCCCCGTCTGGATAGCGAGTCCAAACTTGCTGTCCAGCACTCCGGTAGTCGTGTGCGCGTGTGTGTGTGGATCGACACCGGGGGAGACACGAAACGATACCTGCTGCGTTCTTCCGAGTCGCTCAAGAATCGACTCAAGCAGCGCAAGTTCATGGAGATTGTCGACGACAATTGCGCCGATGCCGGACTCGACGGCCCGCTCAAGTTCCTCCGCGCTCTTGTTATTGCCGTGGAAGTGAACACTGGACAGGTCGACCCCTGCCGCCTGTGTCGTCGCCAACTCTCCCCCGCTCACAACATCGAATCCCACGCCTTCCTCCGCGAGCAGGCGGAAAAGGGCGACGTTCGAAAAGGCCTTGGACGCGTAGATGATGGAGCTTTCGCCGGGATAGTGAGCATCCAGTGCTGAGCGAAAGCGGCGGGCCGAATCGCGCAGCTCAGCCTCATCAAACACGTACAGCGGAGTGCCTTGTGTGCGGGCAAGTTCCACGGCGTCGAGGCCGCCGATTTCAAGATGACCGTTGTCACGTGCCTTGGCGGACGCGGGGAAGACAGATAGGGCGTCAATTCCTCTCATTCGTGCGTGTTCCTCTCATTATTGGGCTCGGCAATTCGGTCAGGGGTCTCTGTCTAGGCTAAACGGTAGGAGTTGCCTGCATCCACTTCAGTCACGGTCCCCTCACCCATCAGTTTCAGAAGGTGGGCGACAATCTGTTCGCGGGCGGCGTTCCAGCGCCATTCCTCAAGATTGGCCGCGCCGTAGAGCCGTTCTCGCATTTCGTCCACGCTCGTCACGCCGTCACGCAGGCATTCCAGGATGGACGCATCACGGGAGTTGCGATGCCCTATGAGTTCCGCGACCTTGGCGGCAGGGTCTGTGACGGGCGTGCCGTGGAACGACAGCAGGAGATTCGCGTTTTGGTCGGCGAGTTTCTGCAAGGAGTTGACGTAGGCGGCCATATCGCCACCCTGATCAAGATGGACGGCAGTGGTGCCGCGGCTCAGGACACAGTCGCCGCTGAACAGAACACCATCCGGTTGGAGGATGTAGCACATGCTGCCACCGACGTGGCCAGGCGTTGCAATTGTGTGGATTGCCCTGCCGCCGCCAAGGTCAAAGGTCTCGCCACCGCTCAGTGATACATCCACCGCCCCGCCGGTTTCCGCATTTATCGCATCCACGTCCCCTGCGCCGGCGTGAACAACCATGCCCGGGAACGCCGCCTTGAGCGTTGCCGCGCCGCCACAGTGTTCGCCAAAGCGGTCCGTAATCAGGAGAACGTCAGGGGCAGGATCGTCCCCTCTGAGTTCATTGATGGCATCGATGACGCGCTGGGAAACATCGTCCTCTCCATGGCCGGCGTCGATGAGCACGCCGCCACTCTCCTCTCGTGCCCAATAGACGTGCGGAGAGTCGTCATCATCGGGGCGCAGCGTGATGGCAACGACGCCGGGGGCAACTTCAGTGGTCATATGAGTCCTCCGCGCCGCAACGAATTGACTCAAAGATGGGCAATTTTGGTCGTGGCGTGCAAGAATCCTAAGAAAGCGCGGTTAGGGGTGTCAACGCAAATAACGGGCTGATGGGAGACTTTGAGGAATGACACTGACGCACAACGAGATGGACTTACGGATTTTCAGCATGGAAGTGGGGAGTTGGGGGAATAACTTCTACGTCGTCGCTGACCCGCTGCGTAATGTAGCGGCGATCATCGACGCGGCGGCGGAAGCTGACCGAATTCTTGACACCGTCGCGGGCATGGACGTTCTCTACATTCTCACCACGCACAGCCACTCCGACCATTGGGGAGCGTTGGAGGAGGTTTCCGCCGCGCTGCCCAATGCGATCGTCGCGGCGACACCGGGCGATGCGGGCGATCTACCCGTCACTCCTACACTCCTGCTGCATGACGGAGACACGCTTCAGATTGGGACTGCGCCACTTCGGGTAATCACAACGCCGGGGCACACGCCGGGGAGCGCGTGTTTCATCACGGGCCAGCACCTGTTCACGGGAGATACCCTTTTCCCGGGCGGGCCGGGACATTCACGCAGCCCTGAGAATCTGCGGGAGGAGATCACGAGCATCACAACCAAGTTGTACGTGCGGCCCGATGAGACCATCGTCTATCCGGGACACGGAGCGGGAACGACAATCGGCGCGAGCAAAGCGGAATACGCGGTGTTTGCCGCCAAGCCGCATCCTGACGATCTGCACGGCGACGTGCTGTGGCTGGAATCGTGACCGGCTCACAGGGTGGCGGTGGCACGCGCGTTTTGCCCTCAACCACGACCATTGGCGGGTACACGATGACGGAAGCGCTCGCCCCATATACACGAACCGTCCTGCCGAACGGCATCCGACTGCTGACGGCGTCAATGCCGGCGACGCGCGCCGTTTCAATCGCGTTCTATGTTGGCACGGGCTCCCGCTATGAGCAGGACGACGAATCCGGCGCGTCACATTTCCTGGAGCACATCCTGTTCAAGGGCACGGAGCGGCGTCCACTGGCGCAGGACGTGTCCGAGACCATCGAGCGGGTGGGCGGGTTCATGAACGCCAGCACCGACCGTGAGGTGACGATCTATTGGGCGCGTGTTGCACGACCCCACTTGTCCATCGGCATCGATATTTTGTCGGACATGCTGTTGAATTCAACGTTCCCGGCGGAGGAGATCGAGAAGGAACGCGACGTCATTCTTGAGGAGATACACACCTCATTCGACTCCCCGGCACAGCGCGCCTTCCACATGGCAGACAAGATTATGTGGCCGGATCAGCCCTTGGGGCGTGACATCGCCGGAACGGAAGAGAGTGTCCGTGAACTGTCGCGGGACACGATCATGTCCTACATGCGTGAGCAGTACGACCCGTCGCAGGTGGTGATGGCAGTGGCGGGACAGATTGACCACGCGGAGATTGAGCAGGTCGTCGGGGAGTTGCTGGAGGCGTGGCCGAGCGGGAATCCGCGCCCGATGCCGCCCGTGGACGACAAGCAACCGGAGAGTCGTGTCGCCCTGGAATACCGCAAGACGGAGCAGGCCAACATCTGCCTCATGTTCCCGGGCATGTCGGCACACGATCCGGATCGGCGCGCCCTGTGGCTGCTGAACGCCATTCTCGGCGATGGTATGGCGTGCCGCCTCTTCCTGGAACTGCGCGAGCGTATGGGCATCGTCTACGAAGTGGATATGGATGTGATGTATCTGCAGGACACGGGCGCAATGGCGGTGTATGCAGCTACGGTGCCGCAGCGGGGACCGCAGGCGCTGGAGGCGGTCATCAAGGAGCTGGATCGCGCGACGCGGGATATCACTCAGAGCGAACTGGAACGCGCGCGGGAGTTGTCCAAGGGGCGGATGCTGCTGCGACTTGAGGACACACGCAGCATCTCAAGCTGGCTGGGCGGACAAGAGATCACCTTTGGGCATATCGAAACGCCGGAGGAGGTCGTCGAACAGTTGGACAGCATCACCGTGGATGACGTACAGCGCGTCGCACGGCGTGTCTTCGACCCGGAACGATATCGACTTACCGTCGTCGGGCCGTATCGGAGTGACCGCAGGTTCAGGAACATCATCGAGGGGCGTTAGATGGTGGCCATGATGAGAAGGCTCACCCAGGTACTCACCGTGGTCGTCATTCTTGCGGTGCTCTACGAGGAATTGCGAAAGGGTCCAGACAGTGAACGCTGGCACGGACGGGTGCTTGGATTCGTGCCCTACGATCTCAGACCACCCAGCCTTCGACAGATACGCGAAACGTATTGGAACCCGGAGGACCCGCGCATCTTTCCCGGGCGCGTAGCCGGCATCGGGTGGGGCGTCAATTTCGCCGCCCTCTTTGATCGCATCAGCCGGATGTAGGGCCGGTAGCCTCTCTGCTCTCTCCCGCGGCAGACGACTCCTGGAGAGATACTCCCTGCATAACCTACCTTGACCAGTGGATAGGGTGTATGGTGGGTGGCACCCCCATCCTGGCTCTTCCCCGTGCGGGGGAGGGAAATTATAGAGGTGTTATGTCCATAGTGGACTTGTGCTATAGTCCACGCGGTGCCTGATTGGCGCCAAGGGGAGTGGGGGGAGACCGTCATGACGTACAGCGACCGCACGCTGACGTGCTCCGAATGCGGGAACGATTACGTCTTTACCGCTGGAGAACAGCAATACTATTCGGATCGAGGCTTTCGGAACGAGCCGAAGAGGTGCCACGCCTGCCGCGTTGTACGCCGTGCGGACATGGCGCGGCGACGCGAGTCACGCGATGCGGCACCCGTGGAGCAGGATCGGCCTCGACGGCAGATGTATCCGGCGACATGCGCGGAATGCGGGCGTGAGACGGAAGTGCCGTTCGAGCCACGCGGAATTCGGCCCGTCTATTGCGCCACCTGCTTTACTCGACAACGGAACTCGCCGCCCAGCCGCTTCCGCGACTAAGCTCGCTGAGCAGCTGTTCTTGTCCCATTCGTTATTGAGACTGTGCTATTAATGGACGGGTAGCCGCGCGCGGCGTGGCATAACTCCCGGCAATAATGTGGGCGACAAGAACGTATTGAGGACTGAAACGGAGGGACGTGGCGAATGACGTATGTAGTCCTGCGTGAGGGTGAGAGCCAGGAGCAATTGATTAAACGGTTCCGTTCCGTGGTTGAACGTTCAGGCATCCTGAGGCAGGCAAAGGAAAAGCGCCACTTCATCTCCAAACAGGAACGAGCCCGCTTGAAGGCCCGCAAGGCGCGGCGCCGACGCAACTAGCGCGAGTTCATGGCCTGAGACGAACGACCATGACTCACTCACAGTCCACACCTTCCGCCACGACCGGCGCCGAGGACTATTCATTCAACGCATTCGCCCGGCAGCCCTTCTACCAGGAGGAGAACAGCCGGCTGGTTGATCTCATCGGCTTGCAGACCGGGAATCGCGTCATTGACCTTGCATGCGGCCCGGGTGAGATCACACGGAAAATCCTGGATAAGGTGCGCGGAGACGGCGCATGGATCCTGGGCGTTGATATGTCCCCGGAGACACTGGAAGAGGCCCAGCGGCAATTCACGGACGTGACGGACGCTGAAGTCTCCTTTGAGAATTCCCGCGCGGAGGACCTTTCGAATATCATCTCGGAGCCGGTTGACTCCGTGGTTTTCTGCAATGCAATTCACCTGGTTGACAACAAGCCGGACGTGCTTGCGGGCATTAAGGGCGCGCTCAAGCCCGGCGGCCTGTTCGCGTTCAACAGCACTTTCTATTCAGGCTCCATCGTGGAGGGCACAGAACCGTTCTACCGCCGGTGGATGATGCGCTCCCTGCGCCTGCTCAAGTCCGAACACGGTTTGAGCCCTGTGAAGAACAAGGTGATGGCGCGGCAGCAGTTAACGCCGGAAGAATACAAGGCGTTGCTGACGGACGCGGGTTTCAGCATCCGGGATGAGCGTGTTATTCCAATCGAGGTGCCGATTGAGGGGTGGCTTTCAATCTGCTCATTCTCAGACTTCGTCGAAGGGGCGTTGCCGGGTGTGCAGATAGAAACGGCGAGCGAGGTGCTGCGCGCGACCATTCGCGAGACTTTCCGCGACATGGAGCTGTCCTTCGTTCCCCGCAATTGGCTCGAAATCGTGGCCGTGCGCGACTAGCGCTACGCCGAGCGACCGGACGGAGACCTTTCCGATGCCGGACATCACCCCAGACGAGTTTCGCCGTGTGATGGGTCGGTTCACCACCGGCGTCACCATCGTCACGACTCGCGCAGGGGATGACGTGCATGGCACAACGATGAGCGCAGTCTGTTCCGTATCGCTGCAGCCACAACTCGTACTCGTGTGCGTCGACCATGATTCAGATATTCACGCGCTCATCAGTGGGAGCGGCGTCTTTGCCATAAACATGCTGCACGAGGGACAGGCAGATTTGGCGATTGAGTTGTCCCACAAGGGCACGCCCGAACAGCAGGCGGCTCATCGGCTTGAAAACCTGCCCCATCGAATCGGTGAAACGGGCGCGCCGCTCTTGGATGACAGCCTGGCTCATGTGGAATGTCGTGTTGAGAACACCATCGAGGCGGGCGATCACACGATATACGTTGGCGCTGTCGTTGCGGCGGGTATGAATCCTGGTGCTGATCGGCCATTGCTGCACTATGAAGGGCGATACGGGTCGCTAAGTAGGGATAGCTAGCTCCAATTTTGTTGACAGCGATTCCGTTCCTACCTACAATTTGAAATCGCGCCCCCTATTAGGGACGCAGGGTACTTGTGCCTGTTTTTCGTGTTTGGCGACACGGATAGTGGGAATAGCCTCAGTCCCTGTCTATCACAGACGTGGGACTGGGCATACGAAGCCCAGAGAAGTAGAAAAATGCGGCTGCCCACGCGCGTGCGCGTCGCGGCAGAAAGAGGAAAGCGACGGGATGCCGACAGTCAATCAGTTGGTGCGGAAGGGTCGAAAGCGACCGCGGACGAAGTCGAAGGCGCCCGCCCTGCAGGTGAGCTATAACGCGCTCACGAACAGGGTTGTGCGGAATCAGCCTTCCCCTCAGAAGCGGGGCGTCTGCACGCAGGTCCGAACAATGACGCCCAAGAAGCCCAATTCCGCGCTGCGCAAGATTGCCCGCGTCCGGCTGACGAACGGGACTGAAGTCACTGCGTACATCCCGGGAGAAGGACACAATCTGCAAGAGCACTCCACAGTGCTCATCCGCGGCGGACGTGTGAAGGATCTGCCGGGCGTCCGCTATCACATCATTCGCGGCGCATTGGATTCGGGCGGCGTGAATGGCCGCAAGCGGGGCCGCAGCAAGTACGGAGCGAAGAGAAACTAACGCCATGTCACGACGTCGACGGGCGGTCAAGCGCCCCATCCTTCCTGATCCACGCTACGGAAGCGTGTTGGTGACTCGATTCACCAATCGCGTGATGCAGCGCGGAAAGAAGAACACGGCCCGGAGCATTGTCTACGGCGCGCTGGCGAACATTGCCTCAAACGGGGATGACCCCATCGAGACTTTCGAACGGGCGATACGCAATGCGACGCCGCTGCTGCAGGTTCGGCCCCGGCGCGTCGGCGGCGCAACATACCAGGTGCCCGTTGAGGTGCGTGGAGAACGCGGATTGACGCTCTCCATGCGGTGGATCATCGATTCCGCCCGTCAGCGAACGGGGCGTCCGATGCTTGACAAGCTGACGACGGAGATTGTTGAAGCGGCACAGGGACAAGGCAACGCGGTCCGCCGTCGAGAAGAGATGCACCGCATGGCAGAAGCCAACCGCGCCTTTGCGCACTACCGTTGGTGAAGCGGACGATTTGATACAGCGCAGGGGAAAACAGTAATGTCCACCGACTTATCACTCTCAAAAATCCGAAATATCGGCTTTATCGCGCATATCGACGCCGGAAAGACAACGGTGTCTGAGCGCGTTCTGTATTTCACAGGCCGAACCTATAAGCTGGGAACTGTCGATGAGGGCACAGCCGTCATGGACTGGATGCCGCAGGAAAAGGAACGCGGCATTACCATCGTGTCCGCAGCAACGACCGTGGACTGGAAGGGCTTTACGGTCAACATTATCGACACGCCCGGGCACGTCGATTTCACCGCGGAGGTTGAGCGCAGCCTCCGCGTTCTTGATGGTGGAGTGGTTATTCTCGACGCCAACGCGGGTGTTGAGCCGCAATCAGAGACTGTATGGCGGCAGGCAGACAGGTACCACGTGCCGCGAGTTGTTTTTGTCAACAAGATGGACAAGATCGGCGCGGACTTCTTTGCGTCGGTCGATTCGATTCACGTCCGCCTGAACGCAATCCCTGTCCCGGTTCAGATTCCGTGGGGCAAGGAAGATGATTTCCGCGGCGTCATCGATCTGATTCGGCAAGTCGCCATCACCTGGGAGGACGCCGAGGGCACGGAGATGGTGGAGCAGCCCATTCCCGACGAACTCGTCGAGGATGCCGCCCGCTACCGCGAGGCGATGATTGAGCGCGCGGCGGAACAGGACGACGAGTTGATGGTCAAGTACCTCGAAGGCGAGGAGTTGACCGAGGACGAGATCCACCGCGGACTTCGCGCCGGAACGGTCAAGATGGCCATCTACCCGGTGTTCTGCGGCACGGCGCTGCGCAACAAGGGCGTGCAGCCGCTTATCGACGCCATCACCGACTATTTGCCCTCACCGCTGGATGTGCCTCCCGTGGAGGGAACGGACCCGCGCGACGAATCCATCACGATGGAACGCGCGCCTGACCCGTCCGAGCCCTTCTCCGCCCTCGCGTTCAAGGTGGTTACGGACCCGTTCGCGGGACGGCTGGTCTATCTGCGGATTTATTCCGGTACGTGCAAGGCGGGATCGACGGTTCTCAATACCAGCAGGCAGGGGCGCGAGCGCCTTGGCCGCCTGATCCAAATGCATTCCAATCATCGTGAAGAACTTGAAGAGGCGACGGCGGGGAACATCGTCGCTGCCGTCGGACTCAAGGACACCTTCACCGGCGACACCATCAGCGCCGTGAACAGCCCGGTTATTCTCGAATCCATTCGCTTCCCGGAGCCCGTCGTGTCCGTGGCCATTGAGCCAAAGACGCGCGAGGAGGAGGAGAAGCTGGTGGATGCCCTGGTCAAGCTGGGGCAAGAGGACCCCACGTTCCGCTCTTCCCATGATTTGGAGACCGGCCAGACGGTCATCTCCGGCATGGGCGAGCTTCATATCGAGGTTATCGTCGACCGTCTCAAGCGAGAGTTCCGTGTGGATGCGCGGACGGGCCGCCCGCAGGTGGCGTACCGCGAGACGATCACACAGACGGCACGGGCGGAGGGACGCTACGTACGGCAAACGGGTGGACGCGGTCAGTACGGCCACGTCTGGCTTGAGGTTGAGCCGCTGGAGCCGGGGAGCGGCATTGAGTTTGTGAACAAGATCGTCGGCGGCGCAGTGCCGCGCGAGTACATCCCTGCCGTTGAGCAGGGCGCGCGTGAGGCGGCGCAGAATGGGCAGCTGACTGGCTTCCCCATCGTTGATCTCCGCATCACCATCGACGACGGCTCTTTCCACGAGGTGGACTCGTCCGAGATGGCATTCAAGATGGCGGGATCAATGGGATTCAAGTCCGCCATCAATCGCGCGCGGCCCGTCGCTCTTGAGCCAATCATGAAGGTTGAGGTGGTTGGACCGGCGGCATCCATCGGCGACGTGATGGGCGATCTGCAAAGTCGGCGCGCGCAGGTTCAGGGGATGGAGAGCCGTGGCGACCTTGGAATCGTGACGGCATTCGTTCCCCTCGCGGAGATGTTCGGGTATGCTACATCTCTGCGCTCGGCGACGCAGGGGCGCGCCAGCTACAGCATGGAGTTTGATCACTACAACCACGTCCCGCAAAACGTGGTGGAGACGCTGACCCGGCGACCGGCAGGCGTCGGGGCCCGATAGGCGGGACAACAGGACAAGAACATGACGACCGTACGGCAGCGACAGAAGATACGCATCACGCTCAAGGCGTTTGACCACCGCCTGCTGGATGCGTCTGCCGTTCAGATCGTTGAGGCCGCGGAGGGAACGGGCGCGCAGGTGTCCGGGCCGATTCCGTTGCCGACGCGCATCAAGCGATTCACTGTCATTCGCTCACCGCACGTCGATAAGGACTCGCGCGAGCAGTTCGAGATTCGGACGCACAAGCGAATCGTCGATATTCTCGATCCGACATCACGCACCATTGATTCACTGACGCACCTGGATCTGCCGGCGGGCGTCAACATCGAAATCAGCTCATAGGAATCACACCAGGTAATTTCCGACAATGCTCTCCGCACTATTAGGAACCAAGCTCGGCATGACGCAATACATCCATGAGGATGGAACGGTGTCCGCCGTGACTGCCATCCGGGTTGGGCCTTGTACGGTGACGCAGGTCAAGACGGCGGCGACAGACGGCTATGACGCGGTGCAGATCGGCTACGAGACTGTCCCCGAGCGCAAGCTGAACGGGCCGCGCCTCGGCCACCTTTCCAAGAATGACATCAGCCCGCTGCGGCATCTGAGAGAGGTGCGGGCGCAGGGCGATATGCCCGAGGTCGGAACCGTCGTGACGGCAGACCAGGTATTTGAAGTTGGAGAGCAGGTTGATCTGACGGCGCGATCCAAGGGCAAGGGTTTCGCGGGCGGCGTGAAGCGCTGGCATTTCCGCGGCGGCCCAAAGACGCACGGACAGGGCGACCGATGGCGCGCGCCAGGCTCCGTTGGCGCCGGCACCACTCCCGGCCGGGTTCGCAAGGGACTCAAGATGGCCGGTCAGATGGGCAATAAGCGAACGACACAGAAGAGCGGCCTCGTTGTGGCCGTGGACGCGGAGCGCAACCTTGTGTTCGTGCGCGGCTCCACGCCCGGGGCGCCGGACGGAATCGTCCTCGTGCGCAAGAAGGCGAGCCGCTGATATGGAAGTCGACGTCCGGAATACAAGCGGGCAGGTCGTTGACCACGTCGAGGTGAGCGACTTGCTCTTCGATGCGCCGATCTACGAGGCCCTGGTACACCAGGCGCTCGTGCGGCAGCGCGCGAACGCGCGGCAAGGAACGCATTCCACCAAGACGCGGAGTGAAGCGCGCGGCGGCGGACGCAAGCCGTGGCGGCAGAAGTACACGGGCCGCTCGCGGCAGGGCAGCATCCGTTCCCCACTATGGCGGCACGGCGGCGTTGCGTTTGGGCCCAAGCCGCGCAGCTACCGGCAGGATATCCCGGTTCGCATGAGGCGACAGGCGCTGCGCAGCATCCTCACAAGCAAGCTGGCAGACGGAGACCTGGTCATCATTGACAGCTTTGGGTTTGAGAGGCCGCGCACGAAGGACGTGGTAACAGCGCTGCAGAGCCTCGAGGTAAACGCCCCTGCCCTGTTGGTGACGGCGGAACCGGAGGAGAACCTGATCCGCTCCGCGCACAACGTACCGCGGGTCAAGACGCTGCCGGCACGCTATATGAACGTTGGTGATCTGCTGGCACACCGCAAGCTGGTAATCACCCTGGACGCAGTCCGCAGCGCGGAAGAATTGTGGGCGAAGAGCGGCAGAAAGGCGGAGAGGTAGTCATGGACCTGCATCCGCTGGAAGTTCTGCGCCGCCCCGTGATTACGGAGAAGTACACGGCGCTCCAGGACCGGAGCAAGTACGCCTTCGAGGTGCATCGCAAGGCCAACAAGAAGCAGATACGCGAGGCGGTTGAGATTGCGTTCCGCGTGCGCGTGTCCGCCGTGAACGTGATGAACGTGAAGGGTAAGACCAGGCGCGCCGGACTGAAGACGTACCAGACGAAGCCGTGGAAGAAGGCCGTTGTGACCCTGCAGGCAGGCGAGCGCATCGAGGTCTTTGAGGGCGTGTAGGGCTAAAAATGGCAGTCAAGACAGTCAAACCCACATCACCCGGCCGCCGCGGCATGGTGCTGGATGCCTTCGACGACATCGACAAGGTGCGGCCTGAGAAGTCGTTGCTGGAGCCGTTGAAGAGCAACGCGGGACGCAACCATTCCGGCCGCATTACCGTTCGCCATCGCGGCGGCGGTGTAAAGCGTTCCTATCGCATTATCGATTTCAAGCGCAACAAACACGGCGTTCCGGCGTCCGTGAAGACGATTGAATATGACCCGAACCGATCATCACGAATTGCTCTGCTGCATTACCACGACGGCGAAAAGCGCTATATCATCGCCCCTCTTGGCCTGCAGCGCGGCGACGTGATCTCCTCCGGGCCGGAGGCCGAGGTTCGGGTTGGCAACGCGCTTCCCCTGGGGGTTATTCCGACGGGCACGACGGTGCACAACATCGAGATTCATCTCGGTAAGGGCGGACAGCTTGTCCGTGGCGCGGGCACCGGCGCGCAGGTCATGGCGCATGAGGACAAGTACACGCTGCTCCGGTTGCCTTCGGGTGAGCTGCGACGCGTGCTCTCCGCCTGTTACGCGACCATCGGGCAGGTCGGGAACCCCGACCATAAAAACCTGTCATGGGGTAAGGCGGGCAGAAAGCGTCTCAAGGGCTGGCGCCCGACGGTACGCGGCTCCGCGATGTCACCGCGTGACCATCCGCACGGAGGCGGCGAGGGACGCTCGCCGATCGGTATGCCGGGGCCGAAATCGCCGTGGGGCAAGCCGACACTCGGCAAGCGAACACGCAGGAACAAGAAGACGGACGTGTTCATCGTCCGTCGGCGCGGCGGGCGTAGAGGCTCGCGCCGCTAGGCAGACGAGAAAAGGGAACACTGAAGAACGATGTCTCGATCAGTCAAAAAGGGACCGTACATAGAGCCCAAGCTCTTGCGCAAGGTGACCGTCGCGCAGCAGACGAACTCGCGGGCGGTGATCCGCACGTGGTCGCGCGCGTCAACCATCGTGCCGGAGATGGTGGGGCTAAACATGGCGGTGCATGACGGACGACGGCACATCCCCCTGTTCATTACCGAGAACATGGTGGGCCACAAGCTCGGCGAATTCGCCCCAACACGCACGTTCCGCGGCCACGTTCGCAATGAACGGCAGGCGAGGCGATAGGACGGGGTGGCCTCATGCAAGTAACAGCGCGAGCACGCCGTATGTCGCTCTCCGTACGCAAGCTGCACGTCATCACGCAAATGCTGCCCGGCATGTACGTGGACGATGCGCTCACCCAACTGCAGTTCATGGCGAGTCCATGGGCGAAGGAGGTCGCGAAGGTAGTGCGCTCCGCGGCGGCAAACGCGGAGAACAACTACGACCTGGATCCGAGCATGCTGCGCATCGCGCGCATGGACATCGGCCCGGCGGAGACGCTGCGGCGCTACAAGCCTCGGGCGAGAGGACAGGCCGGCAAGCATTTCCGCAAGCACAGCAATCTGACGGTCATCGTGGATGACGAGGAGAACAACTAATGGGCCATAAGGTTCACCCGTTTGGGTTCCGCCTCGGGTACATCCGTGATTGGCAGACGCACTGGTTCGCGGATCGAGCGGAGCAATACCGTACGAACCTGCAAGAGGATCTGCAGATTCGGGACCATATCATTGACAAGCACCGTGACGCTGCCGTTGCTCGCGTAGAGCTTGAGCGAAAGGCGAGCGAGGTGCGGGCGCTCATCCACACGGCGCGGCCGGGTGTGGTCATTGGGCGCGGCGGCCAGCGCGTTGAGGAGCTGCGCCAGGAACTCGAAAATCTGACGGGCAAGCGCGTCCGCGTTGACATCAACGAGATCCGTCAGCCTGAGCTTGAGGCGACATTGGTCGCGCAAAGCATCGCTGACCAGATTCAGCGGCAGGTCTCGTTCCGGCGCGCCACGCGGCAGGCCGTTCAGAGGTCCATGCAAGCAGGGGCGCAGGGGATTCGCGTCTCGGTCGCGGGACGGCTTGGGGGCGCGGAGATTGCGCGCACGGAGAAGGCGATGGACGGCCGCGTTCCACTCCACACCCTGCGCGCCGATATTGACTTCGGAACCGCGGAGGCTCGGACGCAGATGGGGCAGATTGGCGTCAAGGTATGGGTCTATCGCGGCGATATTGTGACGGAGGCGACGCCGGAGGAACTGGCGCGGCGCAGCGCCCTGATGTCCACGCCGGTGGCGTCCTCAGAAAACGGGGCGGCGGATGGCGCGGTGGCGGTTGCTGCCTCGGCAACTCCTGAGAGTGCCACTCCTGCCGAAGCCGAGGCGACGGCTCCTGAGAGTGATACTCCTGCCGAAACTGAAGCTCCCGCCGCCGAAGCCGAAACCCCGGCCGCTGAAGACAGCGCGCCTACCAATGACGAACCCGCCGTGGCCGAAGAGGCGGGCTCTGACGAGAACAACGAGTAGTTCGGACTGACCGACATGCTGCAACCACGACGAGTCAAATATCGCAAGCAACACCGGGGCCGGATGCGCGGGATGGCGCAGAAAGGCAATACGGTGGCGTTCGGCGAGTTCGGCATCCAGTCAATGGAGCCCGTCTGGCTCACGGGCCGCCAGATTGAGGCGGCGCGGCGGGCAATGACTCGTCACGTTCGGCGCGGCGGCCAGATCTGGATTCGCGTGTTTCCGCATAAGTCGATCACAAAGAAGCCGTTGGAGACACGGATGGGTTCCGGCAAGGGCAACGTGGAGGGCTGGGTGGCCGTAGTGCGCCCAGGCAAGATCCTGTTCGAGATTGCAGGGGTTCCTGAAGACGCGGCGCGGCGGGCTATGCGCCTGGCGCAGGATAAGCTGCCCATCCGCACGCAGATCGTTACCCGTGATATGGAGTAGCCCGGGATGGATTTGGAAGAGATACGCGCGTTGAATGATGACCAGCTCCAGGAGGAGTTGGAGAATGCGCATCGCGAGTTGTTCAACCTGCGTTTTCGCGCAGTGACACGGCAACTGGCCAACACCAGCGAGGTTGGCAAGGCGCGCAAGACCGTCGCCCGTTTCAAGACCGTGATCCGTGAGCGGCAGTTGGAGGCCTTCGCGGTGGAGGAGACAGCCTAGATGCCCGGTCAGAAGACACGCGTAGGCCGCGTGGTCAGCACGAAGATGGAGAAGACGGTCGTCGTGACCGTCGAGCGGCAGCGCACCCACCGCCTGTATAAGAAGGCCGTGCGCCGCCTGACGCGGTTCAAGGCACACGACGAGAATGGCGTTTGCGCCGAGGGCGACCTCGTGCGCATCCAGGAGACGCGGCCACTGTCCAAAGACAAGCGGTGGCGCGTAACCGAGGTGTTGGAGCGGGGCGTTGTCGTGGGACTGCCGGATGATGCGAGGGCAGGTTCAGAATGATCCAGGTCCAAACACGTCTTCGCGTCGCGGACAATTCCGGCGCTCGTGAAATCCAGTGCATCAACGTGCCGGGCGGCACGCGGCGGCACTATGCGTCCGTGGGCGACATCATCGTTGCATCCGTCAAGGAGGCACAGCCGAACGCGGGCGTGCGCAAGGGCGACGTGGTTCGCGCCGTTGTGGTGCGCGTGGTCAAGCCGTATCGGAGGCCGGACGGCTCCTATATCCGTTTCGATGAGAACGCAGCGGTTATTCTGACTGAGCGTGATTTGCCGCGCGGCACACGCATTTTCGGCCCCGTCGCGCGGGAACTGCGCGACAAGAATTTCATGAGGATTATCTCCCTCGCCCCGGAGGTCCTGTAGCCATGGCGGCGACAATCAAGCGAAATGACACGGTGTACGTGGCCGCGGGCAAAGACCGGGGCAAACGCGGCACGGTTGAACGCGTGATTCCGTCCAGGAACCGCGTGGTCGTGCAGGGCGTGAACATCATCAAGAAGCATCAGCGCCCACAGCCGGGCGTGCGGCAGGGCGGCATCATAGAGATGCCCAACCCGCTGCATATCTCCAATGTGAGGCTGATTTGCCCCCACTGCGATAAGGCAGTGCGGGTGAGTTTCGGCGTACTCGAAGACGGACGCAAGGTCCGACGGTGCAAGTCATGCAACGAGACAATCGACTAGACAACGACGACATAGAACGCGATCTGCCGTTCCCCGTTCCGGCGGGAGCGTCCACAGACGACGCGCAAGAGGGCGAAGAGCCGAAGGCCCCTGCCCGTCAGCGCCGCTCATCCGGGCGGCGGCGGCAGGCCGAGTCGTCGGATGAGGGGCAGCAGGAGACCGCGTCGACGAATGGCACCCGCCCGGCGGAGATACCGCGCCTGCGTCAGATGTACATGGATGAGGTAGCCCCTGCCCTGATGCAGGAGTTCAACATCACGAATACGATGCGCGTGCCGAAGATCACAAAGATTGTGCTGAATATCGGCGCGGGCGACGCGCGTGACGAGGCGCGGGTGCTTGAAGGCATCCAACGCGATCTGACGACAATCTCCGGCCAGAAGCCGGTGGTCACGCGCGCCCGGAACTCCATCGCCGGATTCCACATCCGTGAAGGGAACACCATCGGCGCGTCCGTGACCCTGCGCGGCACTCGAATGTGGAACTTCCTGGACAGGCTGATGAACGTGGCATTGCCGCGCACACGAGATTTCCGGGGCGTCTCAACAAAGGCGTTCGACAGGCGTGGCAACTACAGCGTCGGGCTGCGAGAGCAGATCATCTTCCCCGAAATCGATTACAACCGCGTGGATCGAATCCGTGGTCTGCAGGTGAACATTGTGACGACAGCGCAAACGGACGACGAGGGGCAGAGGCTGCTGGCCCTGCTGGGGATGCCGTTCGCACGTGAGGAGATCACTAACTGATGGCGAAGAAGTCAAAGATTGCCCGCTGGAAGCGCCCGCCCAAGTACAAGGTGCAGGCGTATAACCGCTGCCATGTATGCGGCAGGCCGCGCGCGTACTACCGCATGTTCGGCCTGTGCCGCATCTGCCTGCGGGAAAGGGCGCTAACGGGGCAGCTTCCGGGCGTACGCAAGGCGAGCTGGTAGAGGGGAGAGCTTAAGAATATGACCGTCAGCGATCCCATCGGTGACATGCTCACCCGCATCCGCAACGGGTTGATGGCACGGCATGAGTCGATCACTGTGCCGGCGTCCAAGACCAAGGTCGCCATTGCGGAAATCCTCAAGCAAGAGGGCTTCATCCGCGACTTTTCAATCCTGAAAGGGTCATCCCCTCAGCAGATTGTACGGATGCAAATGGCATATCGCGAGGGCAACAGCCCCGTCATCAACGGGCTGCGGCGCGTGAGCAAGCCCGGACTGCGCGTCTATGTGCAGCGTGGTGAGATTCCACGCATCTTCGGCGGCCTCGGCATTGCAGTCGTCTCAACATCGAGCGGCGTGATGACGGGCCGGGAGGCGTGGCGCAAGGGCATCGGCGGGGAGCTGCTCGCCTACGTGTGGTAGCCGAGCAAGCGAACAGGAACAAGTCAAACACGCAGAGTGGATTGATAAAGGGATTCTGAGGAACACGGTTTCAAAATGTCACGAGTAGGACGGATGCCAATACCGGTACCGGGGGGTGTGCAGGTCACGATGACCGACGGCCCTCAGGGGACGGCCATTGCCGTCAAGGGGCCGCGCGGCGAACTGACGCGCCAGTTCCATCCCACCGTGCGATTCGAGCAGGAGGATGGCGTAATCACCGTCTATCGCAAGGATGAGAATGATCGCGCATCCGCCGCGTTCCACGGGCTGTCCCGTGCCCTATTGTCAAACATGGTGATCGGCGTTTCCGAAGGCTACCGGCGGACTCTTGAGATCCAGGGCGCGGGCTATCGCGCGCAGCAGACGGGACGCGGCATCACGCTGAGCGTCGGATACTCGCACACGGTGGAGGTCCAGCCGCCCGAGGGCATCACGCTGGAGGCGGAGAGCAACACGCGCCTGCACGTCGATGGCATCGACAAGGAACTTGTCGGGCAGGTTGCGGCGAATATCCGCAAGGTGCGCAAGCCGGGCGTCTACACCGGCAAGGGCATCCGCTACCAGGGCGAGCAGGTGAGGCGCAAGGCCGGCAAGGGCGCCGGACGCAGATAGGCGGAGTAAACACAGACATGCCACGCATCAAGACAGCACGAGAAGGACGAAGCCGACGCCACCTTCGGCTGCGGCAGCGGGTTTCCGGCACGGAAGAGCGGCCTCGGCTGTGCGTCTTTCGCAGCCTGAACCATATCTACGCGCAGGTGGTTGATGACTCGCGCGGCGTGACTCTTGCCGCAGCCTCGACACGGGACAAGGACATTCGAGACGGGGCGGGCGGACAGAACAAATCGGATCGCTCCAAGATGGTTGGCGCGGCAGTCGCGCAGCGAGCGGTCGCAGGCGGCATTAAGACCGTCGTATTTGATCGGGGCGGATACCAATATCATGGTCGAATCAAGGCCGTTGCCGAAGCGGCGCGTGAGAACGGCCTGGTTTTCTAGGGACGAGGAACGGACGGAGAAACAATGACACTAGGACGCACACGCGGTGCGCGCGGGCGCACACGGGAACGACAACGCGACGCTGATCGGGAATCGGACGGCCTGACCGAAAGCGTGGTGTCGATCCGGCGCGTGGCGAAAACCGTTGCGGGCGGACGTCGTTTCACGTTCAACGCGCTCGTCGTCGTTGGCGACGGCAAGGGCAAGATCGGCTACGGCCTCGGTAAGGCGGCGGAGGTGCCGCTTGCGGTGCAAAAGGGCGGCGCCATTGCTCGCCGTTCGCTGATCGACGTCTCGACGCTCGAAAGCAGCGTGCCCCAGCAGGTCGTCAGTCGATTCGGGGGCGCGCAGGTGCTTCTCCGCCCCGCCGCGCCCGGCACGGGAGTCCGCGCCAGCGCCGCCGTGCGCGCCGTGGTTCAGGCAGCCGGTGTACGCGATATCTTGACAAAGTCACAGGGCAGCAACAATCCCATCAACGTGGTTCAGGCCACCATCAAGGGCCTGCAGATGATGCGTGACCCGCGTCAGACGATCTCCCTGCGCCGCATGGTGCGGGGCGAGGAGCCGCTCCCTGAGAAGGAGCCTGAGGCGGCTGCCGACTATTCCGGGCCCACTCCCATTGATCCGCAGCCGGTGAGCAGCGACACGTTCCTCGCTGAGAACGCGGAAGAAGAGCAGGCCACGGCTGCCGAATCACAAGAGACCGAGGCGCAGGCCGACTCCGAGACGGAAGCTAACACTGAGGCGGAGACAGAGGACGCTGCGGCGGAATCCGCCGAGGAGACGGACACGCCCACCGCCGAAGCTGAGGAAACCCCCGCCGCCGAGACTGAAGAGTCTCCAACAGCGGAAACTGAGGAGCCCGCGACGGCAGAGGCAACCGGGGATGCGGAGAACTCTGACAATACTGACGATGACAAAGAGGGCGCAGGGTCATGACGAAGGTACGTGTGACGCTCACCAAGAGCCCGATTAACCAGAAGTCGGACCAGGTTAAGACGCTGCGCGCGCTTGGCCTGCGGCGCATGGGCGACGAGCGGGAGCACGATTACTCGCGCTCGATTCGGGGAATGTTGATCAAGGTGCGCCACCTGGTGACGACTGAACTGAGGGACGAGGGAGGCGCGAGCGCCGATGCATGAGAACGAACTGCGAGCGCCTGCCGGATCCCGCAAGCGCAGACGACGCGTGGGGCGAGGCAACTCTTCAGGCCGCGGCACCTACGCCGGCAAGGGCATGAAGGGGCAGAAGTCTCGTTCAGGCGGCGGCGTGCGCGCGAGCTTTGAGGGTGGTCAGCTGTCACTGGTTAAGAGGCTGCCCCACAAGCGGGGATTCAAGAATCTCTTCCGCGTGGAATATGAGCCGGTGAATCTGTCGAGCCTCGTGGACCTGCCCGCCGGTTCGGAGGTCAGTCCGGAATCGCTGCGTGAGCAAGGGATCATCAGGTCGGTCAGGAAGCCAATCGTTATCCTGGCGGACGGAGAAATCGAGCAGCCGCTCACCGTTCGCGCCCACCGCGTGTCTCGTACCGCGCGTGAGAAGATCGAGGCGGCGGGCGGCACTATTGACACCCTTCCCAAGCCCGTCATTCACCGGCCCCGTTAAGAGGGAGCGCATCGCGTCGTGAGTTACTCATCGACGACCGAGCGGCGTCAGCCGCGTCCGGCCTTGATCCAGGCGATGATCGACGCCTGGTACCAGCCGGACCTACGCCGCCGCATCCTGTTCACGTTCGCGATTCTTGTGATTTTCCGGTTCATCGCGCACGTTCCGGTGCCGGGAGCAGACATTGTCGCGCTGCGGCAGCTTTTCCAGAGCAACCAGCTGTTGGGGTTCCTTGATATCTTCAGCGGCGGCGCGATGCGCAACCTGTCCGTGGCTGCGATGGGCGTGTACCCGTACATCACGGCAAGCATCATCCTGCAGATCATGATTCCGGTGATTCCCCGCCTGTCCGCGCTTGCGCGAGAAGGGGAGGCCGGACGGCAGAGGATCAACCAGTACACGCACTGGATGACCGTGCCCATCGCCGCGGCGTCCGCCTATGGACAGCTTGTCCTGCTGAACAGGCTTGGTGTTCTGGGCGCGTTGTGGCCCTACCCGGGCGGCGAATTCCTGCCGACGCTCGCGATGATCGTGAGCATGGCGGGCGGGACGATGCTGCTGGTGTGGCTGGGTGAGTTGATCACGGAGAGCGGCATCGGCAACGGCATCTCCGTCATCATCTTCGGCGGCATCGTGGCCGGACTGCCCACGTTGTTTGGGCAGGGTGTGTTCGCCAACGATCCGATTGCCCTTGCGCTCGTGGGCTTTGCCGGGCTGGCGACCATCTATTTCATCGTGGTCTTCACGGAGGCGCAACGGCGTATCCCCGTTCAATATGGACGAAGCGTGACGCGGCAAGGCCGCGTCTATAGACAGAGCGGGTCGACGTTCATCCCGTTGCGTGTGAACTCAGCCGGCATGATCCCGCTCATATTCGCGTTCTCCATCCTGATCTTCCCGCCGACGGTCGCGAGCTACTTCCAGCAGGCGGACAACAACATCGTGGCGGGAGTCGGCGATTTCTTCGCCCGGAACCTTGGGCCGGAAGGCTTCATGTACTGGCTGCTGCTCTTCTGGTTAGTGGTGGCTTTCACATTCTTCTACACGATGGTGACGTTCCAGCAGCAGAACCTCGCAGAGTCCTTACAACGCAACGGAGGATTCATCCCAGGCATCAGACCGGGGCAGCCAACGCATAACTATCTCATTCGCGTGCTCACACGGATTACGTGGGGCGGCGCGATATTCCTGGGAATCGTCGCTATTGTCCCGTTCTTCCTGCTGCTTGCGACGGGCGTGAGCACTTTATCGATTTCCAGCACTGCCCTGCTCATCGTCGTTGCGGTTGTGCTGGACACGATGCGACAGCTGCAATCGCAGCTCTTGATGCGGCAATACGAGGGGTTCTTGAGGTAGCGGGCCCGCGTCCATCGCACCGGCACGCGCTATTCATTCAGTCAGCCACACTCTGATACGAACGGGGAGTCACGATGCGAATCATTCTTCTTGGAGCGCCCGGCGCGGGCAAGGGCACGCAGGCGGCGACGCTCCACGAGCAACTTAACGCGCCGCACATCGCGACAGGCGACCTTTTCCGCGCCGCTCTCTCACAGGGAACGCCGCTCGGGTTGGAGGCAAAGTCGTACATGGACCGTGGCGAGTTGGTGCCGGACGAGGTGACTGTTCGGATGCTGCTTGAACGCATCTCACAGCCGGATGCGGCGGACGGCTACATCCTGGACGGTTTCCCACGCAGCCTGGCGCAGGCGGAGGCGTTGGACGAGGCGCTCAAGAGCCGCAGCGAGAACATTGACAAGGTCCTGTTGGTCGATGTTTCAGAGGATGAACTGGTTCGCCGCCTGAGCGGGCGATGGATCTGCCGCGCCTGCCAAACGCCTTACCACGCCGTTAACAACCCCCCAAATACCGAGGGCGTTTGCGACACGGACGGCGGCGAGCTATACCAGCGAGACGACGACAAGCCTGAGACGGTGCGGAATCGCCTGGGTGTGTACCGGGATCAAACTGCGCCGCTGATTGACTACTACACCGCACAAGAGATCCTGACCAGCATCAACGGCGAGCAGGAGATCGAAGGTGTACGAGCGGACCTGCTCGCGGCGCTCAAGTAGGTCCCGACCCTCTACGAACCCCAATGGTACTTGGCCGCAACAATCAATCGCCCACAGTGAAGTCTGCGCGTGAGATCGACCTCATGCGCAAGGCGGGCCACATCGTCGCCGATGTCCTGAACATCCTGCGTGACACGGCCAAGCCCGGCATGACCACGGCGCAGTTGGACGAGATTGCCGGCCGGGAGATACGCGGGCGGGGAGGCGTGCCGTCCTTCCTCGGCTACATGGGCTTTGTCGGCCATATCTGTACCTCGTTCAATGAGGAGGTCGTTCACGGTATTCCCGGGCCGCGGCAGATCAAAGACGGGGACGTTCTGTCCATCGATTGCGGCGCAATCTACGACGGATATCACGGTGATTCCGCGATTACATTCGCAATAGGCGACGTCCCAGATCAGGTAAAGAAGCTCATCGAGGACACCCGGCAATCACTGATTGCCTGCATCGACGCCGCACGGTCGGGAAACGGGCTCATGGATCTGACAAGCGCGATCAGGGACTACGCCGAGCCGCGCGGCTACAGCATGATTCGCGGGTACGGCGGCCACGGGATCGGCACGGAGATGCACGAGAATCCCTGGATTCCCAACAATGTGGCCGATTTCGACAGCACGGGTCGCCGGGGACTGCGGCGCTTTCGGCTGCGGCCCGGGGTAACAATCGCGCTGGAGCCGATGTTGACGCTGGGTGGCTGGGAGACATTCGTTGAGGAAGACGATTGGACGGTCTCAACGGTGGACGGGAGTATGTCCGCCCACTGGGAACACACAATTGTTGTTACAGAGGACGGGCCGGAGGTTCTAACCAGCCGAACCGGGCAGCCGTAACGTAGCTTTTTGTATTCGCGCTATGGCATACTTGTAGTTCGTGTGACCTATCTGATGGGCTAGGTATGACTCAAAAGAACAAGAAGGAAACAATCGAGGTTGAGGGCACCGTGCGGGAAGCTCTCCCAAACGGCATGTTCCGTGTGGACTTGCCGAATGAGCATTCCGTCCTGGCGCATGCCTCCGGAAAAATCAGGCTCAACTTTATTCGCATTCTGCCCGGGGATCGCGTCCTGGTTGAGCTTTCGCCGTATGACTTGAAGCGGGGACGAGTAACCTACCGCTTCCGCTAGATTCAACAATCGCCGGGAAAAACAGGCAGAGAAAAGGAACAGCGCGACATGAAAGTATCAGCGTCCGTGAAGACGCGATGCAACAACTGCCGTATCGTTCGGCGCAAGCGCCGCCTGTTCGTGATCTGCGCGAATCCGAAGCATAAGCAGCGACAGGGCTGAACGGGGAGCACGGGACGGACTGATGGTACGAATAGCCGGGGCGGATATTCCAGACAACAAGAAGGTCACCTATTCACTTCGTTACATTTACGGCGTCGGTCCGCGTCGAGCAGGCGAGATCCTCGAGCGGTCCGGAGTCGACCCCGACCGGCGAGTACATGAATTGACCGAGCAGGAGATGGCTCTACTGCGTGAGGCCATTGAGCGGGGCGGGTATCTGATTGAGGGCGATCTGCGACGTGAGATCGCCATGAACATCCGCAGGCTCATTGAGATTGGCAGCTACCGAGGCGTCAGGCATCGAGTGGGGCTGCCCGTGCGCGGTCAGCGGACGCGAACCAACGCGCGCATCCGCAAGGGGCCCAAGCGCACGGTCGCCGGCAAGCGACGGGCTGCTCGCAAGTAAGAAACGGCCCACAGGAACAGCAAACAGGGCCGACTCGCAGGACGCGCGAGTATCTGACTGCCCGCCGAAAGGAGCAATAGCAACACATGGCGAGACGAGGACGCCAACGAGTGCGCCGCAGGGAGCGCAAGTCCGTGCCTTATGGCCGCGCGTACATCTACGCAACGTTCAACAACACGGTCGTCACGCTGACGGATCCTGTTGGAAACGTGATTGCCTCCGGCAGCGGCGGCGCGGTTGGATTCCGCGGTTCTCGCAAGGGGACTGCCTTCGCGGCGCAGCGAGCCGCTGAAGAGACGGCGCGGCGCGGCATGGAGCATGGTCTGCAGCACGTGGAAGTGCGCGTGAAGGGCCCTGGCAGCGGCCGTGAGGCGGCAATCCGCTCCCTCCAGGCCACCGGTCTTGCTGTTACTGCCATCAGGGATACAACGCCGATACCACACAATGGCTGCCGACCGCGAAAGCGCCGCCGCGTCTAGTCACCTGAGTGGATAGTAGGAATCAAATGACGCGAACAGCGGCACACGGATTGTTTGCGGTCATGCCGACAACCAGGAGGAACACGTAAGGGATGGCTCGATATACGGGGCCGGTCTGCCGGCTATGCCGGCGACAGGGAATCAAGCTCTTTCTCAAGGGAGAGCGCTGCTATACACCGAAATGCGCCATTGAGCGGCGTCGCAGCGCGCCCGGCGAATCCACTACGGGCAACCGGCGTCGACGGCGGCTCTCGGAGTGGGGCATCCACTTGAGGGAGAAACAGAAGGCCCGCCACATCTACGGCGTGCTTGAGCGCCAGTTCCGCAGGCACTACGCCGTCGCCGCCCGGCAGCGCGGCGCGACGGGCGAGAATCTGCTCAAGATCCTGGAGACACGGCTGGACAACGTCGTCTATCGACTTGGATGGGCCAACTCGCGCAAAGAGGCGCGCCAGATGGTGGCGCATGGGCATTTGGCCGTGAACGGCCGCCGCGCGCGCACACCGTCCATCAGCGTCAAGGAGGGGGCGGAGATCACATGGGTGCCCAGCTCCACCAGCACGACGCAATATGAGATCGTCCAGTACCAGGCGCAGCGGCGGCAGGCGCCGGAGTGGCTGCAAATGGATGCGCGGAACATGGTGGGGCGGATGCTGCGGCAGCCGGAGCGGGCCGATATGGACATCCGCATCGATGACCGCCTGATTGTTGAGTTCTATTCACGATAGAGACTGTGGAACGCGAAGGCGCAGCTACACGCATACCTGTACGGCAGGGAGGCCAAACTCTTGACCTTGATGACTGAGGCAGAACTACAGCTGGAACCGGGCGCGAGCCTTGCTCCTGAGATAACGACCGACCGGTCGCAGGACTCGTACGGCCGGTTCATCATTGAGCCGCTAACGCAGGGTTTTGGCGTGACACTTGGCAACGCCATTCGGCGCGTTCTGCTGAATTCACTGCCCGGTGTGGCTATTACCGCGGTGCGCATCGAGGGCGCGCAGCATGAATACTCCACCCTGCCCCACGTTCGTGAGGACATGGTGGATTTCCTGTTGAACGTGAAAGACATCCGTATTCAGTCCATCACGGGACGCCCCGGCACAATGAGGCTTGACGTGAGCGGGCAGGCGGGAGCGATCACGGCCGGCGACATCCAGCGGCATGGCGATTACACGATCGTCAATCCCAATCTTGTGCTGCTCAATGCTGACAGCACGGATGCTCAGCTATCCATTGAGTTCACCGTCGAGCCGGGAACCGGCTTCCGAGCGGCAGAGATCTCGGCGGAAGACCCCATCGGCATCCTGCCCGTAGACGCCATTTTCACGCCTATTCGACGTGCAAACTTCGAGGTGGAGGCCACACGCGTCGGCCAGGTCACGGACTTTGATCGGCTGGTGCTTGAGGTCTGGACGGACGGCACAATCACGCCCGAGGACGCCGTCCGCAAGGGAACGCAGATTATCATCGATCAACTGCAGCCATTCGCTTCCCTTGGAGAGTCCGGAGCTCTCCCCGGAGGACAGCAGCCCGGCCTCAGCGTTCCGCCTTCACTGTCCGCAGTCACCATCGAGGACCTCCATCTCTCCACAAGAACGCAGAACAGCCTGCGCCGGGGCAACCTGGCAACGGTGGGGCATGTGCTGGAGAAGTCCGCGACGGAGCTGCTTGAGCTGCGCAACTTTGGTGAACAGTCTCTCAATGAACTCGTCCAGCGCCTGCGGGAGATGGGCGTGGCGATTCCGGAGGACGATGAGGATCGCGCCTGGCGGCGCGCCCCGCTGGCTACGCTTGTTCCGAGTGCCGAGGGTGTGGTGGGCGCCGGTGCCGAACAGGGAACGGGTGGAGACGCCGAGGATTCCGATGATGGGGCCGTCTTCTCGATGCGCCCGGATGAGGATGTCTCGGAAGTGGATCTAACCCATTATTCGCGCCGCTCGTTTGCCCCTGACGATGATGACGAGGAATAGGAAACCCAGACTATGAGACACCGCGTTTCAGGCCGCACGCTCGGCAGAAAAACCGCGCCGCGGATGCTGATGTACCGCAATCTCACAAGGGATCTGCTCCTGCGTGAGGCGATTGTGACCACCGAGGCCAAGGCCAAGGAGACGCGCAGCTTCGCGGAGCGCATGGTGACGCTCGGCAAGGATGGGAGTCTTCCCGCGCGTCGTCGCGCGCTCAAGTTCATCCCGGACAAGGACGTGGTGGACAAGCTCTTCCGTGTATACGGAGAGCGGTATCAGGACCGCCCCGGCGGATTCACGCGAATTACGAAGATCGGTCCCCGACAGGGCGATGCCGCGCCGATGGTGCGGCTTGAGTTCGTCTAGGTAATCGAGTGATGCAGACTGCCGCCCTCAGTAAGCCAAACGACGACATCGCGCTGCCCGCCGTGGCAGACCGCCTGATCGTACTCACGATCGAGTACGCCGGGGCGCGCTACCAGGGGATGCAGCTGCAAAAGCAGGGCGTTCCGACGATCCAGGGCGAGATTGAGGACGCGCTTGTGAAGCTGACGGGGCAGCACTATCGCATTGCCGCAGCAGGACGCACCGATTCAGGAGCGAGCGCGCGAGGGCAGGTCGTCAGCTTTCAGCCGGTGACCGAACTGCCCCTCGATCGGTATGTGACCGGACTGAACCACTATCTGCCGAATGACATCAGCGTGACGAAGGCGCAATGGGCGCCCGGATCATTTGACGTGACACGGGACGCCCTCTCACGCCACTATCGCTACACCATCATCAACCGCCCTTCTCCGTCCGCGCTTCTGCGGCAGCAGGCCGCGCACGTCAAGGAGCATCTTGATGAGACGGCGATGGCGGAGGGGATAGCAGCATTGGACGGCTGGCTGGACGCGCGGCCCTTTACGGGCCCGTTGCCCGCAGACCGCAACCCGCTGCGCCGCTACGACCATGCAGCAGTAACGCGTGACGATGATATTGTGACTATTGACCTCCGCGGGAGCGGATTCCTGCCCCACCAGGTTCGGCGCGTCGCAGGCGCTCTGGTGCAGGTGGGCACGGGGCAGATGAACGCGGCAGAGTTTCATCGCCTGGCACGGGAGGGCGAGCCGGGAGAGGCGACATGGACGATGCCCGCCGCCGGTCTCTGCCTGATGAGCGTCACCTATGACAACGGAATACTTGAAGACTGAGGCAATCTCCATGGCACGTGTACGAACATACAGCCCCAAGAAGAGCGAGATTGAACGCGGATGGCGCGTCGTCGACGCGGAGGGTGAGACGCTTGGGCGTCTGGCAACCCGCATCGCAGCCATTCTCCGCGGCAAGGACAAGCCGACGTACACAATGCACATGTCAGTCGGCGACAACGTTATCGTCATCAATGCCGAAAAGGTGCGGGTGACGGGGCAGAAAGAGGACCAGAAGACCTACTACCGCCACACGCAATATCCGGGCGGTTTGCGCGCGGTCACGCTGTCCACGCTCCGGGAGAAGCACCCGGAACGCATCATCCAGAACGCCGTGAAGGGCATGCTCCCGCACAATCGGCTTGGCAGGCAGAATCTCCGCCGTTTACACGTTTACGCCGGGCCTGAGCACCCACATGAGGCGCAAGTACGCGCCGGTATGGGGGCGGCGGGCCGCCGCAAGCAGGCCGAGCTGGAGGCGCAGGCTGCTGCGCCTGAGCCGGTTGCCGTGCCGGAAGAGGCGGCGCCGGTCGTGCCGCCAACCCGCAGACGGCGACGCGCGGCCACACAGGAATCACAGGACGCAACTCCGCCGGAGGCAACGACCGCCGATGCGCAGGATACCGAGGAGGCAGCGCCGGCTGCAACCCCGACTCGCAGACGACGGCGCACTGCCGCCCAGGCAGCTGAGGAGACCCCGCCGGAGGCGGAGGCCACCGAGACACAGACCACTGAGGAATCCGCAGACACGGAGTCATCCGTAGCAGAGAACGAGGACGCCGCTGCGGAGAACGAGCAAACGCCCGAAACTGACGATTCAGCAGATGAGGCGGCGGATGAGAACGACGAGGCCAAGGAGCAGGGCTAAAAACGGAGCGACTTCGGGGAGGAGAACGGAAGAGCATGACGACAGCAGGCCGATATTTCCAGGGAACGGGGCGACGCAAGCGCGCGGTGGCGCGTGTGCGCGTGACGCCGGGGACCGAGTCCATGTTTGTCGTAGACGGCAAACCGCTTGAAGAGCGATTCCCGCTGGAAATTCATCGCCGCTCAATCTTGCAGCCGCTGGTCGCAACGGATTCCCTGCGACGCTTTGCGATCTCAGTAAAGGTCACAGGCGGCGGCGTGACCGGGCAGGCGGAGGCGATCCGTCACGGCCTGGCGCGCGCGCTTACGAATCTCGATGAGTCGATGCGCCCTGTGCTCAAGAAGTCGGGGTTCCTCACACGCGATGCCCGTGAGAAGGAGCGCAAGAAGTACGGCCTGTTCCGCGCCCGGAAGAAGCAGCAGTACTCGAAGCGCTAATTATCGAGGCTGTCAGACTCCCGTCAGGTCTCGGCCCGCGCCGATGAGGCGTTGCACGCGCTCCATGGAACGCGCCTCGGCGTAGATTCTCAACAGCGGCTCTGTGCCGGAGAACCTGATGAGCAACCATGAGCCGTCATCAAGCATGAAATGGTAGCCGTCCTTGGTTGAAACCTCCGTGACAGCCACTCCCGCAAGCTCGGCCGGTTGGCTCTCCGCAACACTGGCCATGACTTCGGCGCGGCGGGCGGCAGGGAACTCAAGGTCAAGGCGGTCATATTGGTGTGGACCGACGGTTTCGTAGAGCCAATCAATCAGACCGGACAGTGAACGGCCTGTCTGCGCCATTGCATCGAGGACGTAGAGAGCGGAAAGCACGCCGTCACGCTCCGGCACATGCCCACGGAATCCGAAGCCGCCGCTCTCCTCGCCGCCAATCAACGCGTCCGTCTCCATCATGCGCGGCCCAACGTACTTGAAGCCGACCGGCTCTTCATAGACGGGGACGCCGTATTTCTCACCGAGGATATCGATCATGCGCGAACTCGTAATTGACTTGACCAACGGGCCGCGTTCGCCGCGAATCTCCAGCAGGTAGAAAGCGAGCAGTGCGAAGAACTGCAGAGGTGTGAGGAATCGACCCCGCTCATCCACGCCCCCAACGCGGTCCGCGTCGCCGTCGGTCGCCAATCCCACGCCGTAGCCGTACCGGACGACCGCCTCGCGCAGTTCGCTGAGGTTGTGGGAGATGGGCTCCGGCTGCTTCATGCCGGGAAAGTCGGGGTTGCGTTCGCTGTGAATCTCTATCAGCTCCGTCTTACCGCCGGCAAGCAGGTCCGCGAGATAACCCATGCCCGCCCCGTACATCGGATCGCTCACCACGCGCAGGCCTGCCGCTTGAATACGCTCCACGTCCACCAGGGAGCGGAGTTGGTCGATGTAGACCGGGCGGGGATCGATCATAGTAATGAGCCCGTCCCGTTGCGCGTCGGCCAATGGAATCACACGCGGCGAGCCGGCCAACTCAACCTCATGGATCTCCCGCTCAACGGCTGTGATAATCTCCGGCGATGCAGAGCCGCCGTACTCCGGCTTGTACTTGAATCCGTTCCATTCAGGCGGGTTGTGGCTGGCCGTGACGATGATGGCGCCGGCGGCCTTTTGCGTGATGACGTTGTAGCTGACCGTCGGCGTCGGCGCCCACGTTTGGCATAGATAAGACGGCACGCCCTCCGCTGCCAACACCTCCGTGATGGCCGCAGCAAACCGCTCTGAGCCGAATCGCGTGTCATAGCCGACGATGACACCTTGCCCGGCTGTTCCCTGCGCTTTCAGATATTGTGCGACTCCCTTTGCGCAGTAGCGCACGTTTTCAAAGGTGAATTCTTCCGCGATGATCGCCCGCCAGCCGTCGGTTCCAAAGGCGATCTGAGATTGAGTGGAAACTGTCACTATCCTGCGGCCTCCAATCCATAGATGGGGAAAATGAGTTCCTGCACGTGTTTGATGGACTCTTCCGCCTCTCGCCACACGCGCGCATCGTCGGCCTCGAGAAGGTCAGGAGCGGGCGCGTCTCGCAGCTGCTTCAGTCCGTACGCGTCCTGGTACGAGTCCGGTATGTCGTCCGGCAGTTCCACGCCTGCCATGACGGCGAAATCCATCGCCCAGCACCGCGCGACGGCGGACAGATCATATCCGCCGCCCCCCATGGCCAGCCATTTGCCGGGTGACAGAGCGCCCAGGGCCGCGACGGCCGATGTGTGTCCTGCCGATGTGAGTCGCAAGTGAGTGAGCGGGTCATCTATGTGCGTGTCAATGCCCTGCTGTGTGACGAGAACATCCGGATTGAACGCGCGAACAAGGGGCGCGACGGCGTTTTCCAGAACCTGCTTGTACGCCTCATTGTGCGTTCCGGGTGCGAGTGGCAGATTCACGGCATAGCCGAGGCCCGCCTCTTCGCCCATCTCTGTCGTCTCTCCGGTGCCGGGAAAAAGCGTGTGCCCTGATTGGTGGGTGGAGATCGTCAGCACACGATTGCTGGCGTAGAAAGCGTTCTGCACCCCGTCGCCATGGTGCGCATCGATGTCAATGTAGGCGACACGCTCCGCGCCGAGTGCAAGCAGGCGCAGAATGGCGATGACTGCATCGTTGAATACACAGAATCCCGAGGCGAAATCGGGACCGGCGTGGTGGTAGCCGCCGCCCGCATTGAAGACAACGTCCGCTTCGCCGTTCCACACGGATTCCGCCGCAACGAGCGAGGCCCCGGCGGCCAGCGCAGCGGCCTCATACATACCCTCCGAGATGGGGTTATCACCCCAATCGCTGAATCCGTAACGGTGTTGACGATGGAGGTCTTCACCGCGACTGAATGCCTGCACGGATTCCACGTAATCGCGCCCATGGAATGTCATCAGTTCCTGTTCCGTGGCAACACGCGGCTCGATCACCACCGCATCGGGCCGCTCGAATACGCCATACGCCTGCAACAGTTCATAGACGAGGCGCAGGCGCATGGGGCGCAGCACATGATCCTCACGAAGAATGTTCCGCGTGAGTTCCGGGCTGTACATGAATCCTGCTGTCATCGGTAGTACCGCGTTCCCCTGCTCTCCCCTGCCGTTATGGTACAGGGCGGCGGCGGGGTTAGACAGTCAATTCCATATCTGCCGCGCCAAGAGTGATGTCCCAGCCCGTTTCGGCACGAAGAGTATCAACTTCATGGGTGATCTCCTGCTCGTGGGCCGGGTTGCGATGAACAACGATGACGCGGGGCGTCCAAGCGGACGCGGCAACAATGCTCGCAATTTCTCCGTGCAGCAGCGCAGGGGTCATGTGTCCATTGCGAGCTGCGTCCTCAGCGCCCGCATTGGAATAAGTGACCTCAGAAATAAGAATGTCCGGCGGGGATGTCGCGAGGTGGGTAGAGAAACCCCGGGCGGTGTCGCCCGTATAGTAGAGGCTTCGCTCACCATTGGAGACCAGGAAGCCAAGCGCGGGCGCGGTGTGAGTGGTGGCACGTGGCGTGATGACAAGATCGCCGATCGTAACCGATCTGTCCGGTTCCAACGGATGAAACCGGGCGCGTGGGTTGCCGTCCTGATCCGTCCGCTCCTGGTACGCGGAATAGATCACGTTGTTCATCAAATGCGTAGCGAGCGCATCGAGCGTGTCCGGGAGCCCATAGACGTGCAGCGTGCCAGCCAAGGGAGTCGCATACGCCAGCGCGGGAAGATCGCGAATGTGATCATAGTGACGATGGGTGAGGAACACATGGCGAAGACCTTGCAGTTCCTCAATTGTCAGCGAGCGCGTAAGGCTGCCGGCGTCCAGCGCGACACGGCCGTCAATGACGATTCCCGCCAGCCTCGTCGCGGCGGATTCCGCGTTATGGGCGCCGGTAAGGCGGATAATCATATGCCAGTGAGAAACGTACCTCGGTTCCGTCGAGGAATGTCACCGGACAGCGGACGGCATCAGGTCGTGGTAAGAACCAAATCAACGCTCACCAGGGGATTGGACACGTCGGAGACGTAGAACCTCTTCTCGGGGTCGTCAATCGAGACTTCGAAGCAGTTCACATAGAATCTCACTTCTTCCCCGACATACCCGGGTTCTTCTGGCGGTTGAACGGTCATGAGCGGCAGTTTTCCAGCCTCAACGACCATCTCAACGTCCGTGACGTATCCCGCTATCCGCGCCTGGATTCTCGTGCCGACCGGAGCCAGCGCACCGTCTACTGCGACTGTTCCCTGGTAGAGCCGCGGGAAGGGTGGGACCGGATTTACAGTACTGGCGGGAGGATTGTGCGGGCGGAAACACGTGGCGCCTCGCTTGAGATTCTCCGCATCTGCAAGAATCGACCGGATCGAGACGCCCAGACCGGATGCTGCTGCACCGGGACCAAGCACCGCCTCAGACCTCGATGAGACGATGCCGACAACATCCGTATTCAGATTGAAGATAGGCGCGCCGCTTAGGCCTTCAACGAATTGCCTATCAATTTGGAAAACCAGGGTTCCGCCGATCTCGTGCCGGGCCTGGATTCTTCCACTCGCGCCGGTTGGCACCTGTCCGCCGGCTCCACCGGGGAACCCAACAGCGACGATACTCTCACCGGCGGGAACAAACGCGTCCCCCACAAGGCTTAGCGGTGGAATCTCTGCGTCAAAGGCCAGTCGGAGGAGGGCCACATCCCGAAGTTCGTCCCGGCCAACAAGAGTGGCGAGTACCGAACCGGTCGTTGCATGTGTGACCTGGATTTCTCCGGCATCCAGCGGGATAAGTTCAGAGCTTGTGATAATGTGCCCCTCTTCGTCGAGAACGAACCCTGTCCCCTGGAGATTCCCAACATTGATGCGGACAATGGAATCTCCCACTTCCGCAACCACTTCTTCCGGAGTCCGGATTGGCTTGGGTGTTGCGGTGGGAGTTGGCAGGGGTGTTGCCGTCGGCAGAGGTGGACGCGGCGTCGCGGTGGGCGTCGGTGTGACGGTTGGTGTGGGCGTCACGGTGGGGGTGTGTGTCGGGAGAGGAGTATACGTGGGTATGGGTGTTGCCGTGGGTGTAGGAGTCGGGGGCTCCCCATTGCAGGCGCCACTCAACCCAACGGCAAGCACGATGCCCACTGTAACCAGGCCGAGGAGCACAAGCCTCAGCAAACCACTAGCGCCCCTACTCTGCGACATCATAGACCGGTGCTCACTCTTCTCCTGTTGACTGGCGCGAGAACCGTGTGTCCTGCCTGATGGCAGCTATACTTTGACAATGGCCGCTCCAGGCAGCCGCGTCGATCGGTCTCCCCACGCTGACTACCATTCTACCGTACTTGTGACGGGTGGAACGGGTGTTATGGGGACTGTGGTGGCAGATTGCCTGCTCGCAGAGGGTCACTCGGTGCGCGTCTACTCCCGGCGAGCCACGCAAGCGCATGTTTCGCCGGGCATAGAGCCCTTTGATGGCGATATTCGCGATGCCAACGCCCTGGCGGCAGCACTCAATGGCGTGGATGCCATCGTGCATCTCGTCGGAATCCTGCGCGAGGCCGGACGCACGCAGACCTTTGGCGGGGTGTTCCTGGAGGGCACGCGGGCCGTCATTCAGGCGGCTCGCCAGGTAGGTGTCCGGCGGCTCATCCACGTGACGGGCATTGGGGCGGACCCAGATTCTCCTGACGCGTTTGAGCGGACGCGCGGGTTGGCGGAGCGCGAAACGCGCGAGTCAGGCCTGGATTGGGTTATCTTGCGCCCGTCAGTGATCTTCGGCGTGCGCGGCAGCATGTTCGACCGCATGGCAAGGAGCCTAAAGAGCACGCGGCCATTTGCAGTCGTGCCGCGGCAGGACGGGTTGTATCAACCGATCTGGCGTGATGACGCTGCGCAGTGTGTCGCCGCCGCGCTGCGAGACGAGACTTTGCTGGGCGGAACGTACCAACTTGGCGGACCGGACACTTGGTCATACAGGGAACTCGTTGGGCTGGCTCTGCGGCAACTCAGGCTCAGGCGAATCGTGTTGCCGCTCCCAGCCCCTCTGCTGTTGGCCGGGGCGGGTCTCCCGCGGCTGGTGGGAAAGAGAGCAATGGTCACGGCATCTGAATTGCGCCAGCTCACTCGCGATAACCGGACTGATCCCTCTGTGATGCGCAAAGCCTTCGGCATTGAGCCGACGAGCCTGTCAGACAAGGTTGATGAGGCGTTCGCTCTCTGACAAGTCGCTAGCGGAGATGTCATAAACTAGAATGAGGTGAGGAGCGGAGGCCGCCGCCTGTGAGCGGTTCTGCCTCCCCAATCAGCGCAAAGGGAAAGTTCATAGTGAGCACCCGCTGGACAGGCCTTTCGCCCGTGACACGGCGCGCTCCGGACGCGCCGCAAATGAATCCCAATCGCGTTGCGCCTGCGCGCACCGCAGGTCGCCGTCGTGGACGCGCAGGCGTGCGCCGCCCCGATGAGCTTGAGCATTTTCGCAATCGCTTCAGCAGGTTCCGCCCCAGCCAATTCCGTCTGACAATTCAAACAAAGATCGCCCTGAGTGGTCTCTTCTTCGGCACGTTCCTTGTCGCAGGCGGCCTATTCGTCGCATATCTAAACGCGGACGTGGCGCGCATTGAACAGTTCGGCCTGATCGGCGCTTTCGTTATCAGCCTGACGTCAAGCGCGACGGTCGTGCTGCCCGCGCCCGGCATCCTCATCATCCTCAGCATGGCGGAGATCATCGATCCGTGGCAGTTGGGCGTTGTGACGGGCGTCGGCACCGGACTCGGCGGCAGTACGGCATACCTTGCCGGGGTGGTCGGTCGCGGCGCGATGGGTGAGTCGAACAGGATCAAACAGTGGATGACGGACCTCTTCAATAGCAGATGGGGCGCGGTCATCCTGTTCCTCGGCAACCTGATTCCCTTTGCGCCCGGCGACGCTATCAGCGCCGTCGCAGGCATCTCACGCTTCCCGCTGATTGCCTTCCTCATCTACGTCATCATTGCCTCAATCATCAAGATGATTGCTCTTTCATGGCTTGGGCGGATTGCTCCGGACATCGCAGGAACTTTCCTGGGGTAAAGGGAGCGCCATTCCGTGAAAATCGCCGTCGGGGCTGACCATGCGGGTCTCCCGCTCAAGGAAGTGATTATCACGCGCATTGAGGCGTTGGCGCACACGTCTGTCGATCTCGGCGCGCACGACTTTGACCCGGATGACGATTACCCGGACTTTGCCCTGGCCGTGGCTACGGAGGTGGCAGAGGGCCGCGCAGACCGCGGCGTCGTGCTGTGCGGAAGCGGCGTTGGGGCAAGCATCGTCGCCAACAAGATACGAGGCGTGCGCGCCGGCGTCTGCCATGACACGTATTCCGCAAGACAAGGCGTGGAGCACGACGATATGAACGTCCTGTGCATCGGTTCACGCATCATCGGCTCAGCGGTTGCCGACAGCGTCGTTGCCGCATTTGTCACCGCCGCGTTCACGGGAGAGGAACGTCACGCGCGCCGCCTTGAGAAGGTCAAGGCAATCGAGGCATCCGGCAACGTGCCACAATAGGTAAAAACACATGGTGGAATCCGGAGGCATCCTGTGGCGACGTCTGATTTAAGACCGAATGAATTTGTGTCAGCCGTATCAACGGCGGTGGACGAGTTGAGTGATGAACTCATCCGCATCAGCAAGGATGTTCACGCGCATCCTGAACTCAACTACGAGGAATACTATTCGTCTGCGCTGTTGGCAGATGCCATGGAACGGCACGGATTCACGGTTGAGCGTGGGACCGGAGGCGTTGAGACCGCTTTTAGGGCGACACTCGAGGGCGGCGCCGGATCGGGGCCCACTATTGCGTTCCTGGCTGAATATGACGCCCTCCCGGAGATCGGCCATGGCTGCGGCCACAATCTGATCGCAATCTCCAATATCGGCGCGGCGCTTGCCCTCAAAGCCCTGATGCCGCGGCTGCCGGGCACGATACAGGTGCTCGGGACGCCGGCGGAGGAAGGCGGCGGCGGCAAGATCCGGATGATCGATGCGGGATCATTCGGCGACGTGGACGTTGCGCTTTCATCGCATCCTGCGGCCAACCGCACCGTCATCCCCAACTCAATCCCAATTGAAGAGAGCTGGAGCCTGGCAATGGTCGGCTATCGATTTGCCTACCACGGCAAAGCCGCCCACGCGGCGGTCTCCCCCCATCACGGCATCAACGCGCTCAACTCCGTCATCCACCTTTTCACGGGAATCGATGCCCTCAGGCAGCACCTTCGAGAGGATGTCCGTATTCACGGCATCATCACGGACGGCGGGCGGGCGCCGAACATCGTCCCGGACTTCGCCGCCGCGAATTTCATGCTGCGTTCGCGTGACCGTGACTACCTCAGTCAAGTAGTAGAGAGTGTGAAACAGGTGGCGGAGGGAGCGGCGACGCTGACAGGCGCAACGCTTGAAATCCTGGACGCGCATCCGATGTATGAGAACGTGCGGCCAAACGAGCCTCTCGCTCGCGTGGCGCGGCAGTACGCAGAGGCTGTGGGTATGAACGTCCATGATCCACGGCCCGGTTCTCGCGGCGGCGCATCGACGGATTTCGGAAACGTGAGCCAACGGATGCCGTCATTCGCAGTGAGCTTTGCGGTAAGCGAAACGCCTATACCGGGGCATTCGATTCAGATGACCGAGGCGGCGCTGTCTGATCTGGCGCATGATAGCGCGTTGGGCGTGGCGAAATCGCTGGCGCTGACCGGTATAGACGCGCTGACAGACACGGATTTCCTTCAGGCAGTTCGCGCGGACTTTGAGGCGAGGAACGGTAACTGATACCGTACGGGCTGCTCCAATGCCACGTACTAAAATCGCCAACGCCAAGTTCATCATGACGATGAACGAGTCACGTCGCATCATCAGTGACGGGACGATAATCTTCGATGACGACCGCATCACGCACGTGGGCAAGGCGGTGGATCTGGCGAACGCGCCGGCCGAGCAAGTCATCGACGGCCGGGAGATGGTGATTACGCCCGGGTTCGTCAACGGACACATGCACATTTCCTACGCTCACGCGACGCGCGGCATCTTCCCCGACGATCTCAGCCCCCGCGACTATTTGGCTAACGTGTTTGCCTTGCAGCAGTCCATGACGGAGGAGGAAGAGTACGACACGTCCCTGTTGGGCATTACAGAATTGCTGCGTGGGGGAACGACGACGTTCGTGGACCCCGGAAGCACACGATTCCTTGATGCCTGCATGGACGCCTATGAAAGGGCCGGCTGCCGCATCGTCGTCGGGAGGCAGGTCACGGATCGAGCTAACCCGCTCAACCTGCCCGTCTATGAGACAGAGGAAGCAGTCGCGCTGACAGGGCGAACAATCGACGCCTACGACGGCGGCCTTGACGGGCGCGTTCACGCGTGGGCGATGCCGTTCTCCATCGACTACTCCTCGCCGACACTGCTTCGGGAGCTAAAGGCGCTGGCCGATTCCATGGACACCCGGCTCACCCTGCATCACGGGAACGCCCCGGGCACCGTGCGCTCCTTCTTGGAGAACCACAACGTCCGCCCAACCATATGGCTGGAGGATCAGGGCATCCTCGGCAACAACGTCGTGTTGTCGCACATCATAGGACTGGATGGCAAAGAGGTTGCCTCCATGGCGCGTACAAACACGAACGGTATTCTGTGCCCCACTGCCGCCATGAAGATGGGCTCCGGCCTTTCACAACAGGGAATGGCGCCGGAGATGCTTCGGAGCGGCGTGACGCTGGGACTCGGCACGGATGCCGGCAATAACTCGAACCTCATTGAAACTCTCCGGTCCATGTACCTCATTGCCATCCTGTTCAAGGACGCCCGGACTGACACGCGCATGATTCCGGCAGAGAGCGCGCTAGAGATGGCCACGATTGGCGGCGCGACGGCGCTTGGCCTGGACAATGAAATTGGCTCCATCGAGGCGGACAAGAAGGCTGATCTTGTGATGTTCGACACGCGCCGAGCGCAGTGGCGAACTTTGTTCAATCCCGTGAACAGCCTTGTGTACAACGCGGACGGGCGCAGCGTCCACACGGTGATAGTGAACGGGCGAACGGTCGTTGAGGGCGGAGAGGCGACATTTGTCGATGAGTGGGAGCTGGCACAGCAGGTGCAGCGTCACGGTGAGTCCATGCTGGAACGCACCAATACATCATTTCCGCCCCGCTGGCCGGTTATCTAGCGCCCGGCGGGGGGGGGGGGGGCGGAGCCTACTGTCCGGCGATGTCCGTGACGTCCAAGACTGCCGGGGAGCCGTCGGCGCCGTAGCCGTATGACCGCAGTTCAAGCTCTGAGGGATCGCTGTCCATGAACAGCGGCGAGTACGCGCGGAAGCTGAACGTTCCGGCCTCATATTCGAAGTCCATCGGCGCGACGGTGAGGTTCGTATTCCACTGCTCCATGGGGCCGAGGTCCGGGAGCAGGGCGACCATCGGCTCATCGTGGCCTTCGTAGAAGACGAGGAACATCGCCCCGTCGTCTTCGCCCTGCGGCAGGAAGAGTTGACCACCGCCCGTCACGGTTCCGGCGCCGCTCAATTCCCCTGGGGACAGCGTTGGCGGCTCGCTCCACATAATCAGGCCACTCGACGAATCGCCCGCCAGAGCCAGGTTGGCATCGTAGTTGAGCGCCGGGCCAAGACCGTCGGGATTCTGGTTGGTGTTGCTGACCGTCCCATCATCACCCGAACCGGACGATGACCCGCCGGAATCATCTGAATCCGCTGACGAGGATGAACTTGCACCGGAATCAGAGGAGGAGTCCTCGCTGCTTTCCCCCTCAGAGCACGCGGCCAAGGCGGAAATCGACAGGATAAAGGCGAGAAGCAGGAAAGCCGCGAGTTTCATGGAGTTGCCTTCCTTAGTGAGCGCATCTCTATCTATCCATGATAACGCTCACCGGGGACAAAACGTTGCGGCTTTGGACGCAATCCCGCCGCGTGCGGGCGCCCAGGACGCGAATCTAGATTGCGTCCTGCTCCCGCATCACGCTGGCAAGCAAGCCGATGCCATCCTGGATTTCCTGGGGTGTAGGAAAGCTGTAATTGAGCCGCGCTCGCTGCGAACCCTCTCCGATGGGCGAGAACTGGTGCCCGCCGAGGTAGCGCACACCCCGCTCCTGCGTTAGCGGCTCAAGCGCCTGCATGTCCGTGTTCTCCGGGAATTCCGCCCACACGAACATGCCCGCTTTCGGAACCGTCATGCTCACAAGCGGTCCGAAGTTCTCTCCCAGCGCGGCAATCATCGTGTCGCGCTTATGCCTCATCCGGTCGTTCAGATGGCTGATGCGGGCATCCATGTGGTCTTCCATGAACTTGGCAACGATGAGGCCGGAAAGGTAGTCATTGCCGACATCCTGCTTGTACGCCGCCATGCGCTCAATGAGGCGCTCGTTCCCGGTCACCCACGCCACGCGAACACCGGGGGAGAGAATCTTGGAGAACGTGGCGATGTAGATGACGCGTTCCTGTGCTCCGTCAAGTGACGCGATGGCAGGGGGCATCTCATCAACGTCCAGCATCTGATCCACGTAGCAGTCATCTTCAAGAATCAGCGTGTCGTATTCCCGCGCGAGGTCGAGCATTTTCGCTCGGCGGTCAGACGGCATGATGGAGCCGTCCGGATTCTGCGGACTGGGAATCGTATAGATGAACTTGGGAGTGACGCCCTCGGACTTAAGATTGCCAAGCTCTTGCTCAAGAAGGTCCATCCGCATCCCGTCCTCATCTCTGTCGATAGTGACGATGCGGAGTCCGCGGGCAATGAACGTCCGAACGGCGCCCTGGTAGAAGAACCGATCAGTGATGATCGTGTCGCCCGGGTTGGTGAGGGTCTCAAGACAGAGCGTGATGCCCTGCGCGGAGCCGTTGGTGGTGAGCACCTCAGTGATGGTCGGCCACGTCATGCCGCGGTGCGCCGCCATCTTGTGAAGGATAATCTCACGCGTGCGGACAGGGCCATACGTGGGCGGGTAGCGGGCGATGATCTCTTTCTCTTCGTGGATGACCGCTCGAGCGGCTTCCGCCAGTTCCTCTATCGGCATGACGTCCGGGCCGGGATTAGCGCCGCCGAAGTCGTACTGAAAGACCTCTTCCTGCCACGTGGGCACGGGCCTCTCAGGCACCGTCCAGAAACGGGAATAATCGATGCTGCCCATAGCTCCCTCCACCTCTCATATCTACCAAGCGGTCAAGCACCGCGCTGCGGGGAGAGTAGCAGAAAGTATCCCCTGCCGCCGATTGATATGTCATCGGCAGCAGGGGATACCTAAGAACCGGGTTTATTCGGTTGGCCAGCCTTCAGGAACGACACCCGCGTCCAGGGATGCCTGGACGGCTGCGGCGACATCATCCGGAACCCACGTGGTCCAGACGTCCTGGTTGGTGTTCAGCCACCAGAGAGCCGAATCCGCAATGTCAGCGCCCTCATTGTCCTGCTGCCATGCGACAACCGTGCCGAATTCGGGGATGTCGAAGCCCCAGTTCCGGAACATGTCGATGACTTCAGGCGCTCGCTCTGCGAGGTCCGTGCGGACGGCAACCTTGATCTCGGCGTCGCGGTAGGCGCAGCCTTCCGCCGGGTCAGGACCGCCGTCAATGAAGGCCTGCATACCGGACCAGCAGTCGTCATTGTAGGCAGGCTCTTCCAGCCGAACGAGGTCAAGGAGGAGCGCCGGGTCATTGGTGCCCCACTGGTAGCCGAGCCACGGCTCCTGGCGCTCATAGGCGCCGTACAGGTCCGCGTTGGCGGCTGCGCCGTCACCAGGCTTGATGACGTGGACGTGATCCGTCAGGCCGTAGGCCAGGATCTGTGCATCATTCACGCCCTCGCACGCCCATCCGATGACACAGGAAACCAGGCGCGCCTTGCCGTCTGAATCCGGCGTTGCGAACAACTCCTTGTACTGGGGATCCTTGAGGTCTTCAATGCTGTCAAGCTCCGGGTACTCCTCCTGGAGATACCGGGGAATGACGAACGCTGACTGCCAGTCTGCGCCAAGGCTGAAACCGACTTCCTGCACTGATCCCTCTGCCAGCGCGTCAACCCAGGCGGCATCCTGGTTGGGCAGCCAGATCTCCATGGTTACGTGCGTATCACCGGCGCGCAGGCCCTGCAGAAGCGGGAGCGTTGCGCCGAAAACGACGTCCGTCGGGTATCCATAGCCCTCTTCGACGATGTACTGGGCGATGCGATTCTGTATCTGGGCGCTAGGCCAGTTCAGATCGCTGAAGACGATTGTTTCCTTCTCGCCGTCGTCCATAGGCTCGTCAGGCATGGACGTTGCTGTTGGGTCCGCGGCCGGTTCTGCGGTTGGGTCTTCCTCCGATTCGCAGGCAGCGACCGCCAGAACCATCGCCAAGGCGATAGCCAACAGTAGAACTGTGAGCTTCCTCATCCGTACTCCCTTCCTTCCTCTCTCTTCTAATCTCTTCTAACAGGCCTTTAACCGTATCGCACGGCGTGGACGCCTGCCAAATCTACCTAGTAAGCCGATGGTCATCCGGCTGTCATGGCCTCCGCTCTGCGAGCCGCAACGGCCTGGGTGAGGCGGTCGATGATAATCGCAAGAAAGACGATGGCCAAGCCGGCAAGGAGTCCGTTGCCGGGCTCATTTCTCTGCAAGGCTCGATTGACGTTGTCACCGAGTCCGCCCGCCGCCACGAGGCTTGCGATCGTGACCATTGCGAGAGCCATCATTGTGGTCTGGTTGATGCCGGCCATGATGGTGGGCAGCGCCATGGGAATCTGCACCTTGAGCAGTATCTGCCGCGGGGATGATCCGAATGCGCGCGCCGCGTCAACAACTTCCGGCGAGACCTGGCGGATCCCCAGGATAGTGAGGCGAATCACCGGGGGCGCCGCGTACAGGATAGTGGCGAACACACCGGCCGGCTTGCCGAGTCCAAAGAACAGGATGCCCGGCAGGAGATAGACAAAGCTCGGCATCGTCTGCATCCCGTCCAGGATCGGGCGCAGGAACCCTTCTACGAATCGACTGCGGGCGCCGATGATGCCAACAGGGAGGCCAATGGAGACAGAGATTGCCACGGCGACAACCATCAGAGCGAGGGTGTCCATGGTGTTGCTCCACAAGTCCATGAATCCGACGAACAGCAGGGCAAAGACGCTGAACGCGAGGAGCGGCTTGCGGCCCACTGCAAAGGCAAGGAAGCCGATACCGGCAACGACGGCGGGCCAGGGGAACCATTTCAGGACGCGTTCAATGTAGACGAGTGAATACGTCACACCGGTGGCCATGCTGTCAAAGGCCCACGCAGCCGTCGTCGTCAGCCAGCCCACCCCGTCATCGATACCGTCAGCGACAACTTCACGCGCGGTTGTCTCAAGCATGAACGAGCCGTCACTAGACAGATTGCTGCTCACAGTGGTCGGGAAGCCCATCCCCGGTCCCCACACGACGAGGGACACAATCAGAACGAGGAGAACGAATCCCGCGCCGAACCACTGCCAAGAGGGCAACTCCCGGCTGGATGACGTTTGGGGCTGCGCCTCAGTCTCTTCCGGCGCTGAGGCGGTCTTGTCAACGGCGACGTCATCTGTACTAGCCACCGGTGTCTCCGTTCTCTACCCCGCCGGACAGCAGCTCATCACGCCGTATTACTCCAACAAGGACGCCCTCTTCAACAACAGCCAGGGGATACGGCGCCTCTTCAACCATTGGGAGAAGCTCATCAAGCGATGTATCCGGATCAACGATGACGGGGTCCTGCAGCCTGGCGTCTTCCAGCGTCTTCTTGTGGCGGTCGGCGAGTGATTCCACTTCCTGCCTGGTGAGCATCCCTCGCAATCTGGAGCCCGCGTCAACCACAAAAAGGGCATCGCTGTTCATGTTCTCCATGATGACGAGCGCCGCGCCGGGACCCTGCCGCGCATGAATGACATCCGTCGCCTCACTCATCACGGTGCGGGCCTGGATGAGCCGCGTCGACGAGACATCACGGACGAATTCCGTCACGTAGTCGTCGCTCGGCATCGAGACGATCTCATCCGGTGTCCCCTCCTGGATGATTTCACCATCACGCATGATAGCGATGCGGTTTCCGAGCTTGATGGCCTCATTAAGGTCATGTGTGATGAAGACGATGGTCTTGTGCAGGTCCTCCTGGAGGGTGATCAGTTCATCCTGCATCTGGCGGCGTATGAGGGGATCAAGGCCGCTGAATGGCTCATCCATGATGAGGACGGAGGGATCCACGGCAAGGGCACGGGCAAGGCCGACACGCTGCTGCATTCCACCGCTCATCTCACGGGGGAAGTATCGCTCCCATCCATTGAGTCCGACTTTTTCGATTATTTCGTGAGCTACCTGATGCCGCTCATTCTTTTCAACGCCCCTGACTTCAAGGCCATAAGCGACGTTATCAAGGACACGGCGATGCGGCAGAAGGGCGTAGTTCTGAAAGACCATCGCAACGGTCGACCGCCGGAATTCAATCAATTGGTCCTGCGACAGGGTGAGGATATCCTCACCATCGTAGTAGAGCTCCCCTGCGGTGGGATCATTCAACCTGATGAGGGCCCTGGCGAGGGTGGACTTGCCACTTCCGGAGAGTCCCATCAGAACGTAGACCTGACCACGCTCGACGCTGAAGGACACATCCCGCAACGCGGTGACCAGGCCCAACTCCTCCTGGATCTCCGACCGTGACTTCTCTAGGTGCTCAGAATCAAGAGCCCGTTCGGGATTGTCCCCGAACACCTTCCATAGATTCTTCGCGTCTATCTGATGTTCAGCTTCAACCATAACGTTGGTGCATCGACGCAGGAGCATGCCCCCGCGAGCGGTTGTATGACCGTGTCGATGGCCCCGACTACCCCCCTACTCGCGACAACCCACTGTAGCCGATTAGCCCGCAGTCGTCCAATCGCCCATCGAACCCCAAAAAACTGCTGCTCGGCACGGCCTGGAAATACCCGAATTGAAGGGGAATCCATTGGCGTCTATATCCAATTCGTGGCACAATATGAGGTGAGTTTATTGAGGTTATCAAGAACAGTTCGGGAGGAGCACATGACAGGCAGACTATTTCTACTCGCTTTGGCTATCGTCGCAGGCCTGATGATTTTCGCGGCCTGCACAACGGAGGAGGACACTCCTGAGCCGACCGACGATGAGCCCATGGAAGAAGAGATGATGAGTCGTCTCGCGACGGTGCAGGAGCGCGGAACGCTTGTCTGCGCAATCAACACCGTTTTGCCGGGCTTCGGCGCGCTCGATGCAAACGGCAACAACGTCGGTTTTGACATCGACCAGTGCCGCGCAGTAGCCGCAGCCGTTCTCGGCGACGCGAACGCAGTTGAGTTCCGTCAGACAACCGCTGCACAGCGTGGCCCGACCATGCAGTCCGGCGAAGTCGATCTGATGGTTCGGAACACAACGTGGACGTCCGGACGTGACGCAACGTGGGGCAACTTCGCCCAAACCACGTTCTATGACGGCCAGGGATTCATGGTTCCGGCCAGCCTGGGCGTAAGCGATCCTGTTGAGTTGGACGGTTCATCGATCTGCGTCCTGTCCGGAACGACGACAGAGCAGAACCTGCAAGACTTCATCAGCCAGAACGGGCTGGATATTGATGTCATCACGTTCAGTGAGCAGCCGCCTCTGACTGAGGCGTACCTGGCCGGTCAGTGCCAGGCAGAGACAACGGATAAGTCCGGCCTGGTCTCACTGCGAACCACCTATGACAACCCGGATGATCATGTCATCCTGGGAGCCACGATCTCCGAAGAGCCGCTCGGGCCCGTCGTTCCGCACGGCGACGACCAGTGGTATGACGTCGTCAAGTCCGTCGTCGCAATCCTGATTTACGCCGAGGCGTTTGAGATTGATTCGATGAACGTGCCGACATCAGCAACGGGGAATGCCGCCGTTGACAGGCTCTTTGGTCTCAGCGACACAAACTGGGGTCAGGCGGACCTGGGCCTGGGACAGACCGTGGCGCAGACAGTGATCCAGCAGGTCGGCAACTACGGCGAGATCTATGATCGCCACCTGACGCCGCTGGGTGTCACCCGAGAAGGCAGCCGCAATGCGCTGTGGGTTTCCGCGCCATGCACCATGTGCCCCAAGGGCGGAGAGATCTACGCCGCGCCGCTGCGATAAGGAAAGAACTCGATTGTAGAGCGTCTCACAGGCGCAATGATCGAAATGTAAAGGCGGGGAGTTCACTGTCGAGAGGCAGCGAACTCCCCGCTTTCTTTTATGACCCGTCTCTGCCCCGTCTTGCGCTATAGTCAGAACTGAACAGACAACCCCGGTTCAGGGGGGCGGAATCGAAAGATGGCCGACCGACCGCAAGGATTTCTGACGTACCAGGGGATTCCCGTATGGCGTCACGCGGTGCTCATTCAGTGGGCGCTGCAGATTGTATCCACCATCATGGTGGTTACCCTTGTCTTGTGGTTCTTCTCCAACATCGCCTTTGCGATAAGTGATCGAGACATTCCCTTTGGATGGCGGTTCTTTTCCCGGGATTACGGCACACCGGTCCCTGAGCACGCCCTGCCCTTCGATGCATCGACGGATAGCTACTGGTACGCATTGCTGGTAGCGGCCGTCAACACAGTCCTGCTGGCAGTGGCGGGGGTCATACTCGCCATCATCCTTGGAATCCTCATCGGAGTCGCGCGTATTTCCTCAAACTGGCTTCTGTCGCGGCTCGCACTCGTCTATGTGGAGTTTTTCCGCAACGTTCCCTTGCTCGTGCAGCTCCTGTTTATCTTTTACTTCATCCTGATCCTCCCGCCGATTACCGAGACCTACAATCTCTTCGACACCGTTTACTTGAACAATGCCGGAATGGCGATACCGCAGCCAACGTTGGGTCATGGTGTAGCTCAGGGCTTGATCTGGTTGACTGCCGTTTTGGCAGGAATCGTGATCGGAATTGCCGTACATCGTTACCTCGTCAAACGCGAGATATTGACAGGAAAGGTCTCTTATCCGCTCTCCACAGGTTTCGGTGTTGCTGTTGGCATCGCGCTGATCGCCTGGCTGGTCATCTGGATGATGTCCGGAGACACGCCGATGGGTTGGAGCACGCCGGAACAGGATGAGCGATTCGGTCGCCTTGAAGGTGGGTGGCGCGTACGGGCAGGCGCAATCGTAATGCTGGTCGGCCTCGTCATGTACACCGCTTCGTTTATTGCCGAGATTGTGCGAGCGGGCATCCAGTCAGTGCGCAAGGGACAAACTGAGGCAGCGCTCGCAGTGGGCCTCAGGCCGATGGGCGTGCTCCGCAACATCACGTTCCCACAAGCCCTGCGCGTAATCATTCCGCCTCTTATCAGCCAATGTCTCAATCTGACGAAGAACAGCAGCCTTGCCCCGGCAGTTGGTTTCGCCGATCTGACCAATGTCGGCATCACAATGACGCAGACCGCGCCCGCCATCAATATCTTCATCGTCATCATGCTGGCGTATCTCGTGATGAGCTTGACCTGGTCGGCTGTTGGCAACTTCTACAACTGGCGCACACGGATTGTGGGGGCATAGACGATGGCATCTCAGCAATCAACAATGCCGGGCGCCAGCCTTCCGCCCCCACGGATGACCACAGGGAAGGCCGGTTGGGTCAGGAATAACCTGTTCAGTTCACCCGCTAATGGCATCACCACTATCGTTGTGGCGACGCTCACCCTCTACCTTGCCTGGCTCTTTGTGGGATGGGCATTCGGCCCGGCTGATTGGTCGGTCATTCCAACGCTTGGCGGAACCCTGATCCTCGGCCAATACAACTCGGACTCTGTATGCCCCTCGAACGATTGTTTCTGGCGGCCGCAAGCCTCGCTCCTGATTGCCGTGACCTACTTCGGCATCTTATGGGCCGTCGCTGCGACCCCGCTCGTGCGAGGCGTTGCGCTGACCGTTGCATTTGCCTCCGCGGCTATGGCCCTTATCCCTCTGCCCTTCGAAGAAATGGGCATGGACGTGCGCTTCCTGCTCGTTGCGAACATCCCGGCGGTCTTCATCGGCCGCTGGCTTGGCCGGAACACTCCTGTTGGGTCCACCAGGAATCTCATCATCCTCGCGTTTGTCGGCTTCATCACGGTGTATTTCCTGCTGCGAGGAATAGAGGGTGTTCCCGGCCTCTATCCCGTTCCGTCCCGATTCTGGGGCGGGTTGATGCTGAACATCCTGCTGGCGGCGGGCGGCATTACCGCCAGCCTGCCTATAGGCATCCTCTTAGCCCTAGGCAGACGCAGCAATCTGCCGGTCGTTAAGATTCTCTGTATGGGCTTTATCGAGTTTTTCCGCGGCGTGCCGCTCATTACCCTGCTATTCATGTCCCAAACGCTAGTGCCGCTGGCGTTCCCGCGAGATTTCCCATTGGATGAGGTGACGCGAGCCGGCATCGTCATCACAGTATTCAGTTCCGCTTACATGGCTGAGAACATCCGCGGCGGCTTGCAGGCGCTGCATCGGGGCCAGACGGAAGCGGCCCGCGCTCTTGGCCTGCCACCGTGGAACACAACCACGTTCATCACGCTGCCCCAGGCCCTTCGAAACGTGGTGCCCGCCATTGTGGGCCAATATATCAGCCTGTTCAAAGACACCACGTTGGTCTTCATCATTGGAATGCTCGATATCCTGCATATGGGCAACGCATTCATTGGAAGCAATCGGGAGTTTCTCGCAAACAGTCGCGAGCTTTTCCTGTTCATTGCGCTGGTCTTCTGGGTCTTCAACTACGGCATGTCATATGTGAGTCGGCGGGTGGAACATAACCTTGGTGTTGGCCGGAGATAGGTTGTCGCGCATGAGATATCCTCGCAAAGCAAGGAGGCGCCTGGATGACTAATGGGGACGCGTCGGACAACGGCGTTGAAAACATCATCATCGCTCGTGACGTTCACAAGTGGTTCGGGGCGTTCCACGCCTTGCGCGGCGTTTCAACCACTGTCAAAAGAGCCGAGAAGGTCGTCATCCTCGGACCGTCCGGCTCCGGCAAGTCGACGTTTATCCGTACCATCAACCGACTTGAGGAGCATCAACGCGGCGATATAATCGTCGACGGCATAACGCTCTCAAACGATGTCCGCAACATTGACGCGATTCGCCGCGAGGTTGGGATGGTATTTCAGCAATTCAACCTCTTTCCGCATCTGTCCGTGCTGAACAACATCACGCTGGCGCCAATGAAGGTTCGACACACCCCGCGGGCAGAGGCGGAAGACATGGCCATGGGTTTGCTGGAGCGGGTCGGCATCCCTGAGCAGGCCGAAAAATACCCGGCGGAGCTGTCCGGTGGTCAGCAGCAGCGCGTCGCCATCGCGCGGGCGCTTGCGATGCAGCCCCGGATCATGCTCTTCGATGAGCCGACATCGGCGCTTGATCCGGAGATGATTAAGGACGTGTTGGATGTGATGACTGAACTGGCACAGTCCGGCATGACCATGTTGATTGTGACGCACGAGGTGGGATTTGCCCGCGAGGTGGCGGATCGCGTCATCATGTTTGACGAAGGCATGATTGCGGAAGAAGGCCCGCCCAACGAGTTCTTCATCAACCCCAAGAGCGACCGCGCCAAGCTGTTCCTGTCACAGATCCTGCACTAACGTACCCGCAGATGCCCTGGCGTCATAAGGAGCAGTCGGATCCCAGTAGGCCCTGCGGCAGCGGTTCTTGCGCCTGATCCCCCCCTAGCCTAAACCATTGCTGTATCGGGTGATTCTATCAATAAAAGCAAGCATCCCGTTGGGCTCCACTTCGACCCACCACTCATCGGCTGCGTAAGTCTCGAACGAGTACCTACGTCCAAACAGACCGATCACATCCAGGTACCTCAAGAAGTCCTGCAGTGTATCCAGCCCCCACCGAGTCAGGTGCGTTTGGCGGGGTGGGTGTAAGAGTAAACTTGAACGCGGAGAGTTCTGAACTCGCCCTGACAAGTGAAGTTCGCAGTACTTTCCAGGGTGGTGGAGCCGAGGGGATTCGAACCCCTGACCCCCTGCTTGCAAAGCAGGTGCTCTCCCGACTGAGCTACGACCCCACGATTGAATGACGGGTGTTTATTCTAACCCGCCGTCGCGCCGACGATGGCAAGGGTGATTATCGCCCCGGAGACGCAGATGGCCGCCGCCAGGATGCTTAGTTCAAGCAGTCCAATCCCGCGCCGACGCTTTCCTACGCCCCCGGAATCTCTTGCCATGACCCTGCCTCATTTCCGTCCCTAGGCTGTCTCCCTATTATGCCGTGTGGATACACATATTTGGCGGGGCACTATACTCCAATTGACGGTCGGCACAAGATAACCATGCCCCGTGGCGGCTTTCGCAGATAGGGAGAATCCCGGATCGATGGCAGCAGAAAAACAGGTGACTATCTATACGGATGGAGCGTGTGAGGGGAATCCCGGCCCCGGTGGCTACGGTGTCGTACTGCTACATGCCGGCGGGCGCAGGGAACTCAGCGAGGGCTATCGACTCACAACCAACAATCGCATGGAACTCCTTGCCGTAATCCGGGGGCTTGAGGCCCTCAAGGAACGGTGTCGCGTGACGCTGCACAGTGATTCGCGCTACGTGATCGACGGCATCGAGAAGGGGTGGGCGGCGCGATGGCGGGCCAACGACTGGATGCGGAACAAGAAAGAGGCGGCCATCAACCCGGACCTGTGGGGGCGGCTGCTGGACCTCTGTGACGCCCATGACATCAAGTTCAGATGGGTGCGCGGCCACTCCGGCGTTCCCGAGAATGAACGGTGCGACCGGCTAGCTGTGGAAGCCGCGCGAGGCAAGAATCTGCAAGCCGATGAAGTCTACGAACAGGGCACAGCGGCGGCACGGCGTCCAATGATGTGACCAAGGATCGCGAACCGGAACAGAACCTTGCGGCTACTCAAGCCGGAACGCGGAGCCTCGACTTCACCGGCAAGCCAAAGCCGGATCACGAACCGGGAAAACTTCAACTCAATGGACTCGCCATGACGGAACGCGGAGCCCCGACTTCACCGGCAAGCGAAAGCCGGATCGCGAACCGGGAAATTAACCGCCCGAATCCGGGTCTGATGAGCCCACATCCTCACGGCCGGATGCGCCGCTAAGGGCTTTCTGCAGCGTGTCCCACGCGAGAACGGCGCACTTGACGCGTGCCGGGTAGCGTGATGTGCCTTGCAGGGACAACAGATCACCCATTGCCATCTCATCAACGTCTTCGCCAAGGATCATGGCGCGGAAATTGTGGGCAAGCGTGTTCGCGTCCTCAAGGGAGCGGCCTCGGATCGCCTCCGTCATCATCGATGCGGACGACTGTGAGATTGAGCAGCCCTGTCCGACAAAGGCGATTTCCTCAATCGCGCCATCACGTATGCGGGCCATCAGTCGAACCTCATCCCCGCACACCGGGTTGAACTGCGTCAGATCCGCGTCGGCGGACTCCAGCACGCGGTTATTTCGGGGCATCCGATAGTGGTCCAGGATCACATCCCGGTACAGTTCGTCGAATTGTGGTTCGGATTCACGCCCTGCCAAAGAGTTCACCAGCCTTCTTCAGGGCATCGATGAGTCGGTCAACGTCCTCATTCGTGTTGTAAACGTAGAAGCTCGCGCGGGCCGTGGCGGGCACGTTGAGGCGGCGCATAAGCGGCTGCGCGCAGTGATGACCGGCGCGAATCTGCACGCCCTCCCAGTCCAGCGTTTGGGCGATGTCATGGGGATGGATGGACTCGATGGCGAACGAAACGACGCCGCCGCGGTCCTCCGCGTTTAGCGGGCCGTGCAGCGTGACACCCTCGCCAAGGGACCGCATCTGCCGCAGCGCATAGTCCGTGATCTCGATCTCATGCTGCCGGACTGCGTCCATGCCCAGCTCGTTCAGATAGTCGATGGCCGCGCCGAACGCGACGACATCGGCGAAATTCGGCGTGCCGGCTTCGAATTTCCAGGGCGGGTCCTTCCAGGTGAAGCCGTCCTCGCGCACCTCCATGATCATCTCACCGCCGCCCAGGAACGGGGGCATCTCATCCAGAAACGCGCGTTTGCCGTACAGGACGCCCACGCCCGTCGGGCCCAGCATCTTGTGGGATGAGAAGACGTAGAAATCAGCGTCAATCTCGCGAACGTCAACGGCCATATGCGGGGCTCCCTGCGCGCCGTCCACGATGGCGATCGCGCCGACCGCATGAGCCCTGTCCACGAGTTCACGGACAGGATTCACGGTGCCCAGCACGTTGGAGACATGCGTGAAGGACACGGCTTTCGTACGTTCCGTGATGAGCGTGTCAATATCGGTGAGATCCAGGAAGCCGTCGTCCGTCACCGGGATGAAACGGAGCACCGCGCCGCGCTCGTCGCAGATCATGTGCCACGGCACGATGTTGGAATGGTGCTCCATGAGCGTGACGAGCACCTCATCCCCTTCGTTGAGATTCGCTCGTCCCCACGAGTAGGCAAGCAGATTCAGGGATTCCGTTGTATTCCGCGTAAAGATAATCTCGGCAGGTTCTGCCGCATTGATAAAACTGGCAGTCTTGTCTCTCGCGCCCTCATAGGCTGCGGTTGATTCCTCGGACAGGGTGTAGATGCCGCGGTGGACGTTCGCGTTGGACGTGCGATAGAAGTCGGCCAGCGTGTCAATGACCTGCTTCGGCTTCTGCGACGTTGCCGTGCTATCGAGGTAAACGAGCGGGTTGCCGTTGATGACGCGGGACAGGATGGGAAAGTCGCCGCGAATGGCCTCGACATCCAGTTGTGATGGGTGATCAGGCACGGTGGCCGGCCTTGCGCGATGTGGCCGCGCTATTGCGACGCCGGCGCGACCGCGCTGCCTGCGCCGGACCGGATGAGGTCATAGCCGTGTTCCTCAAGGTCATGGGCGAGCTCCGGGCCACCTGAACGAACGATGGCGCCGTCCAGCATCACGTGAACGGTGTCCGGCTCGATGTAGTTGAAGATGCGCGTGTAGTGGGTGATGAGCAGGATGCCCATCGCCTTATGCCGCAGCTGATTGACGCCGTGCGAAACGGTGCGCAGCGCGTCGATGTCGAGTCCGGAGTCCGTCTCATCGAGGATGGCAAGCGTGGGATCGAGGACGGCAAGCTGCAGGATCTCGCTGCGCTTCTTCTCTCCGCCGGAGAAGCCTGCGTTGACGTAGCGGGTGGCAAACGCGCGATCCATGCCAAGCGCATCCATCTTCTCGTTCACCATCTGCCGGAACTCGACGAGCGGCATCTCGTCGCCGCGATGGGCGTTCACCATCTGCCGCAGGAAGTTTATCAACGTAACCCCGGCTATCTCCACGGGGTACTGTGACGCCAAAAAGATGCCGTCGAGCGAACGCTGATCGGGCAGATCGAGCGTGATGTCCTTGCCCTTGTAGAGGATGCGCCCGCCGGTGACGACGTAGCGCGGATTGCCCATGAGCGTGTTGGCTAGGGTGCTCTTGCCGGAGCCGTTGGGGCCCATCACGGTGTTGACCTTGCCCGTGGGAATCTCCAGGTTGACGCCCTTCAGGATCTCCTTGCCGTCCACCTCCACGTGGAGATCCTCCACGACCATAACGGCATTTCCGTTCTTGCTTGACACTGATTAACGCCCCCTGCGTGTGTGACCGGAATCGGTGATTATATCGAAAGTTCGACGTGCGCGGCACTGCGCCATCATTTGCCCAATTGGATGGCTCATACGTGATGCCATTCTACGGAGTGGCGGCAACGCATGGCAAGGGAAGAGGCAGATATGAGACTATCCTCCACCGCCCCTTTGCCTTTCCCGCCGGAACGCGGTGGATCATCTTTTTCCTAAGGAAAAGCCGGAACGCGAACTTTAAATTAACCTCCGCCGCCACCTGAGAAGCCGGGCTCGGTCATCTTGGCGGCGTCGAGAATCTCCTCAAGCGCGGCCTCCCCGAGCTCCGTCGTCCGCAGCGCCACCTGCCTGACGGTTTCGCCCGTCTCGGAGGCCTCATGCGCGATTGCGGCGGCGGCATCGTAGCCGATGACCGGCGCGAGCGCCGTGCAGATGGCCAGCCCCTGCTCAACGGTCTCCGGCCCGCGCTGCGTGGAAACGAGCCCTTCGATGCACTGCTCGCGGAAGTTGTCCGCCTCTGCGGCGAGCAGATCGATGGACTGCAGCAGGTTGTATGCCGCGACGGGCATCATCACGTTCAACTCGAAGTTGCTGCCCTGCGCGTCGGCGATTGTAACCGTGACGTGGTTGCCCATGACCTGTGCCGCCGCCTGCGCGACGGACTCCGCGATGACGGGGTTGATCTTGCCGGGCATGATCGACGAGCCCGGCTGCACCTCCGGCAGCGCAATCTCGCCGAAGCCGGCACGCGGGCCTGAGCCGAGCCAGCGCACGTCATTCGCGATCTTCAACATGCTGACCGCGACCGTGTTCAGGACGCCGCTCGCCTCCGTAACGGCATTCAGCGTGCTCTGCGCCTGGAAATGGTTCTCCGTCTCGCGGATGGGCAGGCCGGTGGAAGACGCGAGGCGCGCGCAGACCATCTCCGAAAACTCGATGTCCCGCCCGATGCCCGTGCCGACGGCCGTTCCCCCAAGCGGGACCTCGCATAGCTCATCGACGGCGTGGCGCAGCCGCCGAACGGCCCGCTCCATCTGCCCCGCATGCCCCAAAAACTCTTGGCCGAGCCGGATGGGTGTCGCGTCCTGCAGGTGCGTGCGGCCCGTCTTGATGACGTCCCAGAAGGACGCCGATTTGTCTGCAAGCGCCTTCTGCAAGCGCTCCAATGCAGGCACCAATTCCATGGCAATGCCGTGCGCGGCGGCAACCTGTATGGCCGTCGGAATGACATCGTTGGACGACTGGCCGCGGTTGACGTGGTCGTTGGGATGGACCATGCGGGAGCCGACCTCACCGCCGAGAATCTGCGTCGCCCGATTGGCGATGACCTCGTTCGCGTTCATATTCGTGGACGTGCCTGAGCCCGTCTGGAAAATATCCAGGACGAAGTGGGCATCAAGCTCGCCATCCATCACTTCCTGCGCTGCGGATCGGACGGCAGCGGCCAGTTCCGGCGTCACACCGCCGAGTTCTTCGTTGACCTCTGCGGCAGAGCGCTTAATCAGCGCAAGCGCCCGGATGAAGCTGCGGGAAAAGCGAAGGTCGCTGATGGGAAAATTCCGGACGGCGCGCTGCGTCTGCGCCCCCCAGAGGGCCTCGTCCGGCACCTCCATCTCGCCCATTGAGTCACGTTCGATGCGCATAGAGAGATCGTCCTCCTGTTGTCGTGTGATTGGTCGGAGCGGCATCCCAAAAGCTGCGCCCCGCCCAGTCATGATACTAGGGAGACGGATACGCTGCCCCCATCGGACGGGCGGCTATCCGGCGGATGGGTAAAGAGATTCCCGCGCCCCGTTCAGTGAGGAGGCCGTCAGGCTCAAGAATCCCTGGTAACGGCGAGCGGACAGTCGCTGTGATTGCCCGCCCGAACTCCCCGCAATGAGATGCCGCGCGCGGCGGGCAGCCTCAGACTCTCCCGGGTTCGGCAAGACGGTATAGACCTGCCGTGTCCTCTCTTCAAGATTCGTGTCGGACTCAAAATCTGCCACGGCAAGCAGGAAGGGCAGGACGGCAGTCGCCAGCATGTCCAGCGCGCGCCCCCGGCCGATGAGCGCGGATGGCCTGTTACGCCGGAACTTTCCGAAACCACTATGTGCCGCCCAATAACCCTCCGGAGAGATAACAAGCGCATCGATCAACCGTGCCGCCGCATCTCGTGGATTCTCAGCCTCACTAACGGCAGTGCGCAGATCGTTGAGCAGCCCCGGCCCCCCGAGCCACCGTCGCATGAGTTCCACCGCAGCGCCCATTCGCCTGACCGGGTGATTGTCCGGCCTGACGCGAAACGTCTGCCATGACCCGCGCGGCAGAGACTCCAGCCCCGGATGCCGCGCCCATGCGGCCTCTGCGGACGCCGTGAAGCTGTCGTACGTGTTCAACTTTGGTTCGACGAGAGGAAATTGCCGCTGCGCCGCTCCATTACGCTGCGAGGGAAGCAATCCCGCTGTCCCAAACAGCAAACCCGTGAGACGTGCCGCATGTGCCTCGTCATTGGGTGAGCCATCCGTCAAGCCGCGCAGCGTGTCGATGGGCATGAGCCGCGCGACTTCCTGGAAAGCGGTCATATTGCGCGTATAGCCGAGTCCTCTGAACAGGGCCTCATACAGTACCTGCTCAGACCCGACCACGGCCATATCGCCCTCCATGGCCGCCGCCCGTTCCTCAAGCCGTGCGTCCCCCAGTGCATCAAGCATTACGCCTGAATCGCGCGCCTTGCCCGCGCCGAGATCAAGCAGCGTGGGCCTGGTCGTCGCGGCTTTACGCCGCCTTCGGCGAGTGTCGTGCCGCACTTCAAGCACAGGCGCGCCTGCAATCTCCGTCATGCCCTGCGCGTCCTCAACAACATGCAGAATGACGCTCGCAAAGGCCGGATTCGTTTCGTGCCCGTGCGCGAACCAGTCCGAGGCGCGAAGGTGCATCTCAACGTCGCCGCGGGTTATGCGCCGCGGCTGCCCGGGAGATTCAATCACGATGACCGCGCCGAGGAAATCCGGGCCATCGCCCGAATTGCGTGTACCGGCCTGAATGACGTCGACGGCTGCGCCCGTAACGGTTCTCAGATTCTGCTTCGTCCTGCTCGCCGTGCCGGACTCCCACGCGTCGCAGAGGTCTTTCTCGCTTGGCCATGCGCCGGGCGCTTCGGACACGCCGACGGCATAATGCGCCGCTCCGTCACGAATACCGGATCGTATGGACGGCCTGGCGCCAGCCATTAAATCAATCCCGTGCATGACAGGATTGTAGCGCAAACGTTCAGGTCCGGGTCTGGCCGTCTCCGACGATGGTCCACTTGTACGACGTCAGTTCCCGCAGCCCCATCGGCCCGCGCGCGTGCAGCTTGTTGGTGCTGATGGCAACCTCCGCGCCCAGCCCCAGCTGCGCGCCGTCCGTGAACCGGCTTGACGCGTTGACGATGACCGCCGCCGCGTCCACCTCATCCAGGAATCGCGCCGCGTTCTCGTCGCTCGTCGTAAGGATCGCCTCAGTGTGGCCGGAGCCGTACTCCGCGATGTGCTCCAGCGCCTCGTCGATTGAGTCCACGACCTTCACAGCGGCTGTCAATGACAAAAACTCGCGGCCCCAGTCGTCCTCGACGGCCGTGATGACCCGCGTGGGAGGCTCAGGCCCGATCAGCGCGAGCGCGCGTCCGTCCGCGTGGACCTCCACGTTGTCCCTCGCCCACGCTGCAACCACGGCGGGGAGCAGCTTAGGAGCGGCCTGCGCATGAACGAGCAGCGTGTCCAGCGCATTGCACACCGTCGGGCGCTGCACCTTGGCGTTGTAGGCGATGGCAACGGCCTGCTCAACATCCGCATCGGCGTCAACATACGTGTGGCAGACGCCGATGCCGCCGGTCACAACGGGAATCCGCGCGTTGTCCCGCACAAAGCGGATGAGCGTATCGCTGCCACGCGGAATGAGCAGGTCGATCCCGCCCTCGTACACAAGCATCTGCCCGACGATGGCCCGGTCCGTGGACTCAATGATCTGCGCCGCGTCCCGGGGCAGTCCGGCATCCTCCAACGCCTCGCGCACGATGCCCGCAAGCGTCGTCGTAGAGTTTATGGCCTCCTTGCCACCGCGCAGGATGATTGCGTTGCCGGACTTGATGCAAAGGGCGGCGATGTCGATGGTCACGTTGGGACGGCTCTCATAGACGGCGGCGATGACGCCAAGAGGGACGCGCCGGCGGCAGATGCGGAGGCCGTTGGGCAGCGTCGACGCATCGAACTCCTCGCCGATGGGGTCCGGCAGCGCGATAGTCGCGCGCACGTCAGCGGCCATTCCCCGCACACGCTCCTCGTTGAGCAGCAAACGGTCAAGAAGGACGTCCGACATTCCGTCCCTCTGCCCGGCGGCGTAGTCCAATGTATTGGCGGCGATGATCTCCGCCGAGCGCTCTTCCAGCAGGGCGGCAATGCGCTCAAGCGCCCGGTTCTTAAGTTCCGTGGACGCACGCGAAAGCGGCCGGCTCGCCTTTCTGGCCGCCTCCGTTTTGCTGACGAGCTCTTCTGAGAGTTCTGCTGCGTCGGTGTCTCTTGTCTGGGTCGCCGTCATCGCGGTCACTCTTTCCTTCGACGGCAATGACGTAGCGAGCCGTCGCTAGTTAGCGTCTATCTATTCTGCAATTGTAGTTGCGCAGGTGGGGCTGTTCAAACGGGATAGCCGTCTGCTACAGCAGCGTCAGGTGGTCGCGGTGGACCATTTCCTCGCCGTGGTAGACATCATCGCCGTTGCCGTCTGAATCAAAATATGCGCGCACCTCCGGAGAGCGCAGCCCTGCAAGGCGGCGCATGAGGCCCGCGGGATAGGAGACCGCCCCTCGCGCCACTCCCGTCTCGTCCGGCCCCACAATCTCCACGATGTCGCCGGTCGTGAACTCGCCGCGCACCTCGCGCACCCCAACCGCAAGGAGGCTCGATGTGCCCCGCCGCAGCGCCTTTGCCGCCCCCTCATCCACCACGACCTGCCCGCGCACAAAGAGGGGGCCGAGGGAACGCCTGCGTGCGGAGGGACGTCGTCGTCCCCACGCCTCAAACCGCGTCCCGATGTCCTCGCCCCGCGCGATGCGCAGCAACACGTCCGGGGCCTTGCCATTGGCGATCACAACCGACGTGCCCCATGACGTGGCCTCCGCGGCTGCCCGGATCTTTGACGCCATACCACCGCGTCCCAGCTCGCTCGGCATCTCGGCGGCCATTGCTAGCGTGGCGTCTGTCACACGGTCAACGCGATGGATGAGCGCCGCATCGGGATTCGTGCGTGGGTCGCTGTCGTACAGCCCGTCGCGATCCGTCAGGAGGATGAGCGTGTCCGCCGCCATGAGGTTCGTAAGAGCGGCCGACAAGGTGTCGTTATCGCCGAGCGTTTCGCTCAGTTCCTCAGACGCGACGACATCGTTCTCATTGATGATGGGAATCACGCCGAATCCCAGCAGTTCACGCAGGGTGCGGCGTATGTTGACGGCGGAACGGCCGGCGGTGAAGTCTGCGCGGGTGATAAGGGCCTGCCCGACGATGAGCCCCTGATCCGCGAATGCCGCCTCCCACGACCGCATGAGGCGGTGCTGGCCTATCGCCGCGAGCGCCTGCAGCGTCGCGACGCCCCGTCCCCTGCCCTGCAGCCCGATGATGTTGCGTCCCAGGGCAACTGCTGCGGACGTGACGACAATCACCTGCGATTGGGCGGCCACGATCTCTTTAACCTGCTTCGCAATGGACGCGATGAGACCCTCATCAAGTTGATCGCCGCCTCCCGTCAGCACGCCGGTGCCGAGCTTGGCGATGATCAGTTGATTACGCGGCAATGCCGCGCCCTGATGCATGTCTGATTCCATGGCATGGTTCACGATAATCCCTTTGGCGGCTTGTTAAATCGTTCCGGAAAAACGTTTCGACATCAATTCGGCCTCAAATAACAACGGCCTTTAAAAGTATATCGCCGTCATGTTTTCACCTGACTGCTACAATCGGCTTGCCGCCGGATAGCGGTGACGATTCGAGTGCCTTGGCAGGTGAGCGCCATTCGCATCACAACTCTCTCCCTGACCCACTTCCGGAACTACGCCTCGTTGGCCTTTGAGCCGGCGGACGGCGTCACTGTGCTCACGGGCGATAACGGCCAGGGCAAGACGAACCTTCTCGAATCCCTGTTCATTCTCGCGACCGGCCACTCGCATCGCGCGGACACGGATCGAGAGGTCATTGGCTGGAGCGCGGCCCGTGAGCCGATCCCCTATACGCGCATTGCGGCGGATGTGGCGGCAGGCGACAGCGCTGAACGCAAACTGGAACTCATTATGCAGCTCGCGCCCCGGGGACAGGGAAACCAGCCAACTGCCGTCGCTGAGAGGGCGATTGGCCCCTCAGGGCTCCGGGGCGGCACGCTACAGAAGGGCTACAAGGTCAACGGCGTTCGGCAGCGTTCCGCGAGCAGTGTTGGCGACCTTGCGGTTGTTCTTGCAGGGCCGGAGGAGGTTGACCTGTTCGCAGGCCCTCCCGCTGACCGACGCCGTGCAATCGATTCAACGGCGATTCAGACGGACGCGGAATACGCGCAGACACTCCGGCGATACGACCGCCTTGTCACCCAGCGCAATGCAGCGCTCAGGGACGCTCGCGAGCGCGGCAGCACGCAGAGGACAGATGAGATGCGCCTGTGGGAGCAGGAGCTCATCCGCGCTGGCGCGTTCCTTCTCGGCCATCGAATTGCGATGATCGACGTTCTGCAGAAAGAGATGCTGGCCGCGCACGCTGAATTCACGGGCCGCACCGGGCACCTTGCGCTTGAGTACCGTTCAACGGTCACTGGCGGCGACGACGAGGAAACATCGCCCGGCCTGCAGCAAGGATTCGCCGATGCCCTGGAAGGCGCGTGGGCGCGCGATTCCGCCACCGCGACGACATCCGTCGGGCCGCATCGTGATGACCTGCGCGTGGTGGCCGGCGACATTGATCTCGGTGTTTATGGTTCTCGCGGCCAGCAGCGGACGGCGGCATTGGCACTGGTCATCGCGCAGTCGGCGTACATCGGCCAGAAGCTCGGCGATGAGCCGGTCATCCTGCTCGATGATCCTCTGTCTGAGCTTGACGCAGACCGCCGTGAGCGCGTACTGCGCCACTGCCTGGCGCCCGGTCGGCAGGTTCTCATCACAACCGCCGACGTGGAACTCATCCCCCCACAGGTCCGCACTCATGCCGCGATGTACGCGGTAAGGAATGGAACGATAAAGCCATCCTAGTTGTCGGTGCGGATTCAGAGGGTCAGGCGCTACTGACACGAATCAAAGACGATAGACAGCGTTGCGTGTAGGATGGTTATGCAATCGTCGGAGAATTGAGATGGTCGCCGAAGAAGAACTGCTGCAGCGGATCACGTTCCGTCCGGATGTGCTCGGTGGAAAGCCGATCATCCGGGACATGCGTATCGCAGTCGAACACATACTGGGAATGCTGGCCTCCGGCATGTCTCCTACTGATATCGTTCGTGACTATGAGATTCTGGAGCCGGAGGATGTGCAGGCCTGCCTTGTTTATGCCCACAGATCTGCAATGGGTGAACAAGTCCTCGAACGCACTGTAACCAGACGGTAGGCTGTGTGCGATTTCTGCTTGATGCGTCAGCTTCAGCACGTGCTCTGCGTCCCCTTCTTGAAGAACTAGGACACGACGTCACAGCGATAGTCGACATTGATCGGCAGGCTTCGGATGAATCAATCCTTGAGTTGGCAGTCGCCGAAGAACGCATCCTGATCACGTTGGATAAGGACTTCGGTGACCTTGTATTCGCCCGAGGTCATGCCCACGGTTGCATCATCCGTCTCTTTGAAGGGGACGCTCTGGAACAAGCCGAAGCGATGAGAGACCTGCTTGAAAACACACTGGACGCTTTACATGGCAATTCCTTGATTGTTGTTGGGCGGGGCACTGTTCGTATTCGTAGGCGATAAGACTACGGCATCAGACCCGAGAGAGCCTTGTCTACGCTTGACCTTTTGCCCTGGTCGGCGTAGGTTCATGCTGTGTGGTTGGGCGGTACGGAACCGCCCGAATATTGTGGAGGAACAGTCATGACGAGAATCGTCAGCATTGAAGAAGCGGGAAATCGATTCAAGGACGGGATGCTCATCGCCACCACCGGCGGCAATGAGCGCTCCTCCATGGCGCTGACACGTGAGATCGTGCGGCGTGGCATCAAGGATCTCACCCTCGTCTTTACGCCCGCGGGCGGCATCCAGGGCGACATGCTCATCGGCGCAGGCGCCGTCAAAGCCATTGACACCGGCTCCCTCACGTTCGGCGAGCGCGGCTTCGCTCCGAACTACCGCCGCGTGGCCAAAGAGGGAGGAATCGCCGCGCTGGACAGCACCTGACCCGTCACGCTCACAGGGCTCCAGGCTGGAGCCAACGGCGTGCCGTTCATCCCGTCCCGCGGTGTGATTGGCACCGATCTCGTCGAGCTGCATCCCAACTGGAAGATCATCGAAGACCCCTACAACGAGGGCCATGACATCCTGCTCGTTCCGGCCATTCGCCCGGACATCGCCATGATTCACGCCTTCAAGGCGGACAAGAACGGCAACGTCCTGGCGCCGGGCTTCGAGGATCGCATGGTGGCGCAGGCAAGCGACAAGGTGCTCGTGACCGTTGAGGAGATCGTCGACTACGACCTCTCCGAGGACCCGCGCGGCGGCCACCTCATCCCGTGGCCGTTCATCAGCCTCGTTATCCACACGCCAAAGGGATCTCACCCCGGCGGCATGAAGCCGTACTACGAGGCGGACAATGACCACTTCTCGCAATACATGGAGGCCTCAAAGACTGCGGACGGGTTCAACGCCTACCTCGATGAGTTCGTGCGCGGACACACAGAGGACGAATACCGCGAGATGGTGACACGCGTCGCCGTCCCCGCCTAGGTACGTTCAGCGACAACCGGCCCGATGCCGTTCCAGTCGGACGACTACACCATCGGCGAATTGATGGCCACCCGCATTTCGCGGGAGGTTCGAGACGACACATACGTTAGTTCCGGCGCGGCATCGCCCGTGCCGATGGCGGGCGTTCTCCTGGCGCAGGAGACGCACGCGCCGGACATGATTTACGTCCCCATTGGCGCGTCTAACCCTGAACTCAACCTCATCAGCGGAAAAGAGGTCTTTGATCTCGCCCAGCGCGGCAGGCTGGACATCTTCTTCCTCGGCGGCGCGCAGATTGACGGCCACGGCAACATCAACCTGACCACAATCGGCGATCATGACAGGCCGGACGTGCGCCTCCCCGGCGCCGCCGGTTCCGGCATGCTCTACTTCATGACGAATCGCATCATCCTGTTCCGTTTGGAGCACACAAAGCGCGTCTTTGTGGAGAATGTTGATTTCATCACGTCCGCCGGTTCCAGCGGTGAACGTGTTGAGCGCCCCGGCGGTCCCTCCATGCTTATCACCAACATCTGCGTGATGATGTATCAAAAGGACCAAAAGAGGTTCCAGCTCGAGTCCGTCCATCCCGGCGTCACCGTCGATGAGGTGGTAGAAAACACAGGATTCGAGATCCTCATTCCTGACGAAGTGCCGGTGACAACCGGCCCGACACCGGAGCAGTTGGAACTACTCCGCGGCTCCATCAAGGACCGTGTCGGCGGCGAATATCCGGGCTTCGTTGAAGGCGGAGGTTTTGGCGGATAAAGTCCTCAAAAAATGCTTGACGCTGAGCGCCATGGGGACAACAATAGTTCATGGACGCTGAGCGATCCAAAGGGGTTTACGTCAGGGGCACGTTTTCGCGTGTCCCTTTGCTTTATGTAGCGCACAAAGCAGGGCTAAACGGCGCCGCAATGCGGCGCCGTGCCGTTTTAAGGGGGTAGGTCGAAATGGTCGCAACGGAAATCGCTGAGCGGGGAGTGGACCTGGGCATCGAAGGCGAGGTGCCGGAGTTCAAACCGCTGCGGCGTGCCTATGGCTTTGAAGAGGTGGCCATCGTACCCGGGCGGGTCACGCTCAACCCGGAACAGACGGATATCAGGTTCGCAATGGGGGATCGCATCTTCGATCTGCCGATACTCGCGGCGGCGATGGACGGCGTCGTCGACCCTGCCTTTGCCGCCACGTACACACGCCATGGCGGGCTCGCCGTCCTCAATCTTGAGGGTGTCCACGGGCGCTACCCCAACCCGGAAGAGGTCCTGCAAGAGGTGGTTGAAGCCCCCGCGGATTCCGTCACAGCCACGCTTCAGCGCATCTACTCCGCCCCTCTCAAGGAAGAATATGTCGCCGCCACCATTGAGAAGATGAAGGCGCTCGGCGCAACCGTTGCCGTTTCCGCCACCCCGGCCAACACCAAGCGGCTCATCGGCGCGGTTGTCGAAGCGGGCGCGGATTATTATGTCTGCCAATCAACGGTCACAACTGCGCGACACATCTCATCGAGCCCGGTCGGACTGCACTTCGAGGACCTCGTGGGCAGTATCCCGATTCCCGTCATCGTCGGCAACGTTGTGGGCTATCACCAAACCATGGAGCTGCTGCAAACGGGCGTGGCGGGCATCCTCGTCGGTGTCGGCCCCGGAGCGGCCTGCACCAGCCGTGAGGTTCTCGGCATCGGCGTGCCGCAGGTCACCGCGACCATTGAGACCGCTGCCGCGCGCAACGAATACCTCCGGCGCACCGGCCGATACGTTCCCATCATCACGGACGGCGGCATTCGCTCCGGCGGCGACCTCTGCAAGGCGCTCGTCTCGGGCGCCGACGCCGTCATGCTCGGCTCGATCTTCGCGAGCGCGGAGGAAGCCCCGGGCAAGGGCTACCACTGGGGAATGGCGACCCCGCATCCCGCCTTGCCGCGCGGCACCCGCGTGCGCGTTGGCGTCCACGCGACGCTTGAGCGTTTGCTGTACGGGCCCACGGACCGCACGGACGGCACGGAGAACCTCGTTGGGGCTATCCACACGGCGATGGGCATGTGCGGCGCGGAAACGATCCGCGACCTGCAGCAGGCGGAGATGATCGTCGCCCCTGCCATCAAGACCGAGGGCAAACAACTCCAGCTATCTGGCCAGGTCTAGGCCGGTCTAACGAACAGTCCCCTCTCCCTGTGGGAGAGGGTTAGAGTGAGGGGCGTCGGGAAGCCTACTCCACCGCCGAGACCGTGAAGCCCAGCTTGCCGGCGGGAATGTCGATCTCGAACGCGTCGCCCTTCTTCTTACCGATTAAGGCGCTTCCTACCGGCGATTCATTGGAGATGCGGCCGCGTGCCGCATCCGCCTCCGCCCGGCCAACGATGGTCCAACGCTCCTCCTGGCCGTCGGAATCGACAACAACCACGGTTGAGCCAACACGAACCTGCCCATCGGACTGATCACTCTGATCCTCGATGATGACGGCGCGCCGCACGTTGTCCTCAAGTTGGCGGATGCGGCCCTCAAGAAAGGCCTGTTCATTCTTCGCGGCGTCATACTGCGCGCTGTCTGTGATGTCGCCAAGCTCCTTGGCGCGTTGGATCATCTCCGCGACCTCAGGCCTGCGGATGTTGCGGAGCTCTTCAAGCTCCTCCTTCATCCGCTCCAGTCCCTCGGCGCTGATATACACGCTGTTGTCCGTAGATGCGCTGTCCGTCGTCATATGAAAACTCCAATCTGAGAGTGGGCTATGTGGGGCCGGTCTGGCCGAACAGGGTGCCCCAAAGTCCAGACAGTGTACTAGTCTTCGAGTCGTCCTGCCAGAGAGTTGAGGACAATTCCCGTAGCAACCTTTGGAAAGAAGTAGGTTGACTTGGGCGGCAGGCGCTCCCCCGCCTCCGCCGCCTCTGTCATATCCGTCATACTCACTGCCCGCAGGAGAAAGCCGGCGTCATACCCGCCTGCGCGAACGGCTGCTATCGCCTCTGCGGCATCACGAGGATAGGACAGCCAACCGCACGTTTCCGCCTCGTGCTGGTCTGCGCCCACTCCGTGCATGAGCAGCACGTCCAGGAATACGCATGGCCCAAGCCGTCCCCATGCCTCCGACTCTCCGGTCAGCAGCCCTTCAAAGATGCCGGGCTCCAGGGGGCGGAGCAGTTTGAGAACATCCCCGGGCGGCTCGATCAGAGCCATCATCGGCGCGTCGTCAGCCTCGATTGCAGAAGCGAATCTCTCGGCCGCCTCAGCGTCGGAAAGGCCGCCAATCGCGATCTCTTCCGCTCTGAAATACGTCTCCACCTGCCGCATCAGCCGCGCGCGGGCATCATCCGGCAGGCCTTGAATCAAACGATGATAGGGCAAACTGACCAGACCCGGATCTTCGATGGACGTTAGCGCGGCCAGGATATAGCCGCGCGCGTGTTCGCCGTCATTTGCCTCGCCGGGCTGCTGGCCAAGGTACGTTAGGGCCGTCTCATAGCGATGATGGCCGTCTGCGACGAACAGGGGGCCGGAGACTCCCAGCCTAATCGCCCCAACCTCACCCGGATCAGACACGTGCCAAACGTCATACTCGTCCCCCGCAAGGTCTGTGAACGACGAATCCGGCGGGCGCGACGATATAGCCCGAAGCAGCATTCGAATCGCGCCGTCGTCATCCTCATACAGCACCATGATTGGGCTGATGTTTGCATGGAGCGCATTCATCAACATGAGACGGTCGCGCTTGGCAGCCTCATGCGTGTGTTCATGCGGCAGCACCGCTCCCTGCTCCCACTGGGCCAACCGGACTGCGCCCAGAATCTCGAAGCGACTGGTTCTTACGCCGCCGAGCGTGAACGTATGGCGAACGAGGTAGAACTGCGCAGTCTCATCGCGCTGCAGGAAACCGTTTGACGTCCACTCGTTCCACGTCCTGCTTGCTGAACCGTACGGATCGGTTGCGTCGACGGCGGACGGCAGTTCAAGTCGGATGACATTGTGCGGGCTGGACTCAAGCAGACGTTCCACGTCAGACGGCGCAATGACGTCATATGGAGGCGCAGCAAGAGTGCCCAGGCCTCCTGCACGGGTTGGATCGTAGCGCCAGCCGCGGAAGGGACGAAAGAGGGCTTCAGGCAATCTACGTCGCCTCCAGGATGCCGCCGGAAACCTCGCCCTTCCCCTTCACTCGCCGCACGGCGGCCACCAGTTCCGGCAGGGCCTCCCCGGTTGGAGCGCGGACGACGATATCGCACGCCTCAGTGAGAGCCGTCTCATTGGGGTTGATCTCGATCAACGTCGCGCCGTTCAACCGCCGCGCCACTTCCGGGAGGGCGGCAGCCGGGTAGACGATTGCGGACGTTCCCAGGATCAGGACGCAGTCGCTGAGAGCGGCCTCTTCCTGGCAACGCCGGAGAACGTCCGGCGGAATCGGCTCCCCGAACATGACCGTGTCCGTCTTGAGAAAACCCTCGCAGCTCGGGCAACGGGGCGGCAGCGTGTCGAGCGGAATCTCATCCCGCGTATACCGATTCACGCACTCGATGCACCGGATCAGCGTGTGGTTGCCATGAATTTCGGAGATGTTCTCACTGCCGGCGGCGCGGTGAAGATTGTCAACGTTCTGCGTCACAAGGTGGCGCAGCGCGCCCATGCGCTCGAGGTCGACCAGCGCGTGATGGCCGGGATTCGGCTCTGCCGTCTCCAGCGCCTCCCGCATTTCCGGCATCTGGTTGTCGTTCAACCGCTCCTCCCACCACTGCTGTGGATCACGAAGGAACCGCTGATACCCGAGATTGTCCGGTTCGCCGTACTTCTTCCAGAGCCCGCCGGGTCCGCGAAACGTCGGTATGCCGCTCTCGGCGGACATGCCCGCGCCCGCAAGCGCAGTGACGTACGTCGCCTCCACCATGGTCTGCGCGGCGTCTTCCAGTGCGGCTCGCACCGAATCAGAAAGAGTCATGTGATTTCACCGTTCTCTTGGGGCCTGTCCAGTGATTATAGGGGTGCTTAGGCAGGCGTTGCCGCTTGACTGATCCGCTGCTCCAGTCGCTCCGTGTCCTCATTTGAGAGGTTGAAGTATTTGGCCTGCGGATGATGGAAAACGAGCGCGCTGACTGAACCCTCCGGTTCCATCATCATTTCCTCGGTCAGATTGACGCCGATGGTCTCCGCCGGATTCAGCAGCCGCCACAGGATTTCCTGGTCCTCCAGCCGCGGGCAGGCGGGATACCCGAAGGAGTACCGCTTGCCTTGGTAGGCCGCGCGGAACAGGTCCGGCTTTGTAATGTCATTCGGATCGGCAAATCCCCACATCGCTCTCATTCGCTGATGCAGCAGTTCCGCAAATCCCTCGGCCCCTTCCAGCGCAAGAACCTGCAGGATATGTGAATCGAGGTACTCCCCCGTGTTCTTCCACTCGTCGGCCAGAGCGCGCACTCCCGGCCCGACCGTCGTGACGAATGCGCCAAGATAGTCCGGCACGCCGTCCGAGCGCACATAGTCCGCGAGGCTCAGCCCCTCTCCGGCGGCCTGCCTGCCGAACTGCAGCCGTTCCAGAACGTGTCCTCCATCTGACGAGAGGATTAAAACATCCTCGCCGTCACGGGCAGCGCGGAAGAAGCGAAAGACGGCGGAGGCGCGGATGTCAGGCCGCGATGCCATCTCTCGCTGAACGCGGAGGACGCGCTCATGCAACTCAACCGCCCGTTCGTTGCCATTTTCGAGGTCTTCAAGGAAACGACCCCGGTATCCCAGGTGCCGAACGTAGAGCATGGTCGGGTTGATGTACGAGAAGATCTCGTCGAGATCGTGATCCAACAACGTGTGTTCAATCAGGTCCGGCGGACGCGGCGGCGCATCCACGGGCGTGATGACTGCGGGCGTGCGGCCATCAGCAGATGGCGCGGCAGATCGAACCGCGTCCTGGCTGCGGATGGTATCCGTCTCCGCTTGCAGTTCACTCTCAAGCCGTTCACGCTCCTCCGATGATCGGATACGGTTGGCGAGATCAAGGCCGGTCATGGCGTCCTGCGCGTACGCAACAAGGCCCTCATATTCGGGCGCGATGCGAAGCCGTGTAAACCGATTGCTCAGCGCCGCGCCACCGACAAGAATCGGCACGTCAACACCCGCCTCCGTGAAATCACGAACGGTCTCGACCATCATCTGTGCCGATTTAACCAGCAGACCGGAAAGGCCGATCATGTCCGGCCTGTGCTCCTGGTACGCCTCAATCAACTCGCCCGGCGGCACCTTGATGCCACGGTTGATTACGCGATAGCCATTGTTTGACAGGATGATATCGACGAGGTTCTTGCCGATATCATGCACATCACCCTTCACGGTGGCGAGCAGCACCTTGCCTCGCGAACTCGTCTCCGTCGTTTCCATGTGCGGCTCAAGATGCGCGACGGCGGCTTTCATCACCTCCGCCGATTCCAGCACCTCCGCGACAATGAGCTCGTTCGCCGCAAACAAGCGCCCCACCTCGTCCATGCCGTCCATGAGCGGGCCGTTGATGATTTCCAGTGGTGGCCGTTCCTCAAGCGCCGTATCAAGATCGGGCGGCATGCCCTCGCGCGTGCCCTCAACGACACGCTTCGCAATGCGCTCGTCCAGTGACAGTCCCTCCATGCGGTCAACGCCCTGCTCGGCGGCGGATGCGCGCTGCTGGCGGAAATGGGCGGCAAAGGCCGCGATGGGGTCATCTCCCCGCCAGAAGATCAGGTCGTCGCATAGCGCGCGTTCTTCGTCCGAGAGCGCCGCATAGCGCACGAGTCCGCCCGTGTTCACAATGGCGCTGTCGAGACCGGCCTGCACGCAGTGGTACAGCATGACCGCGTTGAGCGCCTCACGGCCCGCCGGCGGCAGCCCAAACGAGACGTTCGAGATTCCAAGCGTCGTCTTTGCGAGCGGCAACTCCTGCTTGATCAGCCGGATGCCCTCGATCGTCTCAACCGCGGAGCCGATGTAGTTTGCATCGCCGGTGCCGACGGGGAACGTCAGCGCGTCAAAGATGATGTCCTCGCCGCGCAACCCATACTTCTCCGTCAGCAGTTGATACGAGCGTTGGGCGATTTCCAGCTTGCGCTCCCGCGTGATGGCCTGCGCCTGCTCCCTGTCATCGTCGATGCAGCCAACGATCACCGCCGCGCCATAGCGGCGTGCAAGCGGCGCGACTGCAGCAAATCGCTCCTCGCCATCCTCCAGGTTGATGGAGTTGATGATCGACTTGCCCTGTGTGCGCTTGAGCGCCTCCTCGATGACGTTCACATCAGTCGAATCAATCACAAGAGGCGCGCGCGTCTTGCGTACGAGCCGCTCCAGGAACACATTCATGTCCGAGATTTCATCACGATCGGGGTCCTGCAGACAGACGTCCAGCGCGTGCGCGCCGTTGCGAATCTGGTCACGCCCGATTTCGGACGCCTCCTCGATGCTGCCCTCACTGATGAGACGCTTGAATCGGCGGCTGCCAAGCACGTTCGTCCGCTCGCCGATGAGCACAGGCTTCGTATCCTCGTCGATAATCAACGACTCCAGCCCTGAAACGACCGTTGTCGTGGGGTCGACTGGCACACGGGCAGGACGATTGACCACCACCGCGCACATGCGCTCAGTGTGCTCCGGAACGGTTCCGCAGCATCCGCCGATGATGTTGACCCAACCGGCATCCATAAAGGAGTCGAGCGCGGAGGCTATATCCTCGGGCGTCTCGTGGTAGTTGCCGTCCTCATCCGGCAGGCCGGCGTTCGGAATCACCGCGACAGGGAAGCGTGATATCTGTGAGAGCGTGCGGACGTAATCGCGCATGAACTCCGGTCCTGTCGCGCAGTTCATGCCGATCCACAGCAGATCCCGGTGCGCGAAAGACGTGTAGAACGCCTCGATGTCCTGTCCCGCGAGCAGCGTGCCCATCGTCTCGATGGTGCATTGCACGGCAGAGGGAACGTTAGAGCCGAGGTCCTCATTGGCGCGGTCGATGCCTTCCAGCGCAGCCTTGATGTTCAGGGCATCCTGCGAGGTTTCGACTAGCAGCACGTCCACGCCGCCCGTGATCAGGCCGCGAGCCTGCACGCGGAAATGCTCAACGAGTTCATCAAACGTGACGTTGGCCGTGACGGATATTGAGCGCGTTGTCGGGCCTATGGAACCGGCGACAAAGCGGGGATGTTCGTCGGTGGAGGCGTCGTCCGCCGCGGCGCGCGCGATCTCCGCGCCGATCCGGCTGATCTCCTCCGCCTGGTCGGCCAAATCATATTCGCCCAGCACCAGTGGCGTTGAACCGAAAGTGTTTGTCTCGATGATGTCCGCGCCGGCGTCCAGAAAATCACGGTGAATCCCGGTGATGGCGTCGGGACGGGTGATATTCAGATACTCGTTGCATCCCTCAAGCTCGGCCCCGCCGAAGTCCTCCGCGGTGAGGGCAAGCGCCTGGATGCGTGTTCCCATCGCCCCGTCCACAACAAGGACGCGTTCGGTTAGTAATTCTCGCAAGCGCGCAATACGCGCCTCTCTGTTATCCGTCGTGCTGATCTCCGTCTCCGTTCGCGGGTCATGGCGCCGTCATGGTGTCAGGCGACTGAAGTTGATCACGTCTATCTATTGTAGTATTTCGCGCTATGGATGGGGACGGGAAACTGCTGCCGGGCCGGCGCGCTACTGTACAATTGGAGAACGCAATCGCATCGGCACGCCGCGCAAGCCGCTTCGGCACGGCGAAAGCGCCCGATTCTCAGATTGCCGCGATGGGGCTGTAGCTCAGTTGGGAGAGCGCTTCAATGGCATTGAAGAGGTCAGGGGTTCGACTCCCCTCAGCTCCACCACCCCGGAAAGTACTGCGAACATCGCCGCTCAAGGCGAGTTCAGAACTATCCGCCGCGCCTATCGGACTGTCCTCCGGCATGGGGATCGTGTAGACGATTGAGGCCTTGCCGGGCCTGATCTGAATCTCCTTCACGAACGAGCGGATGAAGGATCGTGTTTCGGTCAATTGGCTGGTGCGCAGGAACTCGCTCATGTCGGCGGCGAAGGCCGCGATGGTCTCCGCTCGATCCAGAAACGCCCGTCGCTCGGCCACCACTGCCCGGGCTTCGTCCGCAGCCTGTTCCAGCTTCTCACGGCGGTCCCGAAGCTCCCTGACGCGCTCCGCCGCATCGGCCATCTCCATGTCCGTCGTTTCGATGATGTTCCAGATGCGCGCCAGCCGGCGCTTCACGTCCTCCAACTCGCTCTCAATGGACTCCAAGCGCCCGCGCTGCTCGTGGGCGAGCCCATCCATCTCCTCGTCGAGTGCCTGCACGAGCCCGCGAATGTTCCCCTCGCTGAGGACGTTCTCGCGGAGGTTGCGGATGATCGTCTCCTCGAACGACTTGGCGTTGATTCGGGGCGTCTCGCACGAGCCACTGCCTGACTTCAGGATGGACTGGCAGACGTAGTACGTGTACTTGCCGCTCTTCGCCTCAGCCGCGGTGAGCATCTTGCCGCAGAGAGCGCACGTTGCGAGCCCGCTGAGCAGGTACGGGCTGGCGGCGCGGCGCGGATGGACTGTCTTGGGCGAGCGGGACTTGAGCAGCCGCTTGACCCGCTGGAACTCCTGCACGGTGACGATGGCAGGGAAGGCATTCTCGACGCGCACGGGCGGTGCGCCATCCTTCGCATTCGTGCCCCAGACGAGTGTCCCGGTGTACGCCTCGTTATCAAGGATCTTGTGGACGCTGGTGATGCGCCACTTCTTGCTCGTCGACGTGGCAACGCCCTCCGCGTTGAGGGTCTTGGTCACGTCCATGAGGGACTGGCCCTTGAGCACCATGTCGAAGATGCGGCGGACGACGGCGTCCGCGGGCGGATCGAGTTCCAGCCGGGGCCGCTTCTTCGCCCCATCCTGGACATAGACTCGCCGATACCCGAAGGGAGACCCTGACGTCACCCAGAAGCCGCGTGAGGCGGCCTCACGCATGCCGCGTGTGACCTCTTGAGCGAGATTCTCGGAGTAGAACTCATCGACGCTCTCGATGATGGCCTCCATGAGCTTGCCGGTGGGCGTGTCGTCGGCATGCTCGGTGATGGAGACGACGCGAACGCCCTTACGCCTGAGCATCGACTTGAAGGCGACGGCGTGCTCACGCTTGCGGGTGAAGCGGGAGAACTTCCAGACGAGGATCTCCTTGAAAGGTGCATCCGTCGCGGTGGCGGCGTCAATCATCTTCCGGAACTGGGGCCGATTCGCGATACGGCCGCTCTCCGCCTCGTCGATGTACTCCCGCGCGACCAAGTAACCGTTCTTGTTGGCGTAATCCCTGAGCGCCCGCAACTGCGCCGCAACTGAGAGATCAATATCCTGACGATCACTGGACACTCGTGCATAAAGAGCCACGGATGTATGTGCTTCTTTTTCGTGTTTTGCTGTCACTGTTCAACCCCCTTCGATTCGCAGGTGATGCCGAGGAAAATTAGACCTCATCGATACTTGTCATAACTATACGAGAGGCGTCAAGAGGTCTGATTACATGGCGGGAGAAAGTGCTTGCCAGAGTTATACGATTGCTTGCTGGATCGTTCCAGGTACTTGCCCTGTCGGCCCCCGGCCTTATCCAGCACTTTAGGCGCAGAACGCCCTTATGTGTCCTACCAAGTCACGAGTACTTCGAAGGCAGTTAGTGGTATCGACCGTACCGCTCAGTAGTCGGGTCTCGAACCTTTCATTGTCAAGACCCAACTCAGGGCGGCTGTTTTCCCTATTAAAGAATTGCGACTCTCGGAATGGGCATCCTGAAGCTGGACATTGTCCAAGGCTGCAAAGGACCACCGCGCACCTGATATTTTTATACGGACATATAACAGAAAGCGTTGGGAAATACCATCAAATACATGTTCATTATACGGCAATGTCTTGTACGATCCGCTCTACGGCTGTTGCCAACGGCGGAGTTTTGAGGCCCGGCAACCGGCGAGCGCGGGTATACCTGACTGTCGAAACGTGCAGTGATAAGGAGCATGGTTAGCGTGTCCTTCTACCGGGATTCTCCGTCGATGATCCACGGCGCGGACCGCGTCAGAGTCACCGTAACAAGCGGCACGGGCGACCGCGCGTTGGCGGCCGGGCGCACGCTGCGCGTCACCGTCACCGGGTCCGATGAGCCGATGATGGAGACGATTGAATGAAGGATCACCGGACCCCCTGGACAGCCTTGCTGAGTACCGGCAAGACGGCGATGCAGGTTGCGGCCACCATCGCCCTGCTGATCACTATTGGCTTCATCGTGTTCAACAACCCCGCCGCGTTCGGCAAGGGCGGAGATGAGCCTTATATACCCCCGACGGCGACGCCGACAGCGACGCCGTATGTCCCATTCGATCCAATCGATCCAGATCCAACCGCCACACCGCGCCCGACCGCCACACCGCGCGCAACCGCCACACCGCGCGCAACCGCCACACCGCGCCCGACCGCCACACCGCGCCCGACCGCCACGCCACGCCCAACCGCCACGCCACGCCCAACTCCGACACCACGACCGACTGCCACGCCAACACTGCCTCCCCCGCCCAGGGTGACCGGCGTCAGCATTTCTGACGCGCCAAGCAGGTACAGAGTGGACAGGTTGTCTCTCAGGTGGACCTTCATTGCCGGCGTCTATGACTACCGTACTCAGCGGAGTGTTGACAACGGAAGAAGTTGGAGACCAATCGAACTGATTACGAGCGGATCAGCGTGGGGGGCCTCCGAAACGCCGGTGGGTGGCATTGTCCCGGCCGTCTGCAATGAATCAAACATTTATCAAGTGGCCGGCTATGGTGACGGAGACCCTTACGCCCGTAAACAGGGCGCGTGGTCTGTGAGAAGCGACGCTATCACGCCGTCATGCGTGACCACGGTACGATTCTCCGGAACGTCATCTGTCCGCGCAGGAATTCGCGCGACCATTGGGGTTTCGCTCGGCCGGCCGAGCAACCGGTCATTGACAATCCCTGTCACGGTGACAAACGTGTCCGCCGAACCCGAGGATTACAGCATCAGCGGGCTGAACAGCGGCTCTCTGACGTTCAGCATCGGCGATAGAGGGAAATCGTTCTATGTCAACACAAAAGAGGACGTAGACTGCGACCACGAGACGCTGCGCTTCAGCTTCGGCGACATGCCAATCGGCGTGAGTGAAGGTACTCCATCTTCGCTGACTCTTCAAATAACGGATAACAGGTGTGGTCCTTCGCCCACACCCACACCGACTCATACACCACCACCAATACCAATACCAACGGTAAGTTTCAGCCCGTCGAGATACTCAGTGGATGAAGGAAGCACGGAGAATATTTACGTGCGGCTCAGCCACTCGCTCAGCAGCACAGTGACCATACCGATAACGGTGAGCGGCGGGCTGCCCGATACAAGCGTCACGTTCAACAGCGGCGTCACGTCGATTTCATTCCCCGTCATGGCAGGCCAGGATTCGGACTGCGACGACGAGACCGTGAACCTCGGCTTTGGGACGCTGCCAGCCGGTATAGGCTTGGGTACGCCCGAAACCGCGACCGTTTCGATAGACGATGACGAGATCTGCCCCACCCCTACGCCCACACCAACGCCCGATCCTTGCCCATCCCCGTGCGATTCGCCTCCACCTATAGACAGAGAGCCCACCTTCGGCTCTAGGACCGTTGCGCCCCAGAGATATCAAAAGGGGGATGAAGTACGTGTCCAGTTACCCGCAGCCAGGGGCGGGAACGGCACGCGGAGGTACACAATCACTCCGTCTATCGGCAATGGTCTCAGGTTCGACTCATTGACCCGCAGCATCATAGGAACGCCCAGGAATGCTGCCAGGACGACCCTCTACACCTACACAGTCACCGACGAGGATGGAGACACAGCCAGCCTGCGGATAACTGTAACCGTGTTCGACGCGTCGGTGACGGTCGAGAACGGAAACTTGGAGGATATTCACTGGGGTGTTCTGGGCTATAAGGAGGCGAGGATTATCGACCCACTTCACCGGGCGGAGACCTACCAATTCAGGGTTGGCATCCCAGCTGGCACGGGATTCCAATTGGACAGCGAGTGCGTCTGGCCCGTGGAGCCGCCGACGTCAACGGCAACTCTTTGGTCGAATTGGGTTCTCTTAGGCTCCGGGACCTTCGACCTTGTTCGCTGCGGCCTCGGTTCCGGAGGCACTGTCAGCATCAGGATGCAGGTCAGGATACAGGGTGAGAGCGGCCAAGGCTCCGGGTTGTCCATAACAGATGTGACGATACTCCATTCATGGCATAGGGACGACCACCGCGTCGATTACTACATCCTTGGGTCCACCGCCACGGGCGTCCAGGGCGTTTCGACGCCCGGCTCCCACGGTCTGTTCCCAAGCATCAGGCCGTCCCACCTCAGTGGGAGCCCGCCAGACTTTGCGTCAGCCCGCTTTCCTGGCGATCCTCTGCTAGACGTGGCGAACTACGCGGCCGCCGCCAAGGCCTGGAACGACGTGAACGCCGGGGCGACCATCACTCAATCGTCGAGAGCGGCGAGAGCTGACGTAGTCATCCGGGGCTATTGGGATGCTGACCCCGGTGGCCCCAGGGAGACCGATTCTGGGAATAATATCGTCCTATTTGTCGATCCCAAGTGCGACACAAGCATCGCTTGTACCCATCCCGCTGGCACATACCCGCACATAGGCAGCCCGCAGCTCTTTTGGATTGAGGACCCGCCTCACTGGGGAGACGAGGAGAACGCACGAGAGTGGACTAGCAACTTCAACCATTGGTTGGGCGCACAACGCGACTACCAGTACCTGCCCAAGACCCTAATGCATGAGTTTGGACACACCCTTGGACTGGGGCACAGTCCCAGCAACGATGTCATGAGCGGCGGCGTGTCGATATGCAACAACGCTTTCTGTGGCCTCACGGATGCTGACAGGCGGGGGGCCAAGGCCATCTATGAGCACCATACGAACCATTAGGAGCAGCCACTGATGACCGTGACCAGCTTCACGAGATGCCGCATCTCTATTCTTCCCGCGTTGTGCCTCGTCTTTGCCGCTGTCTTCTTTACAGCCTGCAGCGCCGACCAACCAAATTCGGAAACGGTAGCGCAGCCCGGCGCAGCCATCGACATAGACACCTATCCCAATCCAACCTGGTTCGTCGCCCCCTCATTGGACGAGCAGATATTCGATACGTTGAACAATGATTCGCTGGTCATCGTGCGAGCGTCGCTGCTGTCCGCGACCGCGGGGACTGAGGAGGTTCCCGGCAGCGAAGGGATAGAGACAGCCTACCGGCCCGTGCACGAGCTGAGGTTCACCGCTCACGAATACCTTGAGGGGAACGGTCCAACCGAGTTTCTGGTGGTTGTGCGCGGCGACGAAATGTTCTCACTAGAGCACCAGGCGCTAACCGTGGCGAATTATGCCGCAGCGCAGCGTACCACCTCCTGGGATAATCGGCAGGCTGTGCTTTTCATCGGCCTCGCCAAGGCCACGGATTCCGGCGGGGCGTCAGGCGTATCCGAGGAATCCTCTCCCAGAAGAGCCGCGTTCTTGAGGTCCAATCCCCAAGAGTCAGCGTGGGACTATACGGTCGACCACCTAAGCCGGTCATGGCTACCGGCCCAGGCTGAAGCCTCAGGCGCAGCCGGCTCGACCGCCGATTCCGCGTTCATAACAGATGGCGCTCAATCTCCCCCACCGACTATCAGTCTGGCGGACCTTAAAGCGAAGATAGCGACGATGAAGGCCGAACTGAAGGCGGGAGAGGGGATCCCGGGGTTCGAGGAATGCATCAGCGGAAGGATTCTGCAAGAGCGCATTGATCGCGCAGAGCCGCTAGAGCCTCTAGAGCTTAGTAAGTCGCTTGGCTCCGGTATGACGGTCGGGACTGAGGTTGACAGTAGCGAGAACAACTATCGGGAGCCGGAGTACAATAACTACTGGCTGAGCGGCCCGTCCGCGAGTCTCTTCCAGGCGGTGAATGTCGACAACGATGACTCCTCCGTCAACGGGTACACATACATGCTCTCTACGGCACGTCCACTGCCCGCAGGCTCGTACCGCGTTCACTATATCTTTCAGCACTACACCGACATCCCATGCAGCTTTAAGCCCGACGACGTCTATTTGGACTGGACGATCACAGTCACTTCCCCCACCGGCACCCTCCATGAGGCGTTCTTTGATCCGGTGGACCTAACAGGTGGTGGCATTGGCGCGTCGGGTTCCTCCGGGGTTATCGATCCGGATGAGCTCACGGTCGGCAACGATGACTATGAGATTGAGAGCATTGTGTGGGATGAGGATGATGATGAGGTCGTCCTGACGCTGGATGACCATGTCTCGTTGTCAGGGAAGACGCTGGACTTCATCGAGTTGGACGGGTCCATCGACACCTCCCTGAACGGTTCGGATGCGACCGTCGACCAAACGGCCGCCACATGGACATGGAGCCTCACGAGCGCGCCATGGGAAGACGGCGACACGTTGATGTTGCGCATCCGAGAAGCGCCTGAAGACCTCGGCCCGTTGACCAAACCCACCAACATCCAGGTGGTTTCCAACGCGGCCGGCGAGTTGACGGTGACATGGGAGGGAAGCGACAACGCCACGAGCTTTATCTTGATCATAGAACGCACGGGCGGCGAGAGTATTCCGCAGGCGGAAATCGACAACGGCAAGGCCCGATCATTCACGTTCACCGGGCTCACCCCGGGCACGTACCTTGTCTACGTGATCGCACAGCAGACAATCGGCGACAGCTACTTGGATTTGCACGATGTATCGGACACCGTGACGGTAGCCTGATGAGCGCAGCGCCGGCGTGCGGTCTCCTCATTACATGGGCGGGCAGGTCATGCTCACCGTTGAGACGGCTCTGGCGACCACCGGTTCCTACGAGATTGAGGCCAAGGCTTACGGTGCCGAGGACGGCAAGAGCACTTCCCGCGACAGCGACATTGGCTTCAATGACTCCTGCTCCGATGTCGAGGCGTCCGAGGATATAACCTCGGGAGCCACGACCCACACGGCGACATTAACCCTCCACGCCTGCGACTTCGAGAACAATGGCGGCGGCTTCGTCACCATCGCCCTGTTTGATGACGACGATGACATGATCACAGGAGACTGGCTCTACATCGAGGTCAAGCCCATCACCGTTGAGGCTGAAGTCAGCAGACTCTCGTCAAGACAGTGGCAGGGACTACAGTCCGTCACAGTCGCCTACTCGGTGCTCGCTCGAATCTGATGAAATCGAGTCCGTGGAGGCGAAAGTCGTCACGTAATGGCATGGGAGGGCCCGTCAACGAGCCCCTCCTTCCAGGACATGGTGTGCAAAATCGGCTGCAGGCCGTCCGGGGGCTGTACAGGGATTAAGGGTTGTGACCATCGAATATTGCAGTGGTGTTTAGCGCGTCGTGGTGGGGGAAACGGGATATTGAAGCTAACCACAGCAAGAATCCTGGGTTCGGGGCTGAGTCCCTCCTGTGATTGAAGTCGGTGTATCTGGCGATTGAGAAGATCGCATCGGCATTGGCCGCCCTCGGATTTACCTCTCAGGAAGGAAAGATTGAGTTTCTTTCGCTGCCGGGATGATCGGCGCCGGCGATCGCTTGAACCCGCACGGCCACCGAGTCGTTCCGCTGAAATCCCTCCCTCGTGCCTTCGGCTGCCCGTGGCGGTGTTTCAGGGACCGCGGGGTGTACAGAGATTGAGGCTGTAACAGGAAGGAGAGCCAGGGGCTGTTTAGGGCGTCGTGACGCGGAAAACGGGTGTGGTAGGCCGAGCATTCTGGGAAATCTGGAGTTTAGGTCGAAGTGTACGTCACCTCACCAGTTGGCCAATCTGAGGGCACCGTTTTTTCCATCGCGTCGGCGGATGGGCGTCACCAGTGCGTAAATACGATCGACACCGAAAACGGTGGTGAGACGGAGGTGGCAGATGGAAGACGATTTTCTGATGACAAGCCGTGCACAGAGTGAAGCAAAGGACGATGGGACGGCGCTGATGATCCTGCTGAGAGCGCATGGTGCGGGAGCGGGGGAAGTGACGGCGGAACTGGCGCT
>CAZZAN010000005.1:42139-249130 GCA_964653005.1 uncultured Dehalococcoidia bacterium | reverse complement strand
AGGTTGATGACCTGCGCCTGGATGGACACGTCGAGCGCGGAGACCGGCTCGTCGCAGATGATCAGGCTGGGCCGCACCGCCAACGCGCGGGCGATGCCGATGCGCTGTCGCTGTCCGCCGGAGAACTCGTGGGGGTAGCGGTCACGCATGTAGGGGTTCAGTCCCACAACGCGCAGCATCTCCTCCACCTGGTCCACGTAATCGCCCCGCCCGCTCGCCATGTTATGGATGCGGATTGGCTCACCGATGATGGAGCCGGCGGTCATGCGCGGATTCAGGGAGCTGTACGGGTCCTGGAAGATCATCTGGAGCCGGCGGCGCATGCGGCGCATCCGTCCCGGACTCAGCTTCGCGAGGTCGACACCTTCAAAGATGATCTCGCCCTCAGTGATCTTGTAGACCTGCATGATGCTGCGGCCGACGGTGGTCTTGCCGCAGCCGGACTCGCCCACCACGCCCAGCGTCTCACCCTTGCGGACGAAGAAGCTGATGTCATCAACGGCCTTCACGTCCGCCACGTGCCGCGGAATAATCCCCCGTGAACTGACAGGGAAATACATCTTCAGATTATTGACCTCTAGAAGATACTCACCGGTGTACTGTTCGGTGCCATGTCCGGTGGCTTCTGCGCGTGTCTGCGTCATTAGTTGTCGCTCCCTGCATGCGCGCCGGACACCTGCGTCACGTCCACCCAGCACGCCTTGTGTTGATCTGTCTTTCCGTCTACCAGTTCAAACGGTGGATATTCTTCGGCGCACCGATCGATTGCGAACGGGCACCGTGGGCGGAAAGCGCATCCACCCGGAAGATTCATCAGGTCCGGCGGCATCCCCTCAATCGGGTCCAGCTTCGCCCTCCGCGGCTCATCGAGGCGCGGAACGGAAGACAGCAGCCCGATCGTATACGGATGCCGGGGGTCCTTGAAGATCGTTTCAGCCGGACCGGATTCGACGATCTTTCCGGCGTACATCACATTGATCCAGTGCGCGTAGCGCGCCACCACGCCAAGGTTGTGCGTGATGATGATGACGGCCGTTCCCAGCTCCTCGTTCAGACGCTGCATCAACTCAAGAATCTGCGCCTGGATCGTCACGTCCAGCGCCGTTGTCGGCTCGTCCGCAATCAGCAGGCGCGGCTCGCAGCTCAGGCCCATCGCAATCATCACGCGCTGGCGCATGCCGCCGCTGAACTGGTGAGGATAGTCGCTCAGACGATTGCGCCCGTCCGGGATGCCGACCATTTCCAGCAGTTCACCCGCACGGGTCGCGGCCTGTTCCCGGTTCATGTTCAGGTGCGTTTCGAGCGCCTCCGTCAACTGGCGTCCGATGGTGAGAACGGGATTCAGGGAGGTCATCGGCTCCTGGAAGATCATGGCCATCTTCGCGCCGCGCACCTCAAGAACACGCTCCTCGCTCATCTTCAGCATGTCCTCGCCGTCAAGAAGCGCCTCGCCGCCCTCGATGCGGCCGCCGGGAGGCGGAATAAGCCTCATCACGGAGAGCGCGGTCACGCTCTTGCCGGAGCCGCTCTCGCCGACGACGCCCACGATTTCGCCTTCATGCACGTCGTAGCTAACGCCATCGACGGCCTTGACGATGCCGTCTGTCGTATAAAACCTCGTTACCAGGTCCTTGATCTCCAGAACCTTGGTCTGAGACGTCTCGGTTGCCACAGAGCCTCCTCGCTGCACTCCCCCAGGGCACGAATGCCCGCTGCTTATCAAGCCTAACCGAACAATCCGGTTACCACACCTGCCGGTTTCGTTCTCGTGGGGAAGAGGAGACTCGAACTCCTACGCCTTGCGGCACATGATCCTAAATCATGCTCGTCTGCCAATTCCGACACTTCCCCTCTTTATTCACCAAGTGACCCGCCCAGGATTCGAACCTGGAACCCGCTGATTAAGAGTCAGCTGCTCTGCCAGATTGAGCTAGCGGGCCGCAGTGAATATCTATTGTATGCGTGTTTCGGTCGGATGACGACAGTACGCCCCGGTTTCCTCTCCTCCCCATTCGTCCATAAGAACGATGTCGTAGCGCCTCCAAGCGTTACGACAATGCGCGGACGGTAGCATACCCCCGATTCAGCGTCAAGCTGAACACCCCCCATCCCCACCATTAAAGGGCCCGCTCAACCTAACCCCGCCGAAGGGCCACACCACCCCCGCTCACCCTGAGCCCGTCGAAGGGCGAACGCCCCACGTCATTCCCGTCTCCTCCGTCATTCCGAGCGCAGCAGGGGAATCTAAAGTCTTACCTGTCATCCCGCTTCTGCGCCCCTTCCCCGTCCGGCTCAATGAACACGACGCGCGTCTTCTTGCCGCCGTGAATCTGCGGCTCCTTCGCCAACTTGCGACGGAGCAGGTCGATAGGTCCGTCCGCATCGCAAAGCGACTCCGGCAATCCAAGCACGTCCACCAATAGCCGCCGATCCAATTCCGCTCTCGCTGAATCCTCATCAATTTGGTCGAATGGCAGGAAACGCCGATCTCCCAGCGACTCAAATATCTCTTTGGCGTCGGCAACCTGCTCCGGTGTGAGCTTAGTAACGTCGAGCGTCGGGATTTCTGGAATACCCGTGACGGTAGTCGTGCCACGACCGGATTGAGTCTTGTTTGACACCCACCAGTGCATCAGCAGACCGAGCGTTGAATTGCACCACAAGGCGAACGCATACTCATGGTCTTGGTTCTCCAATATGACTGACGGCCATGCCCGACCTCCGATGGCCGGGCGTTCCGTCATCGCCACAATCAACGACTGCGAATTGAACCGTAAATCACGGTTATAGTGCGCTCTGGTAGCCGTCTTTTGTACACTTGCAGCCCGCTCCATGAGCGTCTCTTCTGTGACGTCACCGGAGGCAGGCCTGATCGTACCTTCAGAATCAGGCTCGACGACCGGTTGACGCTCACGCTTTGCGTCGTGCGCCCACAGAATCGGATAGGTGGGCGCCGAGCTTGCCGGCGGCCTCTCAACATTGAAAGGCCCACGCGGTGTTCCGTCGGGGTTATTCCCGTTGATGTCCCTATCCACTGGCCCGCGTTCGGCGAACGTGCCGATGAGCGCAACCGGTATTTCGGCAGGCCGAGCTCTTGGTCTGCCAAGTTGTAGGAGCGAACCCCGCTCAAGGTGATACGCCGTCTTTGCCAGGTCTCCATCAGAAATGCCCGCCAACGGCCATGGGCCGCTTTCCGGTAATACGGCGTCAATGACTACGCCAACTGAGTCCTCGCCAACTCGCAAGTTTGTAGCGCCCGTAGCGTCTTCAAGTTTTTCAATCTGTTTTCCCTCACCGAGTCGGGTCACCTCGGCGGCGATCAATTCCGCTTCCGCAGCTGATCGCACCTGCCGATCCAACATGATGAATGTCCCGCGTTTTTCCCGCGCGGCGCCACTCTGGTCACGATCGACAACAACGTGTCTCGCTATCAGCAGGCATTCGGCCATGCCCGTGCTTGCTGAGAATGACGACGCGTAACTACCCGGGCCAGCAACTGTGACGACAATGATGTCGTCATACTCTTCGCGCCATCGAGCGCGGATGGCATTCCATGAACTTCCGCTGATGGCGCTGAGAGGCAGAACCATCGCAACGGTTCCATCGTCACGAACCTTGCGGTGGGCGAGTTCGACAAACTCGGATGCCTCGCCGGCATTGCCGTGAGACGGCGCTCCCCTGGTCAACTCCGTGACGCGCCTGGACATCGCCTCCTGTTGCTCCGGAGTCGTCTCAAACGCCGCGAACGACGGTATGGGTACGTTGGCATGACCGGCCTCATGGTTGGTGGGCCTGGTAAAAGGAGGATTCATAATCACGAGATCGAACTTGCCGTGACCGACTCGCGACACCAGGTTCCGAACCTCCTCGGGTGCGCGCCCACCTGCCGAAACGGCCGCGGCACTATCCATCAACGACCACTGCACCGGCTCCTCCAGCAGGTCTAGGGAGCCGACTGCAATCTTGCCGTTTCCTTCATAGCCGTTGGGAATATCACCGTTGCTGCGTCTGCCGTTGGACGTGTCCCCATTGTTCATATAACCGTAGGGCATGGTCAGCAGGCACTCGCCGTCGAATGGCGTGTCTGGGTGGCTGCCCGCAAGCATGGCCGCAGTCAGGTGGACGGCGATATTGACCACGTCCAGCCCAACCAAGCCGTGCCGCATCATGGGGCCGTGCAGCTTGCGTGGGTCGCCTCCGTGTAGTTCGTGCAATAGAGACATCCGCTGGTAGGCAGTCGAGAGCAGCGTGCCGGTGCCGCAGGCAAAATCCCCAATCTGGACGCTTGCCAGTGTCTCCTCATCGCCCCAGTCCGCCCCGCCGGGCGGTTTCCGGGCAGGCAGGGCGAGCGCGGCAAGCAGCGCAGCCGACTCAGGCCGCGTGTAGTAGGTCGCCAAGAATTGGCGGTCGGCGATGAGTTGCTGGAACACGATGCCTGTCAGGTCATGGGAGCGCGTCACACCGCCGCTCACTAGCTTCTGCCCCGTTCGCCACAGCCAATCGAGAACGTCGTTGGCCGTGGCCACCGGCATGCGCCGCAATATTCCCAGGGCCGAGTGGAATATCGGCCAGTAGTTGACCTTGAGAATGCGCTCCCATTCATCGCAGAGATCGCCCGGCAAGAAGAGTCCCTGCCAACGAAAATCGTTAACCTGGCGCACGCCGCGCTCAGGCCCCGCATCGCTCTCTCGCACCTTGAATCCGGTCTGAGACAACGACTCATGGAAGACTAGTGCGTTGGCGATTACGGTCATCGCCATGCGACGTGTTTGACCGTCTTTGTCGTCTGATTGGCGCAGAACATCCGCAATGTGCTCTCCGAGTTCGCTGCCGAAGGCGTGGCGGCGTGTCAGGCGTTCGGCAGCGACCCGAACGCCATTCTCAAGCTCCGTAGCCAATGCCTCGATTCGCGGGGGTGGGACGGCGGCGCGATGCACAAGCATGGCAAGGTCACGAACGCCGCCTCGAATCCAGCCTGCCGATGGCAACCGATCCGGCACTTTGCCGAGCTTGTGGGTGTACAGTGCGTATTCAAAGCCTTGCGTGCCGCGTATGGCTTCACGCAGTGGAGCGCCGTCAAGGGTAAGAATGGCTTCGGGATAGACCAGGGCGATGGCCGTCTCGATCTGGCGACCCGTCTTTGCCACAGTCTTTCCGAGACGATTCTTGGCGTCAGTCTCAGCACTCACGTGATTGCTGCGCTCAGCCTCAATGACGACGGGCCAACCGCTGGCCTCCTCGATGAGTATGTCCGGACGGCCACCTTCGACAAGGACATTGCCGGTCCGCTCAGTGAGTGTTGTCCAACTCCCGCGGAGTCCACCCAACACCTCACCGAGGGCAACATTCAACGTGTGTTCGTGTGCGCTGGTGGTCATGACGTATGTTCTCTACAGAGTACAGTACAGCCTCTCTGTAACCGCTGAAGCCGGAACGCCGCCGCACGCAGGGTGAGTCGCGGCGAAGATGTAGGGCCCTTATCCCTACCCCCCCTGCTATCATCATCCCTGTAGCACTACCGAGGCGGGGGAATAACGCCAGCACCATGAAGAAGACGGTCAGCGATATCGACGTGTCCGGCGCGCGATGCCTCGTGCGCGTCGACTTCAACGTTCCCTTTGAGCCCGGCACCACCACCATCTCCGACGATTCCCGCATCCGCGCCGCCCTCCCCACCATCAACTACCTCCGTGAACGGGGCGCACGCCTCATCCTTGCCACCCACGTCGGCAGGCCGAAGGGCATGGTAGACGACGCGCTGCGTGTCGCGCCCCTCGCCGCTCGACTATCAGAACTCCTTGCATCGCCTGTCACGATCGCACCCGACTCGATCGGGGAAGAGGCTGAACGGATGGCCGCCGCGCTTGGCCCCGGCGATGTCCTCTTCCTTGAAAACACGAGGTTCCACGCGGAAGAGGAAAAGAACGACCCTGACCATTCAGCCGCCCTGGCCCGCCTCGCGGACATCTTTGTGAACGATGCCTTTGGAGCCGCGCACCGCGCCCACGCCTCAACGGAGGGCGTCGCCCACATCCTGCCCGCCGTCGCGGGGTTCCTCCTTGATAAGGAGATCCGCATGTTGGGAGGCATCCTTGAGTCGCCGCGCCGTCCGCTGGCAACGCTCATGGGCGGCGCAAAGGTCGGCGACAAGATGGCCGTCATGGAGCGGCTCATCGAGAACTCGGACATGCTCATCGTCGGCGGAGGCATGGCAGCCGCGTTCCTTGAGGCGCGCGGAATGCGGACCGGCAAGAGCCTGCTCGAAGACGACGGGCCGCAGATGGCGGGGCGCATCGATAGCGCCGCAAAAGCGCGTGGCATCCAGATGTTGATCCCGACGGATGTCGTTGTCGCCACTGAACTCTCCGCAGGGGCCGAGGCGTCCGTCGTAAGCAGCGACGCCATTCCCGATGATGCGATGCTGCTGGATATCGGCCCCGAGACGCGCGATACCTATACCCGCGCGATGCGGCTCTGCCAGACCGTCCTGTGGAACGGCCCGATGGGCGTCTTTGAATACGATCAATTCGCCGGAGGAACTCGCGCCGTCGGCGAGAGTTTGGCGCAGCACGCGCGCGGGGGCGCGACCGTTATTGTTGGCGGCGGCTCCACCGCCGAGGCCGCCGACTCTCTCGGCATCGCCGATGCCATGACCCACGTCTCCACCGGCGGCGGCGCGGCGCTTGAGTTCCTGGAAGGCCGCGCCCTCCCCGGCATCGCCGCCCTCCAGGACACCGACTGAACGACCCGTTCACCCTGAGCACAGTCGAAGGGCTGCCCCGCTATACTGTCCACACTGATATGACCGACTTTGACCTGATCAAGAGCCTCGCCCGCAAGACGGACACGAAAATAGTCCTGCTCGTCATGGACGGTTTGGGAGGCATCCCACACCCCAAGACACTCCGCACGGAGCTTGAGGACGCCGAGACGGACAACCTCGATCGTCTCGCCCGCGCCTCACAGACCGGCATGTCAATTCCCGTTGCGCACGGAATCACACCCGGCAGCGGCCCCGGCCACCTTGCCCTCTTTGGCTACGACCCGATCAAGTACCTCATTGGCCGCGGCATCCTCGAAGCCCTTGGACTGGACATGGACGTCCGCGACGGCGACATTGCCGCGCGTGGCAACTTCTGCACCCTCGGCGATGACGGCACGATCACCGACCGCCGGGCCGGCCGCATCTCAACCGACATCAATCGCGAGCTCGTCGAGCGCCTCAACACAATCTCCATCGACGGCGCCCAGCCCATCACTGCCTCCGGTCGCGAGCACCGTTTTGCCCTGCTCTTTCGCCCCGAGGACGGCGGACCGCAGCTCAGCGATGCCCTCACGGACAGCGATCCACAGCGCGAGGGGCTGGCCCCATTAACCGTCACTCCAACTGAGCCATGGGCGGAAAACACCTCAGGCATCATCAATACATTTCTCGAAAAGGCCGCCTCTACTATCGCCGACCGTCATCCCGCTAATGGCCTGGTTCTTCGAGGATTTTCTACGATTCCCGATTTGCCACAGATGGAAGACGTGTACGGTCTGACACCGGCAGCGGTCGCTGCATACCCGATGTACAGGGGCCTTGCCAAGCTGGTTGGCATGAACGTCGTTCAGACCGGAGACACCATTGAGCAACAGATCGAAACGGTGCGTGAATGCTGGGATTCACATGACTTCTTCTTCCTTCACTACAAATACACGGACAGCGCCGGCGAGGACGGCGACTATGACGCCAAGGTGGCCGCCATCGAACGGCTTGATCACGCCCTACCCGCGCTTCTTGATCTCGATCCCGATGTGTTAGTCGTGGCGGGCGACCATTCCACGCCAAGCGCAATGGCTGCCCACAGCTGGCACCCGGTTCCCGTGATGATTCGGTCACGGCTCATCACCGCCGGCTTTGCGGAGGCGTTCACGGAGCGCGAATGCGCGAAAGGAATGCTGGGAACCATGGCGGCCACGGACATCATGCCGTTGGCGCTCGCCAATGCCGGTAAGCTGGACAAATTCGGCGCATAGCGCCATCCCAACAGAGAGGTACGGCCCATGCCATCCACGCGAACGCCGCTGATTGCCGGCAACTGGAAGATGAACACCACGCTTGCAGAAGCGCGAATCCTTGCGTACAACGTTGTTCATATGGTCGGCGTTCCCAAGGGCGTTGATGTGGCTGTGTGCCCGCCGTTTGTCTCACTACCCATCGTTGCCGAGGCGCTGCGCGGATCGCCCGTTGCGCTTGGCGCGCAGAACCTGTATCCGGCGGAGTCGGGCGCGTACACGGGAGAGGTTGCGCCGAATATGCTGCAAGGCCTGTGCCGTTATGTGATTGTCGGACATTCAGAGCGCCGCGCTTATTTCGCCGAGGCTGATGAGTTCGTCAACGCAAAGGTCCGCACTGCCCTTGACTACGAGCTCACTCCGATCATGTGCGTGGGTGAAACACTCCAACAGCGGGAGGTGGGCGAAACGGCAGACGTTCTAAAGACACAAACATCCGGCGGGCTGGCTGACGTGGACGACGTATCAGCGGTTGTCATTGCCTACGAACCCGTGTGGGCTATCGGCACGGGCGTGGCAGCGACGCCGGATGATGCACGTGACGGGATCGCAGTCATCCGACAGACCATTGCGGAGTCCCGCGGAGAAGAGGCTTCCGAGTCCGTCCGCATCCTCTACGGCGGCTCCATGAACCCGGAGAACGTTGTGTCGTTGCTTGAGCAGCCGGGCATTGACGGTGGGCTGATCGGCGGTGCATCACTCAACGCTGAGCAGTTCATTGCGCTGGTGCGAGCGGCAGAGGAACGCGAGCGCGAATAGCCCTCGACGCGTCCCAATTTGCGCTCGAACAAACCGTTCCATTGTCTATACTGAACATATGGCTGGGGCGGACGAGCGTCACAGCATTCAATCAACCAGATTGACCGCCCCAGGATTCTACGAAAGCTACATTCAAGCCAACAGGAGAGCATAAGCATGTCCAACGGTTCCACCATTCGCATTGGTCTTGTCGGCGCGGGGCGATTCTCACAGAGGCGCGTTGTGCCGGAACTCGCAAAGGTTTCCGGTGTAGAATTCGTGGCCGTCGCGAATAACAGTGCCGAGTCGACCGCCCGCGTAGCCGAGCAATTCAACGTCACCACACAGGCCTCGTCATGGCAGGATGTCGTTTCTTCGCCGGACATCGACCTCGTTTTCAACGGGACGCAGGCCCCGCAGCATCGCGATATCCTGCTTGGCGCGTTAGAGAACGACAAACATCTGCTCACCATGAATCCATTGGCCATGACCGGGGCGGAGGGGCGTGAGATTGTGGCGGCGCTTGAGGCGCGTCCACAACTCAAGGCGCGGCAGTATCCGGCATTTCCCGGCGGCCCATACGACCGTGAAGACGCGCTTGTCCTGCGACTTCTGTCTGAGGGTCGCATCGGGCGGGTCTTAAGCGCGGAGATGCGGTGGCATACGCCATTCCTCGCGTTTGGCAGCTACTTTGACATCCTGAATCGATGGCTTGGAGGGCATCAGCGCCTGCTGGTCGTTCGCAAGCAGCATGAGGTGGACAATCGGCGAGTCGGCTTCTCGGCCATCCTTGCCGACCTCGGCGATGACGTTGCCGTGAGGTATGTGCATGACAACCTCGCGCCGAAGGCCGCCCACAACGCCCACATTGCCCTGCACGGCGAGGAGGGCACGATCATCATCGAGGGGTATCCTGCCGACCCGTTCTCATCCGTGCGCATCGCCTCAGGCGACGGCGAGGCTGAGGTCGTGCCGGTGCCGGATGATCTGAGGCAGGCGTATGAAGACGAACGGCGCGTCAATATCGAAGAGCAATTCCTCGGATGGGTGATGGGCGGCGCAGAACCGACTCCGCTCCTCCTGACCCTACAGCAGGGCCTGCAATCCATCGATGCGGCGGAGGCTTTCGTCGCCTCAATGCGGCAGGGCGGCGCATGGGTGGAGCTGCCGTAGAGTCGGGTTCTCGCGCTTACGCGCCGCATCGAACAAGCCAGATTTCACCTATGGGCACGCCGGTCATTGCGCTTGTTGGGGCAACGGCGGTTGGAAAGTCGGCTGTCGCAGTTGAACTCGCTCGACACATTGGCGGCGAAATCATCAATGCGGACAGCAGGCAGGTCTATCGCGGGATGACGATCGGCACGGGGATGCCCTCCGAAGATGAGCGGGGCGGGGTTCCGCATCATCTCTACGGGATATCTGAGCCCGATGACGATTTCTCGCTGGGGCGATTCCTCAGTGCCGCCACATGCGCTATACAAGACATCCATGAGCGAGGGAAAACGCCAATCGTCATAGGCGGCACCGGCCAATACGTGTGGGCATTGCTTGAAGGATGGAACGTTCCCGAGGTCGCGCCAAATCCAGATCTGCGGCAGGAATTGATGGAGCGTGCCGAAGCCGACGGGCGCAACGCGCTGCACGAGGAACTCCGTCGTTTGGATCCTGCCGCCGCGGAACTCATCCACCCCAATAACCTGATTCGCACCGTGCGCGCCCTGGAAGTTGTCAGAACGACGGGGCGCCCTTTCTCGGAGCAGCGCACCCAGACTGCTCCGCCTTGGGATATACGCATCGTTGGCGTCAGCATGGAGCGCGATGAGTTGGACGCGCGTATCGAGCAGCGAGTTGACCGTCAGTTGCAGGCCGGTTGGGTTGAGGAGGTCAGGAATCTCCTGAAGCAGGGCTACTCGCCATCGCTTTCGTCATTCCGCAGTATTGGTTACAGGGAAATCTCTGCGTACATCGATGGTCGCATGCCGTCTGATGAGATGCGGCAGACCATCGTCAGCAAAACGCGCCGATTCGCCCGTACGCAATTTGCGTGGTTCCGAGCAGATGATGAGCGCATCACATGGATGGATGCGAGCGAGGACTCAGAGCGACTGGCGGAACAGATACACGCTACATTGGGATTCTGAGAGCGGACGACTGTATACTTGGCGCATGAACTTCACGAAGATGCACGGTACGGGCAATGATTTCATCGTTGTCGAAGGCGGCGCGGCGAGGGCCGACAGCACCAATTGGCCGGACGTGGCCAAGGCGGCCTGCGACCGACATTTCGGCGTGGGTGCCGACGGCATCCTTGTGATTCGCCCGTCGGATGACGCCGCCCTCCGTATGCAGATTTTCAACCCGGACGGCTCCGAGGCGGAGATGTGCGGCAACGGCATCCGCTGTGTCACGAAATACGCGGTTGAGCAGGGCCTTGTCGAACGATCGGCGCTCCGCAACGAGGCTGGTCTGCCCATTGAGACCCTCGGCGGCCTGATGACGGTGTGGCCGCAGAACGGAAGCGTTGGCGGAGCCATTGAGGCCGTTCGCGTCGGAATGGGCACGCCGGTACTCGAGCCGGGAGACATTCCCGTGGCCATGGACGGACCAGGGCCCGTGCAGGGTCATGGGCTAGAGGTGGGCGGATACCCCCTCAGCCTTTCGTTTGTTTCCATGGGCAATCCGCACGCCATCGCATTCATTGATACGCCGGTTGCGGATTTCCCGCTTGAGACCATCGGGCCGATGGTGGAGAACCATCCCCTTTTCCCGGAACGGGTCAACTTTGAGATCGTCAATGTGCAGTCGCGCGAAGAGATAACCATGCGCGTGTGGGAACGTGGCGCAGGCCTCACCATGGCGTGCGGAACGGGCGCCTGCGCCGCCGTTGTCGCTGCGCGCATCGCGGGCTTTGTGGATGATTGCGTGTCAGTGGAGTTGCCGGGTGGAACGCTCACCATCGAGTGGGACGGCAACCCAAACAGCCAGGTCTACATGACCGGCCCTGCCACAACGGTTTACGCCGGACAACTGCTTACGAACTAGAGCGCTCTCCGGTCCCGGTTTCGGCGGCAGTCTCTGATCCGACATACGTTTGCGCGAGGCGAGCGGGCAGTTGCGGTCGCTTCATGGTCAGGTACATATACAGCGAAATGATGGCCATGAGGCCCAGTCCGAAGAACGCCCATCGGTAACCATCGGCCCCGTAAGTGTCGAACATGTATCCGGCGAGGATTGGGGCAAAAACCCCCCCGATCGACGTAAATGTAAATTGCAGTCCGAGCAAACGACCATAGATCTGCCGCCCAAAAAGTTCACCGAGCAGGGCAGATCGCGGCGGATTTCCGAGGCCAAAACCGAATCCGAAGAACACAGCGAAGAGTACACCCGTTATTGGGTCACGTGCGATAAAGAAGAGAACCGCTCCAATAATTTGCAGGGCGAAGGAGACCGAAACGATCTTGCGCTTGTCGTACATATCGGCAAGAATGCCGCCGATGATGCGAGCTGGGAAACTGGAGAGCGGGAGGAGTGTCGCCAGCGCCGCCGCCCACCATGGGCTTAAGCCGAAAGACTTCCACACGATGATCTGGTGAATGATGAAAGAACCAAAGAAGATGAAGCCAAAAACGTTCGCAACCACGTATTTCCAGTACGTCGTTGTCTTGATCGCCTCCTTTACGGTGAACGTCGTATCCGCGTAGCGGTCGTCCGTATCCAATTCGGCATTTCGTGCGGCCTGCTCGTCGCTGACTCCGTCTGGCCTTAGTCCATATTTCTCCGGTGCATCGCGCATCAAGAACCCAAGTGGCAACCCGATAATAAACGTTGCGAACCCGAGATACAGCAGCGCTTCCCGCCAGGTGAACACCGCGATTAGAGCGACTACGATCGGCACGAGCAGGGCACTCGCTCCTGCTCCATAGGAGACGATAGCCATTGCCTTGCCCCGATTCCGGATGAACCAGGAATTGACGGCAGTGTTGACCGTGAGGAAGGAGCCGAACGCGAGGCCAAGAGCCATCACTGCAAAGGCGGCGAAGAATTGCCACAACTCCTGGATGTAACTCAGTCCAATGAATCCACACCCGAGTATGAACATGCCGATCATAACTGATTTGCGCGGCCCGAAACGGTCAACAACATAGCCAACGAATGGACCAAAAATACCCTGCTCCGTCCGCTGAAATGCGAAGGCAATGGAAGCCACGGCAGTCGGCCATCCAAACTCATCAATAATCTCTGCAAAGAACGGCGCAAAGCCGTAGAAGAAAACACCGGCTGTGTAGAAGAGGACGCCGAAACTGGCAATCGCCAGCCACCAGCCGTAGAAGATCCGGTTGGGGTGAACCAGAACTGATAGCGCTGCGTTTACGGCGACCTCCCAACAAAAACCAAAGCCCGCGAACGGGCGGATTGATTGTCAGTATAGACCCGAAGTAAGCGAAATGCGGTTTATTGTGCGGCAGACCCTTGCAGGCGCGGGCGTGTCACCGTCAGCGTGAGCGGTATCGAAATGCTCAGAATCGCAGCTACCGCAAGGAATCCGATGACATAGCTGCCGGTTTGGTCATAGAGCCAGCCGATGGCTACCGGCGACAGAATTGCCGGCAATGAGGCCAGCCCCTGCTGAATGCCGGCGACTCGCCCAAATATCGCCAGTCCCCAGTACTCAGCCTGAAGGGCCAGCCTCACTGAGGATTGTGACCCGATGGCGCTGCCCAGCAGGAATCCGGCGAGTATCGTCAACCACGGCACGGTCGACATGGGTATCAGCACAATCGCGATTCCCTGGACAGTGATCCCCACAGCGAGCACCACGCGTTTGTCCACGTAATCGGCGATCGTCCCGGCGACGATACGAATGGGAATGCTTGACGATGTCTGCCACGCGAACATGAAGGCGATGAATCCAGTGGAGAACCCGTTCTTCTGCAGGATGAGCGCCTCAAACGTGATGATTGACCAGGACGCGCCCAACAACGCACTCGCGATGACGTACTGCCAGTAGCCGCGACTGCGGAGAACGTCTCGCAGAGAAAAGTCGGCCTCCGGCAAGATGTTGGCGCGGGACGATGGCGCGGTCTCGCTCCCAACTCCATCGCCCCCGTCCGGCTCCATACCGTAGTCCTGCGGCCTGTTACGGATAAGTGGAATCAGGAGCATCCCTACAACCCAGAACCCAACCCCGGCGCCAAACAGGACGGATCTCCATCCAAACTCCGGGATGATCCACGCCCAGACACCCGCCAACAATCCTGACATTCCCGGTCCGACAAGCATGATGCCGTTCGCCCGGCCGCGGTATCGCCGGAACCATGCGTTGATTGCCGCCGCGGTGACAGTGAAAGAGCCCGCGCTGAGGCCGAATGCAAAGACAATAAAAACGCCGTAATACTGCCAGATGTTTTCAATCTGGCTCATCAACATGCAACCGCCGCCTGCTACGAAGTACCCAACAACGAGGACCTTGCGGGCCCCATATCGATCAACCAGGTAGCCCGTCAGCGGCGCGCTGATGCCGGATTCCAGCCGCTGCAATGACGGCCCGATTCCTGCTAAGGCCTGCGACCACCCAAAGTCCCTGACCATCGCGGCAAAGAAGTTGGAGAAGCCCCAGAATCCGATGCCGTCCGTGTATGCTGCGAGGCCAGTTCCTGCCAGCGTCACCCACCACCCGTAGAAGACCTGCCGCGGATGCCGCGCGAACATCCACGCGGTCATGACGACTTTCTCTGTCATGCCGTCGCTATCCTCACATCCTCCGCGCTGCCGCTCTGGGGCCGCGTCATCATCAGGACCATCACAACAGCGAGCGTGAGCGGGACAATCAGCACCGCAAAGGCGGTGCGATAACCGACCTCATCGGCCAGCCAACCTACCAGAACGGGAGAGATGAGGCCGCCGATTGCTCCGGCGCCGATCTGCAGACCCATCAGTGATCCGAAGATGCTTCGGCCCCAATAGTCGCCCTGCAGAGAGAGCCTCGCCGCGTTGCTGCCGCCCCACCCCGTTCCGTAAATCACTTCGAACAGGATAGCCACCCAGATGTTCGCGATCAGGATGAAGAGTATTCCTCCCGCCAGCTGGAAACTCAGCATGGCTGCAACGACGAGTCGCGTATCGAAGCGGTCTGCGAGTGCGCCGGAGAAGAACCGCATTGGGATGCTCGTGATTGTAAAGACAATAACCATTGCGCCTGCCGTGGCCTCGGAGAAGCCGTAGCTGACGAGCGCCGGTATGTGGTGGACAACCATCGCCGTGATGGCAACCTGCTGCATGGAAAGAGCACCGACATAGAGCAAGTATGACCGACTCAACAGGACACCACGCACGGACACGGACGCCTCCCCGTCGGCTGAAGCTGCGGGTTGATCGTCTCCTTCTTTCGTTAGGTCATCCTCCGGCGGATCGCCGTCCATGCGGAGGCCATAGTGTTCCGGGCGGCCGCGCAACAGCAGAGCGAGGGGTATGCATGTAATCCACGTTCCGATACCGGTAAGCAGCGCCGCGTCGCGCCATCCGTATTCGTGGATCAGGAAGACAAGAAGAGCCGTGATGATTCCCGCGAAGCCCGGCCCCATGAACGTCAAGCCAAAGGCTTTGCCGCGATTACGCAGGAACCAGTTGCCGACAGCCGTCGCCACCATCACGTAAGCAGTGGCTCCCATCCCGCTGCCAATGAGAACGAAAGCGGCGTAGTACTGCCATGCGTGCTCAACCTGGCTCAGCACGATGAATCCGGCCCCGCCCATGAACATCGCAACTGCCGTGACAAGTCGGGGGCCGAGCTTGTCCGTCAGGACGCCAATAGTCGGGCTGAGAATCGCCGTTTGCAGGGCCTGGATGGCGGGGCCGACAGAGACCTGGGCGCGCGACCAGTTCAGGTCGACTCGGATGCTGTCAAAGAAGGCGCTGAAGCCGAAGAAGCTGACGCCCGTCGTATAGAACATGAGGTACAGGCCGGACAGGGCCATGTACCAGCCGTAGAAGATGCGCGGGCGGCGGCGTGGGGCTGAAACGTCAGCAGACATGCCTCATGCTAGGCGCGGGTGTGTGCCAAACACAAACAGGGGATGTAGGGTCATGGAGTTTGGTTGCGCACTGAGTTTCAGATTCCCGCTTTCGCGGGAATGACGGTGAGGGGGCGGGAATGACGGGGGGCGGAATGACGGGGTGGGCACGGCTGAATGGCAAGTTGGGCACGAATGAGGTTGCTACAATAGGTTTCAGCGCGCAGGACACACGTCAATTCAGATAGCAGAGGAGAGCCAGCCAAATGCCACTACCAGAGCAGGCGCGCCGGGTCGCGCAGCTGCCCCCGTATCTCTTTGTGGAGGTTACGCGCAAGATCAACGAGAAGCGGGCGCGCGGAGAGGATGTCATCTCACTCGCCATCGGCGACCCCGACCTGCCCTCCCCTCCTCATATCATCAGCGCGCTCGTCACTTCATTGGAGGACGTGGCGAATCATCGCTACCCGGAATCGGACGGCCTGCCCGCTTTCAGACGCTCTGTCGCTGATTGGTACAAGAAGCGGTTCGGCGTCGAGTTTGATCCCGACACCGAGGTACTCCCGACCATCGGCTCAAAGGAGGGCATCGCCCACATCGCGTGGTGCTACCTGGATCAGGGCGACATCGCGCTTGTGCCCGATCCCGGCTACCCCGTCTACAGCGTCGGAACGATGCTGGCAGGCGGCGAATCTTACTACATGCCGCTCCATCGGGAGACGGGTTTCCTGCCCGATCTGGATGCCATCCCGGAGGATGTCGCGCGCAAGGCCAAGCTGCTGTGGATCAACTACCCCAACAACCCCACGGCGGCTGTCGCAGAGCTTGATTTCTATGAGCGGGTCGTGGAGTTCGCCAAGAAATACGATGTCGTCGTCTGTCATGACGGCCCCTATACAGAGGTTGCGTTCGACGGCTACAAGCCTGTGAGCTTTATGCAGGTGGACGGGGCAAAGGACGTGGGCATCGAGTTCCACTCCCTGTCCAAGTCGTACAACATGACGGGCTGGCGCATTGGCATGACCGTTGGCAACGCCGAGGTCACCAACGCGCTGATGCGGATCAAGTCGAACGTGGATTCAGGCGTTTTCCAAGCCGTGCAGTTGGCGGGCATCGCCGCGCTGGAGGGGCCGCAGGACACCATCGACCACCACAACGCTGTGTACCAGGCGAGGCGTGACAAGCTCATCCCTGCCCTGCGCAAGATGGGGCTTGAGGTCGACCCGCCCAAAGCGAGCCTATATGTATGGGCCAAGCTGCCGGACGGGGCGCTGTCAGGTGAATTTGCCTCTCGCCTTATAGAGGAAGCCAACGTCGTTGTGACGCCGGGCCGCGGCTACGGCGAGGCGGGAGAGGGATACATCCGCTGCTCACTGACCGTGGGAGACGACGCCCTTGACCGCGCGCTGGAACGGCTGAGCAACGTCAACGTCTCTGATTTGCTCTAGGCGGGCGAATAAGCATGGCACAAGCGAGCAAAGCACGACGCGTGAAGAATACCGTCAGCCCATTTCAGGCTGATGAGGAGCGCGTGATACTCCTCCTAGCGCAGGCGAAGCGCTCGATGACGTTGTCGGAATTGTCCGACGGCCTTGAGACCTCTGCTGAGGATTTACGCGAGGCGATGCGTTCGCTTTACCGACGCCATTTCCTCCTGGTGTCACGGGGCATCGGTCAGATAAAGGACACATACCTTCTATCGCAACCTGCCCGCGCGTATGCTCGCCGTTACCTGCTTCCCGACACCCCGCGTGAGTTGCCGATCGAGACTGTCACTGTCACGAACGGGCGGCGCTAAAGGTCCGCGTTAAAGGCGAACCAGTTGACCCACCAGTAATAGGTGATGTAGGCGCCCGCGCCGATGAGCATGACCGGGCTCGCCCACTCCACAATAGGCATCGCCTGGCGAATCACCACGCGGATAAGGTCTTTGAAGACCGCGGCCCCCAACGTCAACCCAATCAGGCCCACGCCCATCCCCGCGCCGTAGATCAGGAACATGATGAATGCGGCATAGCCGCCGATGACCTGCCCCTGCGCGAGAATGGCCAGGAAGATGGGGAACGTGCAGCTCAATGTGGCAAGCGCATACGCCAGTCCGAACAGGAAAACGGACGTCAGTCCTCTGCTCCCCGTGCCCCAATTGACCCCGATGGTGGGAATGAGTGAGAGGGAGCGCTTGTTCACCAGCATGAACACGACCATGTACCCGCCCAACAGGACGAGCGCGATGCCGACAATGATTGCGATATAGGGAATGATGTCACGTAAGACAGTCCCCACAGCGCTCCATATGACGCCAAACGTGCCGAATAAGAATAGGAACGCGAGCGCCGCCGTGCCTCCGACAAGCATCGCCTGCCCAAGGCGGAGGGCAATGGGTCGTTCCTCGTAGCCCTCCTCGCGTGAACCGATGTAGTAGCCGATGTAGGCGGGCAGCATCGCCACGCCGCACGGGCTGGCCAGCGCGACAAAACCGGCGCTGAATGCAAAGGCAAAGGGTAGATTGAACATTAGCAGGCCCTCATATACCAAAAGTATACGGGGGCAACATTATTCGTGTCGGCTTGTGCCGACGGCGTTATTGAGGTCGAGGCCGCACCTAGGCGTTTATGGTTTCCTGGTCAATAACTGTGCAGGACATCAACCGCTCTGCGGTTTCCATGAGCATGGCATCACCAAGAGCCAGGATATCCCTCACGCGCTGATCCGTCACCGAATAGAAGACGTTGCGGCCACGCCGATCCGCGTCAACGAAACCGCACCAGCGGAGGCAAGAAAGGTGGCTGGAAACGCGGCCTTGAGGAGCTCCCAGCATCTCCACAAGTTCCGAGACGCTGCGCTCTGATTCCAGCAGGATGTGGAGGATTCGGAGCCTTGTTGGATCTCCAAGTCCGCGGAAGAATCGGGCCGTCGCCTCTGCGCCGGGGGGCGCGGTAATCATGGGGCCCGTTGGTGTGAGTGACATTACATGCATTGCGCTCATTCCGTGAGTCCGTCCAATCCCGGTTCTTCCGTTCGTCCTACCCCGTCCATTGCAGGGGCATACATACACTGCTCCTCACATGGCATGGACTGCTTAACTATATCGTATGTCGCAGGGGGAGTCCGTCGGTACAATTGAGAGCACATGCACACTCCAGTTCTTTCTCAGGCTCTCCACCGGCCTCTGTCGGCCCCATTGCGATACGCTGCCCTTCTCACCATGGTTATTGTTGCCGTGCTGGCAGCGGCGTGCGCCGGCGAGCCAACGCCGACTCCTACGCCCCACCCCACCGCAACGAGCACGCCAACGGCAACACCGACCTCGACCGCAATCCCAAGCTCAACGGCCGTTCACACGCCCCGCCCAATCAGCCTGCCTGCGGATGAAGCGTCCCACACTGACCCTGTGGAGTGGTGGTATTACAGCGGCATCATGCAGGACGAGGGCGGCAATGACTATGGATTCCATTTCGTCATATTCCAGGTGACGAACCCGGAAACCGGCGATGCGGGCTACATGTCCCACGCGTCCGTCTTCGATGTCGAAGAGGGGCTCAGGGAACAGTCAGTGCGCTTCGGTGTGGGGGCCCAACCGCAACCGACTGCGGGATTTGATTTCTCTATAGCGGACTGGACGCTCAGCGGCGACGACGGAACACACTCATTCGCCGCAACGACGGACACGTTTGGGTTCAATCTCACCGTGGAGACAACCAAGCCTGCCGTTCTCCACAACAAGACCGGCTACCTGGAGGCGCTCAACGGATGGACGTACTACTACAGCTGGACCGGCATGGACCTGCGCGGCACGCTTACCGTCAACGGGCAGGAGTTGGATGTTACCGGCGAGGCCTGGATGGACCATCAATGGGGCGACTTTGTCGTTAGCGGATACCCGAGCGGTTGGCAGTGGTTCGCCGTTTCCATGGACAACAACTATGAGTTGATGGTGGCCGAGGCCCGCGAGTCCGACGGGCAAGTCATCACGTACAGCACGTTGGTCGAGCCATCAGGCGCGACAACGCACATTGACGGCGAGGACATCACGATCGAGGTTCTGGACACATGGACAAGTCCGCACACCGGCGGGGAATACCCCGCGGGATGGCGTATCACTATCCCCGCACATGAAATCTCCATGACGCTCACACCTCTGATGGCCGACCAGGAATTCACGCTCGCTTTTCCGCCGAACACGATTTACTGGGAGGGCCTGACGGCAACAGATATCACTTTCAGCGGCGAGCCCGTGGATGGTTCTGCCTATGTGGAACTTGTGGGGTATGCGCCACCCCCGACGCCGACCCCCTAAGTGTCCGTAAAGGTATTTTGAGAACCGGGGCTATTCGTCGTCCTCATCTTCTATACCGTACGTTCGGAATGTTGCGCCCCAGCGGTCTGAATGCTTGTAGGTGAGATCCTCAAATAGCCCGGAGAATTGCGGAGTGTCGATCGGGTCTGTCGTCATGACGTAGGCATCCTCGCCGTTGTCCGAGTAGTAGCGCTTGCGTCGCCCGACCACCTTGAAGCCGTATTTCCTGTAGAGGTTCTGGGCAACTTCATTGGATACCCGGACCTCCAACGTCACGGAGTGGCAATTGAGCAGCTTGCTCGCCTCCACCGCGCCGATGAGGAGCAGTTCACCGATCCCCTGCCCTCGATGCGACGTACGCACGCCTACGCTGGTCACGTGGCCTTCATCAATGACGGCCCATAAGCCGAGATAACCGGCAATCAGCTCCTCGGTTGGGGGCGCGGCGTCCGCATTGACACCGAGGAGCCGTTTGACAGTGTTTGTGATCCGTCCGCCGCGTCTCCGTCCGTTTCCCGTCGCTTTATCAGTAGGTGGAAGATCATTCTTGCGGGCATAATCGTTATAGGGCGCATCATGAGCAACTGCGACCAGATAATGTGCATACTTCCGTTCACGCAGATCGCGACGGAACGGCGGTGCGTACCTGTTCTCCGGAAACGCGTCGCGGTCTATCTGGACGGCCTGAGTGATGTCACCCTCATGCATGGGGCGAAGCAGCCAGGGCATCGCGTCAAACGCGTCGTTGTCTGTCATTGATCTCTCGCCGTCCGCAAAAAGGATAAAGTGAAAACGCCCCTAACGGACAGCTAACCCTGAGAGGAACCTAAACGTTATCTGGATGTAGTGAATGAACCAGGAGCCAGCACGCGTTCACTCGGGGGCGGAAGCATCACTGACTGATGATGACATCGCAGCCATTGTTCAGCAGGCGCAGAACGGGGAGGCAGCGGCGTTTGGTCAACTTTATGAAATCTATTCCGACAGGGTCTTTCGATACGTCGCATACCGCGTAGACAGTGACGCGGACGCGGAGGACATCACAGAGGATGTGTTCATTCGTATGTTAGAGGCAATCGGCTCATTCAAATGGAGAGCCGTGCCGTTCTCGGCGTGGCTCATGCGCATAGCGCACAACCGCGTCATCGACCACTACCGCCGCAGCGGGCTTCGTACGGCAACGCCGCTTGATGATGCGCCGCCTCTTCCCTCTCGTGACCGAGACCCGCAGGAAAGAGTGGGTATATTTTCGGATCTCCAGGAACTGCGAACGGCGATGGCCAGCCTTACTGACCTGCAACGGCAGGTGATATCTCTCAGATTCGGCTCGGACTTGTCAATTGCTGAGACAGCTCACGTGATGAACCGCAATGAAGGAGCGGTGAAGGCGCTGCAGCACAGCGCGATTCGAGCTTTGCGTCGGCTCATGCTGCCCAGAGATGCGCAAGGCGGTGCAACGTCATGAGCACACTGCCGCCTGACGACCCTGCCCTTTCGGAAGTATTAGATGAGTGCCTCGAGGCGCTCCGCAGCGGTGAGTCCGTTGACGACTGCTTGAGCCGTCATCCGGACATCGCAGACGAGCTGCGTCCCCTGCTGACCGCCGCCATGGCAATGACCAATGTTGCTCCAACCCGTGATGACACGTCGCGGCGCATGGCGCACACACGCTTTGAGGGAGCCGTGCGGCATCATCTCGCCACGAACCGACGCACATCATCCGGGCGATTCTCAATCCGTGAATGGTGGAACAGCCGCGCGTCCGCGTGGTCGCGCTTGTGGGTCGTTGGATTCACCACGATGGCGTTTTTCGCCATCCTCAGTACGGGTGCGGCGTACGCCTCCACGGACGCACTGCCTGATAGCCCACTATACCCAGTCAAGCGGGCCACAGAGCACGCGCGGCTCGCCATCACATTCTCGGATGATAGTCGGGCCATCTATCACCTGGAACTCATTGAACGGCGCACGTTGGAGCTTGCAGCGGTTGCAGAGAGCGGCGATGCGGAACATGTTGCACAGCTCAGCCGCGATGTCCTCAAGAACATCGAATTCGCGCGTGTCGAGGCCGGATATACAACGGCGGACTCTCTTGAACAGCAGGATCTGGTTCAACAGGCTGACACCGCCGTGCAATCGATAGAGATACGAACTGCGTCAGCAGAATCGCAGCCAACTATCGATAACGAACCAGACGCCGCGCAGTCACCGGGGATTACGGTAGCGACGGATAATCCTCGGCTGCATGCCTATATCGAGGCTGAACGAGCCACCGCCGCCCAAGCCTACGCCATGCTTCAAATCGCACACCAGCTTGCGTCCCCCCACGCGCGGGCGCACATCCTAAATGCGTTGACACTGGCCGAACAACGTTACCGCCAGACGCGATACGCCGGTGAACCTGCGCCAATTTCACGCACTCTGTTCGTGCAAGGGGTTGTCCGCATTGTAGATGACCGGATGACGATTGGGGGCAGCCTTCCGTTTGAAATCTCCCGCAGCGCCCTTGGCAATCGTCCGCCGCAGGACGGTGATGCCGTAACCGTGGGCGGGTATATTCGGGACGATGGAGTTCTGCTGGTGTTGCGCCTCTATGCTTTCGAAGCGGAGGTGTTGACCGAAGATCAAATCTGGCTTCAGGCGGAAACGTTCGGACGAAACGACGAACAAATCTTCATACCCGGATTCAATATCACACCCACAGACTGGTCCCAGATCAGCCAGCCATCAGATGGCGTTGGTCGCTGGATCTACATTTATGGAACGCTGACCGACAATGGATCAGTAACCGGCGAGGACATTCATCTGCTCGGAGAAGGTCCCATTCTGTTCCCGCGCCCATGAGGCTTTCATCTGGCACGTAAGCGAGCAAACCTAACGTAACTAGCGTTATACTTGGATGTTATGAACCGTCCCGCCGAAAAGTCGGGCGTTTGGTATAACGTTCGGATCTTTCTGCGCCTGCAGACCTTTCTCCTGCCGTATTGGCGTCGGGCGACACTCACGTACGTCCTGCTGTTTGTCTCCAGTGCCAGCGCCTTAGTGATTCCGTGGCTCTTTGGACGAGCAGTCGATCGACTCGTTGAACAGGCATCCATCGGCACGATTCTCACCGTGGCCGGGTGGATCCTTGTTGCGGCCATCATCCGCGGAGCCACGTCGTACGGGCAGAGTTACTTCAGCCAGGCCGTCTCGCAGCTCGTTGCGTACGACCTGCGCAACGCCATGTATGACCGATTCCAGCGGCAGAGCTTCTCATTCTTCGATACGTCGCGGACGGCGGAGCTGATGTCTCGGGCAACGGCGGACGTGGAGTCCGTACGCATGCTAATCAGTTTCGCGCTGGTCCGCATCGTTCAGGTTGCCGTGATGCTCTTGATGGTGACCGTCGTGCTGCTTCAATCCAATTGGCAGTTGGCGTTGGTAACGCTGGCCGTCCTGCCGTTCATCGCCTACCGCACGACGCGAACAAGCCGCCGCCTGCGCCCTGTCTGGCTCTCCGTGCAGCAGGAAATGGCGGCCTTGAGCACCGTCCTTCAGGAAAGCCTGTCCGGAATGCGCGTCGTGAAAGCGTTCGGACGCGAGAAAGAGGAGACGGAGCGTTTCAACAAGCAGGCGCATGTGCTCTACGAGCGCAATATCACGGCCAATGACGAGCAGGCCCTCAACACGGCGCTGATGACATTCTCCGTTTACTTTGCCGCGGGCATCCAGTTGCTCTACGGCGGGTACCTGGTTATGCAGGGCACTCTCACACCCGGCGACCTCACCGCTTTCCTTTTCTACTTGCTGACGATCACGGTCTACATCCGTATGATCGGCTGGCTTGGCAACCAGCTTTCCCGCGCCGTTGCGTCCGGTGAACGCATCTTTGAGATCCTGGACGCCCGTCCGGAGGTGCGTGAGAAGCCGGATGCCACGGACAACGCCGTTGTCGCCGGCCGGATTGCATTCAATACCGTCTCGTTCGGATACGGCGGGCGGGATGACGTGCTGCGAGATGTGACTTTCGTGGCAGAGCCGGGGCAGGTCATCGCCGTGGTCGGGGCGACAGGCAGCGGCAAGACTACTCTCGTCAGCCTCATTCCGAGGTTCTATGACCCGACACGCGGGGCAGTCGTTATCGACGGCGAGGACGTGCGGAACATGACGCTTGATCACTTGCGCGGCTCAATCGGCCTTGTGCAACAGGACGTGTTCCTGTTCTCAGCAACGATCCGCGACAACATCGCCTATGGAGTGCCCGGGGCGCCGGAGGAGGAGATCATCGCCGCCGCCAGCGCCGCCCGCCTCGACAGCTTCATCCGCAGCCTGCCCGACCAATACGATACGTGGTTGGGCGAGCGCGGCATCAACCTTTCCGGCGGACAGCGGCAGCGGCTCGCCATCGCCCGCACCCTGCTGCTCGACCCGCGCATCCTTATCCTGGATGATTCCCTTTCCAGCGTAGACGCGGAAACGGAGAGGTCAATCCAGCAGGCGCTCGACCGCGTCATGCAAGACCGAACGACCATCGTCGTTGCCCAGCGGTTGGCCAGCGTGCTGCGAGCCGACCAGATACTCGTGTTGGATGAGGGCCGCATCGTCCAACGCGGGACGCACGCGGAACTTGTCGCGTATCCGGGGCCCTACCGCCAGATTTACGAACTGCAACTGCGCCACCAGGAAGAGGCTTATGAAGCCGCTCCGGGTGCGATGACCGCCGGAGGGACTCGGCCATGATGGGCGGCGGTGGCGGCGGATACGGCAGCTACGACGGCTGGGACGATGAGACTCTCGGCGCGGTTTACGACAAGCGCGTTGCCGTCAGGTTGATCCCCTACATCGCCCAATTCAAGCTATGGGCGACCATCGCCGTCATCGGTATGTTGGCCGCGACGTTCAGCAGCGTCGCCATGCCCCTGTTTATCGGCCTCACGGTCGATACCGCTATCGCTACGGGCAACACAGCACGCCTGGCATGGATGGCGGGCCTGTTCTTCGGACTCGTCGTCATAAACGCCGTCGGCCTCTGGCTACAGTCGCGCTACATGGCCAAGGTGGCGCACGCGATGCTCGTCAACATCCGCACACAACTTTTTGGACACTTACAAAAGCAATCCCTGGGTTTCTATGACAAGCAGCAAGTGGGACGGCTCATGTCCCGCGTCGTGAGTGACGTTGAGCAGATTCAGCAGGTCATGACGGGCGGTGTCATCGGGACGCTCAGCGACGTTCTGACCTTGGTCGGCATCGTCGTCATCATGTTCGTCATGGATTGGTCGCTTGCGAGCGTCACGCTCAGTGTCGTCCCTGCCCTGATCATCATTTCAATCTTCTGGCAAAGGCGGGCACGGGTGGCATTTCTGCGCGTACGCCGCGCGATTTCCGTTGTGAACGGGACCTTGCAGGAAAACGTATCCGGCGTGCGTGTCGTCCAGAGCATGAACCGCGAGGACGAGAACATGCGCCGCTTTGACCGGATCAACCACGATCACCTCGATGCCAACCTGCGCGCCTCCCGGTTGACTGCAGGCATGTTCCCATTGGTCGAGATCATGGTCGGCATCTCCATGGCGGTGGTGATCATCTACGGCGGCTGGCAGGTCCTGGAGGGCGCCTTGACGGTTGGTTTCCTGGTGGCGTTCACATTGTGGGTGCAGCGGTTCTTCGATCCCATCCGCAACATCACCATGCAGTACACGGAGCTCCAGCGCGCCATGGCGTCCGGCCAACGCATCTTCGAGCTGTTGGACACAGAGCCACAGGTCGCCGACAAGGACGGCGCACAGCCAATACCCCCCATCACAGGGCGTGTTGCGTTTGAAAACGTCTCATTCTCATACGAAGACGATATCCCGGTGCTGCGGAACGTCTCGCTTGACGCCCAGCCCGGCGAGACCATCGCGCTTGTGGGCGAGACGGGCGCGGGCAAGACCACGTTCGTCAGCCTCATTGCGCGCTTCTACGACGTTACAAGCGGTCGGCTCATGATCGATGGCCATGATGTGCGGGACGTGCAACATGAGAGTCTTGCGCACCAGATGGGCATCGTGCCACAGGAACCGTTCCTGTTCTCCGACACCATCGAGGCCAACATACGCTTCGGAAAACCTAGCGCGACACGCGCGGAGGTGGAGGCGGCGGCGCGCGGGGCCGGGCTGCACGAGATCATCATGCACATGGACAACGGCTACGACACGGAGCTGCAGGAGCGCGGCGCAAACCTCAGCGTGGGGCACCGGCAGCTCGTCAGCTTCGCCCGGGCTATACTCGCCGACCCCCGCATCCTGATCCTCGACGAGGCGACGGCCAACATCGATACACGCACCGAGGCCCGCATCCAGGACGCGTTGCGGCGGCTCCTGCCGGGCCGCACGTCATTCGTCATTGCCCACCGACTCTCCACCATCCGCGAGGCATCACGCATCGTGGTGATGGATAACGGCTCAATCGCGGAGATGGGGACACACAATCAATTGCTGGCGAACGACGGCATCTATGCGCGCCTCAACGCGATCTCCTACGGCACAGGAGAATCCGTGAACGGCCACGCCGCTGCCCCGTCTACTCCTCTTCCAGCGCCCGCAGGCGGCGCAGAGGAGCAGTAGCCCAAAAAGGGCTTACGCCTTTAGATACTTCGCCAGTCGTTCCAGCGCCGCTTTCCAGTAGGCTCGCCGCGCCTCTACGTCCTCACTATCTGCCAGCTTTGATTGCATCACCGTGATGCGGCTCTTGGCATCACCACTGGCGTAATAGCTGACGTCAAGGCTCGTTTCAGTGCCGTCGCCGTCCGTCCACGTTGCGCGAGTTGTTTTCTCAGGCGTGTCCTTGCGAACCGTGATGGGCGCTTCCGGCAGCCACTGGCCGCGTCGGGAGAGATCGGCAAACGCGCCATAGAGTTCCGAGAGCGGCACCGGGAGTGTCTTGCTCACGCTGACCTGGTAGCCGCGCGTGGTTTGATGGCGCTCCCGCATCCCACGCGACCGTTCATAGTCGACGGTTACGTGCTGACTCCACCACGGGGAGACGCCGTGCTCCTCCCGGAGCATCGTCGCGATTTCTTTATGCGTCAGGTCCCGCGCTCCCGCCGCATCCAGAATGGAGTTCCACTCTTCCGGCGTCTTGCCGGTGGCCTTAACCACAGCTTCGGGGGAGGCTTCAGGGCGGGTCTTTCTTGTTACCATTCTGACTCCTATCGAACGTTAGGTCGATTCTATGTTACTCTACAAATGTGTAGGTAGCATGGGGGAGGATTCGGCCACACATGGACAGTGTCACAGTGGTGGCGAGCGAAGAGCGCCCGCCTTCCGAGGAAACGGCTCCTTACGGTTATTCTCCGGTCTATGCTGAAAAGCCATTTCTGGATTTCAGTTCCATCACGCCTGAGTTTGAGCTTGAGTCATTGAACCTCAATTGGAGAGAAGATGACCTACCACAGCGTCTCCGTACCAAGCACGTTCACAGCCTACACCCCTACCTCGGCAAATTCGTTCCCCAGATAGCCGAAATCTTCCTGCGGAAGTTCCAGCCAACCACAGTCTGTGACCCATTTAGCGGTTCTGGGACAACCCTTGTGGAGGCTGCAACGCTCGGAGTAAATGCTGTTGGTTGCGACATCTCAGCGTTCAATAACCTCGTCACGACGGTCAAGACCGGCAAGTACGACGTAGATATGTTGGAATATGAAACTGATGACATTCTGAATCGATCACTGAACACGAGCCAGCCTCGCTTGAGCGAATCTCGCGCACCTTACCACCCTAGCAATTACTTGACATCTTGGTTCGCGCCGGAGGCCCTGGATGCACTGCTAGCTTACGAACGCCTGATAAACGAATACCAGTATTCCGACGTTCTGCGTCTGATATTGTCCCGAGCTGCACGTTCGGCCAGACTGACGACGCACTTCGATCTCGACTTTCCGAAACAGCCGCAAACTGAGCCGTACTACTGCTACAAGCATGGACGCATCTGCAAGCCAACCCAGGACGCTGCTCAGTTCCTCCGGCGATACAGCGTGGATACGGTCAGGCGCATCAGGGAGTTTTCAGAACTCCGTAAGGATGTAGCTCTGTCAATCATTACAGGAGACACGCGCACGGCTGAGTTTCCAAGATTTGACCTCGTGGTAACGTCTCCACCTTACGTCGGCCTCATCGATTACCACGAACAACACCGGTATTCCTACGAGTTGCTTGGGCTGCCATGGGACGCAGACAAGGAAATCGGCGCTGCTGCGTCAGGCACGTCGCTTAAAGCACGCGAGTCATACGTCGATGACATGGCACAGTCATTCAAGAACGTGAGACAAGGACTGGCGAAGGGTGGGCGAGTCGTCGTTGTCGTCAATGACAAACTCGGACTCTACGACACAATCCGAGAACAGGCAGGATTCGAGATGGAAACACGGCTTGAGCGTCACGTCAACCGCCGGACGGGTCGGCGGGCCGGCGACTTCTTCGAAAGCATCCTCGTCTGGAAGCCAATGGACTAGTTGCTATGCGACCCGAAACAATTGAGGCCATCAGGCAGCTATTTCTGACCGTCATAGCGAGTCAGCGATCCAAGATTGAAAAGAAGTCCATCGAAGATACTCGCTTGGGGTATCCGTTCCATCGACTCTTCTTCACCCAGGAGGAGGTGCATGCCGCCAGGATCGAGCGCAGTGTAGTCACATCGATGGGACAGCAACTTTATCCTCGGCTGGCGCAGGCAGTGGCCCGCGACAGATTCAATGACGTCTACCTCGAATATCGGTTTACCGGCAATCTGAATGACGCGGCTGTCAACATGGTAGAGGAGATAGTGACGACCTTGAGGGCCCCGAAGGACCAGCGAATGGTTGACAGGCAGCCAGATCACGAGAGGGAGTTGCGCGAAATCCTCAACTCACTCGGCGGCGGTCAATCTCAGCGGTCAGTTATGGCCGACCTCTACATTGGTGACTTCACTGGCGGTCCACTTCTCATCGAATTGAAAACTCCCCTTCCAAATTCAGATATCGCGGCAGAATCGAAGAGGCACCTCCTCTACTATCTCGCAATCTGCAATAGACAAGGCATCGAGGGCGCTCAAGCATTCCTGGGGCTGACCTACAATCCATTTGTTACCCGGGAACAGTACTCCCATAACTTCATCAAGCGTGTCATGGACATGGAAAAGCAGGTTCTGATCGGGCAAGAACTTTGGGACCTGATTGGAGGGCCTGGCACATACAGCCAGCTTGTAACCCTCATCGACGAAGCAAGAGAGGCAACCCGCTTCATAGGATAGGGCCCTTTCCCCCATTGACCGTCTGCGCGGCCTCTCATAGAGTGGTATGAGCTACCGACCGACTGGTCAGTCGGTTGTGCCCGGAGGACGATCATCTCATCAACGGTTTCTGAAGATTCCAAGGGGCGCGCTGACGGCGCGTCTGACGGTTCTGTGGACGCGGGCAAGGCCTCCACGCGGGAGCGCATTCTTGAGGCGGCGGCGCAGGTGTTCGCGGATTCCGGCTATCACGGCGCAAGCGTCGATGACATCGCCACCGCATCCGGCGGCTCCAAGGGCGGCATCTATTTCCATTTCCCCGGCAAGCGCGAGATCTTCTTTGCGCTGGTCAATCGCTTCGCAGATCGGCTGCTGTCCGATGCTCATGAGTCAATAGAAAGCAAGCAGAGCGGCGCGCACAAGGCGGGGGCAGTCATCGAATCAACACTGGAGACGTTCTCCAAACACGCGAAACTCGCCAAGGTTCTGCTGGCCAGTGGCGTCGGGCTTGGGCCGGCGTTCGATGAATCGCTGCTGCGGCTGCATGACCGGTTTGCCGGCCTGATTCGTGAGCGGCTGGACGCCGCCGTAGAGGACGGCTCCATCCCTGCCCTCGATACAACCCTTGCCTCCTACGCGTGGATGGGAGCACTGAACGAGATCATCCTGCGGTGGCTGTATACGGGCGAGCCGTCGCCTCTCACATCAGCCGCGCCGCAGTTGAAGTCGATTCTGCTTTCAAGCGTGGGCGCGAACAAGGCGAGCATGGCATCTACCGGCGCGGAGGCTAACTGATCATGGCACAGGCGTATCGAGACCTCGGCGAGTTCATCACGTTCCTGGAGGGACGCGACGAACTCAAGCGCATCACCGCGCCCGTGACGTGGGACCTTGAGATCACGGAGATTACACAGCGCGTGCTGCGTGAGGGCGGCCCTGCCCTCCTCTTCGAAAACGTCGAGGGTTACGAGGGCACGCCGGTGCTCATCAACATGTACGGCACGGAACAGCGCGCGGCGTGGGCGTTGGGTGTGGAGAAGCTGGACGAACTGCCCGCGCAGATTGAAAAGATGATGGCGATGGCGCAGGGCGGTCCGCCCGAAGGCTTGATGAACAAGCTGCGCATGCTGGGCGACCTTGTAAAACTCGGACGCATCGGCCCACGCACCGTGGAGCGTGAGGACGCGCCCGCGCAGGAAGTCATCATGCAGGGCGACGACATCAATCTCCTCTCGCTTCCCATCCTCAAGACGTGGCCGCAGGACGCAGGACGCTACATCACCCTGCCGCTCGTGATCACGAAAGACCCTGACACCGGCACCCACAATCTCGGTATGTATCGAATGCAGGTCTACGACAAGAACACCACCGGAATGCATTGGCAGACGCACAAGGTCGGCACGCAGCATGAGCGAGCGTCGGCAGAGCGCGGCGCGGGACGCATGGAGGTCGCGGTAGCGCTGGGCGGCGATCCGGCTCTTATATGGGCCGGATCCGCCCCGTTGCCGGCGGACGTGAGCGAATACGTGCTGGCAGGATTCCTACGAGGCACGCCGGTGCCCGTTGCCAAGGGCGTCACGGTCGATCTTGATGTGCCTGCGCAGGCGGAGTACATCCTTGAGGGATACGTTGACCCGTCGGAGCGGCGCCCGGAGGGCCCGTTCGGCGACCACACCGGCTACTACTCCATCCAGGATTCGTATCCCGTCTTTCACGTGACGGCCATCACGCATCGCCGCAATCCGATCTATCCGACCATAGTCGTTGGGCGGCCGCCGCAGGAGGACTATTGGATGGGCGTCGCGACGGAGCGACTCTTCCTGCCCCTCATGCGGCTGATGCTCCCTGAGATCGTTGATGTTCATATGCCTGCGGAGGGCGTCTTCCACAACCTCGTGCTCGTCTCCATCAAGAAGGAGTACCCCGGACATGTGCAGAAGACGGTGAGCGGGATGTGGGGCCTGGGCCTCATGTCATTGGCACGCGCCATCGCGGTTTTTGATGATGACGTGGATATCCACGATCCCTCCGAGGTGGTGTGGCGGTTGTCCAACAACGTCGACCCACGGCGGGACATCTTCTTCGCCGACGGGCCGATTGACGACCTAGACGTTGCCTCACCAACGGCGCGTGTCGGCAGCAAGATCGGCATCGACGCCACGCGCAAGTCCGGAGAGGGCGAAATGGGCGAGCGGCAGTGGATGCCGGACATCACCATGGACTCAAACATGGTTGAACAGGTAACGCGACGGTGGAAGGAATACGGGTTCTGATGGATTCCATCGGCCGCCCGCCTCTTGCCCGCCCCTGGTCCTATATGGGCCGTCTTGGCATCATGCTCGATTCCATCCGGTTCGAGCACTCCATCTTCGCCCTGCCGTTCGCCTATTTGGGAATGATCCTTGCGGCAGGCGGCTGGCCGACGCTCTCGCAATTCATCTGGATCACCGTGGCGATGGTCGCTGCGCGCACCGTCGCCATGAGCGCAAATCGCCTCATCGACCGGGAGATGGACGCGGAGAACCCGCGCACGGCCATGCGCGCCCTGCCCGCCAAGCTCCTGCGACCGTCCGACATGCTCGCCATGCTGGTGGTCAGCCTGGTTATCTTTTTCTTTGCGGCGTACATGCTGAACACTCTTGCGCTCATACTCGCGCCCGTCGCGGCCATCATTGTCATCACCTATTCCTACGCCAAGCGTTTCACCTGGACGGGGCATTACTGGCTCGGGTTCGCGGATGGCATCGCGCCGGCGGGCGGGTGGATCGGCGTTGCGGGCGAGCTGCCGCTTGAGGCCGTCATTCTCGCGATGGCCGTCACAACATGGGTGGCCGGATTCGATCTCATCTACCAGTGCATGGACTACGACTTCGACATCCCGCGCAAGATCCACACGATACCCGTCAAGTGGGGAATCGCCGCCGCGCTCCGTTGGGCGCGTGTGACCCATCTCCTGACAATCGTGTTCCTCGTGGCATTGGGAGTGATGATGAGCCTTTGGTGGCCGTACTACATCGGCGTTGCCATCGCCGCTGCCTTGCTCGCATGGGAGCATTCGCTCGTCAAGGCGGACGATTTCTCCCGTGTCACCATCGCCTTCTTCAACATCAACGGCGTCATCGCAATCATCGTCTTTATCTTCACGGCGGTCGCCGTCCTGTTAGAGCCGGGCAGCGGATATGCAGCATAGACCCGGAATGGACCGGTCGCCCGTGGTCGTCGGCATCTCCGGCGGCAGCGGCGCAGCCATCGCCAAGCGCATCATCGACTCCCTGCTGGAGGCACAAATTCCCGTGGTCTGCACCATCACCTCCGGCGGACGGCAGGTGTGGGCACAAGAGATGGACGAGCCATTCTCACGGGCGCTCGACGCGTGGTCGGCCAATGAGTGCTTTTCTTACTACACGTCCAACCAACTTGGCGCGCCGATAGCGAGCGGCGGAATCCCGACCCGGGGAATGATAGTCGCCGCATGCAGTATGGCCACGGTGGCGGCCATCTCGCACGGCCTCGGCGACAATCTCCTGCGACGGGCGGCAGACGTGACCATCAAGGAGCGTCGTCCGCTGGTTCTCATCCCTCGTGAATCGCCCCTGTCCGCTATTCACCTTGACAACATGAAGCGACTGGCGGAACTGGGCGCAACAATCCTGATGCCCGCCCCCGCTTTCTATCTGAAACCGCGCACAGTCGATGAGATTGTCGAGTATTTCGCGGCACGGGCGCTCAACGCCGTTGATTCCGTGGCGTTCCCACTGCCGACCACCTTCCAATACGAGGCGTCGTTTACCAAGACAATCAAACCTGATTTCGCAGACGAAAACGAAAGAAGCGCAGTGAGTGAGGAGGAAGAATCGTGAAGTTTGTTGGACTACGCCTAATCCTGGCCTTGGCCGCAGTTATGGCAGTTACGGTCATGGCCGCGTGTGAGGCTGAAGAACCGACCGCAACGCCCGTGCCGCCCACACCGACGCCCGCTGTAGACGACACACCGATCCGGGTGGGTCTGCTGCCAATCATCGACAGCGTGCCCTTCTATCTTGCGGAGGAAGAGGGCCTGTTCGAGGCCGCCGGGCTCAACGTCACCTTTGAAACATTCAGCAGCGCCCTTGATCGCAACGCTGCGCTCGAATCCGGCGCGATCGACGGCCAGCTTGCAGACCTGATCGCCACGGGGTTGATCAATGGCGAGCAGCACAACGTTTCGATCGTGAAAACGACGTACCGCGCCACCGGCGATGTTGCAATGATCGCCCTCGTTGCCGGAGCGGACAGCGGTATCGAGTCGCCTGCCGATCTGGAGGGCAGGAGCGTTGGCATCTCCACCAACTCTCTCATCGAATACCATCTCGATCTATACCTTGACGAGGCAGGTCTCGATCGCGATGCGGTTGAGAAGACGGAGGTCGCTGCAATCCCGGTCCGCATGGAACTGCTGTCACAGGGACAGTTGGACGCGGCAGTACTGCCTGAGCCGCTCATCACGCTTGCCGTGAACGCGGGCGGAACAGTCATCCTGGACGACCGCCAGAGCCGCCTCGGCATGAGCATGCTTGAGTTCAACGTCGATTACCTGGCGGATCACGAGGCAAACGTGAAGAAGTTCCTCGCAGTCCATGAGGAAGCCGTGCAGCGAATCAACGCAAATCCTGACGAGTACGCCTACCTCCTCCCTGCGAAGGCCCGCCTGCCTGAATTCCTTGTCGGAATCTTCAACGTTCCGCCATTCCCCAGCAATGATGTTCCGACTGCTGCTGAGACACAGCAGGCCTCAGATTGGCTCCTTGAGAAGGGGCTGATTAGCCAGGCACGGGAATACGGTCACTGGGTGCATCCGAGCTTCATTCCTTAGCGATGATCCGGTCCGGATGGCCGACGGCCTGACATGTCTGACCAGAAGCCAATTGCAGCCCTCGGGGGCGTGACTTTCGCGTACCCCGGGGGCACTGCGGTGCTTCGGAACTTTTCGTTGGAGGTGTCGGAAGGCGAATCATTGGCAGTCATCGGGCCGTCAGGATGCGGCAAGACCACCCTGCTCTATATCCTGGCCGGCCTTCGGCTTCCCAGTGCAGGCACTATAACCGTCGCGGGGGAGCCTATCGTCGGTCCACGCCGGGACATTGGCCTTATCCTCCAGGATCACGGCCTCCTGCCGTGGGAGACCGCCCTCAATAACGTTGGGATGGGCTTGCGCCTACGCGGCATGCGCGGTCGCGAGTGGCGTGCCGAGGCGCAGTTGTGGCTTGATCGACTGGGCCTGGGGGACTTGGCTCGCCGTTATCCAGGGCAGTTGTCAGGGGGTCAGAAGCAACGTGTCGCTATCGCCCGCACCCTCGCCGTGTCTCCAACCTTGCTGCTCATGGACGAGCCGTTCAGCGCACTTGATGCGCTTACGCGAGGGACGCTGCAGTTGCTTGCCCTTAATCTTGGAATTGCCCAGGGCCGCAGCGCCGTTCTAATCACCCATGACATCAATGAAGCAGTAACACTCGGCAACAGGATCCTCATCATGGGGGGGGGACCAGATGAGCCGACTACCATCGTCGACAACCCGGGCGCGGGACGGGACGGTTACATCGACTCCGACGAGTTTCGCGCGCTGGCCAACGACGTGAGGACACGCCTCAACGTTACTGGTGAAACGACATCTGCCTGATGAGACAATTGGCGTTCGGGAGAATTCTAGGTCGAACCAAGGCCCTCACCAGCGCCGGCATTGGCAGTTTGGCAGTTCTGTGCGGGCTCATTGTCTGGCTTGTGGGCTCCTGGGTTCTGGACTCCAGGATTCTACCCAACCCCATCGCGGTGGCCTTTACTTTCGTTGACCTGCTCGACGAGGGTCTTTTGGGACACGCGGCGGTGAGCACGTATCGAATCCTTGTCGCAATCGCAGCGTCAACTGCAATCGCGGCCCCACTGGGGCTTATCTTCGGCACAAGCAGCAGGTTCTACACCCTTTCCGCTCCCATCATCTACCTGAGCTACCCGATTCCCAAGATCGTTCTACTGCCAATCGTCCTCGTTGTTCTCGGTTTGGGTGACGCGAGCAAGATCACCATGATTGCTCTAATCCTGTTCTTCCAGATCCTCATTCTCGTGCGTGATGAAGTCCGCACGGTGCGGCCGGAGTTGGTTCTTTCCCTGCGCTCGCTTGGCGCCAATCGCCTTCAGTTACTGAGATATGTGTATGTGCCTGCGTCACTGCCTGGCCTTTTCACCGCACTCCGCGTCAGCACCGGTGTCTCTATAGCAGTCCTGTTCTTCGTGGAGACGATAGGCGCACGGCAGGGACTGGGCTACTTCATCTATTCGGAGTCATGGCAACGCTTGGCCTATGAGGAAATGTACGCGGGCGTGATAGCCATGGCCCTGCTTGGGCTGAGTGTCTACTATGCGGTTGACGGCATCGAGCGCCGCCTGACTCGCTGGAATCGGGATGACCGATAGCCCACAGGTGCGGCTAACTATTCAGCGTCCGGATCGATCTTGAGCCAGCTGGGATTCGAGTCATTGGCAGGATTGTTGGTGAGGCGAACCGGCTCGGCCCCTTCGGTTAGACTCCATAGATAAATCTCATTGTTGCCCTCGCGATCGCTCGTAAAGGCGATGGTCTGGCCGTCCAGCACAGTGGACCATGACGGGTGCGTGCTGTTGTAGGGGGCATCCGGCGTGCGGTCGGCGCTCCTGCGTCCCTGCGATGACACGTACCAGAGATGAATGGAATCGCTGGGGTTCGTAATCGCAGCTGCGTTTGATTGCATGATGACATCCCGGCCGTTTGGAGCATACTCCGGGTAATCCTCAAAGGAGTTCGGCGCCCTGAATTCTCCCGTTGGCCTCAGGAAGGTCTCCTGCGGGATCACTCGAATAAACTCTCCTCCGCTGCCCAGTACGTGAACATCAACAATTTCCGGCGAAAGGCCGGCCGACACCGCAATCAGCTCTCCATCCGCATTCATACGCGGATTCCAGTAGGAATACATCGTGTCCTGAGCAAGCAAGTTCATTCCCGTTCCATCCGCAGCCATGCCACCTGCTTCCATCCAATGGAGCTGAGGACGACCGGACGCGAGAGTCATACTCCAGAGGGTGACCAGCAGCCGCTCTCCATCCGGATACCACGTCAACGACTCAACTGTCCCGCTTACGAGACCGTTCGTCAGGTTTCGTTCCTCTCCTTCTTCTATGTCCACCAGGATGATGTCAGTCGCATTGCCAGAACGCCTGATGAACGCCAGCTTGGTCCCATCGGGGCTGACTGCGGGATAAACGTCATCAAGAGGGTGATCGGTGACCTGCGTCTCCATAGTGCCGTCATGCTGTATGGAGTAGATGTCCCAATTTCCGCCGCGATCGGACTGGAAGTAAATCGTGTACGTAACTTCCCCGTCGCAACCGGACACGATAAGCATTCCCAGAAGGAACACTGTCATAAAGGCTAATGACCGTCTCATGGGTTGAAGTGTCTCACTGCATCGATCACCGGAATAGGCACTTTCCCTATACTTTCACCTTAGCACCAAATGACCCCGGCTGGAGCGCCGGGGTCATTGTGCAGCGGTCTAGGTGGGTGATCGATCTAGTATCGAATCGCCCGCAGCAATTAACGTCCCCGCAGACGCGGATCCAACACGTCGCGCAGAGCGTCTCCAAACACGTTGAAGCCGAACACTGCCATGCTGAGAGCGAGGCCGGGGAACACGATGATGTGAGGAGCAAGCTCGGCAAAGTCCAGCGCACTGGCGTTGAGCATGCCGCCCCAGGACGGATGCGGTTCCGGAACACCCAAGCCGAGGAAGCTCAGAGATGCCTCTGTCGTGATTGCAGAACCCAGGCGGCCGGTCACAACAATGATCCACGGCGCCATCGAGTTGGGCATGATGTACCGGAAAATGAGCCGAAGATGGCTGGCTCCGATGGTTCGGCCGGCCAGCACATAGTCCGTCTTCGTTACGGACAATGCCTGACCGCGGACTACGCGAATCATGGCAGGCAGTGCCGGAATTGAGATTGCGATGATTGTGACCTCAATGCTGAAGGTCTGAAGGATGGCGACAATGGCCATCGCAAGGATCAGGCCCGGGAATGCCTGGAGGACATCAACGAGGCGCTGACCCAGCAGGTCAACCCAGCCGCCGAAGTAGGCGCTCGTGATCCCGAGGATGCCGGCAATCGTTCCCGCTCCCATCGCTACCGCGAAGCCCACGTACAGGGAAATCTGGGCCCCGAACACAATCCTGGTAAACAGATCGCGCCCATAACGGTCACCACCCAACCAATGCTCCGCGTTCGGCGGAACCAATTGAGCTGATATCTGCGACGCGTAGCGGTATTCGATAAAACCGTCATAGCTTGAGGCGGCGGCTGTTGCAATCTCCCATAGCGACGCGGTTGCTGCCATAAGGATCAGGATGAATACCAATCCCAATCCCACTAATCCAAGTGGTCGACTCTTCCACAGCAGCCAGTTGCGCTGCAGGATGTTTCGCCGTCGCCTTTGACCGATAATCTCTGCGACTGCTTCAGTCTGTGCCGCCATCTCTTTGCTCCCTCTGAGTGCCGTCTACTCGATCTTCAACCTGATCGTGGCCGGTTCTCTTCTCACACGCCTGCCGGGCGGCCTAGTACCGGATCCTTGGATCAAGCCAACCGTACAACAGATCCACGCCCAGGTTCGCGGCGACGACGGCAAAGCCGGTGAGTGTCACAACGAGCTGAACGACTGGGAAATCTCTCTGGTTGATGGAGTCCACCATCATGCGCCCAATGCCCGGAAGGCCGAAGACCTGTTCCGTGACGACGAGACCGGTGACGGTAATCGGCAGGAAAATGCCGATAAGGGTCAGAACCGGAATCAGGGCATTCCGCATGGCGTGGCGGACGATAATCACGCGCTCCTTGAGGCCTTTCGCGCGCGCCGTGCGGATGTAGTCCTCACGCATGACCTCAAGCATGGTTGCTCGCATCATGCGCAGAGGCACACCCATAAGGAAGCCAAGGCCAATGATGAGAGCGGGCCAAATCAACTGCGCCAGATTCGCAATCGGGTCTTCCCAAATAGGGATATATCCCTGACGAGGAATCCAGTCAAACATCCGGACAAAGATCAGGATCAGCATCATGCCGCTCCAGAACGTCGGGACGGAGATGCCGAGGATGGCGATGCCGCGAATGAGGTAGTCGAAGAATGTGTCCTGTTTGAGTGCCGCAATGACCCCACCGGCGATACCCAGGATGCTGCCGATGATGAGGCCCATCACGCCGACCTGCAGACTAAGGGGAGCCTTCCGCGCAATCAGCTGATCCATATCAGCGTTGTAGAAGAAGGACTTGCCAAAGTCGAGGGTGAACAGCCCATAGATCCATCCTAAGTACTGTTCATAGAGTGGCTTGTTCAGGCCTAACTCGTTGCGGATTCGCTCGAGCGCCTCAGGGTCAATGCCGCCGCCGCCTTCGCCGCCGCCAAGCATCATGATGGCCACGTCTCCCGGCGCGATGCGCATGATCAGAAAGACCACGATAGTCACGCCAAGGATTGTCGGCACCGCCAACAATATACGGCGTATTACATATGCCCACATCTGCTTTCGCCCCTCCCCGTTAGGCTACAAGCCAGTCTGCATCATTGGTAATCGGGCCGTTGCTAGCGCCACGGCTCGTTACCTATGTTTCGCACCATGCTATGGATGCCCCCCTACCGTGTCAAGCATTCGGCGCCTATTTGCACGGATTCATCACGCAAAGCGACCTTCCTAGTAACGTATGCGCGGGTCGAGCCAGCCGTAGAGCATGTCGACGCCGAGATTCGCCAACACCACCGCGAATCCCGTCATCGTAACGACGAGCTGGACAACGGGGTAGTCTCGCTGATTAATGGCGTCCACCATCATGCGGCCGATGCCGGGCAGGCCAAAAACCTGCTCCGTCACCACGAGTCCCGTCACCGTGATGGGCAGGAAAATGCCGATCAGGGTGAGCACGGGGATGAGGGCGTTGCGCATGGCGTGGCGGATGATGATCACCCTTTCCTTAAGACCCTTGGATCGCGCGGTGCGCACATAGTCCTCACGCATAACCTCCAGCATGGTGGCCCGCATCATGCGGAGAGGCACTCCCATGAGGAAGCCGAGGCCGATAATCAGCGCAGGCCACATCAGCTGCGTCAGGTTGGCGACCGGGTCTTCCCAGATGGGGATGTATCCCTGCCGCGGAATCCAGTCAAACATCCGCACAAAGATCAGGATCAGCATCATCCCGCTCCAGAAAGTCGGAACGGAGATGCCGAGGATCGCGGTGCCGCGAATGAAGTAGTCGGTGAACGTGTCCTGCTTGAGAGCCGCGATGACTCCGCCCGCAATGCCGAGAATGCTGCCGAACAGCAGCCCCATCAGCCCAACTTGCAGGCTCAGCGGGGCCTTGCGCGCCAGCAGCGTTGACATGTCAGCGTTGTAGAAGAACGACCGCCCGAAGTCCAGCGTCATGAGGCTGAAGAGCCAATCAAAGTACTGAATGTAGAGCGGCCTATTCAGCCCGAGTTCTTCTCGAACACGCTCGAGGGCAGCCGGATCCAACGCGCAGTCATTACCGGTCCCGCAGATTATCATGAGCGCCAGGTCGCCCGGCGCGACCCGCATAATCAGAAAAACAACGACTGTAACGCCCAACAGCGTTGGTACTGCCAGCAACAGCCGACGCACAATATATGCCCACATGGTTCACGCCCTCCCCGTGCGATTCACCTTCTGCGCATGCCTGCCACGGAGCGGTGTCGTCCTCCACCGCGCCGGATATTCAGGCCAGTCTAACCATCGGATTACAAGGGTCAAGCAAAAACGCTGTCCGTTGGCCGTTTTGTACGAATCGACGCGGGAAAATAGGGTCAACGGGTGTCAAGGGCCAGAGCTTTTGGGGGCGGAGACCGGCGAGATTTTGTAGAGTTTCGCCTAGAAACGAGAGGGCGGCCCGTGAGCCGCCCTCTGAATTAGCAGTGGTTTCCTGTTAGTTTGTCGGTCTGTTCTCGTTCAGGAAGTTCAGGAGCGTCTTGTTGTATTCTTCGTGACGCTCAAACGGTGTGCCATGCCGAGTCGGAAACACCTCGACACCGGCTTGCGTGCCCGTCATCGCAGCCGCAAGGTCGTGCGCAGCCTCCGGGCCGGTGTATTGATCCCCTGCACCGACAACGATCAACGTGGGGGACGTGATATTGGCCACGTCCACGCCGGACGGACCACCCATGCCTGCCATGACGCGCACGTACTTTTCAGGATCGTTGGCTGTGGTAATTGCGTGGTGATCCTGGACGATCTGCGGCCGTGCGTCCCGGAATTCCGGCGTATACACCTGTTCAAGCCACCCGTTCCAAACGAACTGCATCCCGCCCGCGCGTATGCCCGCGATCCGCTCGTCTCGCATTGCCTGCGCCGCTTTCGCTTCCTCCTCGTTTGCGGGAGGCGGCGGATCAAGCCTCCCGCCATTGGATATCACAGCACCCCACACCCGATTCGGGTGCGTCGCGGCAAAGTTGCGCACGATGCCGCCGCCCATCGAGTAGCCGATAAGCGCCGTGCGCTCGATGCCCAAACCGTCCAGCAAGGCGGCAAGATCATCGATGAACGTCCTCTGGCTCAGCGAATCATCCTCCGGGGTCTCTGTGTCCCCGTGTCCACGCACGTCATAGGTGAGGACGCGGAACGACTCAGCCAGCGCCGGAACCTGCAGCCACCACGCGTTGTGGTTGTCTCCGGAGCCGTGGATAAGCGTTACCCACGGCGCGCCCTCCGGGCCTGTCGTCTCATAGCACTGCTCGATGCCGTTTGCTGAAATCATCTGGGCCGCCATACTCCCCCCAATCCCCTGTCATGCGTTTTGCGTTCTTACTGGGCCACGCTCGGATTGTAGCGCGGGCGGCCCATGCCACGCCGCACTACAATAATGATTGAGCCCGGACGGTTGACCGGGCGCAGACGAGTTGGAGAGTGGCGTCATGGCAATTGAGTTCAACGTGGAAGTCCATTTCGATGCGCCACAGGAGAAGGTGTTTGAGTCCTTGACGAACGTCAACTCATTCACCGATTGGATGCCGAACCTCAAGGAAATCAAAGTTCTGTCGGACGGCGATATTGGGGTGGGAACGGTCTTCGAGGAGACTCGCCGCATGTTCTTCCGCGATGCCACAGAGCGTTTTCGCGTGAGTATGTATGACCCGCCGGAGATGTTTGAGTTGACCGTCGACGGATCAGAAGGAAGCAGCGGCAGCGGGCAGTACACATTCTTCTACCACCTGGAGGAGGACACGGAGAACGGCGGCACCAGCATGTCCATGCGCGGCGAGATCACGGAACTCAACAAGATCATGGAGTTCATGGGGCGCCTAACCGTGGGATTCATGACGCGCGCCATCCGCAAGGACTACCGCGCCCTCGCTAACTATCTAGCCGCTCAGGCGAAAGAATGACGTTCTTCAACACGAGCGGGCGCAACCGCCTCTACGGTGATCTCGCCTATCTCTGGCCGCTGATGAGCCCGCCGGAAGAGTACGCGGACGAATCCCCACATTGGCGCAACCAGATCCTGACACGCTTCGATAAGCGCCCCTTAAACGCTTTGGAACTCGGCACCGGCGGCGGGCATTTCATCTCGCACCTGACCGACATCCTGAGCGTGACGGCGGTTGATCTGTCCGAGGCCATGCTGGAGAACGCGCGGCGGCTGAACCCGGACGTTGAGCACATCGTCGGGGATATGCGATCAATCCGCCTTGAACGGACCTTTGACGTTGTCCTAATCCACGACGCCATCGCCTACATGACGTCAGAGGATGATCTGGTTGCCACGTTTGCCACTGCCCGCGCCCATCTTGAACCGGGCGGGCTGTTCATGACGATGCCGGACCACTACATCGACCGACCCGTCTGGCCATACATCGGCCACCGGACGCATACCAAGGGCGACCGGGAACTCACCTATATCGAATACTCATCGCCCGACCCCAACGAGCCGTCCCTGCTGCAATCGTCGTTCCTGTTCGTCATTACGGAGAACGGCGAGCGGCGCATGGAACTCGACCACCACACGACCGGGCTGTTTCCGGTTGATACGTGGCGGCGGTTAATAGAGGAGGCCGGATTCCAGGTTGAGCGCCTAAACTACCCCGTCGCGGACGGCCCCATCAGCCAATACCTCTGGGTGGCAACGGCGATCTAGGGGAACAGAGCGAACTCTTCCAGGCCCTCGGTCTCCGGCGCGCCGAACATCAGGTTCATGTTCTGGATCGCCTGCCCTGCCGCTCCCTTTACGAGGTTGTCCAGCGCGGTGACGATGATGATCCGCCCCGTCCGCTGGTCAATCACCGGATAGACCTGCGTCATGTTGCTGCCGGACGTCTGCTTGGTCTGCGGCGGCTTCTGCGTCACACGCACGAACGGCTCGTTCGCGTAGTAGTCCTCAAAGAGATCGCGCAGGCGCTGGGCACCCTCGGGACTCGCGGGCAGGCGGCCGTCCGCGGGAGTCACGTAGATGGTGCTCAGGATGCCCCGCGTCATCGGAATCAGGTGCGGGGTGAACGTCACGGCCCACTTCTGGGACGAGTCGATCTCATGGAGTTCCTGCGTGATCTCCGGCAGGTGCCGATGACCGGACAGCCCGTAGGCGGACACGTTCTCATTCACCTCGGAGAAATGGACGGTCTGGCTGAGCGAGCGGCCCGCGCCGGACACGCCCGATTTTGAGTCGACAATCACGTTCGGCTCGATGAGCTTTTCCTTAACGAGGGGAGCAAGTCCGAGCAGCGCGCCCGTGGGATAGCAGCCGGGGTTGGCAATCAGCCGCGCCTCCTTGATCTGCTCACGGTGCAGTTCCGGCAGGCCGTAGACCGCCTCTTCAAGGAAAGACGGGGCGGGGTGCGGCTGATACCACGCCTCGTACTCCTCGACGTTGTGGAGACGGAAATCAGCGGCGATGTCCACGACGCGGGCGTTCTTGCCGAGCATGGCGACGCACGCCTCTGCCGACGCCTTGTGCGGCAGCGCGGAGAACGCGACATCCACGTCGTCAAGCTCATCCTGCTCAACGATGGGCAGTCCCATCTTGACCAGGTGCGGCAGGTATTCGTCGAGCTGCTCACCGGCGGCGGATCGCCCCGTAACGGCGGTGAGTTCGACATCGGAATGGCCGCGCAGAATCCGCGCAAGCTCCATCCCTGCATAGCCCGTCACATTGATGATTCCCGCCTTGATGGTCATGGTGCGTGTTCCTTGCCGTATTGCGATGCTAGCTACCTTGATTGATTAGTGAATACCCATTCTAGCAGGTGGTGGTGGGACAAACTCAGTTGTTCTCAACTATACTCGTTCCAGAGTTCTGCGGAGTCAGTTGTTCAAATGTCTCCGGCTTGACGTCGACTAGAACTGAGGAAAGTCTGAATGCCTGCTGAGGTCAATATCTACGCGATTGCAGCTGGTGCCTGGATCAAGCTCGGTGTCGCGTCTGATGTCCAGAAGCGCCTGCGACAGTTGCAAACAGGAAACCCCGAGAAGCTTGAGGTTGCTTGGATCGTACCCGCAAAAAATACTGCCCAAGCAGGCGCCATTGAGACGCTGCTCCATGATTTTTTCTCTAGCCACAGGAAGTCTGGTGAGTGGTTCAACATCGATATAGCAGATGCTGCATATGACAAGGCTGACAGCCTGCGGCGTGTCCTTGCTGGCGAAACACAGCGTCGTGAATCTAACGACACTAGTGAGGCCCATTTCTCTGCAACTACTACCAATCTACCCTTGACTTCCGGACGTCAAGAGGTCGACGCGATCATCGATGAAGTCGCCAAGGCGCACGGCGTCAAGGTCACGGCAATCCTAGGCAAAGGCAAGCGGCCGCAGCAGGTCGCCGCCCGCTACGCCGCCATGATTACCGTCCATAGGCGCACGGGCCTCTCCCAACGCGCCATCGCCGCCCATTTTGGCTGCAGCCCGACCATGGTTGGACGAGCTTTGCACCGTGAAGAACATCAATTTTCACCCGTTGCCTGACAGTTAAGAGAGGTAGCCATGCCACCGACCAGGAGTTTTTCCGAGACGGTTATGGAATTGGCAGAACGGGATCCTACTTTTAGGGATGGCCTGCTGAAGGAAGCCATTGAATGTCTGCTCACGGGCGAGATCGAACCCGGCAAGATTCTGTTGCGCGACTACATCAACGCCACCATCGGGTTCCAAGAACTGGCGTCACGGGTTGATAAGCCGCCAAAAAGCCTCATGCGTATGTTCGGGCCGAAAGGCAACCCCAACGCTCGGAACCTCTTTGATGTAATTGGATGTCTCCAAGAGCACGCGGGCGTTCACCTGGAAGTTCACGCCGTGAGATAAGCTAGACACCCTTACCCCTTCTCTGTGCTGCTGGGGCAGAGGTTTGAGAGGACGCACTCCGGGCAGTTGGGGCGGCGGGCGTGGCAGACGCGGCGGCCGTGTTCGATCAGATCGACGTGGAATTGGTAGATCTGTGAGTCATCCAACATGGACTCCAGTTGGTAGTGTGCCTTGTCCGCATTCATCTTTTTGGGGATGAGGCCGAGGCGGCCTGAGACGCGGTGGACGTGCGTATCCACGGGCAGCGCGGGGCGGCCGAGGCTGAACAGCAGCACGCACGCCGCCGTTTTCTCGCCCACACCCGGCAGGCTCAACAGCCACTTGCGCGCCTCGTCGAAGGGCATGTCCGCAAGGAAATCGATGCTGTATTCGCCTCGTTGCCGATGAATCTCCTGCAGGATGGCCTGAACGCGCGGGGCTTTGATCTTCGATAGGCCGCCATGTTTGATGGTCTCTTGAATCGCTTCCGTAGGCGCATCGACAACTTCCTGCCACGTCGGAAACGTTTCGCGCAGGTCCGCGAATGTGCGGTCGGTGTTGAGGTCGGACGTGTGCTGTGAGAGCACGGTGTAGATCAACTCGTCCATCGGTTCGGCGCGCTTGAACCAGAGGCGATCGCCGTTCTGCTCATGCAGCAGCGCAAAGACATCCTGCGCCCTCTTGGCGCGGACGGTTGGTCGGCGGCGTTTCGTGGTCATCGCGTGCTAGACTTTCCCCATGAGTTTCCCGTTCATTCCAGGCATGGCTTCCATTTATTCGCCTTCACTCTGCCAGTTGCAGACCTACCTTCACCATGGTAGACGCTGATGCGTGACGAGATGACGCAGGCCCTCAGCGGCCATAACGCGGACTACATCGAGCTGCGGCTGGAAGAACTGGACACGAATCATATCTCCATGCGGGGACACGAGATCGATGACATCGGCGGCTCATCGAGCAGAGGCGGCGCGGCGCGGGCATACGTGAACGGCGCATGGGGTTTCGTGACGTTCACGCAGTCTGACAACCTGCGCGAGCGCGTTGCGACGGCAGTACGGCAAGCACACCTGGCCTCCGGCGAGGGCGGAGAACTCGTTCGCGGGGAGCCGGTCATCGCAGAGCCACCGCCCGTCCTGGATAATGACCCGTTCCTTGTTCCTCTCGACAAGAAGGTGGGGCTGTTACAAGAATACGTTGAGGCTATGTGGGCCGTGCCGAATATCCAGAGCACGTTCATCGCCTCCGGCAACCGCCGCCGCGTGACACATTTCGCCAACTCCGAGGGGTCGTACATCCGACAGGAGCGCGTGGACGTGACGTTCAACGGACGCGCAATGGCCCGCAGGGAGAACGATGTTCAGCAATACGGCGTCAGCGTCGGCAGCCTCGGCGACTACGCCGTCCTCGAGGGCCGTCACGGCGAGATGCGCGAGATCGCTGAAAAGGCCGTCGCGCTGCTGGACGCGCCGCAAGTGGAGGGGCGCGAGTACACGGTCATCTGCGATCCGATCCTCGGCGGCGTGTTCGCGCATGAGGCATTCGGACACCTGTCGGAATCGGATTTCGTCTATGAGAATGACCGCATGAAGGAGATCATGGTGCTGGGGCGGCGTTTCGGCGGTCAGCACTTGAACATCGTGGACGGCGCCTCCGTCCCCGGCCTCCGCGGCTCCTATGACTACGACGACGAGGGCATTCCAGCGCGTAAGTCCGACCTCATCCGTGAGGGCGTGCTGGTGGGACGGCTCCACTCGCGTGAGACGGCGGGCAAGATGGGCGAGGGCGTGACGGGCAACGCGCGCGCCATGGACTATCGATTCGCGCCCATCGTCCGCATGACAAACACGTTCATCGAGCCGGGAACGGCCACGGCTGAGGAGTTGATCTCTGAGGTCAAGGACGGCGTGTACTGCAAGAACTGGTACGGCGGCATGACGTCCATGGAGATGTTCACGTTCTCCGCGGGTGAGGCGTACCGCATCCGCAACGGCCGCATCGAGGAACTGTTGCGGCCTGTCGTGCTTTCCGGCAATGTCTTTACCACGCTTGAGAACCTGGATGCGGTCGCCAATGATCTCGACATGAACCAGGGCGGAGGATGCGGCAAGGCGGGCCAATCCCCCCTGCCCGTCTCCAACGGCAGCCCGCATATTCGCATCCAGAACTGCCTCGTCGGAGGCGCTTAGGCCATGACGCAACGGCCAACCGACGAGGATATGGCGCTGCTGGAGCGGACGCTTGCCTACGCGCGCGGCAAGACAACCGCCGCCGAGGTGTTTGCCAGCGAAGGCGAGTCCACGCCGGTCAGTTTTGAAGCCGAAAAGCTGAAAGAGATTTCAACACGCCAGACATGGGGACTCGGAATCCGCGTGTTTGTAGACGGACGCATGGGTGTCTCATCCACGAACGACCCTGATAAGACGGAGGAGCTTGTCGACCGCGCCATCGAGCTCGCCCGCTACGGCCCTGAATCGGAACTGAACCTGCCCGACCCGTCGCCGGGTACTCCCTCCATCGAAACGTACGACCCCGCCATCGAGGAAGTCACGACGGAGGCGATGGTGGAGGCGGGGCGGCGGCTGTTGGATGACGCCAAGCCGCTTGAGCCGGAGGCGCTGTACGGCGCGAGTCTCACACACAGCACAAGCAGTTTTGCGTTCCTCAATTCCAATGGCGTCAGCTTCGGCCACCGCAAGAGCGGCTTTGGCCTGTTCGTCTCCGGAACGCTGATTCGCGGCACGGATATGTTCTTCATCGGCGAGGGCGACCGCGGCTGCAGCCCGGATTGGGATATGCAGCGGCACATTGACGGAATGCGGCAGCAGATCGAATGGGGCAAGGAGATCGCGTCCACCCCTGCCGGACACATGCCCGTCCTCTTCATGCCCCGCGCCGTCTCATCCGTCCTGCTTGGCCCGTTTCTGTCAGGCATCAACGGCAAGACAGTGCTGCAGGGGTCGTCGCCGCTTGAGGGCCGTATCGGCGAGCAGGTCTTTGACACGCGGCTTTCCATCGTCGATGACCCCACGCTCCCACTCAAGCCGCCCTCCCGCTCCTATGACGACGAGGGTGTTCCGAGCCGTCGGCAGTTTCTCGTGGAGGACGGCGTGCTCCGCACCATCCTGTACGAACTGCAATCGGCATCAAAGGCGGGCGTTGAGCCGACGGGCAGCGCCTCACGTGGACTCGGCGCGATGCCCGGCGCGGGCACAACACATCTGACCATTGAACCCGGCGATGCCTCGTTCGATGACATGCTCCGCGCGATGGGCGACGGGGTGATCGTCGAACGGCTTATCGGCATGGGACAGGGCAACGTGTTGGGCGGCGACGCGGGAGGCAACATCCTGCTCGGCTACCGTGTACAGGGCGGCGAGGTGGTTGGCCGTGTCAAGGACACCATGCTCCACTGCAACATCTACGACATCCTCAAGGACATCATGGCCATCGGGGCTGAACCGACGGAGCTGGGCGGGTCGCTGTCCACGCCCGCGATCCTCTGTGACGGCGTTTCCATCGCTCCAAAGACGGACTCTGACTAACCGCGCGGGGAACACTCTTCATGCAGTCGGACGGTGTCGAAAGCGTTATCAACGCAATACGACAAGACCCCGGCGGCGTCACAGCCGCCTCTCTTGCTGAGTTATCCGACCCCGATCGTGATGAGTTGGGCCGGGTAATCGACACCCTGCGCGACATCGATTTTGAATACCGGCGCTCCATCGTTGGCCAGTTGGTGGAACTCGCGGAGGAGAACGTCGATTACAGCTTTGACCGCATCTTCATGACCCTGATGGAGGACGAAGATGAGGAGGTCCGGGAAGCCGCAATTCTAGGGTTGTGGGAAAGCGATAACCGCGCGCTGATTGAACCGCTCTTTGAGCGGCTCCTGTTTGACAGTGAAGAGCGCGTACGGGCCACCGCAGCCCAATCGCTCGGCCGCTTCGCCGTCCTCGCCGAACTTGGCGACCTGCTGGAGCGTGATTCAAACCGGATCCGTGAGGGGCTGCTTGACGTGATTCGCAACGAGCAGGAGCCGTCATTTGAGGTGCGCCGCCGCGTGATTGAGGCCGTTTCCGCATTTACCTCCGAAGAGGTGCGGGAACTCATTCTTGAAACCTATGACAGCGCCAGCGAAACACTTCGCGCGTCCGCTCTCTATGCCATGGGGCAGAACGCAGACACGTCCTGGCTTACCTATATTCGCGAGGAAATGGAGAGCGACTCAGAAGAGGTGCGCTTTGAGGCCGCCGGCGCAGCGGGGCGCATGGGTGATGAGCGCCTGATTCCCGCCCTCGCCCGCATGGGCATGGAGGAGAACACGGAGATTCAAGGAGCTGTCGTGACGGCCCTGAGCGCCATCGGCGGCCCCGCGGCACAGCGGGTGCTGCGCCGATTCCTCCAGCATTCGGACGAGAGTTTTCGAGAACTCGCGCTGGACGCGCTGGAAAGCATGCAGAGCTTCGACACGAACGCGGAGATCCTGCGAAAGTCCGCCGGCAGCGCGGCGGATGCGGTTTCCCCGGTGAGCGACGACCCGGAGGATGACCTCTTCGAGAACTTCGATGACAATCTCGGCATCAATGAGGACCTTGACGACGACGAGTTCGAGGACGAGTGGTAGACCTCATGACCGGCGAGAATTCAGAAGATCACCGCGGTGTCCAATATGATGTCTCGGCGGGCGGCGTGGTCGTCCGATGCACGCCGGACGCGCGCCTTGAGGTCGTTATCTGCCGCCGCGCCGCCACCGGGCTCTGGGCGCTGCCGAAGGGCACGCCGGAGGCAGGCGAGACGCGGGAGGAGACTGCACTGCGTGAGGTACAAGAGGAGACCGGGCTGAGTGTCGCCATCATCGGGGAACTCGGCAGCGTGCGCTATACCTTCATGGCGGAAGGAGTACTGCATGACAAACGGGTCTACCATTACCTGATGGAGCCAACCGGCGGCAGCGTTTACGACCATGACAGCGAATTCGACAGCGTTGAGTGGCTGCCCCTTGAACCCGTCACGCTGGCAAGTATGACGTACGATACGGATGTGGAGATTCTTAACAGGGCCATTCTCGCGATGGCTAACAACCCGGACGGAGCCGATGGCCGCCAACCCTAAGCCGCTCATCGTCACAGGAGAGCGTGTCGGCCTGAGAGACAAGGCCGAGATGGATGCGTGGAACGATTACCTGTGGCGCTCGGACGATGAGCTGGCCGAGCTGGACGCCACCTACCCGCTCAAGATGACCTATGAGCAGTACGCCCCCATCCACAAGGACGACCTGAACTACATCTCCAAGCGCAGTCACCGCTTCGCCATCGTGGAGTTGTCTGAGGGCAAGCATATCGGCAACTGCATGTACTACGACCTTGACCGGCGCGCCAAGGAGGCTGAACTGGGCATCATGATCGGCGACCGCGCCTACTGGAACGGCGGGTACGGCACGGATGCCGTCAAGCTTCTGACAAGCTGGATGTTCAATAAGCTGGAGCTAAACCGCGTCTACCTCAAGACGCTGGACTGGAACGTCCGCGCCCAACGCGCATTCGGCAAGGCCGGCTTCACGCAAACCGGCTTCCGTGAGCAGGGCCGCTATCGCTTCATGTTGATGGACATCAAGCGAGACGTCTGGGAGGGGATGCGGGGGGACTCAACCGAAACGGCCTAGTCCAGGACTGCGGTGGCTTCTATTTCTATGAGGTAGTCCGGGTGGGCGAGGCCGCTGATGAATAGCAGCGTGCTGGCGGGCGGGTCGTTGGGGATGTGGCGCTGGCGCGCGGCCCGATAGCCCTCGAGATCCTCTCGGCGCGTTAGAAACGTGGTGACCTTGATCACATTCGCCCACGTCGCGCCGACAGATGCAAGCGCGACTTCCAAGTTGCTGAACACCTGCTCCGCCTGCTCTTCAATGCTGCCGACACCGACAATCTCACCTGCGGCATTCTGAGACGTCTGGCCGGCAATGTGGATGAAATTGCCAACCTTCACTACCTGCGTGTAGGCCGCCGGCTTGCTCAGCCCGTCCGGTTGTATTCGCTCAATCGCCATGATGTTACCCCTCTCCTTCGTTCAATTCTGCGGCATCTCAAGTGCAGCAGCGAGTGATTCTCCAAACTCACGCGCCTGCCATTCTCGCACGACGGATGCGCCTTCCCCTGTCTCATCACTCAGCAGCGACGGATCACGCGCCAGTTGTTCCAGGCTCTGCATCGGCCAGATTAGGGCCGGGTCCAGATCCAATTCTTCGCCCTTTTCACTCCGCCACGCCTTGAGAGCACGCAGCAGGTCGATCTGCTCTCGGGTCGGTCGACCCTCAACGCCGTTGGAGTTTGCATTACCGTTTCGCGGCCGCGTGACAGGCTCGGCCGCAAGCCCGCGCTCCCGCGCTCGTTGCAGCCGCCTGCCATACCGCCGCAGTGAGCTCGCCGGGATACCCTCAATCTCGGTCAGGTTGTTTTCTCCCGCCGCTGCAATGGTCGTCAGGACTGCATCGCTCATGATCTTGAACGGCGGTGTATCGCGTCGCATACCCTCGTTGTGCCGAAAGACGTACAACTCGCGAAGCACTGCCAACTCCTGAGGATCCAATGCCCGGCTGCCCTTGGCGTTCAGGAACGCGATTTCAGGCGGGTCAGGCGTGCGGTACCTGACGCTTTCAAGCCGCCGAAATTCCTCTTTGGCCCATTCAATACGCCCCAATTCCTCAAGCCGCCGCACCAATTCATCGCGCAGGTCCTGCAGGTGCAGCACATCATCAACGGCATACTGGAGTGCCTCATCGGGCAGTGGCCGGATCGTCCAGTCCGCCCGTTGAAGGCTCTTGGATTTCACAATGGCGACGCCGAGCGCATCCAGCAGAACCGAGTCCAGCCCCACACGCCGCATGCCGCAGAACTGCGCGGCGATGCTCGTATCAAAGACGTTGGCAACCCGGAATGACCACTCCTTGTCCAGGACACGGACGTCATTGGAGGCGGCGTGTATGACCTTTTCAACATCGGGATTGGCCATCAGCGCACCCAGCGGCGCGACATCATCGGTCGTCATCTCAAGAGGATCGATGACCCATGCCCTGCCCTTCGCGGCTATCTGCACCAGGCAAACGCGATCAGGAAAGCGGTGGAAACTGTTGGATTCAGTGTCGATAACTATGCACTGCTCACGGGACAGCCGCTCAACCAGCCCGGCAAGGCCGTGAGGGTCCGTAACCATCTCCACCCGTGCGGGGCGGTTGCTCCAGGTCAGTTCAGTTTCTCCAATCCGGCAAGTCCGGCTAGCAGGCGCTTGACGCCCTGCCCCTTGAAAGCGACCGTTACCTCAAAATCGTCCCGCGTCGGCGTCTCCAGACACGCCACGACAACGCCCTGTCCGAACCTCGCATGACCCACATGGTCGCCGGCCCTGAACGGCGCGGGCGCCTTTGGCACGTCCAACTGCGGCTCCGGCATGGGCTCTCGCGGGCCGGAGAATCCGGACAGCGACGGCATCCGCCGCTTGACCAGGTTGTCCGGCAGATCCTGAAGAAAGCGTGACGCCTTGCGCGGGCCGTATTGTCCCCGCGTGTTTCGCCGCAGCGCGTACGTCATATAGAGGCGATCCTTGGCCCGCGTCATGCCGACGTAGCACAGGCGGCGCTCCTCTTCCATCTCTGCCGGGTCACCCGACTCGATGGACCGGATATGCGGCAAAAGTTCGTCTTCACAGCCCACGATGAAGCCGACGGGAAATTCCAACCCCTTGGCCTGGTGGAGCGTGATGAGGGTCACTGCGTCCTGCCGTTCCGCTCCTTCATCGCGTATGGCTGCATCAAGATCAGTCGACAGCGCCACCTGGTCGAGAAATGCCGCGAACGCTTCACCGGGGGCTAAAGCCTGATATTGGGCAGCGACATTGCGGAGTTCATCGATGTTATCCAGGCGATCCTCAGCGTTTTCGTCTGCAAGGATGAAATCCCTGTAGTCCGTGTCGTGGAGAACCTGGTCAAAGAACTCAAGGATGTCCTTTTCTTGCGATGCCTCTATCAACCCGCTCATCATCCGGACGAACGCGCGGACGGGGCCCTGCGACTGTGCCGGCAGAACAGGCGCGTTCGACTCCTGCCCGTCCGCCGCAACCTGCATGGCCGCGTACAGGGGCAAGCCGTTGACCTCCGCCCATTGCTGTAAGAGATCCAGCGACCGCCTGCCGATGCCGCGAGTAGGCACATTGACGATCCGCAACAGACTGATGTCGTCGAACGGATTGCGGAGTACCCGGAGATAGGCGACGACATCCCTGATTTCGCGCCGTTCCCAGAAACGCAGCCCGCCGATGATGCGGTAGCGTATACCCGCCCGGTTGAAAGCGTCCTCAAACGCGCGAGATTGGGCGTTGGTGCGGTACATAATCGCGGAGTCGCCGTACCGCATAGAATCCTCGTTCACTAGCCGCTCGATCTCCTCAGCGACATAGAGCGCCTCGTACTCTTCATCGTCAGTCGGCTCAATAGTGACCCTGGAGCCTGAGCCTTTATTCGCGACCAGTTCAATCTCTTTGCGGTCCTTGTTTGCTTTCACGAGCGCGTGGGCGGCATCAACGATGGTGGACGTTGAGCGGTAATTTCGACCGAGCGGAATTGTCTGCGTCTCCGGGAAATCTTTTTCGAAGCGGAGGATATTCTGGATGTCGGCATTTCGCCATGAGTAGATGGATTGATCCGGATCACCAACAACACAGAGATTGTGATGCTCGGCCGCGATGAGGTGGGTCAGCTCATACTGCGCGCGATTCGTGTCCTGCCACTCGTCCACCATCATGTGGCTATAGCGATTCTGAAGTGTGGCCCGTACTTCAAGGTTGGACCGCAGCAAAAGAACAGGCTTCATCAGCAGATCATCAAAGTCGACCGCGTGCGCAGCTTGTAGAAGTTGTTCGTAGCGGTCATAGCAGGAGGCGACGATATTTTCGTAGCGATTTCCTGCCTGCGACCGGTAGTCCCCTACCGTGAGCATGCTGTTCTTCGCACTGCTCACAGCATTGAGAATGGCCGGTGCACGATACGACTGCGGGTCAAGACCCTCGGCCTCGATGGCCCGTCGCATCACGCTGGTCTGATCATCCTGGTCGTAGATGACAAAGTCGTTGGGGACGTTAATCTCCTCGCCATACTGCCGCAGGATGCGCGCGCCGAATGCGTGGAACGTCCCCATGGTTAGTTGATTCGCTTGCTCACCGATGAGTCCTTCAACGCGTGAGCGCATCTCTCGTGCTGCCCTGTTTGTAAAGGTGACGGCAAGGATGCGCCGCGGGTTAACACCGAGTGTTCGCACGAGGTAGGCGATGCGATGAGTGATGACGCGGGTCTTGCCGGAACCGGGGCCGGCGATGATCAGAACGGGGCCATCGACAGCTTCAACTGCCTCACGTTGTTCGTCGTTTAGGTTTTCGAGAATATCGCGCGCTGCTGCGGTAGTCATAGGAGAAACCAATCTCCACTAAGCATACCAGCGGCGTGGGACGATAATCGGCGCAAAACGAATCGGGGGCGGCTCATATAAGCCGCCCCCGATTTTTGCCCTATGTAGCAGAGTGGTCTATTAGCGCTTGGCCAGTTCCAGCGCGCGCTCCATCATCTCCGGTGGCGGGGAGAACATTTGGAACGGGTTGGGCATGACGCCCAACGGCACCTCAATGAGCGCCGGGGCCTCCGCCTTGAGCGCCTCCTCCACCTGTGTGGTCAGCTGCTCCGGCGTCTCCGCCTTCCGGCCCTGCGCGCCGAACGACTCCGCAAACTTCACGAAGTCCGGGTTATGCAGGTCGGACGCGATGAGGCGATGGTTGAATGCCGTGTCCTGGGTGCGGCGCACGTTGCCGTACGCGCCATCGTTGAACACAACTGTCACCAAGTTGATGCCATACCGGACGGCTGTCGAAAGCTCCTGCGCGCCGTACATGAATCCGCCGTCGCCGGAGATCGCCACGACAGGCCTGTCAGGGTTGCCGACCTTGACGCCGAGCGCGGTGTTGAAGCCATACCCGAGCGTGCCCTGGTAGCCCGCGCCGATGTAGCTGCGCGGGGAGTACACGGGGAATCCCTGGTTGGAGAAGTACCCTACCTGGGTGACTTCCGTCACGAAGATGCCCTCCTCCGGCAGTGCCTTGCGAATCGCGCCTGCGAATTCGGAAACGGGCGACATCGCCGCGAGCTTCTCCTGCACCGTGGCGCGGGCTGCGGCCATCTCCTCGTCACGTGATTCGCGCGACCTATTGTGGCGCGGCACACGCCGGATAAGATCGGAAAGCGCGCCCCTGGCGTCTGCAACGATGCCAAGGTCCGGGGCGACGTTCCTGTCAAGCTCAGACTCATCAATATCGACATGGATGACCGTTTGGTCCTCATCTCGTGGATACGGGTTGGGGCCGGGCATCACGAACCGCGTGCCAACCGCGAGAATAACGTCCGCGTTGGGCAGCAGATCGTACGCAGCGATGGATGGCAGAGCGAGTGGGTGGCGATCTGAAAGCGCCCCGCGTCCGTTCTGGGAAACGATCACCGGCGCGCCAAGCATCTCCGCAAGTTCCTGCAGTTCCGCAGTTGCTTCGCTGGAGATAATGCCGCCACCGACGAAGATCAATGGCCGCTCGGCATTTCCAAGCGCCTGCGCTGCCTTTTCCAGCAGCTCCGGGTCTCCCTCAATCGCGCGCGGCATGCCGGGCTCATAGAACTCAACATCAGCCTCTGTCATCAGAACATCCACCGGCACCTCGATCTCCACCGGGCGCGGCCTGCCGGACTTGAGTTGATAAAAGGCCTCATTAACAAGCCCCGGCACATCCGTCGCGTCCATGGCGCGTCCGGCCCACTTGGTGACGGCGTCGATGGTCTCAAGCTGGTTCTTGATCTCATGCAGCGCGCCCCTGCCTTTGCCGAGATGGTGCGTGGGAATCTGCCCGGCAATGCAGAGCACAGGTGAGTTGGTCGCGTACGCGGTCGACAGACCCGCCGCCGCGTTCAAGAGGCCGGGCCCCGGAACAACCAAGCAGACTCCAATCTTGCCGGTTGAGCGAGCGTAGCCGTCCGCCATGTATGACGTGCCCTGTTCATGCCGCGTGTGAATCACGCGGATGGAGTCCTGTTCGTCATACAGCGCGTCGAATGCCCAGTCGAGCTGCACGCCGGGCAGTCCGAAGATTACCTCCACACCCTCGCGCTTGAGCGCTTGCACAAGAGCCTGCCCTCCAGTTAGACGCGGCATGATCCACCTACCTCCCGTGCGCCTGTCGCACCATAGTCATTGTGAGTGCCATTATGACGCACAAAGCTTAATGCCGCGCATCCATTTAAGGAACGAGGAGCGGATGTTCCTCGGTGACAATCCATGTTTCGGCCGCCAGCGCGTCCCGCAACGGCTTTGGCAGGGAGAAAATGTGTCGATGCGTGATTCCGTCGTAGTAGCGGAGGCTCACGTTGATTCGATCTGCGATGAGTGCGTCAATCCGCTCCGGTGCAAGTCCGGCAGGGTCTTCGCCACTCTTTGACGCCAGGACAAAACTCCACGCGCCGCCAAAGTCCATGATCACCGGGCTGTAACCGGTGACGACCGGGAATACGCTATCGAGGGTGTAATGGAGGGCCGTGAATCCACGCACAAGATCAGTGAGCGCTTCGGGCTCGTGGCTGTTCATATCCGTGGCAGGGCCAGCGGTCATGCCTGCGATGGCCGGGCCGGACTGCACGACGAGCGCGCCGTGGTCCGTCAGACGTTCACTCGCCATGCGATAGAACTCCTGCGTATAGAGGCGGTAGGCGGGGCCGGCCTCCATCGGATCAACAAGGTCGAGAATCATCACGTCGAACGGCTCATCGGCATTTTCAAGGTAGGCAAGCGCATCCTCATGACGCAGCTCGACACGCGGATCATCAAACGCGCCCTGGTGCCATGTAGGCAGATGTTCCTTGCAGAGGTTCACGACCTCTTCATCGAGATCCACCATCACGACGCTCTCAACGGAGCGATGACGCAGTACTTCCCTTAATGTGGCACCCTCACCGCCACCGCCAATGAACACGCGGCGCGGCGCGGGATGATGGAGCATCACCGGATGAACAAGAGCCTCATGGTAGACGTATTCATCCGACTGGCTGGACTGCGTTTTGCCGTCGAGGCGCAGGACACGGCCAAAGATTTCTGTGTCCAGGATTTCGACCTGTTGGTATTTGGTGCGGCCCTCGTAGACGACGCGGCGGATACGGGTTAGCTGGTGGAGATCCGGAGTGACAGCTTCAGTCGCCCACTCTTTATTGGAATACGGAAGCGCGTCGTGGCTGGCCGGACCGTTGTCCGCAGCCGGTTGATCAGGCGCCCGCGACACCGGCGAAATCGTGCTCCGAGCGGGTCACGGCGGTCAGGGACGGATCCAACTGCCCCCGCTGCAACGTGACAACCGACTGATCCTGAGAACCAAAAGCGTCGCCGATGGCCTCTGTGGCTTCCTCTAACCGGGAGGTATCTCCGCAGGTAAAGATGTCAACGGCGGCGTAGCCGTGCTCCGGCCACGTGTGGATACAGATGTGAGATTCGGCGATGATGACTACACCTGTAACGCCCTGGGGGCTGAACTGGTGAAAAGCGTGTCCGATAATTGTTGCGCCGATGCGTTTCGCGGTATCAAGGAGCGTGGATTCGACGGTTTGCAGGTCATCCAACGCAAGGGCATCGCAATCGCGGAGTTCCACCAGCACATGTGTCCCTAGAGCATTCAATCTCACCTTCCCCCATATCAAGATTTTGGGCGCAAGCGCCATTATACGGGCGGCATTTGACGCTAAGCAATAGGCCAAATGCCGCGATACGTTCTATTGGGGATCGACCACCGCTGCGAACGACTGATCAAAGGTCTTGATTTGGTCGACACCACGCCGTTGGCAACTGGCCAGGTGGCAGAGGTCTCTTGACTGCAACTGTGGGTATTGTTCCGCGAGCGCGCGCGCGAGTTCAACGTCTTCCTGTTCCAAGGGCCAGACTGCAATCTGAAAGGATCGAATATGTCCCAAAGCGTCGTCGAAATCAGCCACCCTGCCAACTCGCAAGTACGTGTGGGCTAATTCCTGCAACACTTCGGCGGATGTAACCAGGTCAATACGGTTTTCGAGAGACTCTACAAGGAACCGGCGGGCGGGCGCCTGCAATGGATGAGGACGGCCCACCGAATACATGAGTACGTTTGAATCAACAAAAATCATGGTTTAGGCGGAGAGTCAACCCAGCCAAGAGCATCCCAGTCAACATCGGGCATACTGTTCCGAGCCGCCTCCTGCACACTTGGCCGTGGAGTGTTGATCCAACGCTTGTGCTCTTCCCAATCCGGCTCCAGCCCCAGTCCTTCCCTTTCATGTCGCTCATCAATCCGCTTGAAGAACTCTCGCACATCCTCCTCCGACGCAAAGCGGCGCGAGTTCCGGGATTTCTCCAGCCTGTCCTGCGCTGCGGCGCGGAGCCATGCGCTAAAGGAAAGGCCCTCTTTCTTGGCCTGTTGGACGAACATTGCGCGATCCGCGTCCGGGATGACCAGTTGTACTCTTGCCATGAGATTCCATCCATTCGTGGCTATGTTGTGTAACCACGTTACACATCCTCATGGGTCGAGTCAAAGGCGCTCATCTTCCGAGCAGTCCCTCAAGCGACCGGCTCTCCCTGGAAGAAGACTGCGGCGCGGCGGTCAACCGCCGCGCCGCATCTCTTTGGCACTTTCCCCTACCCTTGGGAAGCGCCGTTCTCCCATCCATCCTTTTTGCGCGGGGAGATGGTTCAGGGAGAAGGAGGAGTGAACTCACTTTAGCGAACGGGCGTTCGCTTGTCAACCCGTTTTGGATGATTTGTTCCATTTTGCTCGAAACGCGGCCTTGATTGGCAGGCAGAATCGGGCGCATAGTGGCGGCGCAGACACTTTGTGCCGGATGGCGGCAAGCTGGAAGGGGGGACGCGACGCGATGGACTTCAGTTACTCCGAACAGGATGAGGCCCTGAAGCGAGAGGTGCGCGAGTTCGTGGAGGCCAACTGGCACTCGCCATACGAGTCACACATCAATTCCGTCTATTCCTATGACGTTGATACGGCCGAGGACGAGGTCCTGTTCCAGGAATTCACGCGCAAGCTGGCCGATAAGGGCTGGTACACCATGCACTGGCCGCGTGAGTACGGCGGGCAGGCCGTTCCCTTCACCACACAGATCGCCTACCGCGAGGAGATGGCCTACAGGGGCGCGCCCATCGCCCAGCCCGGCTTTGAGGCGCCCATGCTCATGTTCCACGGACAGCCCTGGCAGCGGGAGTTCTTCCTGCCAAAGATCGCCAGCGGCGAGCTGATTTCGTGGTCGCAGGGTTTCAGTGAGCCAAACGCAGGAGCCGACCTGGCGAACCTGCAGACTCGCGCCGTCCGCGACGGCGATGATTGGGTTGTGACCGGCCAGAAAATCTGGAACAGCCAGGGGCATCATCCGTGGGTGGACTGGGGCCACTACCTCGTGCGGACGGACCCGGATGCGCCGAAACACCGCGGCATCTCATATCTCATCATCGACATGAACACTCCGGGCGTCGTCAAGCGTCCCCTGATGGACGCGCTGGGACGCCGCAGGTGGAGCGAGATCTTCTTGGACAACGTCCGTGTTCCGTCTCGGAACGTCATCGGCGAGGAGAACCGAGGTTGGTACGCCGCCATGACGACACTCTCCTTTGAACGATCGCAGATCGAAGCTCCTGCGCGGCGGCTGCGGGACCTGGAGCGTTTCATCGATTACGCGCGGGGGGCTCGCATCGATGGCGGTCGGCTGATCGACGGGGCACGGACGCGGCATCTGCTGGCGGAGGCACGGATTTTGATTGAGACCGGCCGGATGCTCGCGCTGCAGGTGGCGTCGATCCAGAGCAGGGGCGAGGTCCCGATGATGGAGGCGGCGTTCTCCAAGTTGTTCCACGATGAGATGACACCCCGGGTGTATGAGACGATCGCGCGGATACTCGGGCAGGACTCCGCCATGACCGTTGGCGAGCCGCGCGCGCCGTTGGGCGGGTACCCCGCGGTGAACTCCTATCTCAGCTGGATGAACCGATTCGCCGGCGGCGGGCGGGAGATCCAGTTGAACATCATTGCGCAGCGGGGGCTGGGGCTGCCACGGTAACTGCGTTACGGCTCTCGGTTCGCGGTCAGGCGTTGGCGGCCTGTTGAGTTGCTTGCCGCGTTCCGACTTGGGCGGCTAATCGTGGTACCAGCGCTACGAGATTCAGATTCCCGCTTTCGCGGGAATGACGGAGGGGGCCTACATTGGGCGGTGCAATGGAGGCCTTAGATTCTTCGCTGCGCTCAGAATGACAATGAGAGTCGGGTCTTGCCGCGAGATATAAACGGGCGCATAGTAGCGGCGATTGGGGGGTAAAGGCTTATGGCTACAGATACTGCGCCGTTGAGCGGGTTGCGCGTGCTGGAGATTGCGGGCGAACTTATCGAGCCTGTCGGACGGCATCTCGTTGATCTTGGCGCAGAGGTGACGCTAATCGAGCCGGCGGGCGGCAGCCCGTCCCGCCATATCGCGCCCCACCCAACTCGCCCGACGACCGAGCCGCGCAGCCTCTATTTTCTGCGGTTCAACCTCGGGAAGAAGAGCGTCGTTCTCGACCTCGAAACGGAAGAGGGTGTAAGCATCCTCCGGGATTCACTCTTGCCAAACGCGGATGTCCTGATGACATCGTTTAACCAGGAGGAACTGGAGTCGCGCGGCCTCGACTTCGCATCCCTGACAGCCATCAATCCCGACATCATCCTGACCACCGTCACGCCGTATGGCCGTAAGGGAATCCATGCCGGGTTTGCCGGCAACGATTTCACGACGGGGGCGGCGGGCGGCATGACGTTCATGGAGGGGGAGCGTGACGGTTTGCCTGCCACGCAGCCGCACTACCAGGGGGTGCAGATGACGGCGCTGCACGCGGCATACGGAACGCTGTTGGCGTGGTGGCATGTGCGGAACGGCGGGCATGGACAGGAGGTGGACGTCTCTCTGCAGGATGTTGTGGCGCACGAGTATTTCAACTTTGTCTACTACGCTTCTTATGGCGAGATTGTCCAGCGCGTCGGCGGACTGAGCGGCGGACGACCCACCAATTACTTCCCCTGCTCCGACGGCTGGATATTGATGTCCCTCATCCTGCCGCACCAGTGGAAGGCGTTCGCCGAATGGACTGAAGACCCGCTGATCATGGATGAGATGTTTGAGGATCAGGCGCTCCGGGCGGAATCGGTTGAGTTCCTCGATGAGCGCATGTCCGAGTTCACGCGGTCGATGACCGTGCAGGAATTTCTTGAGGGTTCCATCCCGCGCCGCATCCCCGCCGGACCGGTCAACGACATTGTCGGGCTTATCAACCATCCGCATACCATTGCGCGGAACGTTATGACAGAGGTTGATGATCCCGTCATTGGGACATATGCGACGCAGGGCGCGCCGTTCAGGCTGAGTCGCACGCCGTGGGAGATCAAAGGGCCTGCCCCAACCATCGGTCAGCACACGGATGAGATATTGGGTCGGGTTGGGAAACCGCATGAGAATGGTCTCGTGCAGCCCACAGCCTCAACTTCCGGCGAGGCCAAACTGCCGCTTGAGGGGATCCGCATTGTCGACCTGACGAAGTCGTGGGCCGGGCCATACGGCGCGCGGTATTTGGGCGACTTCGGGGCGGAGGTCATTCGGATCGAGTCGACCAAGTTTCCGGAGGGGCGCATCCTCGACCAGGGCGATTATGACTCCTGGCTCCGTTCCAACACGATGTACGCGGAGATCAACCGCAACAAGTATTCGATCGCGCTGGACCTTCATTCCGAAGAAGGGAAAGACGTGTTCAGGCGGCTGGTCGCGGAGAGCGACATCGTACTGGAGAATTTTCACTACGCCACCCTGCCCCGATGGGGAATGTCATACGACGACCTTAAACAGGTTAACCCGCGCATTATCGTGCTGAGCGCGCCGGGCTACGGGTACGAGGGGCCGATCCGCGACTACTTTGCCTATGGCGGGTGCATCGGCGCATATGCAGGCATCTCAACGCTGTGGGGGCATGCCGGCTCCGCTGTGAATGAGCGGCCCAAGCAGGCGTACACGGACTACGTGACGGCGGGGCATCTTGCGCTGTCCGTTATGGCGGCGCTGCATGAGCGCGAGCGGTCGGGCGAGGGTCAGCATATCGAGCTTACGCAGATCGACTCCGCGGCGGCGATGATGGGCACAGCCATACTCGAACACACCATTAATGGAGAGACGCCTCAGCCCATCGGCAACCGCAGCCCACACGCCGCGCCGCAGGGCGTGTATGCGTGCAGGGGCGATGACAAGTGGGTGGCCATCTCCTGCGAGTCGGATGAGGAATGGCAGGCGCTGGCAAAACTCATGGGCATGGCGCTGCCGGCTGAACTTCGAGATAAGGCCACGACGAGGGAGTCACGCCACGCGCTGCATGACGAAATCGACGACGCCATCGGCGAATGGACGTCAGGACGCACACCGGGGCAAGTGATGCAGGCGTGCCAGAAAGTCGGCGTCAAGGCGGCCAACGTCGCTTCGGGCGAGGACCTGTACCACGATCCGCATCTGCGGTCGCGGGGGTACGTCGTTGAGATCGACCATCCGTGGCCGGGCAAGCTCCAGCACCCGGGCATGACCGTACGGTTGACGGAGACGCCAGGGCAGGTGCGCCTGCCCTCGCCGCTCACGGGGCAGCACACGGCAGAAGTGCTGGAGCGGGTGCTGGGGATCAAGAGCGATGAGGCAGAGGAGCTGACCAAGGCGGGCGTGCTGGTCTAGGGGAGATTGGGGGAACGATGGATTTCAGATTCACTGCCGAGGATCAGCAGCTGCGCGACGAGGTGCGGAACTTCGTCGAGAGCGAGTGGGACGCCCAGGGCATCGACTCGTTCAGCAACTCCGTCTATTCCTATGACGTCCACCACGTTGAGGACGACCGGCGCATCCATGAGTACACGAAAAAGCTGGCCGACCGCGGCTGGTACACGATGCACTGGCCCACGGAGTTCGGCGGACAGAACGCGCCGCTGAGCCGCGTGCTGGCGTACCGCGAGGAGGCGGCGTATCGCGGCTCGCCCGTCACCACGCCCACCTTCTTTGCCCACACGCTCATGTACTACGGGCAGGACTGGCAAAAGGAAGAGATACTCGGCAAGATCGCGAGCGGCGAGTTGATAAACTTCTCGCAGGGGTTCAGCGAGCCGAACGCGGGGGCGGACCTCGGCAGCCTGCAGACCCGCGCGGTGCAGGACGGCGACGATTGGGTCATCACCGGCCAGAAGATATGGAACACCGGCGGGCACATGGCGGACATCGGCCACTACCTTGTCCGCACAGACCCGCAAGCGCCCAAGCACCGCGGCATCTCCTATTTCATCGTCGATATGCACGACCCCGGAATCACGCTCAGGCCGCTGTTTGACGCTCTCGGAAAACAGCGATGGGTTGAGGTGTTTCTGGACGGCGCGCGGGTGCCTTCACGCAACTTGGTGGGAGAGCTGAATCGCGGCTGGTACGCCGCCATGACGAATATGTCGTTCGAGCGCTCGAATGTCGAGGCCCCGTCATACCGCCTCCGCGACCTCGAGAATTTTTTGGACTACGCCCGTGAGACGCCCATGAAAGACGGCTCGCGCATCACGGACGATCCCATCGCGCGGCACGTTCTTGCGGATGCGCGGGTGCTGATCGAACTCGGGAGGATGATCTCGTACCAGGTGGCGTGGATCCAGAGCAAGGGCGAGGTCCCAGCGATGGAGTCGGCGTTCTCCAAGTTATTCCACGACGAGATGACGCCGAACGTCTTTGGCGCTCTGAACCGGCTGCTGCGGGAGTCGGGCATCTTCAACGTGGGCGATCCTCGCGCGCCGATGAACGGCTACCCGCAGGTGAACTCCTACCTGAGCTGGATGAACCGGTTTGCGGGCGGCGGCCGGGAGATCGAGTTGAACATCATTGCGCAGCGGGGATTGGGATTGCCGCGGTAGGCGATTGCCGCAAGCGAACTTTGAACACGTTCTTTCTTATGGCAAGCTTAATGTGTGCCGAAGGTTCGGGAAGCGATTCGCATAGTTGAGCGAGATGGCTGGTACTTTGTACGCATGAGAGGCAGCCACCGTATCTTTCATCATCCAACAAAGAAGGGAATTGTCGTCATAGCCGGAAGACCGAGCGAGGATGTCGACCAAGGCACGTGGTTGAGTATTCTTCGGCAAGCGGGGTTGCGAGGTGGTGAACGATGAAACTGGCTTACGCCGTGGTGTTCGAGCAGACGCCAAACAACTACTCCGCCTATTCCCCCGAATTGCCAGGCTGCATCGCTACAGCGACCACGTGGACGGAAATCCAGCAAATCATGCGGGGCGCCATTGCCCTGTACATTGAAGAGACCATCGAGAAGGGCGAGCCGGTTCCTACCCCTCAAATGTCTGTTCAGGATGCGCTCGCGTTCCACAGCAACGCATTGGCTGAGAACGCTGCAGAGCTGAGCCGAACATTTTCCGACGCGCCCGCGACCGTTTCTACCACGGTCGTGATGGTAGACATCGAAGTTGCTCTGCCGGCCGGAGTGGGGTAGAACTCAGCATCATTGCGTAGCGGGGGTTGGGGTTGCCGCGGTAGGAGCTGTCTACGGCCCTTGATCGTACGCGCCTAGGGTTAGGGTACGTGGGTTGTCTTAGGGCAGAAGTCCACTAGGCGTGCAGTTACTTGACACCCCATAAAGGGTGAGTATGCTGTGGCGCGTAAATAACGAGTGGGGAGCCCCACCTCATGAAACGCAAAGTGCTGCTGGCCATCTGCCTTGTATGCAGTGCAGCCTTGTTCGCATGTACGCAAGAGGTGCCGGCAACCAAAGCGCCTATTGTCGACTCGGTTGACACCACAGTTACTGTTATCGCTCCAAGTGATACGCCTTCTCCCACAGAAAGCGCGTCCGGACAGATTAACCAACCACTGCAACGCCCATTGCTATTGCCAATGGAATCGCTTCTCGCCGAGGTCGATGACCTAGTTCAGAGGATGGAGGAAGAGGCAGAGACTGACACGCAGGAAGTCCCAAGAGTCCTGGATGCAGATACCTTTGTTGATCTGTCGGATGAAGAGGCTGAGCGAATCATTGGCTATACCCCTGACGATTACAAATTAATCAATGTGCGCAGGTACGAGGGTTTGCCTGGAAAGCCCCTCTTGGTCTGGTATCTCGGCCCGATGGGGGCTCAATTGCGGCTGCTGGAACATCCATTTGGCGTTGAAGGGAGGAGACTCCCCATTGAATTCACTGAAGAAATCCCGGTGGGTGATCAGACCGCATTCATAACCCGAGGAAACTTAGCAGAACAGCGCGACTCCACCAGAACCACGGTCATTTGGGATCAATCCGCCCGCCTGGGTCTCATCTTCTGGCGTGAAGGAAAGGCCTACGAATTGTACGTTGAGCCCGCTGATGCGCTCCACGAGGACGAACTCGTCAAGGTCGCTGAATCTGTGAGGGGGCCGATAACAGAGTGACGGGGCGCCGCGCTTCGGCAGGCTCAGGGCGAACGGTTTGGTTAACATGATGAGTTCTGGATTCCCGCCTTCGCGGGAATGACGGGTGGGGGCGGTACGGGGTTTGGTCGGCACAATTGAGGCTTTTGATTCCTCGACTGCGCTCGGAATGACATTGGGGCCGCCCTTCGGCAGGCTCAGGGCGAACGGTTTGGTTGACATGAACTGCGTGACAACGTTGTTTGTTTGTGTCACTGTTTGCGCGATGGAGGCTGGGGAGAGGGGGCATCACCATGACATCTGAGCCTGAGACGTATATCACGCCGGAGGTGCAGGCGTATATCGGGACGGAGAGCCCGCCGCTTGTTTCGCCGCCGGTGTCCGAGAGCGAAATACGCCGGTTCGCCATCGCGGCCTATTGGCCTGAGGTGCCGCCTCGCCGCTTCTGGGACGAGGAGTACGCCAAGGAAACCCGGTTTGGCGGGATCGTCGCGCCGGATGAGTTCAACCCGTTCGGGTGGATGGTCGGTCGGGCACACATCGGGCCGCAGCCCACGCACATAGACGATGCACAGGGGGAGCTTGAGGAGGCACGCAACCTGCGGCCGCCCGGCGCGCCGGAACGGTATCTCTACGCCGGCTCATCGTCCGAGTATCACGCGCCGATCCGCCCCGGGGATGTCATCACGTCCGTTCTCACCTTCAAGGAGGTGTATGAGCGGCATGGCGGGCTGGGTCTGATGCTGTTCTACGTCGTTGAGGAGCGCATGACGAACCAGAACGGGGAGCTGGTGCGGGTGTTCAGGACGAACAATATTTTGTATTAGGGCGTGAGAATGACGGTGGGAGGCAAGGCGATGACACTCTATTGGCAAGACGTGGAATACGGAGCTGAGATTCCGCAGTTCTCACGCACGACGACACTCATGAACTGGAATCGGTGGGCATCCGTGAACGATGAGTTTGTGCCGATGCACATGGACGACGACGATGCCCGCGCGAACGGCCAGCAGGCGGCGTTCGGCGAGGGGCCGCTGCGGTATTCGTATATCCACAGCGCGCTGCGTGAGTGGATCGGCGACGACGGCGACATCGTGTTCGTCAATGCGCAGTACCGCGGCATCAACTACAAAGGCGACACCCTGACCGTCTCAGGCCGCGTGACCGGCAAGCGTGAGGAGAACGGACGGCATCTCGTGGACGTGGACCTTGCCATCACCAATCAACGCGGCGAGGCCGTCACCCCGGGCAACGCGACGGTGGCGCTGCCGAGCAGGGGCTAACGACTATCGGGTTTGCGTCAGCGGGTTGTGCCAGCGGAGGCCGGAAAAGCGGCCGAAGTCGTTGTCGTTGGAGTGGACCTCGGCCTGGTACTCCAAGGCCAGCGCCGCGATGTGGGCGTCGGTCACAAGATTTCCTCCGACACCGGCCGCCTCAAGCGCCCGCCGAAAGAGCGCCAAGTGGCGGGCGCCAGGGTTTATTGGCGTGACGTGTGGATGAGTGAACCATTCATCCACGGTATCCAAGGCCTGCGTGGGTGTCGCGGGCTGCACCATACTAGATTGGCTCGTTATCAGGCGCACGAATCCGGCAACGACAACCCAAGGGAGGCCGACCATCTCGTTGCCGCCAAGCAGGCCTTCCCACCAACGAAAGGCGTCATCATGAGACGGCGCATCTGAATTGTATGTGAAGACGAGCAGGTTGACGTCCGGGATGATCACCTGGAGTTTTTCTCGACGAACGCTTCTATTTCGAGTTGGTCATAAAGTTGGTTGAGGCGCGATGGATCGACGCCTGGGCGAAAGCCCCCGGCGGCTATAGGTCGCACTTTGAATGGTCGTCGTGCCTTGGGTTGAGATGGGGAAAGACCTCGCCGCAACGCGTCATTCACAACCTCCTTGAAAGACACGTTGTACAGCGCAGCCTGCTCTCGCAGACTGTGCGCAACATCCTCATCGAGCGTCAATGTCGTTCTCATGTAGACATCATGATGCCTCTTGCTTGTGCTGTCAAGATGCTTCTCATGCTCACCCATCGCCCGCGTGACAAGTCTGCCCTGCCTATGTCACTGTGTCGGCAGCGGGTGATAAGCGCCCGCATAGGGAGGGGGAACAGTCTATGACAACCGCAAGTGATCTATCGCGCGTGGCGGCGATTATCGGCGTTGATGAGTCCGATGAGATGGGCCACGTGCCGCACAAATCGTCCATGCAGCATCACGCAGAGGCGGCGGATAACGCGCTGCGCGATGCGGGCCTGACGTTGGATGACGTCGATGCGCTGTTCTGCGCCGGCGTCGGAACGGTATCGGTCGCTGAGTATCTTGGCATCGTGCCGAAGTACACGGACACGACGTCCATCGGCGGATCGTCTTTCCTCGCGCACGTTGAGCACGCGATGGCGGCCATCAACGCGGGGCTCATCGACGTCGCGCTGATTACGCACGGCGAGGCGGGGCGCTCGACGCGTGGACGCGTCGGCCGTGACCCAACGGCGGCAGGATCGCAGTACGAAGCTCCTTACGGCATGATCGGCGCGCCGGTTGCCTACGCCATGGCCTGCAGCCGGTATATGCACATGTACGGCGCGGAGCGCGTGCGGCAGGGCATGGCGGACGTGTCCATCGCCACGCGAAAGTGGGCGCTCCAGAACCCGAAGTCGTTTGTGAACCACCCCAGCTGGATCGGGCCCGCGGACGTGGGCTATGAGGAATACCATGATTCGCGCTGGATCGCGTGGCCGTTCCACATCATGGACTGCTGCCTGGTGACGGACGGCGGCGGGGCGTGCGTGGTCGTTTCGGCGGACGTGGCGCGCAACGCGAAGAAGAAGCCGGCGTGGATCCTCGGCTCCGCTGAGGGTCACGACCACCAGATCATCAGCCAGATGCCGGACCTCACGCGCACCATCGCGCATGAGACGGGGCCGCGGGCGATGGAGATGGCGGGCGTGACGCACGACGACATCGACCTTGCGATGATCTACGACTCGTTCACCTACACGGTGCTGACAACGCTGGAGAGCCTGGGGTTCTGCGGGCCAGGCGAGGCTCCGGACTTCGTGGCGAACCTGCGGACGGGGCCGGGCGGCGATTTCCCGATGAACACGAGCGGCGGCGGACTGTCCTATGCCCACACGGGCATGTACGGCATGTTCCTGCTGATCGAGGCGACACGGCAGTTGCGCGGCGAGAGCGGGGATCGGCAGGTTGAGGACTGCAACCTGTCGCTGGTGCATGGCACCGGCGGCGAGCTTTCCTCCACCGCGACACTGGTCCTGAGCAATTCATAGGGAGAACGACAATGACAAATCAACCGCCTGCGGGCATGCCAAAGCCGCTGCCGACACCGACGCAGGAAAACGATTTTTACTGGGAAAAGTGCCACGAGCACGAGTTGTGGCTGCGAAGCTGCAACACCTGCGATGAGACGTACTTCTACCCACGGGACCTATGCCCGATATGCCACTCCCGTGATACCACGTGGGTGCAGGCGAGCGGACGCGGCGAGGTGCATGCGTATGCCGTGGTTGAGCGCCCGCCGACGCCTGCCTTTGCGCAGGAAGTGCCGTTCATCACGGCACTGATCAAGCTGGAGGAGGGGCCCATCCTGCCGACAAAGATTGTCGGCGTGGAGCCCGTGCCGGACGCGGTGAGTATCGGCGCAAAGGGGCAAATCGAATTTGAGGACGCGAACGAGACGATCAGTCTGCCGGTGTTTCGGCCGGAGTAGGCGGCTGGGCTGACCACTTGTTACGGTCGGTGGTGACCTCCTCCTGATTTCCTGTTTCTCGGTCCTGTGGACTTGGGGAACGCATCCGCTATAGGTTCCAGGGCTGCTCGTCGATTTGGGCGGGTGGCGCGGGAGCGATCCTCCGGTATGGCGGATCGCCTCTTTGATCCGCGTCAGCCGGTCTCCAGATTAAGCTGCGTTCAGGGGACGCCTGACGCTGGGTGGGACCGCTGCGCCAGCAGGTTCCTCACCCTGGGTGAGCACGGGCCGTTCGATGGCGCCGGCCATGTGCCCGCCTCCCGCCAGGCGACGAGATCGCCGGACGGGCGGTTTGTCCCTCGCCTGCATCACGCGCTAACGTGAGAGGCGGTTGATCCGTGCTCGCCCGATGTTGCTGCCACATCAACATGGGGCGCCATGCGCTCCACTTGCCTGAGCCTTTTGGCTCGACCCGTGTGGAGCACGAGTCTCTCTCATCGTCCCTGCTCGGGTCGCGGCGTGGCTTAGGGGCGATGGAGGCAACTGCACGGGGCGCTGCCGCGCGGCCTTTGTGTGGTCGCACAGTGGCGTTATCCCGCAGGGGTATCCGGTACTTCGATAGCGGATGCGTTCCTTGCAGGGAGCGCCCTCCTTTTTGCGCTCCCGGGGATAAGTGACGGCTCAACTGCTAGCGTGTCGGGCCGCCGGGGTATGGCGTGATGTGTGGGGACTATAGGGTGAGTGTTTGGGATGGGGCAAATTGGAGTGGCAGGTGGGGGGGATATTGCCGTGAGAGCGGGAATCGCACCTCTCGCCGTATGGCTACAGTTAGTTGAATAGCGCTACAGCTACGTTAGCGATAGTGGCCAGAGTCACTATGACAGTGCAGATGGTGATCCACTTGGTGAATCGCACCATGGCATTTGTCTGTCGTTGGTGGAAGCGTCGATCGAGTTCATCTTCCCAATAACTAAGTCCAATATGAGTATGCTTGGCTTGTCGGTCATATCGCTCGACAACTTCCGAGTCGGACAGCTCTTCGAGCTTGGCGCGTGGTAGAGCCATATCACCTTCCCCCCGCCATATATCCCCGCTTAGCGTTCTCTCTACGGAGTCCCGACAGTGTGTAGATATTCGATTTGAGCATGTTGCATGGCCCGCAGAGCAGCACTCGATTTGTGATGTGATTGATGCCGCCGTCCGCGCGTGGCGTGTTGTGATCCAACTGCAGGTAGCGCGGATCGTCAAACGTCCGGTCGCACCCCTGGCAACGCTGCCCGTTCTGCGCGATGAGATGGTCAAACATCTCCTGCCGCGTCATGCGAGGCCCGGCGGGCTCCTTGTACCGCTCTTTCACCTGTAGGAACGGGACCGCCTCCTCCGCGTCATCCGTCCGCGCAGGAACGACTTTCGTGTAGTTGATGTCTCTTTTCCATATTCCCTCGCCGCTCCGCCTACGCGAATCCTGTGCAAGGCGCTTGAGAACCATCTCATGCGCCCCGTCCCAGATATCCGCTCCGATCCACTGCCGACCGAGACGTTCTGCGGCGACCGGTGTGGTCGCGCACCCCGCAAATGGATCAAGCACCATATTGTCGGGATTACTACTCGCGTTGACGATACGCTCGTATAGAGCAAGCGGCTTCTGCGTTGGATAGCCGACCCGTTCTTTTGCTTGAGAATTAACCGGCGGAATGTCGACCCACATAGAATGGACTGGCCGTCCCCGCTGTGAGTCTTCCCAGTAGACTTTCTTTGCGGGCCATCCACCGCGCTTCGCTGGCCAGTGTATGAGACCCTGCAAATCCATCTCATCCAGGCGTTCAGGGACATTACTCCAATGTCGTCCCATATTGGTTGGGTTAAACCCTCGCCACTCGCGTCCTGATGGGCCTGACGACACGCCCGCGCCAGTAAGGTCAGCGGCGCGATATCTTCCCCGGCCATCTTCGTATATGTAGTGTGTCCTAACGTAGTTGTCGTCTGATTCGAAGTAAGTTGGGTTCCAGACGTACTTAGCACCTTTTGTATAGAAAAGGATGCAATCGTACGTATTCGCCCAGCGCTTGGCTGAAGGATGAGCAGAAGTGCGCTGCCATATGATTTCGCTTCGAAAATTCTTGCGGTCAAAAATCCCGTCCATCAAAGCCTTGAGGTAGTGGCTCGCAGTCGGGTCGCAGTGGAGATAGATACTGCCGTCATTGCGAAGGACGCGCCGCATCTCAATGAGCCGCACAGCCATGAAGCAAAGGAAAGCACCCATGTCATCGCCCCAGCTTTCGCGGGAGCCGTTGATGACGTTCATCACGTTCGGCCAGTCGTCGGTAATCTGGTCGACCCATTCGCCCTCGACGTCATCGTCCCAGCTCCAGCGGTCCTGGAACTTTGCTCCGGCGACGAGGCTGTCCGGCGTCGCGTGAAAGTCGCGCCCCTTGTTGAACGGCGGATCCGTGGCGATGAGGTGGACTGACTCGCTGTTCAACCCCCGCAGAAATGGCAGGTTATCACCGTGGAAAAGGGTGCGGTTCAGAAAGTTTGGTTCACCCACTCAACGATCCTCCTCAAGACTCTTACTATTCCAACAGCTATTGTGCCTACTGCCAACCACCAAAAGAAGACGGCTGCTATAGCAGCAAGGCCAACAGGCAACAGTACGAGGCTCCACACGGCAGAATCAGTGTCAGTGGCTTCTTGGAACCACGGATATAGCCATACATGCCATAACACAATGTATATCCCAGCTACTATCATGCCCGGTGTACGGACTTTCAAGCCCAACGCGACACCTAACCCAAAACCGAGGAATGCCACTATCACAGCCGAGTCCCTTTCCTTTGGTCCCACGCCAAGATTCAAGCATGGTATCCACCCAAAAAGGTAGATTAGCACAGTAGTTTGGTATGTTGGAACACGTGATCTTCGGAAGTCTATGGGCCGGATTCCGGCCTACGCCGGAATGACGGAGGAGAGGGCGTGCGGGGGAGTGGGAGAATGGAGCGGAAGACGGGATTTGAACCCGCGACCTTCTCCTTGGCAAGGAGACGCGCTACCACTGCGCCACTTCCGCTTGTCCGACTACATCGTACGACGGCTTGCGTTCCGGCTCTTTTGATTCCTCGGCTACGCTGCGCTCCGCTCGGAATGACAGGACCTCATCCCGAATGACAGCGCTGCGTCCCGACGACCGGAGTCGAACAGCCGCTCGTTCTGCGCTCGCAAGTGCCGAGGGGCAGAGTTGAACTGCCGACACCGCGATTTTCAGTCGCGTGCTCTACCACCTGAGCTACCTCGGCGCGGCGCGAAACGTGCAATACAGCTTAATTTGGCGGCGCGGGCGTGTCAAAGCTGGACGGCGGTACAGCGTTGGGGTGGGTCAATGAGATTCAGATTCCTGCGTGCGCGGGAATGACGGGGATGGTTGGCGTAATTGGGTTCTTGGATTCTTCGCTGCGCTCAGAATGACGGGGGTGGGGCGGGAACGGCGGAGTGGAGGCGGGGAGGACGGGGGCTCGGCTCGCCCTTCGACAGGCTCAGGGTGAGCGGGGGCGCCGAAATGACGGAGGGGGCGTGCGATACTGCGTTTGATTTGGACAATGAGGACTGGATTCCGTGTCAAGCACGGGAATGACGGAGGGGGGATGCCGGAGGCGCCGGAACTGACGATTGTGCGGGAGGTGCTGGAGCGGCGCGTTGTTGGCGCGACGGTTGAGTCGGCGCGGGTGATACGGCCGACTGTCCTGCGGACCTTTTCCGAGATGGACGTGGCGGCGGACATCGAGGGGCGGTCAATCGAGGGCGTCTCTCGGTATGGGAAGAGCGTGACCTTGAGCTTGTCGGGTGAGATGGCGCTGGTTGTGTTTCCGATGCTGACGGGGCGTCTGCGGCTGGCGGCACCGAAGGATAGGGTCACCAAGACGGTGAGTCTCAGCCTCGGCCTGTCCAATGGGGTCGATCTGCGGTACCTGGATGATCGGCAGATGGGGATGCTGTACTACGCGTCGACGGAGCGTCTCACCGAGATTCCCCGCCTGGAGGAAACCGGGCCGGACGTTCTCGATGAGCCGCTGAGCCTCGAGGAATTCGCGACGCGCCTGCGGCGATTCAGCGGCGAGATCAAGGGAATCCTGACACGGGGCGCACTTGTCGCAGGCATCGGCAACGCATACTCGGACGAGATTGTGTGGGAGGCCGGCATTTCGCCGTTCCGCAGGCGGGCGGATCTGTCGGCGGACGAAATCGCCCGGCTGCACGCTGCCGCTTACGCCGTTCCACGCCGCGCAGTCGTCATGCTGCGGGAGCTGATGGGCGAGGATATTCATCTTGAACGGCGCGAATGGTTGTCCGTTCATGGAAAGGCAAACGGGGAGTGCCCGCGCTGTGGAGGGCGGATCAGCCGCCTCAGCGCCAATCGCCGCATCACGGACTACTGCATGACCTGCCAGCCGGGGCTGCTGATCAGGAATTAGGGCGAGCGGGGGCGTGCCACGTTGAGGAGGAACGCAGGGTTGACAGGGGTATTGAGACAAGGTATCTTTATCATATCCAAGTCGAAAGACGCGAAGATATTGGGGGAAAGTGAGACTGAGTATCATGACTGTCGAGATACGCGGTTCCAACATTCTCGCGGCCCTTGAAAACCAAGGTTACCGATCCACCCTACCCCGCAGAGAGATTATTGAGAACCTCGAAAAGAGAACCGATGGGTTCACTGCTGAAGACCTGGTGCGTGATCTGCCGCATATCGGCCGCGCCACCGTCTTTCGCACCATCAAACTGCTGCTGGAGGCGGGGATCATCTGCAAGTTGAGCCTCATCAACGGAGAGCCGCGCTATTCGCTCGCCCACGCGGAGCATCACCATCACACGGTTTGTGTTACGTGCGGCACCATCGGCGAGTTCCACGCGGGCACGGTTGAGCGTGTCCTCCGCCTCATAGGCAACGAGGTTGGCGGCAGCATCATCGGACATCGAATCGAACTCTACATCAGCTGTGCGAAGTGCGCGCAGGAAAACCGGCCGATTCCATCCAGCGGCCACACGCACATCTCCTGAACGCAGCTGCATTCTCCGTCACATTTCCTTAGGACTACCAGTATGGCCTCACTGAACGGTTCCGGAACCGGCCCGCCCAGCATTGTTGTCAACGACCTGACCATCGAGCGGTCCGGCACCCGGGTCCTTACCGATGTTTCATTTGAATTCGGACCCGGCACGCTGGTTGGCGTGGTTGGTCCGAACGGCGCGGGCAAGAGCACACTGTTTGAGGCCATCTCCGGCCGCATTCCCGTCCACCACGGCTCAGCTTCCATTCGCGCAGAGCGGCCTCTCAACCGGGGCGGCGTGGCATATGTTCCCCAGCGGGACAGCATCAATTGGAGAATCCCGGTCACCGTTGAGGATGTGGTCATGATGGGGCGCGCCAGCTCAAAGGGATGGCTGCGGCGCTACGGCCGGGAGGACAGGGAGCTGTGCCGGCAGAGCCTTGACCGAGTCAACCTCTGGGATCGACGATCCGCGCTCATGACGGAGCTGTCCGGCGGCCAGCGGCAGCGCGCGTTCATTGCCCGGGCCCTGTGCCAACAAGCGTCCGTTCTGTTGCTTGATGAGTCCTTTAGCGGCGTGGACGTTGGCGCCCAGGAGGACATCGTTCAGGTGCTGCGGGGCCTTCGTGACGAGGGCAAGATCATCCTGCTCGCCACTCACGATCTGACGAATCTTGCCGAGCGGTTCGATATTTGTCTCTGCATCAACAGGCACGTCTGCGCTTGCGGACCGCCAGATGAGGCGTTCACGCCCCAGGTGTTGGAGGAACTGTACGGTTCCCACGGCGTCGTCTTTGCCGTTGGCGGCCAAACCCACTCGCACGAAATGCCCGGTCACACCACGGTGCAGGAGCAGCACGAAGAAACGCACCCTGCTCATGATTGAGTACATCTTCGATCCGTTCCAATACAGCTTCATGGTCCGGGCACTCGTCGTGTCCGTCCTTGTTGGCGTAATGTGCCCAGTCATCGGGGCGTACGTCATCGCGCGCGGGCGCTCATTTATGGGAGACGCGCTCGCCCACTCCGTCCTGCCCGGGATGGTTGTGGCATTCATGCTGGGATTCAGCCCGCTGGCAGCAGCCGTGCCGGCGGGTGTCGGCATCGCGGCGCTCATGGGGTTCATCAGCCGCAAGACGGGCGTCAGTGAGGACACGTCCGTCGGTATCGTCTTCGCAGGCATGTTCGCGCTCGGCCTGACGATGCTGGCAACGGCGGAGGGCCTCACCGTGGACGTGGAGGACCTCCTGCTCGGCCAGGTGCTTGGGGTGTCCACTACCGATGTCTATGTTTCGCTCGGACTCGCCGCCATGGTTATGGCAGGGCTCTACGCCATTCACCGCATAGCCGTCTATGCCACATTTGATCCGGTCAGCGCGGAGGTGGTCGGCATCCCTGTTACCAAGGTCGACTATGCCCTGCTGACTCTGCTCGCGCTGGTCATCGTGATTGGCATCCAGGCCGCCGGAATCGTCCTGGTGATGGCCATGCTCATCACGCCTGCGGCCGCAGGTCACCTGCTCGCGCGTCGATTCGTTGGCGGCATGATCACCGGCGGGGTTATCGGCTCCCTCTCAGCCGTCATCGGACTGTACCTCTCTTACTACATGAACATTCCGTCCGGCCCGGCGATGGCGCTCATTGCCACCGGCGTGTTCGCCCTTGCAGCGGCATACAAGCGCCGGACGATTTAGGCGCAGGGGGCGCTTCAATTTGTTCACCTTTCGACAGGCTCAGGGTGAAGGGGGCAGGCAGCGTCGTTTGACGGGGTGATGGGCGCGTGGATATGGTGGGCGCGTGACGGATTTCGATGATGTCAGACAATACGCGCACGCAACCTGCCGCGGTATAAGCGCCCCATGATGCAGCAGACTGTTGAGTCACATGAAGCGGCGCAACTCGAGGACATTGAGCGCCGCGCCGTCGAGTTTGCGCGCAAGGCCGGCGAGATACTCCTGAGCCACTTCCGCAAGCCATTGGACATCGAGTACAAGTCCGACGGACGGCGTGACCCTGTGACGCAGGCCGACCTTGAATCCGAGCAATGGCTGCGGTCGGCGATTGCCGAGGCGTTTCCCGACCACGGCATCGTCGGCGAGGAGAACCCAAACTCGGAACACGGCTCCGCCGAATTCGTGTGGGTACTTGATCCGCTCGACGGCACGACGAATTTCCTGAACGGCCTGCCCGTCTTTGCATCATCGATCGGCGTGCTGCACAAGGGCCGTCCCGCTGTTGCGGCGGTCTTCGTGCCCGGCCCTGACGGCGGCTCCGTCATCCACGCGCGACGGGGAGGCGGGGCGTTCCAGGACGACAGGCCCATCGCCGTCACTCCCAACGCTGAGCCGGAACGTGGTCGGCTCACCGGAATGCCCTCCTATTACTGGCGTATGTGGGGCTTCAAGGACGGTCTGCGGATGCGGCTGGGAGAGATTCGGTCTCTTGGCTCCATCGCTTATGAAATGACGTTGGTTGCACGGGGATCCATGCAGTTGTGCCTCTTTGCGACGCCGAAGATCTGGGACGTGGCCGCAGGAGTGCTTCTCATCCAGGAGGCGGGCGGACGTGTGCTGGAGAAACGCGCGCGCCGCGCCCGATGGTCGCCGTTCAGCACGTTCGGTGATGAGTCCGTCTCACTGGACGATCTGCACGGCTGGCGGTCAGCGATACTTGCGGGGAATGTGGACGTGGCGGGTCACGCCGGAGACCGCATTCATCTTCGCTCCCGGTATATCTTCCGGCTGCGGCGTTGGTGGGCGGAGCGGCGGCGGAAGAATTAGCGCCGTGGCTTGCGCTCCGCGTTTTTAGATTCCTCGACTGCGCTGCGCTCCGCTCGGAATGACAGGTGGGAGTACCCCGCTCGGACCCTTCGACAGGCTCAGGGTGAGCGGGGGCGGGTTGGCATTAGAGCGGTGGCCAGGGGACGTTGCGGCCGAGGCCGGCGACGGGGAAGATTTTCTCCTCCAGCAGGACGTTGAGGCGGTCTCGCAGGGCTTCCAGTTCTTCTTTGAAGAGGAAGGCAGCCAGCAGGACGGCGCAGTCTGCGCCATCCTCGACACGGGGACGCAGGTCCTGCAGGTCGCTGAGCATATCGTCGGGTATCGGTTCTCCTTCAAAGTCCCAGATCACCGTGCGGAGCTTGTAGTCCTCGTTGAACATCAAGCCGTGGTCTATGCCCCACAACCGGCCCGATTCATCACGCAGGCAGTGGCTTCCCTTGCGGTCGGCGTTGTTGGTGACCGCGTCGAATAAAGCCATTCGTTGCAGGTCTGTCCGGTGCTCATTCCGCAATGTGAAATACGTCTCCGCGGGGTTGTGCTCAATGAAAATCTGCACCGCGCCGATGCCGTACGGCCCATCCCGAGCGATGGTGAACGGGACCATTTCCCAGCCGAGCGCGCGGCTCAACTCGAATGCCGCGCACTCTCTTAAGTAGAGCGTTCCCGGCGGAAAATCCCACAGCGGCGCCTCGCCTCGCTGCGGCTTATAGATAATCCTCACCTGCCCCGCCGGTCCCTCAATCAGTCCGGTGAAGACGGCGTTTGATCCATACGGGTGGGGGCGCATATCGACGAATTCACCGTCGCGAATTGCCGCGACGACATCCGGTTCAGGATTCGCGTAGGAGTAGTTCCCGGACGCGGTCATGTCCTTAAGGAGAAAGGCCGCCCTGCCGTGGCGGACCTGCTACTGGCCGCCTGCCGTGACGGTATGGTGTCCGTTGGTCATCGGGCAGACGTGATTCATTCCGGGATTCATGGGGCCGTGGCACAGCGGGCAGCGGGGACGGCCGGCTGAGTAGACCTCCATCGCCCTGGCCGACCAATCCTGGCTCTGCGCCATGGTCGCCCAGAAACGCAGGCGGGGCTGCGAATCGTCCTCATCCTCAATATCGTGCGCCTGGAACTCGATGACGTGCGCGGATTCCAGGTAGCCGACGGCCCATGAGCCGGACTGGAACTCGAATGACTGCGACGGCGATTCCGTTGGCAGTTCCTCCACGTTGGTTCCCCGTGATGAGGCCTCCTCAATATTGCGCTGAACCATCTGGAGCAGCCGCTCAACGGACAGCGCGAGGCGGCTCATATCTTCTTTCTCAAGCCAGATTGTCGCGTTGCCGCCCGGGCCCTGCACGAAGATTCTGAATCGCCGGTCGCCCGGCTGCCCTACGGCCTCAATCGCAAATTGATCGGCGGGCCCGAGGATATGCGCGTCGTCGGCTTCCGTCATGCGGAGACCGCCGCGAGTTCCCGGGCGAGCGCCGTGCCCTCCAGGTGGCTCGCCATCACGGTCAGCTTGTCCGGGTGCATCTGTCCGCGTCCGCCGAGCGCGCCGTCGCTCAGGCGTGTTGCCGTTGCTATGGTGCCGCCGGGCACAACGGCGACCGGAATCCGCAGTTCATCGACGCGATTCTGCACATAGGGAATGGGCCCCTGCCCGCCCGTCAGGATGAGTCCCTGGCAGCCGGTGGCCATTGCGGGCATCTGGAGATCGGGGCGGTCCCATCGCGTCAGGACGATCTTCTCGTCCGCCTGACCGTAGTAGTAGATGCCGCCGTCCAGCGCCAGCGCGCCCACCATGACACGCGGAACAAGGACATCCAGTCCCTCCGGATACGCGACCACGTCCGCCTCAAGGTGTTCAACGATTTCCCGCATCGTCGGCGCGCTGAGGGTTCGATCCTGCTTCAGGGCGCTCACCGCAGGGAGTCCGGCGTCCGCGATGGCCGGCAGCAAGGCCGTTTCCACGTAGTGCATCCGCAGTTCAGGCACCGTGTTGATGATGATGTGGGAGAGTCGGTTGCCGAACTGCCCGGCCGCCGCGCGGATGCCGGATACGTCTCCCTCACCCATCGAATGCTCGTCGTACCACAGGACGAGAATGATTTCGGCATCCAACGCCCCGGCGAGGGCAGCATCCACGCTGCCGCCGTCGAGCCCTGTGCCGTCGATGATGGAAAGTTGCGCGCCGGATTCGGCGGTGGAAAGCGTGGCGCGCGCGGCGTCGATGTTGGCGTGGAAGCGCTGAGAAACGTCGTCCACCGGATCGGCGGGAAAGAGGCGGGTATCTTCGGGTTCCGCGGCGTTGCCGCGCGGGGCCGTCGCCCGGAAGGCCGCGCCGTCGCCTGCGAGACGCGCGAGCGCCGATGCGATCACGGTTTTTCCGGCGCGCGGCTCAACGGAGCCCAGATAGATTCGGCGCATCAGGCAGCCCACACATGCGTCATTTGCCGCAGTATAGCATCGGCGGGGGGCTTACACCCCCTACCCTATATCTGTCATTCCGAGCGCCAACCGCTGTCATTCCCGCGAAAGCGGGAATCTAAATCTCATTAAGCCAGGCAGTGTCCCAACATCACGCCACATGCAGTTGACGCACACCCTAGAGGATGCCCCCATACAGGTCTTCCCATCGTGGGTTGCCCTCCTCAATCAGGCGAAGCTTCCATTCGCGGCGCCATTTCTTGATGTTCTTCTCACGTTGAATGGCGCTGTCAATCGTGTTGTGCACCTCATACCACACGAGGCTTCGGATGTTGTATTTCGCGGTGTGACCTTCGGTGGCCGTCTTATGTTCGCCTACCCGCCTTATAAGGTCGGAGGTGACCCCGGAGTACAGTGCCCCGTCTTTTCGACTGGCCATTATGTAGACGCAAGGGAGGAATTGCCGACTCATGGTGGGATTGTAGCAACGCGGCGTTCCCGGTGTTGGTTGGGTCAGTGGGATTCAGATTCCCGCCTGCGCGGGAATGACGGACGGGGGCGGGATTGACGGACGGGATGAGGGCGGGATTGACGGGTTGGAGAGGCGGTACGGGGTTTGGTTGGGTCAGTGGGATTCAGATTCCCGCCTGCGCGGGAATGACAGGCGGGGGCGGGAATGACGGGCTGGGAGGGTGACGTGCGTGGTTCACGCCTGTCAAAGTAGTATTGGCTGGGAGGCTAGTGATGCTCAAGTACGAAATTACCATCGCCTGGAGCGATGAGGATCAACTGTATATTGCGGAGGCGCCGGAGTTGCCTACCTGTATGGCCCATGGGGGAACCTATGAGGAGGCGCTCAAGAGCATCCAGGAGGCCATGGGCTTCTGGATAGAAGTGGCGCAGGAGCGCAAAGAGAAGGTGCCCAAGCCCAAAGGCTGGAGTCTCCCGGGCTCCGATCCCATTGACTCCGAGGATGTCCCCTCGATTGAAACCCTGCGAAAGCGACTTGAGGAACGAGCACGAGAAGAGAAGAGGCGAAAAGGAAACGAGCATCATGAGTAGTAACCGTATTAGGGTTGGAAACGTTGAGATTTTGGCGTTTGTTGATATTGGGCCGGCGCCGCGCGATCCCGCGATGGTCTTTCCCGATGTTCCGGCAGAATCCTGGGACGCCTACAAGGACACCATGACGCCGGACGGCCAACTGCCCTTCCAGATGGGTTTCTTTGCCGTTCGTTCCGGCGGGCAGACGATGCTGGTGGACACCGGCCTCGGGCAAGGACCGTTTGAGGCGATGGGCGGCATCGGCGGCCAGCTCATGGACCAGCTCAGCGGCGCGGGCATCAGCGCGGACGACATCTCCCGCGTCCTGATCACGCACCTGCACGGCGACCACGTCGGCTGGAACGTCACATGGGACGGCGACACGCCCCGCGCCACGTTCCCGAACGCCACATATTCCGTGCCGCAGGGCGACTGGGACTATTTCATGACCGCGGACGTTTTGCCCAACTCGCCGCACATGGAGAACAGCGTCATTCCCCTGCAGGGCTTGAACGCGATGGAACTGGTTGGGGACAACGCGGCCATCACCGACGAGATCACCACATTCGTCACCCCGGGCCACACGCCCGGCCACCAGTGCTTTTTGATCAGTTCCGGCGGCGAGAGGGCGATCTTCATCGGTGACGCCTTCCACACCGCGGCGCAGTTGACGGAGACGTCATGGAACGTCGGGTTTGACGTCGATAAGCCGCTTGCCGCGCAGACGCGGGCCTCGCTGGTTCAGCGTCTTGAGGACGAGGGCTTGACGGTCGCCTCGGGGCACATGCCGGTGGGGTCCAACATCGGGCGCGTGGTGCGGCTGGACGGCAGGCGGAGCTGGCAGGTTTTGTAGGGGAGTCTCTTTGGCCTTACCCCACTCTGTTACACTGGCCGCAGTGTAGGAGACGGGCATCGTGACGACAGAAACCCCACCGGACACCGAACGGCGACTGAGCAATCTGGAAGGCCAGATTATTCAGATTGACGCGCGTCTCGGCGATATGAACGAGAACATCAACGCTCGATTCACATCCGTCGACACCCGCCTTGCGGCCCTTGACGGCAAGATTGACGGCCTGCGCAATATTCTCATTGCCGCCAGCGCCGGAATTATCGGCACGCTGGTCGCCGCCATCGTTGCAGTCATACTCGCGGTCTAAGCTCCCACCCCCGTATCAAGTACGGGGCAGACTCTGACGGGCCACGCGATGGATTCCGGCCTGCGCGGGAATGGCGGAAGGGGGTTCGCCCTTCGACAGGCTCAGGGTGAGCGGGGGGGCTTAGCTGCTGAGCGTCCGGTTGTTCTCCGCGATTAGGTCCAGCATGGCTGAGCAGATGATCTTGATGCGCGCTTCCATGTCCGCGTGGGTGTCCCCGTGCTTCTTCCGCTCGTTCCGGTCTGAGAGGCGCAGGACGGGGTTGTAGTCCGGGTGATCGGGGTTCAGCGCGTTCACCCACGATGTATTGTGCTCATAGACGAGTCGATTAAAGGTTGCTTCAAGCGCTGCGCGGTCAAGGCCTGCCATCGGTGCTCCTCCTGTCGCGTTGTTCCTACGTATGTTCTCGCAAGTGTACGTCCGCTGTGTCATTCTGAGCGCAGCGAAGAATCTAAAGACTGCATTTGCTGAGCAGACGAGTTTTTAGATTCCTCGACTCCGCTGCGCTGCGCTCGGAATGACAGAGTGGGGGGGCTGCGCTGCGCTCGGAATGACAGAGTGGGGGGGCTGCGCTGCGCTCGGAATGACAGAGTGGGGGGCTGCGCTCCGCCCTTCGACAGGCTCAGGGTGAACGGTATACGGGGGTTCGCCCTTCGACAGGCTCAGGGTGAACGGTATGCGGGAGTTCGCCCTTCGACAGGGTCAGGGTGAACGGTATGCGGAATGACGTAGGAGTGTTGCGAGTACGGTTGACACTTGCTACAATCTGACGGACAAGGGTCATGGAACCCGTGTATGGCCGTGTGTTTGACGCATCCGCGTCGTGTACGCGGGTTCACGGGAAGGCGGACTGCCAGGAGAGGCCTGGCAGGTTAGACCGCACAAAGCGCGGCTGCGGAAAGGAAAGTACAGCTTCCATGAAGAATGAACTTTATCGCTCAGTTTCGTGGCTCGGCTCAAGCACGCGCACGCACCTGACGCACTCGGCCACCAGATATCTCATCCTCGGCATTGCGGCGATTTTCGCCGCGTTTCTCATGGTTCAGGCAGTCACTCCTGCGGCGGCGCAGACACCGGCACAGACACCGACAACCCTACCCGATGTCCGCTTGGCTGTGGACGGAGTACGGCTCGTTAATCTGAGTGGCGAGCTCGAGGCTGGAGAATCTCTGGATTCCTATGACGTCAATCGCCCCGGCATCGTACGGGCCACCATCCAAGGCTCGAACGTGAGGCTGGTTGGTCTTGGCGAGGGGACTACAACAGTAACTGTCACGGTCACAGGTGATAGTGGTTCTTCTCGTGACCTAATATTCACGGTGCGGGTCTCCGGTGAGCCGCCTGCGGACACGCCAACACCGATCCCAACGGCGACGGCCACGATGGTACCGACGCCGGTACCAACTGCGCCACCGACGAATACCCCCACGCCTACGCCGCGGCCGGTGCCGACGAATACACCCACACCTGAGCCGGAGCCAACGGCTACACCGGAGCCGACAAATACGCCGCCGCCGGCCCCAACAGCGCCACCGGAGCCAACAGCCACGCCCGAGCCTGAGGATGAGGGTGGAGTTGGCATCGTTGGAATCATCATTGGACTGCTGGTCCTGGCAGCGCTTGGCGCAGGCGCCTACTTCATCTTCAGCAGGCGGGGTGGAGGCGATGACGGACCCGCCCCGTATGGCGGCCCGACGATGAATGGCGACAACGGCGATGACAACGGCGTCGATCTGGGCGACACCGACGATAACGGTGACGCGGACGGCGACGATGGCAACGGCGAGGACGAGGAAGAGAACCGCCAGTAACGCCGCCTAACCAGCAATCAAAGAGGGGGTGCGCCTTGGGGCGCACCCCCTCTTTCTTTTTGTGGAGGGCTCGCCCTTCGACAGGCTCAGGGTGAGCGGGATGGGCTTGGCTCAGGGTGAGCGGGACGGGCTTGGTTCAGGGTGAACGGGACGGACTTGGCTCAGGGTGGGCGGGGGTTGTGGCCTAATCGGGCCACGGGGTGGATTCCGGCCTGCGCCGGAATGACGGAGTAGGGGCGGGAATGGCAGAGGGGTGTGAAGAATCCAGGAATGCGTTTGGTGAGCAAATGGAGGCTTTGGATTCCTCGACTCCGCTGCGCTCCGCTCGGAATGACAGAGTGGAGGGGCGCTCCGCTCGGAATGACATGGGGCGGTGGTACGGGATTTGGTTGGGTCAACGGGATTCAGATTCCCGCCTGCGCGGGAATGACGGAGGGGGGCGGGAATGGCAGAGGGGGGCGGGAATGACGGGGTAAAGGGGGAAATGATGGAGAGGGCTGCCCTCCCCCGCGTGGAGGGAGGGGGAGGGAACTACTCCTTGTTTTGGAGGGCGCGGTAGACGGATTCTGCGGTGATGGGGAGGTCGCGGATGCGGACGCCGATTGCGTCCTCGATTGCGTTGGCGATGGCGGCGGCGGTGGGTGTGTTGGAGCTTTCGCCGGCGGACTTGATGTTGTACGGGCCGGAGCCGCTCGGCGCTTCCACGAGGACAGTGCGCAGCTCAGGCAGATCGCTGACCGTCGGAATCTTGAACTCCGCGAGGGACGGGTTGGCCACGCGGCCGCCCTCGTCCACCTCCAGCGCCTCCATCAGCGTGAAGCCGATGGCCTGCACCACGCCGCCCTCAAGCTGGCCCTGGTGCGAGACCGGGTTGATGATCGTTCCCACGTCATGGGCGGTGGTGAATTTCTCCAGCGTCACCTGCCCCGTGTCAGGGTCGACGCGGACTTCCGCGATCTGCGCGCCGAACGACGTCATGGGCGACGGCGACGTGTCCTGCACGTGACCGCGCTCCACAACGGGCGACCCCGCGCGACCCACGAGGTCGGCAATGTCGATGGATTCGCCTGAGTTCTCGTTGACGAGCTGCCCGTCGCGGGCGGCGATCGACTCCTCATTCCAGCCGAGGAGTTCAGCCGCAAGCTGCTGTAGACGCTCTCTAGCGAGCGAACCGGCCTCATGCCCCGCGACGGTGATGAGCCGCGTGGTGTGGCTGCCGCCGATGCCGGAGTCGAACGAGACGCTGTCCGTGTCGCGCGGCACGACGCTGATGCGCTCAAACGGCACGCCGATCTCTTCGCTGACAACCTGCGCGAGGATGGTGTACTGACCCGCGCCCTGCTCAAACAGCGGCGTTTCAACGGTCACGTCGCCGGAATCAAGGACGCTCACGGTCGCGTGGGTTTCGCCGCCCGGCGCGCCGTGGTCGGCCATGGCCATCCCGCGCCCCACGTATTGCGGCCGCGCTTCATGGTAGTTGGCCTCTGCGACGGCGGCCTCGAGTGTTTCCCGGGCGCGAAGGTCGACAAAGTGATGGCCCGTGGGGGTTTCTTCACCCTCGCCGATCATGTTGGTCAGGCGGAAATCCAGCGGGTCCATGCCGATGGCGCGGGCGAGTGAGTCCATGTGGGATTCCGCCGCGAAGATCGACTGCGGCTCGCCGGGGGCGCGATAGTGGCCGCCGGGCACGGAGTTGGTGTAGACCTGCCATGAATCGATGCGGACGTGGGGGATGCGGTACGGGCCGCCCGCCAGGTGCTGCGCGCCAACGAGGTTGGCGGTGGGCACGGGCTTGAATCCGCCGTACGCGCCGCTGTTCCAGAAGGCCTCGGCGTGCCACGCCACCAGTGCGCCGTCACGCTTGACGCCCGCGCGGATCCTGACCTCGCCGCCGTGGCGCGGATTGGCCGCCTGCAACTCCTCCGTGTAGTCCATGACCATCTTGACGGGACGGCCTCCCGCAGCACGGGATAGCGCGTAGGCGAGGGGCACGTCCATGGAACTGCCCTTGCCGCCAAAATCGCCGCCGATGTAGGTTGGGTTGACCTTCATGGAGTCGGCCTCGATGCCGTATGCCTGCGACATCTGCGCGCGCATGTTGAAGGGGGCCTTGTTGCTGGCCCAGATCTCCGCGCGGCCATCGGGTTCGGCCTTGACCACGCAGTTGTGCGATTCAAGATATGCCTGGTGTCCCTTGGAGAGGGAGTAGTCAGCTTCAACGATGACGTCCGCGTCCGCGAAGCCTGAATCGGCGTCGCCTTTTGTCCACTGTTGGTGCGAAAAGAGATTGAGATGGCGGTTCTCAACCTGCGCGGGCAGACCTTCGTAGGAGTTCAGGTCGGGGTGGAGGACGGGCGCGTCATCGGCGCGGGCAGAGCGAACGTCCGCCACCACAGGCAGCTCCTCGTATTCGACCTCAATCAGGTCGAGCGCGGCGTCTGCCAGGTCTTTCGTTTCGGCAGCGACGGCAGCGATCTTGTCGCCGATGAAGAGCGCGGTTCCCTGCGCGAGGACGGGCACGTCGTAGAGGCGTCGACCGATCCGCACACCTTTAACGAGCGGGTGGTCTCCGGTCAGGACGGCGTGGACGCCGGGGAGGGATTCCGCCTGTGAGGTGTTGATGTTGACGATGCGGGCGTGGGGGTAGGGGCTGCGGAGCGCCCTGCCCCACAGCATCCCCGGGAGCGCCACGTCCACCGTGTATTCCGCGCCGCCGGTGACCTTTTCCGGTCCGTCCTTGCGCGCAGTCGATTTGCCGAGTTCACGATACGCAGTTGTCATCCCTGTCTCCCCTTGTTGAGATTGGCTCCGCGGGTAGGACTCGAACCTACGACCAATCGGTTAACAGCCGACCGCTCTACCGACTGAGCTACCGCGGAGCGCTAGTGAATTGCGCCCTGCCCCGGTGGTAAATACGCGAGGCGTTACGGGCACTCCACCAGTATAGGGGATTGCCCGCACCTTGCCTGTCATTCTGAGCGCAGCGAAGAATCTAAAGCCTCTATTTGCTCAGCAAACGCGTTCCTGGATTCTTCACTCCGCTGTCGCTCCGTTCAGAATGACACGGGTGAGGGCCCGTTATACTTTGCTGCCGCTCCGTTCAGAATGACACGGGTGAGAGCCCGTTATACTTTGGGGTAACGGAGGTTAGAGACCGTGCCCCAGATTGCATTCATCGGAGGCGGCGTCATGGCGGAGGCCATGATTACTGCCATCATTCAGAACGACGTTGCCGCGCCCACGGAGATCACCGTCGGCGAGATCGACGGCGAACGCCGCGATTACCTGGCGCAGAAACATGGCGTGAACGTCGTTTCCGACAACTATGACGCGGTCAAGATCGTCTCCAACGGGTTTGCGGTTATCGCGCTCAAACCCCAGCACATCGACGTTCTTTCAAATCTCAAGAGGGGCAACTTTATTCCCGGCCCCTACCTCTCCATCGCCGCCGGGGTCCGCATCGACAGGCTGCAGGAGCTGACGGGCTGCGAGCAGATCGTCCGGGTCATGCCGAATACTCCCGCGCAGATCGGCCATGGCATGAGCGTGTGGACCGCGACGCCGGACGTGACCAGCCCTCAGCGGGACATGGCGCGGCGGATCCTTGGCGCGATGGGGCGTGAGCTGGAAGTCCACGACGAGCACTACATCGACATGGCGACGGCGCTGAGCGGCAGCGGGCCGGGGTACGTGTTTCTCTTCCTCGAGGCGATGATCGATGCCGGTGTCCACGTCGGCCTCCCACGCGATCAGGCGGAGCTCCTTGCCCGGCAGACGCTGCTTGGAAGCGCCACTTTGGCCGACCAATCGAACCTGCACCCCGCCGCGCTCCGCAATATGGTCACGTCTCCCGGCGGGACAACCGCGGAGGGCATCGCCGCTCTTGAGGACGGCGGATTCCGCGCGGCCGTTACGCAGGCAGTCACCGCCGCTTACCAGAAATCACGGCAGCTTTCCTAGATATATGGACTTCATCACCACCTTTGTTGTCATCCTGGCGCAGGCGCTGACCATCGCCATCTTTGTGCGGGCGATTCTCTCGTGGTTCCCGAACGTCAGCAATGACAATCCGCTCGTGGCGCTGGTCTATCAGATAACGGAGCCTATCCTGGCCCCTCTTCGCGCGATAATCCCGTTGGTGGGGATGATTGACATCACGCCGCTGGTGGCGATCATCACGCTCCAGCTCATCGCAAACATCTTCAGCCGGCTCTAGAGCCCATCTGTTTGTCAGACGAATTTTTTGGATTCCTCGACTCCGCCCGGAATGACATATGTGGCGGGCGGCGCTGTACCTTCTTCCGTATGGCGTCTATAGGCGCGAATTGTTATGATGCGGCATCCGTACCGGTCATACAGGATTAAGGGGAGCTGATGACTGAGAGCGCCGCCGCGCAGGAAATTGGACTTTTTCGTCGATACGTCGCGGCACTCAAATACAGTGATTACCGTCGGTTCTGGCTCTCCGCCACCTTTTCCGCCGCCGGCGTCTGGGGCCTCATTGCCGCCCGCGGCGTCCTTGCATTCGATATTTCCGACGATTCGTCGTTCTGGGTTGGGGTGACAACGTTCGCCGCGCTGATCCCCTTCGTTGTTGTTCCTCCGTTCAGCGGCGTGCTGGCGGACAAGTTTGACCGACGCTACCTCATTGCCATCGCTCATTCATTCAACGTGTTGTTGGCGCTGCTGCTGGTTCAGCTCTACTTCTCTGAAGCGATAGCGCTGTGGCACTTACCCGTCGTTTCACTCTTGAGCGGGATAGCGCGCGGCGTGCAGATGCCGACACAGAATGCCCTGGTGCCCAACCTTGTCAGCAAGGACGACCTACTCAATGCGATCGCGCTGAACAATATCTCACTACAGGGGGCGCGACTGATCGGCGGGGCGGCTGTTGGAGCGCTGGCCGTGTTCAGCGAGTCGAGCATCGGCATTGCCTTTGCGCTGGCGGCAGGAGGGTACACCGTCGCAACGATCATGGTGCTGACAATCCGCACGGCGTCTTCCGGGGCAATCGCGCAGGGGGACTCAATCTGGACGGTGTTCACGGCGGGCATTGTGTATGCGTGGAAGACGCCGACCGTGGGCCTCATGCTCATCTTCGTCGCGTTCCATTGCGGCCTGACGATGGGCTTCGAGTCGATTCTGCCCCTGCACGGGAAGGTGAAGTGGGCGGCGGCGGAGACGGCGCTGCCGTATTTCCTCGCGGCATTCGGACTTGGCGCGATATTCGGCGTTATGACCATCGCGGGCATCCGCAGCGACCGTGGCAAGGGCCTCGCCCTGCTCATAGCCGCCGCCGGAAGCTCCATCGGCGTGCTGATCCTGGGATTTGCCCCGTCACAATCGTCGGGGCTCGTCGGTGCATTCGTCATGGGCCTGACGCAGGCGCCGTTCATGTCGCTGTCAATCACGTATATCCAGACGGTTGTGCCGGATGCCATTCGGGGACGGGTCTCAAGCCTGTTCGCCATGTCCGCGTTGAGCTTGATGGCGATTCTCAACGCCGTCTTCGGGTTCATCGCGGACTTCGTCGGGTCCGTTCCCGTTCTCCTTGTCTCAGGAACGGTATTCATCGTGGTCGTCTTCCTTGCCCTGACGGTGGTGACCAGGCTGCGGCGAGTGATGATCGAGGGGTTCAGCGCGGGCATCCAGGCTCCCACGCCCGCCCCGGCCCCAAGCGGCGGCTCGAAATAACCGCGCACCGCCGCCACTTTCTGCCACAGGTGGTAGAATTGACGGTGGTTGCAAAGAGCGACGGTATCCATCGCCGCAGGTCAACCGAATGGCATCGAACCCGGGGGGAGATGCCGGGGGGTGTGGCATGAGCGAGCGCGAGCTCCTAAAGGGAAGCACCGATTCGCTGTTCCTGGCGCTTCTGAGCGAACGGCCGATGTACGGCTACGAAATCCTCAGGGAGGTGGAACGCCGCTCCGGGGGATATTTCTCCATGAAGGAGGGCACGTTATATCCCGCCCTCCACCGCCTTGAGCGCGACGGCCTCATTGAGGGGCTGTGGCGCACTGCGCCGGGCGGGCAGTACCGACGCTACTACGCCATCTCCACTCAAGGCGTCCAACACCTGAAGCAACGGCGAGTGGAATGGGTCAACTTTTCCCGCGCCGTCAACATGGTCATAAGCGGCTCCACGCCGTAACACCTAAACGGACATGCCGTCACCGAGCAGCATCTCCACTCCCATTCAAGCGCTGACCGGTCAGATTCTCACGAGAATCCGGTCTCGGCGGAGTGTGCTGCGGGAGTTGTCGGATCACATCGAGGACCACAGCAGCACCCTGCGTGAACGTGGTATTGATCCATCAGAGGCGAGGGCGCAGGCCGTCCGCGCCTTCGGAGATACGCGAACCGTCGCAGCGCAAGTGGAACGCATCCACAACCAGGGATCATGGCCGGACGTGGCGATATCCGCGTTTCCGAGCCTGTTCGTCGCCTTCCTTTTCGCGACAAACCGCTGGCTGGAACTGGAATGGATCGTCGGCACAGCAGCCGTCGCGATTCTGATAAGCGCGCTGGGCGTCTATCGTTTCGGCCGCCGCGCCTGGGTCTTCTCGTGGCTCGGATACGCACTCTTCCCTGTTCTGCTCATCAGCATGGTCAGCCTGGGAACGACTGCCCACGCCGCGTGGAGCGTGCTGGGCGGCGGTTATGAGGCGCGTGATCCGTTGAGTTGGGTTCTCGGAATCGGGCTTGGCATTGCCGGCCTTGGGGTGATTGTCGCGTTGATGGCGTGGCTGAGCCGCAAGGACTGGATTCACGGGATTCTTGTGGTACTGCCCATGGCGCTGTTGTCCGTCGCTATCCTCGCGTTCGATCGAGGCGTCTACACGACAATCGAGCAGGCCCAAGCCCAGAACGCGGTGTTGTTCGGCGCGTTCGCTATCGTTGTCGCAGCCGCGGTGAGGATGACGGATCGCGTGTTCAAGGTCGGGCTGCTGGCCGCCTCTCTCCCGCTTGGCTTCCTCTTGATCTCCGGCGGTATGGAGATCGGTTTCCGCGTCATCGTGACGGCGGCCCTCTCATTGCCCACCCTGCTTCTCATCATCGCGCCCTATGTCGTCACCCTTCGGGAACCGGACACGAACGAGCGGCTTGAGCACAGCGCGTGGCCGCGATAGCCCGGCAACCGCGCTGATGTGACGGCCGTGGTCGATCAACCTTTGACATACATCGCAGCGCTCATTCTCGGGTACGTCATTGGCGCGGCCCCGATCATCTACTTTGTGGGGCGAGCGCGCGGCATTGACCTGCATTCCGTTGGCACGGGCAACATCGGCGCGGGCAACCTCTGGCGACACTCCGGCATGGCCATTGGCATGCTGTCCGTCATTATCGAGGTCGGCAAGGGCACATTGGCTGCCCTGCTAGCCGTGGCTTTTCTGCCGGGCGATGACACGCAATGGCTCCTTGCGGCCGGGGGCGTTGGAGCAGTCGTAGGACAGATGTGGCCCGTAACCCTTCGTTTCCAGGGTGGACGCGGCAACGGCACGGCGGCGGGCGCGTTGGTGGCGATTGATCCGATTGTTTTCATATTCGGTTTCGGTGTCTTCCTCCTATTCGGAGCCCGCAAGATCATTCGAAACATTCTGCCCAAAGTCGCCTCAGCGCCGCCGAGCCGCATGATCCCGGTCGCCGTCATCGGCGGGATGAGCGTGTACACGATTGCGGGACTCGCGTTCGGTGATAATGTGACAGCCATCGCCGGAGCAATCATTCTTGGTTTGACTTTCCTGCGCAGGTTGACCGCCCCCTGGCCGCCCGACCCAGAGACGGGTGAGGCGCCTGAGCGTTCCCTGTTCGCGATCCTGATCTACGATCGGCCAAACTCCGACCAATGACTGAGGCCCGCGGCTCGGATCGAATTCTCCCAACCTCGCGCCGCGATCGGGACGCCGAATCCCTGTATCAAGGCCTGGGCAACCTTCCGACACCATCCGAGTACCCTGCCCTTGTTCTGCTCTCGGGACTACCCGGGAGCGGCAAGTCTCATTTCTGTCGAGAGTTGGTCGAGGTTGTGCCTTCGCTCGTCGTGTTGGAGAGTGACGCTCTACGAGAGATCCTGTTTTCCGACCCTACCCACGGCCAGTCAGAGAATGCGCGGCTATTTCCTGCCCTTCACCGCCTCCTTGAACGGCTGCTACGCATAGGGCATCAAGTTGCCGTGGACGCCACCAATCTGCGGAGACGGAATCGAAGGATGCTGTACGACATTGCGGAACGGGTTGGCGCTCCGCTGTTGATCATTGAGACGACCGCGCCGGAGAACGTGATTCGGCAGCGGCTGTCTCGGCGAGAAGCGGACATCGCCGCCGCGCGCCAAACCAACGACACTTCCACTGCCGGAAACGATGTGTATGACCGCATGATTCCCTCAGCGCAGCCCATCCGCCGCGACCATATCACAGTCGATACGTCTCAGGACATCACGACTGTTGTGCAACAGGTCGCTGCCGAACTCCGGCCGAGTCTCAAGTCCGCCGCGCCCAACCCGCTATAATCGCCAAACAGGCCTTTACATAGGTTTTACTCGCCCTCCAAACAAGAGCGTGTGGTTACTCAAGGAGAACACCAATGGAACTGAAAACCGCTACAGGGAGCCTGGTTGATTTGGAGGCGGATTGCGCCGTCGTGGGAGTTTACCAGGGGATGATGGAAAGCCCGCTGCCGGGGGCGGCGGGGCAAGTGGATGAGGCGTTGGACGGCCAAATATCTGCGCTAATCGAGGACGGTGAAATTCGCGGCAGGTCAGGCGAAATCACCATCATCCATACCACCGGCCGCATCACCCCACGGCGGGTCATGGTCGTGGGCGGCGGCAAAGCGGATGAGGCGGACGCCAATCTGCTCCGGCGTCTAGCCGCGGAGGTGGCGCGACGCGCTCGAGCAAACGGCTACAAGCGCATGACGGCTTTTCGTCCCGCCGCTCACTATCTCAGTACGGTGGAGGCCGCGCAGGCGGCGGCGGAAGGCGCGCTGCTCGGCTCCTACCGCATCAACGTGAAGAACGACGATAGCGATGACAACGACTCCGGGCGCGAGCTGGAGTCCGTCACATTCGTCGCTGAGAACGAAGCCGATCTGCCTGAACTGGACCAGGGGCTGGATCGCGGGGCGATCATCGCGGAGGCAGTCGCGCTTGCGCGCGACCTCGCCAACGAGCCCGCCAACCGCATGACGCCTACCATCCTCGCCCAACGGGCAAAGGACGCCGCGGACATTGCGGGCGTCACATTCTCCAACCTCAGCGTGGGCGAGATCACGGAGATGGGCATGGGGGGCCTGCTTGGCGTTGCCGCGGGTTCCCATGAGCCGCCCGCTTTCATCATCCTCGAACACCGGGGGGATCCCGACAGCACTCGCCCCACCGTCGCGCTACTCGGCAAGGGTGTCACGTTCGATTCCGGCGGCATCTCCATCAAACCGGCAGCCAATATGAGCGCCATGAAGGGCGATATGGCGGGAGGCGCGGCGGTTATTGGCGCCATGCAGGCCATCGGACGCCTCAATCTGCCCATCAACGTCACCGGCCTCGTGCCCGCCACGGAGAACCTTCCCGGCGGCTCCGCGACGAAACCGGGCGACGTCCTCACCGCCATGAACGGCAAGACTATGGAGGTCGAGAATACGGACGCCGAGGGCCGTCTCATTCTTGCCGACGCCCTCTCTTACGCCAACAGCAAGGGCATGACGCCGCTCGTCGACGTGGCCACGCTCACCGGGGCGATCCGTGTGGCTCTCGGAAACGTTGCCATGGGGCTTTTTGCCAACGACGATGACATTGCCCGCCGGCTGCAGGACGCTTCCGAGGCGACGGGCGAGAAGATGTGGCGGATGCCTCTGTGGGACGACTACAAGGAGCAGATCAAGAGCAGTGTCGCCACGGTCAAGAACACGGGCGGGCAGCCCGCCGGTTCCATCACCGCGGCGAAATTCCTGGAGGAGTTTGCCGACAAGACGCCCTGGGCACACCTTGATATCGCGTCCGTCTCCGCGACGGATCGCGAGAGGGGCTGGCAGACGCGGGGGGCAACCGGGCAGCCGGTGCGTACCCTCGTTCGTCTCATCGAAGACATGCTCAGCGATGCCTAGCGGGTACGCTTAGGAGGAACGATGCCATTCACCCAGCAGGACATCGCACAGGGCAACTACCTTGTTACCGGCGCATCCGGACGCACGGGCAGCATCGTTGTGCAAAAGCTCCGCGACGCCGGCGCGAATGTCCGCGCGCTAATCCACTCGACCATCCCCGAGAATCCAGTCGATGGTGTCGATTACGTGGAGGGTGATTACGAGGACAAGGACTCGCTTCTCGCCGCAACGCAGGGTATTGATTGGGTGATTGCCTGCGTCGGCGCTCAGTCCGCTACGCGCGGCGCCCACCTGATAGAAGCGGTTGAGTACCAGGGCACCGTGAATCTAACCGACGCTGCAAGCGAAAACGGCGTCAAGCACATGGCCATCATCTCCGTCCGCGGAGCCGACACGCGCTGGGACTTCTACCCCGTCTACACCGCCAAGGCTCGCTCGGACCAACATCTCATCGACGCGCGTGTGGCCGGAACCGTCTTTCGTCCCGGAGGCATGATCGACACTTCCGGTGAGATCGTCCGCAGGCAGGCATATACCGTTACAACCGGCGGAGCGATGACTATCTACGGAACGCCCGATCAGCCGATGGTTTTCATCTTCCTCGATGAACTTGCCGATTACCTTATCCACGCACACCTGGAGCGACGCGCCTACAACAACATCTTTGAGCTTGGCGGGCCCGGCAACCTGACGCGCGCGGAATACTGGGCGCTGTTCCAGGAATATCTTGGGGTCAGGACCAATGTCCGCTATCTGCCGGTGGATGAGATCGTCCCTCGACGCCAGGCGGCGCTGCGAGAGCAGAACATGCCGTTGGCGCAGCAACTCGCGCGTGAAGAGATCGGGGGGCGCAGCGAGTCAGGCCACCCGCCGATGAACATCTACGGTCGTCTCTTTGATGTGAAGCAGCGCGACTTTCGTCTCTGGCTCATCGGTATTTTGAAGAGCGTCAAAGCCGCAGAGCGGTAGTGATACACTCTTTCGGCGGGTCCGGTGGGGACTAGCGACCCGCACAGCCGCAAAAAAGCCATCGGGCCGGGGTGGGGGCCGGCCCGATGACCAGGGATAAAGGAGGATGAGAAGGTTGTCTTGATTTCGTGTGAGTAATCTCGTCGTGTAGTTCCTTGCTCCTAGCACTTGGAGTAGCCGCAGGCGAGACACATCATGCAGCCTTCAGAGAAGATCAGTGTTCCGTAGCAGTCGGGGCATTGCGGTTGAGTCCCGGCGCGCGGAGTTGACGATTGCGCCCCCGCGAACAGTTGGCTCTGCACCACCGCGTCCGGGTGAATCTCTCCCAGTTCTTCCAGGTTAAATTTCTCGCCAAACGTCTCTCGCGCCCGTTTCGCCATCTCGTCGCGTTCCTCATCCACGGGGCGGGCGTGCCGCAGCAGCGCCAACGCGACCGCATCCGGCGCGCTGAGAACCTGCTGGCCTTCGTCCCACGTCGGGGCGTCCGTGATGCCGCGCAGCTGATCGATCACCTGCTCAACGCCCACGCCTGAGCGCAGCGCCAGCGACGCGAGACGGCTCACGGCCTCAAGGTATGCCGCGTCACTGGAACCCGCCTTACCAAGGTTCGTGAAGACCTCAAACGGGCGGCCATCCTCGAACGTGATGGTGACGTAGAGATTGCCGTGGCCGGTGCGGATGCGATCGGTGATGCTTTCGAGACTCTGCGGGCGCTGCCGAGGTATGCGGTGGACCTCACCGGGCTCTGCCTCTTCCTCACTGCTCGATGCGCCCGTCTCCAGCACCTGCATGCTCTTGGAGCCGTCACGGTAGACGGTGATGGCCTTGCACTGCGTTGTCCACGCATCCCAGAACGCCTTGCCGATGTCCGCAACCGTGGCGTCATTCGCAAGATTGATGGTCTTGGATACGGAGTTGGTCGTGTTGTCCTGCCACGCGGCCTGCATCTGCACATGCCAATCGGGATCGATGGCCATCGCCGTGCGTACGCCGTGATTGGCAATCAGGTCGGTGACAACGTCATCGCGCCACGTCGGATCATTGGCCAGTTGCGCCAGCGTCTCCTCTGCCGTGTCTTCTCCCACATCAGCGATGAGCGCGCGGCGAACGGGCAACGGGGCATCGAGGAATCGCGTGCTCGTGCCGTCGTGGTCTTCCCACAGGATGTTCGACCACCACGCAAGGGCGAAATGCGGCTCAATGCCGGACGAGCAATCCGCCAGCCGTGAAATTGTTCCTGTCGGCGCGATTGTCGTCACGCTCGAGTGCCGCACCGGCGGCATCCCCTGCTCCTTGAGCCGGGAATTCTCATACTCCGGGAAGGGCCCGCGCTGCGCTGCCAATTTCTCCGATTCCGACCATGCCGTCTCGCGGATAAAGCGGCCGACTTTCCGCGCGAGATCAAGCGCCTGCTGCGAGTCATACGGGGTTGTCAGATCTACCAACGCGTCCGCCCAGCCCATGATGCCGAGGCCGATGCGGCGCGTCTTGAGGTTCATCTCCCGCAGTTCCGCCAGCGGGAATGTGTTGATTTCAATGACGTCATCCAGGAAACGGACCGCCGTGCGCACCGTGTCCTCGAGCGCCGTCCAGTCGAATCCCATCTTGTCCGGTGTCAGATGCTTGGCGAGGTCGATGGAACCGAGGCAGCAGTTGCCGTAGTTCTCCAGGAACTCCTCGCCGCATGGGTTGGACGTTTCGATGAGGCCGAGCTGTGGGTTGGGCTGCGTCTCCCACACGCGATCCATGAACACCAGCCCCGGATCGCCCGTCTTCCATGCAGAGTTGCAGATATCGCTCCAGAGGTCGCGCGCCTTGACCGTGTCCGTCACGCGTCCGTCCTTGGGACTGAGCAGGTCCCAATCCGCATCCGCCTCCACGGCCTGCATGAAATCATCCGTGACCTGCACGGAGATATTGAAGTTCTGGAGCGATGCGTCGTCATCCTTGGCGTGGATGAACTCCAGCACGTCCGGGTGCCGAACGCTCAGCTGCCCCATGTGCGCGCCGAGCCTGAACGCACCCTGCGTCAGCGTTGCGCCCACGGCGGAATACAGCTTCATGACGGCCACCGGCCCGCATGCCATACCGTGTGTCGTGGCGATGGGGTCGCCCTTGGGGCGCAGATTGGAGAATCCGAACCCGATGCCGCCGCCCCATTTCTCAATCATCGCCGCATCCGAGGCGACCTTCATGATTGAGCTCATGTCGTCTTGCGGAGAGACGACGAAGCAGGCGCTCAGTGATCCGCGGCCATCCTTGCCGGCGTTGACCAGCGTGGGGGAGTTGGGCAGGAACTTGAGCGTGGACATCACGCGGTAGAACTTGCCGGCCCACTCGGCGGCCTCAACCTCGGACCCGCCTGCGGAAACCTCGCCCTGTGAAACGGCGCGGGACACGCGCTCAAACAGCCCGCGCGGGTCCTCAATTACCTCGTTGTCCGCATTCCGTGCCAGATAACGGTTCTCCAGGATGGCGCGGGAGTTGGGAGACATGATTGGCTCCGCCTCCCCGCTCGCATTCCACTGTGAGTCGGAATCCGACGACGCGGTTGCCCCGTTCACGCCGTTCACATGATGGCCGTTTGTCGCGTTGCGCTGCGCTGCCTCAATAACCCTGGCGATGGCCTCCGTGGCATCGCCGTTTGCCGTCCCGTTCAGCCGATGGAGCGCGCCGTCCGGGCCAAGCGGAGGCGCGTCCGCCATACGCACAATGAGGTCCGTCATGGCCTCAATGTTCTCCGCGCTCTCACCCTTGAGCTGCGCGGAGACCGCGTCTCTAAGTGCATTTCGGTTTACGGCGACAACCGCTCCGTCGAATTCATCGGCTGTAGAAGACATTCGCGAATCACCTTGGTATTACTTGGGTTTCCGTCTCAATTTGTTCGTTCATGTTGACTCTGAGGGTGGGCGGCGTAGTGCTTCGGGTTCGCCGCCCGTCTAGGGTCTCTTACGGGGTCGCCCCCTGGGCCTACCACCGGAACGCTCCGGTGGAATCAGGGAAAGCTGTCCTGCTGAGTCGGGAGATCCGCCGTCGGTCAGAAGATCCAGGGCCTGCTGGAAATCCTGCTCGTCTGTGAAATCGCGATAGACGCTGGCAAACCGGATGTAGGCAACCCTGTCGGTTTTGCTCAGCTTATCCATTGCCAACTCGCCTATCGCCCTTGTACTCACTTCCGCCCGCCCCTGCTTCTGCAATTCCTCTTCTATCTCATCGACCAGTTTTTCTATGGTTCCAGCCCTGAGGCTCCGCTTGATGGCAGCGGTGCGGAGAGCTGCCGTCAGTTTTTCGCGGCTGAACTCTTCGGTTCGCCCATCCCGTTTGACGACAGAAAGAGAGGTGGTGAGCAATCGCTCCATCGTGCTGAAACGCGCACCGCACCTTTTGCATTGACGCCGCCGCCGCACTCCCTGATCGCTGTGACGCGTGTCCAGGACCTTCGTATCGTCATTGCCACAGTGCGAGCACCGCATCTCTCAGTCCTGCCGTCTCGGACGAGACGCTGGCTTGTCGTGTCCTCCTAGTCCCCTTCTTCACCACTATTTTCTCCTGTTATGCCGGGAGAAATGCCACATATAGTGGGTTAACGCAGAGAATTGTCACCCTTAGTGAGTTGCCTGTCAAGCTTATTGGCTTTGTCCTCCCAATAGAAACTGTCGGTGTTCCGAGGAGTCTTCAAAAGATTTAATTGCGTCGTGACGCGAAAACCTCGCGTCTCCCCCACCATCACACCCCAACCCCCGGAAAATGAGATTCCTATAATGGATTATGGCTAAATCAAAGGCTCGGCGGAACGGGGCCAAAGCCGACTCTGCGGAAAAGGCAGCCGGTGGGGACCGATTAGTGTCCGATAACCGGCGCGCGCGCTTCGATTACGACATTCTTGAGAGCCTTGAGGCGGGAATCGTCCTGACGGGCACGGAGATCAAGTCCATTCGATCGGGGCGCGTCACGCTGGCACACTCTTTCGCGCGTGTCGCGAACGGCGAAGTGTGGATCCACGGCATGCACATCCCGCCGTACGCGCAGGGAAACATCTACAATCATGAACCGGCACGGCCCCGCAAGCTGCTGCTGCACCGCCGGCAGATCACGGATCTTATGCGGCGGGTCACTTCAAGCGGCTACACACTCATCCCACTGCGGCTCTACATCACGCGCCACAAGGCCAAGCTCCAACTCGGCCTCGCGCGCGGGCGCAAGTCCTTTGACAAGAGGCAGGTTCTCGCCAAACGCGACGCGGACCTTGAGATGGCGCGGGCGCTATCACCACGCCACTAATGCCCGCTCGTGCCCTCCGACAGGCTCAGGGTGAGCGGGGCACAAGAAGGAGCCTCCTCTCCCGCGTGTACGCACGTATACTTGTTGGTGCAGCGGCCATCACTCGCAGGGAGACGGCCGTCGCAACGCATCAGCCACAGTGGGGGCGCGCGGATTCGACAGGGGTCTGCGAGGGTGCGTGAGCAGGCCGAGGCGCCGTGACCTCGTTAATCCCGCGGCACAAAGAGTAGCTGGCAACAACAAGCAACTCGCACTCGCAGCCTAAACATTAGGTAGCGACGTTCTGAGGCGTTACCCCTGCGGACGGTTCGGAGCGACATTTTAGCGGGGTGCCGCCGCTCGTCAGCCGGTGACGCGCGGCGAAAGACCATCGCCGGCTGGTTGCTCGCGATTCCTGTCGGCCGGACCGCGAGCGGCGAGAACTTAAAGACCGACTAAGCCTGTAGCGCCGCACCTGGAGCCGCCTTTGGACGGGGGGTTCAACTCCCCCCCGCCTCCACCATTTTTTGAACTTCGCGATCAGGGATGTGTGGCTCGTGTCGGTGGCGTCCGCGTTCCTGCGTTGGCGGCTGTCATTCCGAGCGCAGCCGAGGAATCTATAGCCTCGATTTGGAACGTGGCGTTGGACTGCGTCCCGCGTCTTTGGATTCCTCGACTCCGCTGCGCTCCGCTCGGAATGACATGGGGGCGGCGCGCTCATGCCCTTCGACAAGCTCAGGGTGAGCGGGGCATACAATAGTCAATACAACCCAAGGAGGCACCCGTGGCGAAAGCTAGGTTCATTGAGGTAGAGGTCGAGGAAGGCAACAACTGCGACTACTCGCTGCACCGCGTGTTCAGCGTGGTGGATGATCCGCAGGAGGTTGTGCGCGTGGAAGCGCCCGGCATCCGCGGTGAGTTGGCGATGGTGGAGGTCGTCGGCTGGAGCGAGGACGGCCCTTGCCCCGCCTACGCGGCCATCGTCGAGGATTCCGGCGAGGGGCACGCGTTGCTCATCTTTGGGGGCGATGACGGCATCCGTACGCGCCCCGTCGGCTCGGACAGTGAATGGAGCCTCGATGACCCTACGCAGACCGGCGAGCCATGCCTCCTGCTGGACAAGACAACTCCCTACACTCCCGCCACACCATGACAACTCCGCAAGACGAAGCCTGGGATTACGCGGAGAAGCTTCTGGAGCGGCCGCAGCGCAGCATTGAGGTGACGCTGTCACGCGGCGAGGCTGAAACAACCCTTCTTCACGAGGGCAATGCGATGGTCATCTGCCCCAACGACGAGGTGGGTCGGACGCAGGCGGAGCTTGTGGCGCGGGCGCTGGGCGTCACACTGCCGGACGTCGGCGGCTCCGAGACGGTTGGTGTGAGCAGCGGCGTGCTGCATCGCGTCATGTCGATTTCAACGATGGACCCGACGGATGAGGACATCTGGCCGCTGTTCGCGCGGCTGCTTGAGGAGGCGGAGGCCATGAGGGCGAATGTTAGTGAGCCGGACCTATAGGGACGCACATCGTGATATTCGTCACAAGCGTATTGACAGCCTATTGAGTTCCGCTTATAGTTCCCATAAGCAAATCGTGCATACGATGAATAGCTACGCGCATACATACAGTCCTTCAGTTGTCGCGGTGGCGTTGAGCGCCGCGGTGACCTGCTCGTGTTACATGCCCGTCCCGGGGCGGGAGGCCGCGCGCTAGCAATAGCAGGCCTCAAGGACACGAGCGCCAAGTCCTGATTACAGGCACAAGCGCATCAACCGCCCCACAATCATCGGGGCGGTTTTCTTATCTCTGAACGAAAGTACGCGCGCATCACACGGACACAAGGGGAATCGAGGGGAGCTCACAAGATGGCCACCATCGAGTCGGTACGAGCAGACTGGACGGAGGAGCGGCTGGCGGAGGTCAGCGCGGAGCTTGAGAACGCTCACCCGCGTGAGATTGTCCGCTGGGCGATAGACAACTTCTTCCCGGACATCACGCTGGCGTGCAGCTTCGGCGGCGTGTCCGGCATGGTCCTGCTTGATATGGCAATGACCATCAACCCGGACGTGCCCGTCTTCTACGTGGACACTGATTTCCTGTTCCCGGAGACGCATAACCTCAAGGACAAGACGGCGCGACGCTACGGCATCCACCCCATCGGGTTCAAGACGGACGTATCCGTGGCGAAGCAGGCCGAGCTGCACGGGCCGGAGCTGTGGAAGGTCGATCCCGATCTCTGCTGCGAGATCCGCAAGGTTGAGCCGAACCAACGGGCTTTGGCCGGGCAGAAGGCATGGATCGCCGGCCTCCGCCGCGACCAGGGTGATACGCGCAAGGACGTGGCAATCGTCGCGTGGGACTCCAAGTTCGACCTCATCAAGATCAACCCGCTCGCCAACTGGACCGAGGATGACGTTTGGGACTACATCCGCGAGAACAACATCCCCTATAACGATCTTCATGACCACGGCTACCCGAGCATCGGCTGCACGAATTGCACACGAGCGGTTGAGCCGGGCGAGGACCCACGCGCAGGCCGCTGGTCCGATTTCGAGGACAAGGTCGAATGCGGCATCCACATCGACCCTGAGACGGGGAAGGTCGTCTCAACGACGGCGGCGAACTGATACAGCTTCGCCGCGTCATCACACACAACACGCGAGAACGCCGATAGCGGCAAGGAAAAACAACCAGGAGGAATTTGAGAGTGACCACCAACCACAACGGAGTGACGGTTTGGTTCACCGGGCTTTCGGGCGCCGGCAAGAGCACCATCGCAGAGCGGCTGCTCGCGGTACTGCGAGACCAGGGCATCAAGTCCGAACTGCTGGACGGCGATATCGTTCGCACGAACCTCAGCAAGGGTCTTGGATTCAGCAAGGAAGACCGTGACACCAACATCCGCCGCATCGGGTTCGTCAGCGACCTGCTGACGCGCAACGGCGTCGTGAGCATCGTCTCCGCCATCTCCCCCTACCGTGAGGTGCGGGACGAGGTGCGCGAGCAGATCGGTGATTTCATCGAGGTTCACGTTCACGCCTCGCTCGACGAACTCGTCAAGCGCGACGTGAAGGGCCTCTACGAGAAGGCTCTCAAGGGCGAGATCCAGAACTTCACCGGCGTCTCCGATCCCTACGAGGAGCCGCTGACGCCGGAGGTCCTGGTCAACACGGAAGAGGAAGAGGTCGAAGAGAGCCTCGGCAAGGTGCTGGGCGCGCTGGAGGAGCGGGGCATCATCCCGTCCGGCGCGACGAGCGAGTTGGCGGGGGCGGCAACCTAGAATCATGACAACGACTACTTTGAGCACACACACCACCGCTCCCCATGCGGACGTGGAGGAGACAATCGCCCCGCACGGCGGGATTCTGGTCGACCGATTCGCATCCCCGGACCAGGCGACTGAGATCCGCGAGCGGGCGCCGGAGTTGACACACATCACGCTCAGCACGCGCGAAACCGCCGACCTTGATCTAATCGCCGTTGGCGCGATGAGCCCGCTGACCGGTTTCATGAACCGGGCCGACTACGACCGGACGGTTAGCGAGATGCGTCTCGCAGACGGCACGCTCTGGAGCTTGCCCATAACGCTATCCGCACCCGCAGATACGGCCCGCGGACTCAGGCAGGGTCAGGACGTTGTGCTGGTGGATGCCAACGGCAGACACCTCGCCATCCTGTCCGTCGACCAGGTATACGACTACGACAAGGAAGTGGAGGCGCAGAACGTCTTTGCAACCACGGACGAGGCTCATCCCGGCGTCGCATCCGTCTACAGCCAACATGAGATGCTCATCGGCGGCTCAGTCACGGTGATCGAGCGCGAGAACCTCGAGCATGAGCTCCGACCCTACCGCGAGGACCCGGCGCAGACGCGCGCCGCGTTCGCAGAGCGGCACTGGCGGACGATCGTCGGATTCCAGACTAGAAACCCCGTGCATCGCGCCCATGAGTACATCCAAAAGGCCGCGCTGGAAATTGTCGACGGCCTGTTGCTTCACCCGCTGGTGGGCGAGACCAAGCCCGATGACATTCCTGCGGACGTGCGCATGCGCTGCTACGAGGCGCTGCTGGAGGGGTACTACCCCGAGGATCGCGTTCACCTGTCGGTGCTGCCGGCGGCGATGCGGTACGCAGGACCGCGCGAGGCGGTGTTCCACGCGCTTGTCCGCAAGAACTACGGCTGCACGCATTTCATCGTGGGACGCGACCATGCGGGCGTCGGCAACTACTACGGCACGTACGATGCGCAGGATCTGCTCCGCAGCCTGCCACCTGCCGACCTTGGCATCACGCCGCTGTACTTCGACCACTCCTTCTACTGCAACCGCTGTGAAGGTATGGCCTCAATGAAGACGTGCCCGCACGGGCCTGAGCAGAGGGTTTTCCTGAGCGGCACGCAGGTACGCGACATGCTCTCCCGCGGCGAGGTGCCTCCGATGGAGTTCACCCGTCCTGAGGTTGCGAAGATTCTCATCGAGGCCGCCCGAAACTAATCGGCAATTGAGATAGAATTGCCAGAGGCGTACCCTGTGAGGGAATAGCCGGAGGGAGGATCACGTGGTTACGACAACGGAGACGGGACAACGTTCCGCCCGACCCTCAATCATCCAGTACCTGGATGAGGAGATTGCCGACTACGAAGGCAAGGTCAAGGAGTTTCGCGCGGGAGAGATCCCGGAGGACGAGTTCATGTCATTCCGGCTGCGTCTTGGCGTCTATGGCCAACGGCAGCCGGATGCGCAGATGTTCCGCGTCAAGATTCCCGGCGGCCTTGCCCACGCAGACCAGTGGGACGCCATCGGCCAGATTGCCGAGCGGTGGGCGCCTCTCCGCAAGGGCCATATCACGACGCGTGAGAACGTGCAGCTGCACCACCTCAAGCTTGAGGACGCGGCGTTGGCCATGCACCTGCTCCAGAGTGTCGGCCTGAGCACCAAGGAGGCCTGCGGCAACTCGGTTCGCAACATCACGGCCTGCCCGTTGGCGGGAATCGACCCGAAGCAGGCATTTGACATCCTGCCCTACATGGGCGCGTTCGCGCGGAATTTCGTGCGGCGTGATTTCACATTCCACATGCCGCGCAAGGTCAAGCCCGCATTCTCCTGCGGCGACCATGACTGCGCGACGGTGGGAATGCATGACATCGGCTTCGTTGCCCGCGTCCGCGAGATTGACGGCAAGGAAGTCAAGGGCTTCAAGATCACCGTCGGCGGCGGCACGTCGATCCAGCCCTTGATTGCAGAGACCATCTATGAGTTTGTGCCCGTCGATGAGTTCCTCCGCGTGTCGGAGGCGATGCTGCGCGTGTTCAACCGCACGGCGTGGCTGCGCCGCAACAAGATGAAGGCCCGCATCAAGGTCCTGATTCACACCGAGGGCATCGACTCCTTCCGCCAGCAGGTGGAGGAGGAGTTGCAGCAGGACTGGGCGCAGGACTACGAGGACAAGGACTACCTCCTCTTCCACGACGATGAGGAAGCGGACATCCCCGCCCTGCCGACCAACGTCGAGCCGCGCGGCGATGACGATGCGGCATTCCAGGCATGGAAAGAGACGAACGTCATCCCGCAAGAGGCGGAGGGATACAGCGTCGTCGGTGTCACGGTGACGCGCGGCGACCTCTCGCCGGAGCAGTACTACGGCACGGCCGAGATTTCCCGCAAGTACGGCAGCTATCGCATCCGCACCACCCCGGAACAGAACATGATGTTCCGGTGGGTGCCCAACGCGTATCTCTACGACGTGTACCAGGAGCTTGTGGCGCTTGACCTGCAAGAGGGCGGCCTGAACCAGATTACGGACGTGACGTCCTGCCCGGGCACGGATAGCTGCAAGCTGGGCATCACGTCGTCGATGGGCCTGAACAAGGCCGTTGCCGACGCGGTCCGCAATCCGAACGGCCATACGAGCCTGCTGGAGGACCCACTTATCAAGAAGATGCACATCAAGATGAGCGGCTGCCCGAACGGGTGCGGTCGTCATCATGTCACCGATATCGGCTTCCACGGCGCGTTCATCAAGGGGCCCGGCGGCGGACAGATTCCGGCCTATGAGGTCTTCCTTGGCGGCAGCCATGAGAACGCGGATACCCGCTTTGGCGTGCGCCCCCGCGGGAAGATTCCCGCCAAGCGCGTGACCGAGGCCGTGTTCAGCTTGCTGCGCTACTACAAGGACAACCGCGAGGATGGCGAGTTGTTCAAGGACTTCGCGCACCGGCTGGGTCGCGAGCCGTTCGAGGACATCATCAAGGAGTACCAGGACGTCGGGCCGCTCAACAAGGCGAACCTCGAGCACTACATCGACTACGAGAAGTCCGTGCTGTACGTGATGGAGCGCGGCGAGGGCGAGTGCGCGACGTAGGCTCAAAGCGTGCAAGTTGCTGAGTGATCGGAATCGACTGAGAGAGAGGGGCATGCGTGGCTGACCTTAAGGGACGGCGAATCGTGGTCCTTGAGGCGCGAATGCCCTCTGAACTCGGCAACCTTGTGGCCCGTCACGGCGGAGAGGCGATCAGCGCCCCTGCTTTGCGCGAGGCGGCTCTCCCAATGAAGCAGGACGTGCGGGATGTTATTGACGGCATCTGCGCCCACACGATCCAGGCGGCGGTCTTCCTGACGGGAGTCGGCGTGCGCGCCCTGATCAACGCGGCGGATGAGCTTGGCCGCAAGGATGAGTTCCTGGATGCCCTGCGTGAAACGACCGTCATCTGCCGCGGACCAAAGCCGGTGGCCGTTCTCAAGCCGCTCGACATGCCAATTGCGCTCGTATCGCCATCGCCGTACACCTCTGAAGACCTGTTAGCGGCGCTCAAGGAGTCCGAGATTGATCTAAGCGGCAAGCGCGTCTCGCTGCAGCACTACGGCGAGGTGAACGCGTGGCTGCGCGGAGAGCTTGAGGCGCTGGGCGCGGACGTTCTCGAAGTATCTCTGTATTCGTGGCAACTTCCTGAAGACACGCGACCCGTCATCGACGCAATCGCACTGATGCTTGCTCAGGACGTGGATGCCGTCATGCTGACCACACAGTCGCAGGCCCATAACCTCTTCCGCATCGCGGAGCAGGTGGGGCTTGCCGACGAGCTTCGGGAGGCGCTGTCCTCCGGGGTCATCGTTGCGTCCGTTGGTCCTGTCTGCACGCGGGCGCTGCGCGAGCACGGCGTCGAGCCGCACGTAGAGCCGGTCAATCCCAAGATGGGCCCGCTTGTGCTGGGGTTGGCCGACCATTTCGACACCACGACCGCTGAATCCCCTGTGGCAGCCGCCACGAGGCCCTAGGGGCCTTCGGCCTGCCAGCAACGAGGTCGCTGCAGCATGGGCTATTTTCCCGTCTACCTTGACTTGCGCGGCAGGCGCTGCGTGGTCATCGGCGACGATGATGAGGCGCAGATGAAGGCCGGCGCGCTTGTTGAGGCGGGCGCGGTCGTGACCGTCATCAGCCCTGAGGAGCGGCCTCGTTTCACCGAGATGGCGGAGCGGGGGGAAATTACGCTACACTCTCGCGGCTATGAGCCCGGCGACCTCAAGGATGCGTTCCTGGCCATATCAGCCACAACGCATAACCGACCTCTCAGCGAGGCAATAAAGGCCGAGGCAGAGCGAGAAAAGTGTCTTCTGAACGTCGTGGACATCACAGATCTCTGCACGTGGATCTACCCTGCCCTCGTGAGGCGCGGGGACGCGACGGTGGCTATCTCAACGAACGGGCGCAGTCCTGCGATGGCGTCGTTCCTGCGCCGTGAGATCGACGCGGCATTGCCGGTTGAATATGGAATGTTGCTGGACGTGCTGGCGGACGTGCGGGAAGGGCTGCGGCGTGATGGCAAAAGGCCGCCATCGAAACGCTGGCAAACTGCGCTTAATGACAGCAAGGCGCGCGCCATGATAACGGCCGGCGATGAGGCCGGCCTGCGGAATCGCCTCGTGGCGCTGTTGACGGACGGGAGTGGTGGCTAGCGGGGGCATCGTCCACCTTGTGGGCGCCGGGCCCGGCGATCCCGGACTTATCACGGTGCGGGGTGCGCGGCTTCTCCGTCGCGCCGATGTCATCGTCTACGACAGGCTTGTGAATTCGTCTCTGCTGGCGGAGGCGCGCGCAGACGCGGAAATGGTCGACGTTGGCAAGCATCCGTCACGCGGCGGCGAACATCTGCAAGAAGAGATCAATGAGCTTCTCATCGAGCGGGCGCGTGTCGGGGCGCGAGTTGTGCGGCTCAAGGGAGGCGACCCTTTTCTGTTCGGGCGCGGCGGCGAGGAGGCTGCGGCGCTTGCGGAGGCGGGCGTCGATTTTGACGTTGTTCCCGGGGTCACGTCCGCGCTTGCGGGGCCTGCGTATGCCGGAATACCCGCCACGGACCGCAATCTTTCGTCCTCCGTGCGTATCTATACGGGGCAGCAGGCACGCAACGCTCAGCCACTGACCCCGACCAGCCAGACCTCAATCGTGCTCATGGGCGTCCGCACGCTCGCGCACACGGTGAGGGCGATGCTGATGGCCGGCTGGCCGGAAGACACGCCCGCGGCGGTCATTGAACAGGCAACAACGTCGCGCCAACGCACCACGACGGCAACGCTTGAGACGATCGTCGGCGCGGCGGCGGAGGTCGGCATTCGCGCGCCCGCCGTTTTCATCTGTGGCAATGTTGTTGGACTCCGCGACAGCATCGGTTGGCTGGAAAAGAGGCCTTTATTCGGCCACCGCCTGATGGTGCTGCGCGGAGAGACGCGGGCGGCAGAGCTGATTACGCTGCTGGACGACGCCGGGGCGGAGGTTGTCCACGTGCCCGCGGTCGCATTCGCGGGCGCGGAGGATTGGACTGAGGCGGACGCGGCGCTGGATAAGTTGGCTCAATTCCGGTGGGTCGCGTTTACGAGCGTCAACGGCGTGGACTATTTCATGGAGCGGCTGCTTGAGAGCGGGCGAGACGCGCGCTCTTTGGCAACGGCGCGAATCGCGGCCATCGGCCCGGCAACGGCGACTGCTCTCAATCATCACGGCCTGAGCGCCGATCTTGTGCCGGGTCGGTTCACGACAGAGGCGCTTGCAGAGGCCATTGCCGGAGATTCTGAACAGGGCGATGGGGTGCTGCTGCCGCGCGGCAACCTCGCGGATGATGCCCTGCCCGACGCGCTCAGGGAGAATGGCCTTGCGCCAACTCCTGTTGTGGTCTACAGAACAATGCCCGGGCCGAATCTGGCGGAGCGGGCAACAGCCGCCATTGAGCGGGGCATCGACGGCATCCTGCTGACGAGTCCGTCAACGGCACGCAATCTTGTTGAGGCGCTTGGCGACGACCGTTCACTGCTGGACGGGATTCCCGTCATCTCGGCCGGGCCGACCACGTCACGCGGGGCTGAGGACGTTGGACTGCGCGTTGCCCAGGAAGCAATCGAGCACACGGCAGCCGGTCTTGTCGACGCCACCCTTGTCTGGGCGCGGAGCGACTGATGGCTGCCACAGAGAGGGGCCGCGTGCTGCGCATAGGCACGCGGAGAAGCCCGCTTGCACTGATCCAGGTCGACTTGTTCATGGAGGCCGTGCATGCAAAGCGGCCCACAGTCGAGTTTGAGATCGTCGGCATCGACACGGCAGCCGAGAGGCGGCCAACGACGCCGATTCCCGACCTGGGGCAGGGCGTGTTCGTCAAGGAAATCCAGATAGCGCTCGCCAATGGCGAGATTGATTTCGCGGTCCACAGCCTCAAAGATCTGCCGACGCAACTCCCTCCCGGTCATACGCTGGCCGCGGTCATGCCGCGCAACGATCCGCGAGACGTTCTCGTTTCAAGGGATGGGCACAGGCTAGATGATCTACCCGCAGGCGCGCGTGTCGGGACGGGCAGCATACGCCGCGCCGCACAGGTCCGCGCGCAACGGCCTGACCTTGAGATTGTGCTGCTGCGCGGCAACGTTGATACCCGTGTCCGCAAGGTGACCGGCGAGGGTCGGGAGATCGAGGCCGAGGCCGCCGTGCTTGCCGCGGTCGGCCTCCAGCGTCTTGGCATGGACGACGTGATCACTGAATTCCTGGAGCCGGACATCATGCTGCCAGCCGTGGGACAGGGGGCCATCGGCATCGAATGTCTTGAGGCCAATGCGGAGGCATGCGCCGTCGCCGCGCTCACCGAAGAACGTGACCACAGGCTTGCCGCTGATGCCGAACGCGCATTCCTTCGAGCAGTGGGTGGATTCTGCCGAACACCGCTCGCCTGTTACGCAACAGTACGGGGTGACACGCTATCCCTGGAGGCGATGGCAGCAACGCCGGACGGCACCGTCGTGCTGCGAGAGTCGTTGACCACAGACGTTACCACGCCATCGGACGACATCGGCAAACGGCTCCTCGACGCGCTGTATGCGCGGGGGGCGGGAGATTTCATCATCCTGGACGACGAACCGGCCACGGACGACGATTAGACGTTATCGCTAGCCGGGTTTGCGAGCCAGTACATCAAGTTGGTGGGCAATGTAGACCAGTTCACCGTGCTCTATCTGCATGTGCCGTTCCGCGACCCACTCCTCGAGTCCGACGCTGAACACGACAGCGTGCTCGTTGAGAGCCTCCCAGACGAAGTTGATGATGTGGTGCAGGAAATACGCCACATCCTCCGGGTAGCCGCCGTCCTGCGGGTACACTACCCAGTTCGATGAGCCGGCCGCCGTTATTTCAAGGCCTGCCTGCGGTATCTCGCCCAGGAGCGCCCTGCCCGCCCTGCGGCCGCCGGTTGGCAGGCCGTCCGGCGTCCTTCGTTCATCCATCGTGCGGTGATAGCTGTCGACAACACGCGCATTGAGCACCGCATTGGTAATTGGCTCGAAAACGTTTTCCCCATCAGGCGTGATCGGTAGATAGAGCAGACCGCCCGGACGGAGCGCGTTGGCGGCAGCTTCAAGAAACTCCGGCACGTTCAGCAGGTCAACAAGCGCCTGCGCGATAATCACGTCGGCCAACCGGTCCGCCTCAGCCTGTTCCCGCAGATACGCAACCGCATCGGCAACGACCGAGTCCACGGACAATTCCGCTTGGCTGCTTGAACCGAGGATTGCGGCGGCGGCGCGTGAAGCCTCTGTAAGGCTCTCACTCTCGTGGTCGACCATCACGTACTCACCGCTTGAAAGCAGCCCTCGCTCAAACAGCCGCCGGAACGTGCTGCCGACGCCTGCGCCAAGCTCGATGACACGTAGGGGTCTACTCCCCATATCAGCGATGCCCTGCGCCAGCGCGTCGTACACGCGGGCATTGAGCGCATCGTCATCGACGGCAGCCTTCGCTTTCAGGTAGCGGACGGTGCTGTAGTTCTCAGGTCCTGGCATTGGCTTTCTCCACAATATCCAGCAGGAATTCACGGACGGATGTCATGGACTGTTCCCACGTTGGGTGGCGGGCAAATCGCTTGAGCGCCTGCGCCCCCATGCGTGCAAGACGCTGTCGATCCGTTGCGAGGTCGCGCAGCCGTATGGAGAGTTCCGGCGCTGAGCCCATGGGCACCAGGAAACCGTCACGCCTGTTCGTGATGATCTCATGCGCCGCGCCGACATCCGAGGCGATGGCCGGCATCCCGAACGCCATTCCCTCCAGGTAGACGATGCCGAATCCCTCATACGAGGACGGAACGACAAGGACGTGCGCCTCCTCAAAATGCTTGCGCAGCGCGTCATCCGACAGAGGACCGTGGAATGTCACCCTATCGCCGAGACCCTCGCTTTCAACCTGTTGACGCACCTTGCCAGTGTACTCCGGCTCTACCTCAAGGCCCCCGACGACATCCACCCGGATACTCGCATTTCCCGTAAAGCCAAGGGCTTCTATGAGCACGTGCAGCTGCTTGCGCTCAATCACGTTTCCCAGGAACAGGATTCGCAACGGGCCATCCGTATTGGCTCGTTCCGTGACGTCCTGTTCCGTCATGGAAATATCAAAGCGGTCTCCCGCAGGGTATGCCAGGACGTTCGGTTTACCTGATCCGATTTGGTCGTGGACGGCCTTTCGCGTCGTCTCGCTGTTGAACACGAAGCCGTCAACGGAGCGGAGATAACGGCGCTCGATCACGGCGTAGGCGCGGTTCTTCCAACCGGCGCGTTTCTCGCTCATACGCAGATGATGGACGATGGAGATAATCGGCCACCGACCACGAACCGCGCCATTAGCGCGCCAGAGTGACGGATGATTCAGTTCGTCCTGCAGCATCACGTCCACGTTTGCGGACTTCAGATCTCGCCGCAGCCCGCACGAGAACGCGTCCGTTAGGTGACGGCCATAATTGCGCCAGGGAATCCCGATGATATGGACGGTGTCGCCCGCACGCTCCAGCGTTTCCACCAGCCTGCGGTCATACAGATAGCCGCCGGAAAGGGTGTCCAGGCTGCCATAGATAACCAGGCCCACCCTCACCGCCGAATCTCCCGTCGATAGGACGCCCAGGCATTCTCCCCTTCCCAAACACGGATTGTCATGGAGGCAAGCGGCTCGGTGGGGATGCGCTCGGCGATGAAATCCCACAGGATGCGGGCAAAGTGCTCCACACTGGGATTCAGCCCTTCGAATTCGGGAAGCTCGTTGAGCGTGTTGCCGGCATACCGGGCATCGATAGCGGCCAGGGCTTGTTCCACTGCGATGATGTCCACCAGGTAGCCGTGCCTGTCCAGACCCGGGCCCTCAAGCAACGCCTCCACCTTGTACGGATGGGCGTTGAGTTCATTCTCGGGGCCCCAATCGCCGCCGATGAGGTAGTGCCAGGCCGTGAATTCATGGGAAACGGAAACGGTGTACATACGCTTCTCCCAATGTGGCGCATACCGCCATTCAGTAGTCAGGCACTATCGTACGTCAGCAGAACCTGAAGCGCATCGCCGGGAGATTCATCCAGCAGCCGGTAGGCATCCGCCGCCGCCTCAACCGGAAATCGATGCGTGACGAGTTGTGACGGCTTGAGACGCTCCAGCATCCGCCATGCCGCCGCAAATCGCCGCTGCTTATCCCATCGACCGGACAGTTCCGGCGCAATAGTCGTCACCTGGCTGCTGATTAATTTAATGCGGCTGCGATGAAAGCTGCCGCCCAGATCAATCGGCGCGCGCTTGGTCCCGTACCACGAGCCGACGACGATGCGGCCCCCATAGCCGGTCAATGCAATCGCCGTGTCCAGCGCTTCCGGTCTGCCGGACAACTCAAAGACGAGATCCGCCCCATGTCCATCAAACGCCGCGGCGATTTCATCCATCGCGCCGGGCACGGTAGGGTCGTACGATGCCGTCGCGCCGAGTTCCAATGACATCTCTCGCCGCGCCTCAACGGTGTCCAGCGTGACGAGAGAGGCAAGGGGCATCTGTGCCAGGAGAGCAGTTGTGAGCAGACCAATGACGCCCTGCCCGATGATCAGGACGTTTTCTCCCACCAGCGGCGCGCCGTCCATGGCAAAGTTCACCGCCGTTTCCATGGATGGCAGCATCGCCGCGTCCTCATACGAGACTCCTTCCGGAATCTCCATCAGCGATTGCGGCTCTGCCTCGAACAGCGACTCGTGCGGATTGAAGGCAAATACGCGCTGACCGGTCAGGTTAGCATCAACGCCCTCTCCGGCCTGCGCCACGTCGCCGACTGCCGCGTAGCCATACCGGAGCGGAAATGACAGCTCGCCCTGCAACGCGGTGATGGACTCATCTGCCGCCATCTCAGACGGCGCTTCGCCGCGGTATACAAGCAGTTCCGTCCCGGCGCTGATTGCGGACAGACGGGTGCGGACCAGCACGCGTCCCGGCCCCGGGCCGCTCACTTCTTCGTGCTGAACCTCGACGTGGCGCGGGCCAACAAACGTCACCGCGCTTTTGGTTAGTCCGGCGGCCATGCCGGCCTGCCCCACACAACCAGGTCGTCACCCTCGCGCTTGTAGCCGATGCCCTGTAGCCGCGGAAATGCCGCGCTGCCTGCGCCGTTCTTGCTTGACACGGCGTGCAGTCCGCCCACGAGCGTCGGCGCAACCGTGACCACAATGTGGTCGACAAACCGCGCTTCCAGCAGCTCCGTGATGACGCGCGCCCCGCCCTCGACCATCAAGCTCCGCACGCCATCCTCGTACAAGGCCGCCATCAGCGCACGAAGGTCCACCAGGCCATCCGACTCTCTCGCCGGAAGTCGCAAGACTCGCGCGCCCGCCGCCTCCAGTTCCACCTGTCGATCACGCGGCGCGTCCTCAAGGGTCGCAAGCCATGGCATCGTTCGATAGCTCTCCAAAAGACTGGCGTTCAGAGGGAAACGGAGTCGGCTGTCCAGGACGATTGGCTGCGGGTCCCTGCCATCTGTCAGCCTAACTGTCAGGCGCGGATCATCCGCGATAACCGTTCCGATGCCGACGAGAATTGCGTCGTTGGACGAGCGGAGCAGATGCGTCATCTCAGAGGACTCGGAGCCGCTGAGGTGGAGAGGCAGTGAATCTGCGCCGGCGATTGAGCCGTCGAGACTCTGCGCGTACGTCAGCGTCACGAACGGCCGGCGGTTCGCTTCTGCCAATGCGTGTTTCTCATCGGCGGGCACGAACGGGCTTGAGATCTCGTCCGACTCCGGCGGCGCAATGTCCAGCATGTGGCCCATTCGGTTGACCTTGGCGGTCAGATAGTCGACGTTCTGCGTGGTGACGGGGCCGGGCACGGGCACTCGCCCCGCGACCTTTATGCCCAGCCCACGCAATTCCTCAACCTTCCTGGGGTTATTTGTCATCAGCCTGATGGATCGCACGCCCAGCTTTTGCAGCATCAGCGCCGCAATGCCATAGTCCCGTTCATCCGCGTGATGTCCCAACTGCAGGTTGGCATCGACGGTATCGAGCCCCTGGTCCTGCAAGTTGTACGCGCGGAGCTTTTCCAGCAGGCCGATGCCTCGTCCTTCCTGCCGCAGGTAGATGATGATTCCGGCGCCCTCTCTCGCCACAGCCTCAATGGCTGAATCAAGCTGTGACGCGCAGTCGCAGCGCTGGGAGCCGAACACCTCGCCTGTCAGGCACTCCGAATGGACGCGTGTGAGCACATCCTCGCGTCCGTCCACGTCACCGTAGACAAGCGCGAGGTGCTCCTTGCCATCTACATCATTGGAGAAATAATCGAGTCGGAATTCACCATGAGCCGTTGGGATGCGCGCAGACACGCTGCGCTCTACTGTTGTTGGGTAAGAAGACATCGTTCCCCTGATCTTGAATTACCTGCCAGCCGGTTGCGCGCAGTCCTCCACCACTCTGCGCAAACGTACCCATGATTGGCATGAGCGGCGCTCTTGTCAATTCACGTGGCTAACCGGCCGCTTCCAACAACCGCAAAGTGACACCGGATTCCCTGGCCGTCTCGCAGCCGCGTGCCGCGTCCAAAAGCTCTTCCATGCTCCGCCGCCCCGCTGCGGAATCGGAGCCGATCATCGCCGTTAGCTCTCCGATTCGAGAGCCGTCATCCACCAGGTTCTCTACCTGCGTGGCGGTCCGCCCGTCCCGTGTTTCCTTAGAGACGCGCAGGTGATGGTCGGCGTGCGCAGCGACCTGCGGTAGATGCGTTACGCAGATGACCTGCTGCCGGCACGCAAGATCGGCGAGCTTGCTTCCGATCGTCCCACCTACGTGCCCTCCGACACCAACATCGACCTCATCAAGCACGAGGCTGCGAGCATCTGAATGCGCCAAGACGGTCTTGATAGCCAGCATGACGCGCGCCATCTCACCGCCGGAGGCAATCTTTGAAAGGGGACGCGGCGGCTCTCCCTCATTCGGCGCAATCAGAATCTCGACCTCGTCGCAGCCCGCCTCGCCACAGATTTCAAGCGTGTCCGTGGAATCGCCGGAGGTCCTCAACGCTGAACGCACGTCAACATCAATGCGCGTGCCCGCCATGGCAAGCGCCTCAATCTCGCTCTCCAACGCGCGGCCAAAGCGCGCCGCGGCTGCAGAACGCGCCTCGGACAGCGCCTTCGAGTGTTCGATGACCTCGCCGTTGAGACGGCTTTCCCGAGCGGCAAGTTCCGCTATCTGTTCCGACGCCTTGTCCAGACCCGCCAACTCTTGCTCAGCGTTCTCGCCCCATGCAATGACATCTTGCAGGGAACCACCATGCCTGCGCTTGAGATCGTCAAGCGCCACGATGCGCTCCTCGACGGCATCCAGTCGATTGGGGTTCGTCTCCAGCGATTCAACATACCGAGCCAGCGAGAGCGCCAGTTCCTGCGCCTGTTCAGCGAGCGCCTCGGCTTCCTCCCACGATTGCCTCATGTCGGAATCCAAATTCGTGGCCTCACGCAGATGTTGGGCGATCTCAGCCAGCGCGTCAGTTGCGCCAACATCACCGCGCGGCGGCTCGATCAACAGCGAACGCGCAGCACCTGTCAGCGAGCCGAGTTGTTCCGCGTTAGCGAGCCGTGACCTCTCGCGCTGCAGAGCATCATCTTCACCAGGCACGGGAGCGATGTCCCGGAAAGCGCGGATGTCGTGCTCCAGTTCGTCACGCCGCGCAGTTCGCTCGGCGTCCTTGCGCCTCAGGCGTTTGAGTTCAGACCGAGCCTGCCGCAACTGCTTGACGCTATCGGCAACGCGTCCCCGCATCTCATACAGGCCGCCGTAGCGATCCAGGGTATCCCGTTCTTCACCGGGCCCCAGCAGTGACAGCGTTTGCCGCTGTCCATGCGTCTCGGTGAGTTGGCGTCCCGTCTGTTGAAGAGTCTTGAGTCCTGCCTTGCGACCATTCACCGTACACGCGCTACTGCCGTCCGAGCGCATCTCACGCGCAACATGGATAGTGCCGCTTGCATCCGTTTCAAATACAGCCTCAACTCTTGCCGTCTCAGCGCCGGATCTCAACAGCGAGGCGTCAGACTTTGCTCCCAGCACGAGGGAAATACAATTGACAATGATGGACTTTCCCGCGCCGGTCTCGCCGGTCAGAACGGTGAAACCGTCATCGAATGGGATGTCCAGCCGGTCGATAACGCCGATATTCTCGATAGTCAGCCGTCGCAGCATGGCAGGAACTCCCCCTTACGCTGGGAGAGAATGTATCAGAACGCGCGTTCGTTAGTCAAGCAGACTAGAACTCGATCAGCGCCCGGCCAACAATTTCGCCGCGTCCAAGGGTGGCATAGGCGTCATTGACCTGCTCAATGGGATAGCGGCGCGTGATGATGCGGGGGCTCACGTCCACCACGCCGCGCTCCACCAGGTCCAGAATCTGCGGCATGTCAGTCCCTGCCCTTGCGCCGTAGGAGCCGATGATGCGCACGCCGCGCCGCACTATGCGGGTGATCTCCAGCGGCACGGTCTCTCCGGCTGACGCGATTCCAATCATGACGACACGCCCGCCATCCGCCACGGACTGGAAGGCCTGCTGCACGGTATCAGGCTTGCCCAGGGCCTCAAACGCCGCGTCGACGCCGTTTCCGCCGGTGATTTCTCTGATGCGGGCGGGCACATCCTCATAAGCAGCGTTGACGGAGTGGGTCGCGCCAAAGGACTGCGCGAGTTCGAGCTTGGCATCGTCGATGTCCACGGCAATGAGGGGCGACGCGCCGACCGCGGCGGCAATCTGGATGACGTTGGTTCCAACGCCGCCCACGCCGACAACCGCCGCGCTTTCTCCCATGCGCAGCTCCGCCTGGTTGCGGATTGCTCCGTACGCGGTGAACACGCTGCAGCCGATGATGGCGGCCTCCCTCAAGGGGATGGTGTCCGGCAGCGGAAAGACGGAGGAGGCCGGAGTCACGGCGTATTCCGCGAGCGCCCCCATGCTGTACATCCAAACCGGGGAGGCGTCAGGCCGTGCCAATCGCGTTGTGCCGTCATAGAGCTGTCCCTTGAGACGGTTGTAGGCGAAGAACGTCTCGCACATATCATCCCGCCCGCGGCGGCAGAACGCGCACGATCCGCACGGCATGATGAAGCTGCACACGACGCGATCTCCAACTTGTACGTTGGTCACACCATTCCCAACGGCCTCCACGATGCCGGACGTCTCATGGCCGAGCACGCACGGCGTGGGAAACGCGACCTCGCCCTTCATGACGTGCAGGTCCGTATGGCACACACCCGTCGCCGCGATCCTGAGCAGCACTTCACCGGCGCGGGGCGAGGGCGTCGGCAGGTCCTCCACCGCCATCGGCTGATTGATCTCATTGAGGATTGCGGCTTTCACCTCGCCTCCCTACTTCCGCGCCAACACGCCTATCTGCGCATACATATAGAACGGTCTCTCAGACTCTGCGAACCGTGTCCACGCCGCTGAAATCTTGTCCAAGTCGGTCTGCTCCGCCAAGCCATATCGCAGTGCGTCGGTTCCGACATTGGAATGCAGGATACGCTGCGACCACATGTTGCCCCAGTAGCTTGCCTCGTCGCCGTCCATCACAACCACGTTCGGATGGATTTCGTAGTCAGTGAAACCCACCTCCCGTGTCCACCGCGTCATATTGCGTCCCGCGTCCGGCTCCGCGCCGTTGCGATACGCGACGTCGTGATACAGGCGGCTCCATTCCTCGAACTCGGGGAACTTTGGGGAGGGCGCCATGGTGGCGTAATCCGTCTCCCGAATCGCCAGCAGCCCGCCGGGTTTCAACACGCGCCGCATCTCCCGCAAGGCTAATGGCTGATCCGTGAGGTGCTGCAGCAGCTGATTCGCGTAGACGACATCGAACGTGCCGTCTTCGTAGTCAAGTTGATAAACGTCGCCGACCGTGAACGCTACGTTGCCGACGTTCTCCGATGCCGCGTGTTCGCGTGCCTGGGTGAGTACGTCCTCAGACAGATCGATGCCGATGACTTCGCCGGGATCAACCGCCCGCGCCAGCCCCGCGGTGATCGTTCCCGGGCCGCAACCCGTGTCAAGCAGGCGCATTCCGGGTTTGAGGTGCGGGAGCAGGAACCACGCTTCACCCTCCGCGCGACGCCGCGCGTGATTCTGCACCACGGACTGATGGTGCCCGTGCGTATAGCGGTCACGTGGAACATCCGCAGTCATCTACTTGCCTTTCTCTCCAACGCGGTATTCTGGCCTATGGTCGATTCCATCTTGGCAATCTCGCAGCCGCTGCCCGCCCATGCTCTCACGGGCGCGGGTGGATGGGCCGACGAGATCATCAGCTTTGGATTCATCATCGCCATCATTGTCATCCTGGTGGTGATGTCCCGTCTTGGCCGGCGCAAGCGTCTCCGCGAAGAGGAGCGGAATCGGCAGGACGCTACCGATTAGCCGCCGCCTGAGCCTCCGCCCGTTCGACAGCCGCCGGCGGCCGCAGGTACAGGGGCTCAAGCGTCGCAACGTCATCAACGTCGCCGCGACTCAGCCGCAGCACACCCAACCGCGCCGCGTTGGCCGCCGTCCTCGTCCGAACGACATCAGGAGCGATAGTTAGGGCGCTGCCAAGGCCGTTTCGTGCCACCTCTGCCAACTCTTCGTCGAACTCCCCCGTAAGAATGCAATCCTCGCCGCGCTCTGCCATGTGTGAAATAAGCTCTTCCGGAGAGAGGATAGCTTCCTCAACAAGTTGTTCGGCGCCGCCATCGTTCGACGCGCTATGCGCCGCGGCGGCGTATTGTCCTCGCCCCGCATTCACAACGGACCACACTGTCTTTCCCAAGTGCGCTGCGCCAAGCGCCGCGGCTGCCAGTGTTCCCACACCGACAATCGGCACATCGAGCCCCTGCGCGAGTCCTTTAGCGGTGGCAAGGCCGATGCGAACCCCCGTAAAGCTGCCCGGTCCGCGTGTGGCGACGATGCCTGTCAGATCGTTCTTCGTGATTCCCGCCAGCATCATGACGTGGCGAAGGGTTGGATGCACGTGCATGGTGTGGTTGCGGCCAGCCCGCCACGTCAGTTCCGCGGCGATGGCACCATCAGGATGAGCGATGGCGACGCTTGCGGTCTCCGTGGCCGTGTCGATGGCAATGATCATTCCGCCGCCCCAACGCCTTCGGGCATGCCGTTCAGCGCCTGCGCAGATACCGGCCCGCTTGCCGTTGCCGACAGCCGCCGCTCAGTGTCGGAAACATATTCGATGAGAATCTCCAGCCGGTCATCCGGGAAGATGGACGTCGCCCGATCTGCCCACTCCACGGCCAGCACGCCGTCTCTGCCCAGGTAGTCGTCCAGCCCAAGCTCCCATGCCTCGGCAGGATCATCGATGCGGTACAGGTCCATGTGAAAGAGCGGCAGGCGGCCCTGGTATTCATTGACCAGCACGAACGAGGGGCTTTTTGTGTATGCCGTCACGCCCAGCCCGTCGGCAAGGCCTTGTGTCAGCGTTGTTTTGCCCGCGCCGAGCTGCCCGATGAGGAGAACCAGCGTCCCGGCCTCAACGGACGTACCGATTGCCCGCCCGATCTCTTTTGTTTCATCCGCGGAGCGAGAGACTCCGCTCCATTCCTGCGTTGCCATACAGATAGCGTAGCGCATTGCCCCGCCGTCATTCTGAACGGAGCGCACTCCCATTTGTCATTCTGAACGGAGCGCAGCGGAGTGAAGAATCCCAAAACTCATTCGGTAAGCAAATGGAGGCCTTAGATTCCTCGACTGCGCTCGGAATGACAGGTAGGTGCAAGGAATGATGGGGTGATGGCGGCAATGACGGGGGGCGGCGGGGGTGACGGAGCGGGCGGGTGGGAGCGCTCCCTATCCGGCGCGGAGGAATCTGGGCTTGATTGCCGCGACGATGACGACGGATACCGCGAGCGCGCCGCCAAGAATGGCAAGCGCCCAACCGGCGCCGTAGGCGGATCCCATGTACCCGGCAACAAGGCTGCCGATGGGAACGAATCCTCGATCCAGCAAATACAGGCTGATGACGCGGCCATGAAACTCACTCTCCGTCTGCGTGAGCAGCATCCCGTTCGTCAGCACACGCTGGCTTGAGTCCAGCAGTCCCAGGAGAATCATGAGGACCAGCGCGAGGATGAGCCACGGCGCGGCGCCAAGCGCGGAGAGGACCACGCCGCTCAACGCCATCGTGACAACGATCAGCATCCCCTTGTTCCGCACGTTGCCGAGGTAGGCGAGGATGGACGGCCCGATAATCGACCCGATCCCCATGAACGTCAGCATCCCGCCGAACAGCGTCGCGCCCGTGTTCTGACTCAGGTTGAAGGCATCGGCAATGGTCAACAGCCACTCGGCATTGGAGGCGAACCGCTCGTCGGCTATTGGAGGAAGCAGCACCATGAACGGTTGCAGGAACATGAGCGACAGCAGCCCGAGCAGCAGGAGGATCAGGATATTGACGTGGCGGCGGACGTAGAGCAAACCCTCCCACGTATCCCGGAATGCTCCCGAAACGCCCATGCTCTTTGCGCCCCGCTGCATCAGCGGATATGTCTTCATCCACAACCACGCGGCGATGATTCCGAACTCAAGCAGGATGATGATGATAAACACCATCTCAAAGCCTGAGACGGCAATCAGCACACCGGTGAGCAATGGGGCCACGATACGGGTCCCGTTGAACGAGAATTGCTGCAAGGCGACGGCGTTGGCGATGCGCTCCCTGCCGACAATCGCCGGTATGAGCGCCTGCCTCCCGGGTTGATTGAACGCGATCATCGCCCCCCGCCCGGCGAAGAGCGCGTAGGCGTGCCACAACTCCAGTTGGTCTTGCAGGAGCAGCGCGAGCAGCACGACGTAGATGCCGAGGATGCCAATCTGCGTGACGACAAGAATGGTCTTGCGGTTGACACGGTCGGCCAGCACGCCCGCCGGTATCGCGAGGAACAGGACCGGTATCGTTCGCCAGAAATTGACCCAGCCGACGGCGACGGGATCCTCCGTAATCTCCCACACCAGCCAGCTGCGGGCGACGATCTCCATCCACAGCGTGAGCGCGTGCATGCTCACACCTGCCCACAGGATGCGGTAATCACGAATCGCGAACGCTGAAACGGCCTCTCTTAGTGAGGCTCGGCCCCGAGGAGTGCGCTGCTCTTCTACAGGTTCGTCGGGCGCAGTCGCCCCCTGCTCGGTGTCCGTGCCTTTGTTGGGGGGGCGCACCGTGGGGAGTCCGGCTTAGTCCAGTTCTCGTAGTCGCTTCACGAAGAACGTGAAGAAGGCGGTAACGAGCAAGAGCAGGATTGCTGAGCCACCGACTGCCCACTGCGCGCCGGAGAAGCCGCCCTGTGTCCCGACGACATCCGCCAGCACACCCACGAAGAACACGCCGAGATTCGTCATCGCCCAGTTCAGCATGTAGATGCTCATCACACGGCCGCGATGCTCGTCGTCCGAGTACACCTGCGCGAGTGTATTGCTGAGCGCCATACGTCCCGACTGCGCGAATCCCAGCGGAATGAACACGAGGAATGCGATGAGATACGAACTCGTAAAGCTGAACACGATCAACGACGCCGCCATCACCCACATGCTGATCAACAGCCACAGCCCGCGTTTCTTGTCCTCCATCGTGGCGACAAAGACGGAGCCGATGAGCGCCCCAATGCCCGAGATGCTGATGAGCAGGCCTTGCCGGGCCGACGATTCATCCAGGGTGTCAAATAACGTCCCCACGAGGGGCAGCGACGTAAAGAAGGAGAGTCGCGAGGGATCGACCGTGAGGATGGTGTCCGTGAAGGCGGGCAGCAGGAACATGTACGGCATCGACAACACGAACGAGAACAGCGCGAAGGTCAGCAGTATGAGAACCGCTGAGTTGTGCCTAATGTACGTGAACCCTTCGCCCACCTGCTTCAACACGCCGGAGCCCCGCAGCGCCACTGCGCCCGAGAGCGGCAGGCCCATCAGCATCACGACGCCGGAGCCGTACAGCAGCGCCATGATGTAGTACACGCCCTCGATGTCCCACAGGGCGATCAGGAATCCCGCAAGCGCGGGGCCCATGAGACGGAGCAGGTTCATCGCCGCGCCGTTCAGCGCCACTGCATTCGTAATCATGTTTGCGCCCACGAGCTCCGGGATGATCGCCTGCCGGGCGGGCATCATCAGCGCCATCACTATCCCCTGCAGGAATGACGCGATGAGCAGGTGCCACACGGTGATCGAACCGAGCGAGATGGACGCGGCCACCCCCACCGTGATGACAGCCGAGGCGATCTGCCCGATGATGAGCACTTGCTTCTTGGGCACGCGGTCGGCAAGCACTCCGCCGAATAGTGAAAGCGTCAACATCGGCACCGCGTTGGCAAGCGCCACCGCGCCCAACATCGTCACGCTGCCGTCGTTGGTGCCGGGGGTCTTGGACAACTCGTAGACGTACCAGGAGCGCGCCATCATCTGCATGTTCATGGCGCCCATCTGGCCCAGAACAAAGAGGAAATACAGGCGGTAGGCCGGGACAGTTAAGGAAGCGATGGCGCGGAATCCGACGCTCCTGCGTTCTGTAACAGGGCCGGGCCCCTGCCCAATTCCGGGGCCGCCCCGTGGTCCGCCCTCCGACCCTCCACCCATCATCAGGAACGATCCTCCGCAGCCTCGGCAGCAGTCGTTTCCGATTGCTCCACGCGCGCCAGCCCCTCAAGGAGCATTGTGAGGCCGCGTTGCGCTTCAGAGGCCTCATCATCGGTGAGCCCGCTCAGGCGCTCCTCCCACTCCCGGCGGCGAAGATTAAGGAGTCGCTCGGCCAGTTCAATGCCCTCGTCAGTAAGGCGACACACGTTGGAGCGGCGGTCATCCGGATCCTGCCAGCGCTCCACGAGGCCACGCTCAACGAGACGGTCAATGACGCCCGTGGAGGTGGACAATGATGTTCCGAGCTGGCTTGCGACCGTTCCCATGCGGCTGTCCCCGTGACGGCGCAGCGCAAAAAGCGCCCGCAACTGGGGCATCGTCAGTTCGACGGTGAACCAGTCATCTGCGATGGAGGGCCGCAAAAGCCGGAGAATAATCTCCAGGTCAACGATGAGGCGTTGGGTGATCTTGTCGGTGGCGCGCTTGCCTGCGGGTGACGCTGCTTGCGCGCGCCCTGATCGTTGCCCCACAGCCGAATGTCCACTGGTTTCCGATACTTTCACTCACCCAAAGTATTTGACCCAGCCACGCGTGTCAACAGCCCCCTTCTGCTACGCTATTGAAGACATTTCCCCAACGTCACCACACAGGAGATACGAACACACGATGGCAGCAGAACGCACCCTCATCCTGATCAAGCCGGACGCTGTTCAGCGCGGCCTGACGGGCGAAATCCTCAGCCGTTTCGAGAAGCGCGGCCTCAAGATCGTCGGCGCGAAGTTGATGCGTGTTGAGCGCGCGCTGGCGGAGCAGCATTACGCCGAGCACGTCGGCAAGCCGTTCCTCCCGGGGCTGCTGGACTTCATCACATCATCGCCGCTGCTGGCGATGGTGCTTGAGGGAGAGAGGGCTATCGAGCTTTCCCGCCAGACCATGGGCGCAACGGATCCCGGCAAGGCAGCGCCCGGCAGCATTCGCGCCGACCTCGGCCTGTCAGTTGGGTTGAACCTGGTGCATGGTTCGGACGGCCCGGAATCCGCCGCGCGTGAGGTTGCGCTCTGGTTCGATGAGTCCGAGTTGATCGACTATCAGCAGGCCACGGAGCAGTGGCTCATTGAATCCTGACCAGCGGCACGGCGCTGCGCCACAACTGCTCCAGCCCATAGAGCTCTCGCTGCTCCCCGGCAAAGATGTGGACAATCACGTCATTGAAGTCCATCAGGAGCCAACCGGAGTCCGCGTCGCCCTCGGTGCGCAGCACAGCCTGCCCGGACTCCTTCAGCCCCTTGTGCATCGCTTCCTGGATGGCCTGTCCCTGCCGCTTGGATTCCACGGTCATCAGCACAAAGGCGTCCGCGTAACCGCAGATATTTCGCACGTCGAGCAGGAGGATATCACTGGCCTGCCGGTCCTCCGCGATTTCAACGGCTTTGCGCGCGAGCGCGATGCCCTCGGCGGCAGGATCGACATTAGTGGATGTGGCCTGTTCCGTCATGAGGCCATACTACGCCACCCCGCCAAACCCAACAACGCAGCCCCTCGCCCCGTTCACCCTGAGCCCAGTCGAAGGGTCGCCCGCTGATGGACTCCCTATCCGTCACCCTTGCCGTCATTGCCCTGCTCATCGGAGCGGTTGCCGATCTTCTCTACCGCGTCGCCCAGAATAGAGGCATCGAGGCGCCCAACTTCATCTTCTGGCAGTCCACCGTCTTCACAGCCATCATCTGGACGGTCGCAGTGGTGAGCTGGGTTGCTTTCGGTGACGACGGCCCGGTTGGCCCGGTCCGTTGGATCGCGTGGCTGTACGGCGTGCCCGCCGGCGTGTTCGGCTACCTGGGGCTGACGCTGTTTGTCGCGAGCCTCCGCACGGGAGACGCGAGCGTCAACGCGCCCATCTTCAGGCTCAATTTCGTCATCACTGCGCTGGGTGCGATGTTACTTCTTGGCGAGTCGGTCAGCATTGTAAAGATTGGCGGCATCCTGCTGGCGATTCTTGCCGTCCTCGTTCTCTTGAACATCACCCAGATCACCGCCATCCGCTCCGACATGCGATCGATCCTCTTCGCGCTGGCGGCGTCCGGGTTCTTTGGCGTCGCCGGCCTGGTCGCCAAGGCCGGTCTCGATACAGGCGAAATCGGCGCGGTCCCCATAGTTCTCACCCAGACCGTCGGTTTCCAACAGGCCGCAATCATCACGCTGATGAGGAGCCGCAACTTCAGCATCACCCGTACAGTCTTCAACTTCGCCCCGGGCATCGCGGTCCTGCAGGTCACATGGGCGGTTCTCCTGTTCGAATCACTCCGCATCGGCGACGCCAGCATCAGCTATCCCATCGTGCAGATGAGTTTCGTCATCACGGCCATCCTCGCCGTGGTTTTCCTGCGTGAGGAGATGAACTGGAGCAAAGGAGGAGGCCTGGTGTTGGCGATCATTGCCGTCGTCGTTCTCGGCCTCTCCGGTTGACGACGTTTTGCGTGCCTAACGTTGTGTTTGTATCGTAGATAGAGTCATGAGTAACCGCGAAAGAGTCATTGTTGCCATGAGCGGCGGGGTGGATTCCTCCGTCGCCGCCTACCTGCTCAAGGAGCAGGGCTACGACGTTATCGGCGTGACGATGCGCCTGTGGAGCGACGACGTGGAGGGCGCTTCACGCCACAACCGTGCGTGCTGTTCCGTGGAGGACGTTTTTGACGCCAAGCGCGTCTGCCAGAAGCTCGGCGTCCCGCATTACGTCCTCAACATGGAGGAGGAGTTCCGCAAGCACGTTATCGAGTATTTCATCCGCGAGTACAAAAACGGCCGCACGCCCCACCCCTGCATCGCCTGCAATGACAAGATCAAGTTTGCGTTCTTCCTGCAGCGGGCGCTGTCGCTTGAGGCGGATTGGATCGCCACCGGGCACTACGTTCGACGCCGCGTCGACACGGACGGCCGCGTTGAACTGCACAAGGCTGTCGACGCCTCCAAGGACCAGACGTACGTGCTTTACGGACTTGGACAGGAGGAACTGCGCCGTTCACTGTTCCCCATCGGCGAGCTGCCCAAGCAGGACGTGCGGCGCATCGCCCATGAGCTTGAGCTGCCCGTGGCGGACAAGCCGGACAGCCAGGAGATCTGCTTCGTGCCGTCCGGCGATTACCGCGCATTCCTCTCTGAACACATGGCGCTCACGCCCGGCCCCATCCTTGACGTCGACGGCAAGCACGTCGGCTCGCACATGGGAACCGCAGGCTACACGGTCGGGCAGCGCAAGGGCCTCCCACCGTCCCCCACGGGTCGCCGCATGTACGTCATCGACATCGATACCGCGGAGAACACCATCGTCATTGGGCCGGAGGATCACCTCCTCGCGAACGGACTGCATGCAGCGCAGGCGACATTTATCGACGGAGTCGCCCCCGCCGGCGTCCCGACGCGCGTGTCCGTCAAGGTGCGCTACAAGTCCCCCGAGGTGCCCGCTCTCCTTATCCCGGACACGGACGGCGACGGATTCACTCTCGAGTTCGACGAGCCGCAGCGCGCGGTGACACCCGGGCAGGCTGTCGTCCTCTACGACGGCGGTCGCATGATGGGCGGCGGTGTAATCGAGCGCGCAGTGGCTGCTGAGAAGCCGCACGACTCCCCATTGGCCGCCCAAGCGGTGTAGAATCGTTCGTAGATAGAGGGCTAGGGGTTTTACATGTCCATCATTGCCTTGACGCATGGGCTGCGTGACTTTCTCAATCGGGGAGATACTGCCGCTCAGGTGCAAAACGGGTACCCGTCCGGCGACGCCCTTGCCGGAGTATTCAAGGCGTGCGAGCGCACCCTGACGCAGGCTGTTGAAACGATGTCCGAGGAGGACATGGCATGGCGGCCGTTCCCTGAGACGCCATCCGCGAGTTACTACCTCTGGCACGTCGCCCGTGTGCAGGACGCCCTGCTCCACAAGCAGATCTTGAACCGCCCCGAAATCAATGAGACACACGGCTATGCGCGTGAATTCGGCCTGCCGCTTGAAGACACGGGACAGGCATACACCGCCACACAGCGCGCCCACTTCCAGGAGCCGCCCAAGAAGGCGCTGCTGGAATACCTGGGGCTCACGTTCCAGGCCGTTTTGCGCACCATCGAGGAACTTGGGCCGGAGGGCCTGGACATTGAAACGGACAGCGGGATGCGGCGCATCCGTTACCTCATCACGCTGACCACTCACGCCAACCTGCACGCCGGCGCAATCAACCACATCAGGGAAGTCCTCACTGCCTCGAGAGAGGTCCCCGCTGAAAACTGATTCTCCGGATGGCGGCGCCCCTTCGTCACGCCGCCCCATCGTCCCTCCCGTCACGCGCCCCGGCCTCTCATACGAGCGTGAGTTGCTCTTGCAGGGCGCTCGCACAATCGCCGGCATCGACGAGGCGGGACGCGGCGCGCTCGCAGGCCCGGTCGCCGCAGCCGCCGTCATCCTCCCCGCCCAACCGCTGGCATGGTTCGATGACGTTGACGATTCCAAGAAACTCAGCGCGCCCGAGCGAGAACGCCTGGCAAAGCTCATCCTGCAGGACGCCGCCGTTGGCCTCGCCATGACGCCAGCAAGCCGCATCGATGCCGCAGGCATCGCCGCCGCAACTCGTGAGGCTATGCTGGCCGCCCTCAACACACTTGGCAGCCGTGTGGACGGCATCCTCGTGGACGGTTCCGCGCTTCCCATCTCTGACAATATTCGACAGCTGGCGCTGACACGCGGCGACCAGGTTTCCATCTCCGTGTCGGCGGCCTCCATCATCGCGAAGGTCGCCCGTGACGAGGTCATGCGCCGGCTGGACAGCCAACACCCCGGCTATGGACTGGCGGCCAACAAGGGCTACGGGACCGCCAAACATCTTGACGCATTGCGAAAGATCGGCCCCTCCCGTATTCACCGCCACACGTTTCGCAACGTTGAAAATATTGCTGAGGCATCTTGACACGGGATACTCGCGCCGCCTAGCATGGCGTCGTTCAGATATGGCAACCGATTTAGAGCCCCCAAGTACGGGGCACACACAAATTGCGCCGGGTCGACGCATGATTAACGTCGCCGGGGCATAGATGCCAGTGTCAGCAATCCTTCTGCCGGCGTATCCGCTTGCCCTCGTCCTGCTGACGCTGGTGGTGGCAGTAGAGGACGCGTTCTTCCAGACACGGGGAGAGCGCCTGGAGCGTCTTGTGCAACGGCGCAGGCCGGGCGCGCGCCGCCTCGCTCAACTGCAGGAATCTCACGATTCACTCACAATGGCCGCCCTCATGATCCGTTCCACCGCGACGGTTCTCTTCGCCATCATCAGCTACGCGCTCGTATCGATGTACAGTCCCTGGGCTTCTTTGGAGGTTCTACTCGGAATCGTGCTCACCATCGCGGGGGTCATATTGGCGCAGGCGGCCGGGCGCGTGTGGGCCGGCCATGACGCGGATCGCCTCGCTCTCGTGTCAGCTCCATTCGCTACATTCGTGAACGCCGCTCTTTCCACACCGGCCTCAGCACTCCGCGGTTTGTTCCATCCACTTGCCCGAGCCCTGGGACAGAAGCGGGCAGATAACGCGCCCGTGGAACGCTCCGACCAACGAAGCGTCAACGGCGACCACACGAACGGCGTGGACGCTGCCGTCACGCTGGATGAGGAATGGGAACGCAACGTGATGCGCGGCCTTGTCCGGTTGGAGTCCCTGGCCGTCCGCGAGGTCATGGTGCCGCGGCCCGACATTGTAGGCATCGAAGCCGGCTCATCTCTTGAAGATGCCGTCCAGATCGTCATGCAGGAGGGGTACAGCCGGCTGCCTCTGTATCGCGGCACCCTCGATGAAGCGATCGGAGTCGTCTACGCCAAGGACCTGCTGGCCGCGTTCCAGAACAAGGATGGCAACTCGACCCTTGAATCCATCGTCCGCCCTCCGCTGCACGTTCCGGAAACCAAGCGCGTGGGCGACCTCCTGCGCGAGTTTCAGTCACGCCGTGTTCATATCGCCCTTGTTGTGGATGAATACGGCAGCCTGGTTGGCCTGGTCACTAACGAGGATCTGTTGGAAGAGATTGTTGGAGACATCGACGATGAGTTCACCGCCAGCGAACCACTGGTTCGCCGGGTGAATGAGCAAGAGGCCATCGTCGACGCCCGCGCCCCCCTCAAATACATCAACGAAATGTTCAACGTGGAATTGCACGCAGAGGGCGTTGACACCGTTGGCGGACTCATCCTCTACGCTCTCGGGCGCATCCCGCATCCCGGCGAAAGCGTCAGCGACAACGGCATGACCATGACAATCCTGTCCACGACGGGCCGCCGTGTCCGGCAAGTACGACTCCTTCACGGGGAGTCACCTGCAGGAACCGACACCGAGGACCACACCCCCACCGCCGCCAGCGCCTAACGTTTCAAAACGAATACGAGGGCACCCATGGGCGCCCCCGTAAAGTGTGATCTATTTGTCAGACGTTGGCTCGGCTACTTGCCGCCCAGCGTTGGAGCCTCACCCGGGCCGTACACGCGGATTGCGGTGCTCGCAGTCGCCGGTCCGGACGCTCCCTCAGGCGCCCTGCTTCCCACTGCGACAACTGTCCAGATGCCAGGCTGCAGGTCCTCGGGTATCGCGGGCAACAAATCGGAGCCGACAACCATCTCAAGCGCGCCGGATGAATTCACCTGGGCGGTCCCCATTTCATAATCGCTGCCTGCGCCACTCGCTTCACGGATGAAGAGCGTCACATCGTCACGTCGTGGGAAACCGGACAGCCTGAATGTCACTCGTGTCGTTCCCGGAACGAGAATGACATTCGGATCGAGCGTATTGATATTGGCTTCCGGATTGATGGCTCCCGGTCCTGCTTCGCCGGGCGCGCCTGCTTCACCCGCTGCGCCCGGCTCTCCTGCCAGGCCGGGCGGCCCTGCCTGACCGTCAATGCCATCCGAGCCGGGCGCTCCTGCGGGGCCCGCAGGGCCTCGCTCTCCCGGCTCTCCTTGCGGACCCGTGCAGGCCGCCAAAACAAGAATAAATGCCGTAATCAGAACAAGGGGCATCCAAAATGCTTTCCCTGTAAACACGCGCTGCTCCCTCCTGCCTAGCCCCGTCTGACGCTGTGTAAATTGGCCGAAATACGCGCGTCAAACGGCTGAAAGACACTTAATCTTATTTGCGCAGGTAGGGACTGTCAAGAAGAACCGTCCTCAAACAGCCCTTGCCGCCTGAGTTATCGCCCTATCTGGCACTGCCGCTCCTCAATTGTCCAACACAATCTCCATGTGCCACGCGTATAATGACCATCGGAGAGGCCTCCAGCGGAGAGGTGGCCGAGCGGTTTAAGGCGTCGCTCTCGAAAAGCGGAGTATCTTCACGGGTACCGTGGGTTCGAATCCCACCCTCTCCGCCATGACACAAGACGGAGAGGTGCTGGAGTGGCCGAACAGGCACGCCTGGAAAGCGTGTAGGGTCTTACCGGGCCCTCGCGGGTTCGAATCCCGCTCTCTCCGCCACTGTTTTCCATTTCCCACTAACCGGTACAAACGTGCCTTGACCGGAATCAGGTAAATCGATAGCTTTGAATCGTGAATGACGATCTCCCATATTGGATAGCGTTTCAGCGCGTCAGCAGGCTCGGCCGGGTCAGATTTGGGCATCTCGAGTCGCATTTCCCTACTCTGAAAGACGCCTGGCACGCCACAGAGTCCGGGCTGCGCGCTACCCGCCTGGATCAGCGTACGGTGGACGAAATCCTCAAGACGCGTGCCGACATCAATCCCGAAGATGAGCTTGAGAGACTGCGCCGCCATCGTGTCAGCGCCTACACCTGGCACGATGATCAATACCCTGCCCGACTCCGGCAGATCCACGACATGCCCCCCGTCCTGTACGTCAAGGGAGAACTCAAACCGGAGGATGACCTTTCGCTGGCCGTCGTCGGAACCCGCAAGGCCACGCCATACGGCCGCGAGGTCACTCGTGAATTCGTCAGAGACCTGGTACATGCAGGACTCACAATTAGTAGTGGGCTTGCCGCCGGCATAGACTCAACGGCTCATTACGCCACCTTGCAGAACAAGGGCAGGACGATTGCCGTTCTCGGCAGCGGTGTGGACATCATCTATCCCGCACAGAATCGCAAGATGGCGGCAGAGATCGTGGAGAACGGCGCGCTCATCAGCGACTACCCGATCGGCACGCCCCCGATGAAAGAGAATTTCCCGCGACGCAACCGCATCATGAGCGGCATCAGCCTCGGCTGCCTCGTCATCGAGGGGAACGAGAAGAGCGGCGCGCTGATCACGGCGCGACAGGCCCTTGAGCAGAACCGGGAGGTCTTTGCCGTCCCCGGAAGCGCCCTCAGCGAGCGGAGCCGCGGCCCCAACCTGCTCATTCAGAACGGCGAGGCCAAGCTTGTGCTGACCACTGAAGACATCCTGCAGGAACTGAATCTGTCGCAGGAGGATCGCCAGCTGAATCTCCCCTCCACGACAGAGCCGGTTGACGAAGAGCAGGCGGCCGTCCTGCGGGTTCTCAGCAGGTCTCCAATCCACATCAATGAGATCTATCGCGCCTCCGGAATGTCGATGCCTGAAGTGTCTAGTACCTTAACGATGTTGGAGCTAAATGATCTCGTTCGGCAGGTAGGCGGTATGCACTACGTCTTGACACGAGAGGCTCATGCGATTTACGAATCTCATAGGAGAAACAACGACGGCGGGGAACAGACCGAAATCAGAACCGCCGAAAATCAAGTCACATAAAGAGGCAATTTCCGAATGACAACAGGTCGAAAGAAGTCGACATCCACGCGCAAGACCAAGAAGGCGGGGGGGCGTTCGACGACGACAAGACGGGCAAGCGCTGCATCGCGATCCAATGCGGCACGCGGCGGCGATGTCGTCATCGTCGAATCGCCAGCCAAGGCGCGCACTCTTTCCCGCATCCTGGGCAACAACTACAACGTTCTTGCATCCGTCGGTCACGTCCGCGACCTGCCGAAGAGCAAGCTGGCCATCGATGTCGAGCGTGATTTCGCGCCGGATTACGTGGTTCCGCGCGACAAGTCCTCCGTCGTCAAGGAGATCAAGGCCGCTGCGAGCGCAGCGGACACCGTTTATCTCGCAACAGACCCGGACCGCGAGGGGGAGGCCATCTCATGGCACCTGATGGAGGCCGCCGGCATCCCACATGAGCGGATGCGGCGCGTCGTTTTCCATGAGGTGACTGAGAACGCCGTCCGCCGCGCCTTTGATGAGCCCCGTGACATCGATGTTGATCTTGTGAACGCCTACCAGGCCCGCCGCGTCCTTGACCGACTCGTCGGATACCGCCTCAGCCCTGTCCTTTGGAGCAAGGTTCGCAAGGGACTGTCCGCCGGCCGCGTGCAATCCGCCGCCCTGCGACTGGTCGTGGAGCGCGAGGCGGAAATCGAGGCGTTCGTGCCGCAGGAGTACTGGGAAATCGACACTGACCTCCTGACACAGGCCCAGGCGCCCGAAGAACTCGCGGCACGATACCGATCGGAATTGGGAGCACGGCGCGCCGCCGTTATTCCGAACGAGGAGACGGCAGACAGAATCGTCGCCGACCTGAACGCGAGTACCTATGAAGTAGCCTCGGTCCGCCGTCGCGAGACAACGCGCCGCCCCGGCCCGCCATTCATCACGTCCACGCTCCAGCAGGAGGCTTTCCGCAAGCTGCGGTTCACCGCCCGCCGGACCATGACCATCGCGCAGCAGCTCTATGAGGGCCTGCCCATCGGCAACGAGGGTCCCATCGGCCTTATCACCTACATGCGGACGGATTCGACCAACATGGCCGCAGAGGCCGTGCAGGAGGCGAGAGCCGTTATCGGCAATCGCTACGGCAAGGACCACGTCCCCGCTTCTCCCCGGTCTTTCTCGCGTCGCGTCAAGGGAGCGCAGGAAGCCCATGAGGCCATCCGCCCCACGTCCTTCATGCGCGACCCGGAGTCGCTGCGAGACTCCCTGAGCCGTGAACAGTTCAATCTCTACCAACTCATCTGGCAGCGCGCTCTGGCGTCACAGATGGCCGACGCAAAATTCGATCAGACGACGGTGGACATTACGGCCTCCGGCGCGCCGTCCGGCGTTAGCCATACGCTCCGCGTCAGCGGCTCGATCATGACGTTTGCGGGTTATCTGGCAATCTACCGCGAGGGTCTCGATGAGCCGGACGCCGAGTCCGATGAGGGACGCGTGCTCCCGGATCTCAGCGAGGGGCAGGCGCTTATCCTCAACCAGCAACGGGATGCGGTTAACGCCTCACTCCCCGTTGTCCCAACCCAGCACTTCACGCAGCCCCCGCCCCGCTTTACGGAAGCCACGCTAATCAGGGCGCTGGAAGAGCGCGGCATCGGCCGCCCCAGCACCTACGCCGCCATCCTCAGCACCATCCAGGATCGCGGCTACGTGGACAAGGCGGATAACCGTTTCCGCCCACTCAAGCTCGGCACGGCGGTATCCGGCCTCCTTGCAGAGTATTTCCCGCAGGTGTCCAGCCTGGACTTCACCTCTCAAATCGAGGAGGAGCTGGACGATGTTGCCCGCGGAGAACGGGAGTGGGTGCCGGTATTGCGTGATTTCTACGGGCCGTTCAACGAACGCATCGACACGGCGCAGGAAAAGATCGAGCGCGTCCGCAACATCGACGAGGAAACCGATGAAGAATGCCCGGAGTGCGGCGCGAATATGGTGATCAAGCGCGGCCGCTACGGCCCGTTCCTTTCATGCTCGCGATTCCCGGACTGCCGTGGTATGAAGCGCATTCAGAAGGGCACGGGCGCCCATTGCCCGGAATGCGGCGGCGAACTGGTACAGCGATCATCCCGCAAGTCACGCCGCCCCTTCTACGGCTGCTCCAACTACCCCAACTGCAATTTCCTCACCAACCAGGAGCCGCTGCCCCAACCCTGCCCGGACTGCAGCGGCCTCGTCGTTGCTTCGAGTCGAACCAATGCTACGTGCAACGACAAGGAATGCGGCTGGCAGGGCTCCCGCGAAGAGCTCACCTCTGAACAGCCGCAAGAGGAACCCCAACTCGTCGAGGTCTAACCCGCGCAGAATCCCCTCCCCTTGACGGGGGAGAACCAGAGTTGGGGTGGGTCCCCCTGTTCATGCCCTCTCGCCATTCCCGTTTTCGCGGGAATCCGGTGCCGCCCACCCGTTCACCCTGAGCGCAGTCGAAGGGTAACCCCCACCCTGTCACCCTGAGTCCAGCGAAGAATCCAAAGACTCCATTTGCTCACCAGATGAGTCTTTGGATTCCTCGATTTCGCTAGGCTTCGCTCGGAATGACAGGGCTAGAAGCTGCGCTTCACATGGCCGGAGCTGCCGTGTGCTCAGAATGACAAACAGGATGAAATTGTACCTATTTTCAAACCTGGTCTAAAATATATGCATGGCACACGCTCGCGTACAGACCCTGGACGAGCCTCAAGACGCCGCGCCAATCCCCCGGGAGTGGGCGGCCCGGCTCGACGATTTCGCCACGTTCCTTGAATACGAACGAGGCGCGTCTCGCTATACCCTCCGCAACTACATGGGCGACGTTGGCCTCTTCCTGCAATTCCTGGCAGAAGAGGGTGTCAAAGATCTGCCGAACGCCACGCGCGACCACGCCCAACGATGGGTCTATGACCTGACGATGGACGGCTCCGCTCGTTCTTCCATCGCCCGCCGTCTTTCCGCCCTGCGCTCCTTCTGGCGCTTTCTCGCACGCGAGGGTGTCATCGAAAACCCGGAGACCATCACAAAGACGCCCTCCCCAAAGATCGGCCGCCGTCTGCCGGACCTACTTTCCGAGCGTGACGCCGAGCGGCTCGTCCACGCCCCGCTCAGATTCGCGGAGAGCATCGATACATCAACCGTGGATAAGCACACGGCCATGCAGCGAGCCCTCGCCTTACGCGACCACGCCGTTTTGGAACTTGCCTATGGCGCGGGGTTGCGTGTGGCGGAAATCGCGTCCCTGGATATTGCGGGGCTTGATCTCCGCAACCGCGTCGCCCGCGTGTGGGGCAAACGCTCCAAGCAGCGCGAGACCCTCTTCGGGGAACCCTGCCGGGAGGCCCTCGCTATGTATCTCGAGAATGCTCGCCCGCTGCTTGCCCGCGGCATCAGGAAGCGCGCTGCGGTCTTTCTCAATAGGCGTGGCGGACGCCTCAGCACGCGCGGCATCGAGCTCTCTCTCAAGAAATGGGCCCGCGCAGAGGGCTTGCCGGAGGACGTCCATCCCCACACCCTGCGCCACTCATTCGCGACCCATATGCTGGACGGCGGCGCGGATCTCCGGCTCGTGCAGGAGATGCTTGGACACGCCTCCGTCGCCACCACGGAAATCTACACGCACGTCTCGCAGGCGCAGATGGCGCAGGCCTACGCCCGCGCCCACCCCGGCATGAACCGTGACGATGATAACAAATCTCAACGAAACGGCGTGTCTGACTGATAGAATGACCATAGGGGGTGGATGGACCGCCCATGTCAGAGTGGCGAAACGTCCTCACCACCAACCGACCGACACTGAACGCGAACGACAAAAAGAATGCGCATATTGCTGATTAACGGCCCAAACCTGAATCGGCTGGGCCAGAGAGACCCTGCGGTTTACGGCACGACCACCCTCGCCGAAATCGAAGCCGCGTTCACCGCCCGCGTGAAAGAACGCGGCGCAGAGTGTGTCTGCTTTCAGTCGAACCACGAGGGAGCCATCGTCGATTTTCTCCAGTCGGAGATTCCCAACGGCATCGACGGCATCGTCATCAATCCCGGCGCGCTCACACACTACGGCCTCAGCCTGCGGGACGCCCTGCAGGATGTCGGCGCGCCTACCGTTGAGGTCCATCTGTCAAACATCCACGCCCGTGAAGAGTTTCGGCGCCGCAGCGTCATCGCACCCATAGCCCGTGGGCAAATGACGGGTTTCGGCTGGCGCGCCTACCTCTGGGCGTTGGACTATCTCATCGATGAAATCAGTAAGGACTAGAGCACCAATGAGCATCACAAATCGGCTCGGGAAACTGCGGGAAGCGATGGAGCCCGCCGGCGTCGACGCCGTGTGGGTCTCCCAGCCCGAGAACCGCCGCTACATGAGCGGATTCAGCGGCTCCGCCGGCTCCCTCTTCATCACGCCGGAGAGCGCCTTGCTCGCCACCGACTCCCGCTACACGGAGCAGGCCGGCAAGCAGTCGCCGGAGTACCAGGTTGTTCACATGGCTGGGCCGGGCAGCGAGTGGTTCAAGGAGATGCTGGCATCAATGGGTGACGCCAAGCGTGTCGGGTTCGAGGAATCGCACGTCACCGTCGCCACGCACAGGCGGCTCGCTGAGCTCTGCGGCGAGGCGGGCAAGGAACTCGTTCCTATCAATGACACCATCGAGACCATCCGCGCCATCAAGGACGACGCCGAACGCGACGCCCTCCTTTCCGCCATTCGCATCACGGACGAGGCTTTCGTCGAAGTGCGCGACGGCTTGGAGCCGGGAGCGTCCGAGCAGGACGTTGCGTGGCGAATCGAGATGGCCATGCGCAATCGCGGCGCGGAGAGCATCGCCTTTGAGTTGATCGTCGCCTCCGGACCGAACGGCGCGATGGCGCACCACCGCCCCTCAGACGAGCCCATCGCCGTCGGCGCTCCAATCGTCATCGACATCGGCGCGCGCGTGGACGGCTATCACGCCGATATGACGCGCACCATCTGCATCGGCGACCACGACGACCAGTTCCGGCGCATATATGACATTGTCCTAACCGCCCAGGAAACAGCCATCGCCACTATCGAAGAGGGCATGACGGGCGACCAGGCGGACGCCCTCGCGCGGAACATCATCGAGAAGGCCGGCCACGGCCCGGAGTTCGGACACTCGCTCGGCCACGGCGTCGGACTTGCCGTACACGAATACCCGCGTCTTGGGCAGCGCGCGCCGGACATTTTGACACAAGGGATGATCTTCACCGTTGAACCCGGCATCTATATCAGCGGTTGGGGCGGTGTCCGCATCGAGGACATTGTCGAGTTCCAGGATGGGCGCTGCCAAGCACTGAGCAAAGCGCCCAAGATCAACGTAGGAAACGGGAGTTAGCGCGGAATGATTGAAACGGGCGACCTGCGCCGCGGCGTGACCATTGAGATCGGCGGCACACTCTACCAACTTCTTGACTTTCACCACTTGAAGATCGGGCGCGGCTCCGCCCAGGTCCGCATGAAGCTGCGCGACATCAAGGGCGGCCACACCATCGAGCGCACTGTCCAGGCCGGCGAGCGGTTCACCCGCGCCACGCTGGAGACTCGCTCCGTCCAGTTCCTCTACAGCGAGGACGGCCTCTACCACTTCATGGACACGGAGTCCTTTGAGCAGTTCCCGGTGGATCGCGATCAGATTGAGGACTCACTGCCATATATGACCGAGAACATGAACCTCGACATGATCTTCTACCAGGACGCGCCTATCGGCGTTGAACTGCCCACAACTGTCACGTTGAAAATCGTTGAGACGCCCCCCGCGTTCAAGGGTGACACCGCCAACGCCGGCACCAAGCCCGCCACGCTCGAGACCGGTCTCGTCATCACCGTCCCCATGTTCGTCGAGAACGGCATCGCCGTCGTTGTCGACACCCGCACCGGCGACTACGTGGAGCGCGCCTAATCCTGCACCACGAGTCCCCTCTCCGCGGAGGAGAGGGCCAGGGTGGGTGGTGAATGAGAGCAGATTTCCACATCCACACACGCGCATCTCCTGATTCCCAACTCACGCCTGAAGCCCTCATCCGCGCCTGCCAGCGTAAGGGCATCGATATCATCGCCGTGACGGATCATCACACCATCCGCGGCGCGCTTGAGGTCCGTGAGATCGCCCCGTTCCCCGTCATCATCGGCGCTGAACTGAGGACGGCGGACGGCGAGATCATCGGCCTGTTCCTTGAAGAGGACATCCCCCGCGGCCTCTCAGCAAAAGAGTCCGTCAAGCGCATCAAGAACCAGGGTGGCATCGTGCAGGTTCCTCACCCCTTCGACCGATTCCGCCGCAAGCACATCACACTACCCGCCTTGATGGACATCCTTCCGGATGTGGACATCATTGAGGCGTTCAACGCCCGCACTACTCTCAAGGGCGACATCATGCGCGGCGTGGATTTCATCCGGGAGCACGGTGGTCAATACAACATTCGGCCTGTCGGCGTTACGGACGCCCACACCGCCCGCGAGATCGGCAACGCCTATACGGACATTCCCGCGTTTGAGGGCCGGGAAGACTTCATGGACGCCCTCCGCCACGCATCCATCCACGGCAGGCGCACCACGCCCCTCATCCACCTCGCCACCCGCTGGACGGTGCTCAGCCGCAAGATTGGGCTGGCACGTTACGTCTGAAACGGCGACACAGGCATTACGCCAGGTCCCGCACCGCCGCGGCCAACTGATCCACCTCGTCTTCGGTGTTGAAGAAGTGTAACGAGGCGCGCACGCCCTCCGGATGCTCGATGTGGCGCACGACGATCTTGTTGTTCTCCCAGAGATGCTCATCCAGCGCCTCAGGCCCCCAGCCCTCAACGGCGAACGAAACCAGCCCGGACGCCAGCGGTCCATCCTCCGGCGACAGCACTTTGACGCGGGGGGATTCCCTCAGTTGGGCCTTGAGGCGAGAGGCTAACTGAAGGTTGCGTGCCTCGATACTCCCAACGCCGATGCCCTCGATGAAGCGCGCCGCCTCAAGGAACGCCGCCTGCAGCGGAATACTGCCCGACCCTCCGTAGAACTTATCCGTCGTGTCGGGGATTGGGACGATGTTGTTCGGTACCACCGGCGATTCCATCCCACGCCCGCCGGTGTGTGCCGGATGGACGCTCGGAAGCAACTCTTTGCGTATGTACAGCGCTCCAGTACCCTCAAACCCCAGCATCCACTTCTGGCCGGGAATCGAGTAGTAGTCATAGTCGTCAGCGACCATATCCAGCTCGATGTGCCCGCCCGTCTGCGCTCCATCCAGGAGGATCTCCGCGCCGTTCTCATGTGCCATGTGGGCCAGTTGTGGGGCCGGCATGCGCATCCCGGTTGAGTATTGAATATGGCTGATGAAGATCAAGCGAGTCTTTGGGCTCACAACCTCCCCGAACTTCTCCAGGATCGTCTCCTCGGAGTCGTGTGGGTCAAGATTGACAATCCGCACGTTGACCCCGTACCGCAGGCCGATCATCCACGCAGGCGCAAGCACGGACGGATGCTCCAGGCTGCACGTAACGATCTCATCGCCCGCCTGCCAGTCCAGCCCGCTCATCACGATGTTCAGCCCCTCAGTGGTATTGCGCGTCAGCACCAGTGCCTCAGGGTCGGCGTTCATCAGCCTGCCCACCGACTCCAGGATCTGCGCCCGAATCTCCCGCGCCGTCTCAATCACCCGCATGCTGGCCGGCGGCTCCATCGCCTCCATGTCGATGCGATCCTTCAGGGCGTCAACCACCGACTGCGGCGAAGGGCCGGACCAACCGGTGTTCATCCACACTTGTTGGCCAAGCGCCGGAATCTGGGACCGAAGTGCTGCAATGTCCATGTGAACTACCTCCGAAGACTATCGTACATGGTGTCGGATGCTACGCTTAGCCAATGGTGACTGACGACGAAACGGCATCGCGTCCGCCCTTGCGCCTCGGCTGGCTCTCCACCGGGCGCGGCCCCGGCTCGCGGGGGCTCCTCGCAGCAGCGCACAAGGCAATCGCCGACGGCGGGCTCAACGCATCCATCGACTACGTTCTCTGTACACGCGCACGCGGCGAGGCGGAGGGCAGCGACATGTTCCTCGACCGGGCGGAGGGTTACGGCCTGACCACTGTTTCGCTCTCAATCCGCGACTACCGCCAAAACCGTGCTAATGACCCCTCGTGGCGAGACCGCTACAACGCCGACCTGCTATCCGCCCTTCAGGACAGACCCGTCGATGCGCTTGTCTTTGCCGGCCTCATGCTCATCGTCAGCGAGGACATCGTTAATGCCTGCCCTGCCCTCAACCTCCACCCTGCCCTCCCCGGCGGGCCCGTAGGCGCGTGGCAGGACGTGATATGGGAACTCATTCGACACGACGCGACCGAGACAGGCGTCATGGTGCAGCTATCGACCGCAGAGGTCGACAAGGGCCCTGTGATTGCCTGGTGCCGTTTCCCTATACGCGGGCCGGAATTTGACGGGCTTTGGGATGAAGCTGCGGGACAGTCTATCGATACCCTGCGGCAAGAACACGGTGAGGATCATCCGCTCTTTGCAAAGATTCGGGAGGAGGGCCTCAAGAGAGAAGCCCTGACACTTGTCGAGGCGCTGCGTCAGATTGCGGACGGCAACGTGAGAATCGGTGACGACCGAGTGGTAACGGACGCCAACGGTCAGTCGCTCGAAAACGGCCTGGATATTACGGACGAAATCGAGAGACTGCTCGCCGAGCAGCCCGATGCCTGAACGCTGCTGCTAGGCGCTCTCTTCTTCCGGTCTGAGCGCCACGGTCGCGCCCTTTGCATTGAACAGCAACGGCGGAACCTTGTTGTGAATGGTGTCGGCGGTAATTAGGCAGCGCGTGATGCCCTCCATGCTTGGCAGTTCATACATCACATCCAGCAGGACTTCCTCCACGACCGTCCGCAGCCCGCGCGCGCCCGTCTTCTGTGACAGCGCCCGGTCAGCCACTGCCTCCAGCGCCTCATCCGTGAATTCCAGGGTCACGCCGTCCTGCCCCAGGAGACTCGCATACTGCTTCACCAGCGCGTTCTTGGGCTTCGTCAGCACTTCAAGGAGGTCGGGTTTCTGCAACGGATCAAGGGCAACTGCCAGCGGCATCCGCCCAACGAATTCCGGAATCATTCCGTACCCAAGAATATCGTCGTGGCTTAGCTGCGCCATCACGCGGCTGCGTTCCGCCGGATCATCCGCCATTCGCTCCGATCCGAACCCGATGCTGCGCTTGTCCTTGTTCACACGGGCGGCGATGATCTCATCCATTCCCTCAAACGCCCCGCCGCAGATGAACAGGATGCCGCGAGTGTCGATCTGGATGAACTCCTGTTGCGGATGCTTGCGCCCTCCCTGCGGCGGCACATTCGCCGTGCATCCCTCAACGATCTTCAGCAGCGCCTGCTGCACGCCCTCCCCGGACACATCACGCGTCACGGACGGGTTCGCGTTCTTGCGCGCTGTCTTGTCGATTTCATCGATGTAGATAATGCCCCGCTGGGCCTTCGAAACGTCATAATCCGCCGCCTGGATAAGACGGAGCAGGATGTTTTCCACATCCTCCCCCACGTACCCGGCCTCCGTCAGCGACGTTGCGTCGGCTATGGCGAACGGCACGTTCAGGATGCGCGCCAGCGTCTGCGCCAGGAGAGTCTTGCCGCTCCCCGTGGGTCCGACGAGCAGGATATTCGTCTTGTCCAGCTCGACATCCGGTTCCTCGTCGCTCTTGACGCTGCTGCGCTTGTAGTGGTTGTAGACGCCCACGCTGAGCACGCGCTTGGCGCGCTCCTGCCCGATGACGAACTCACTCAGCAGGTTATAGATCTCTTTCGGAGCGGGGATCGGTTGCGGCTCTTCTTCCTGCTCTTGCCCCTCGTCCACGGGTTGCTCACGGCCCTTTCCGCGAGGCTTTCCGTCAAGGATGCGCAGGCAGACGCGAACGCATTCATCGCAGATATAGGCTTTGTGATCCGGTCCGGCCAGCAGCCTGACCGTTCCCTCCGGCTTGCCGCAGAAGGAACATCGATGCGGCCCTTCTCCCTGGCCGCCGTTGCCTCGACCGTTAGTCTCGTCCACCATGCCCTTGCCTTTACTCCTCCCCCATCACCGAGTTTAAGGCAACCTACAAGCCCGTCCCGAGCGGGCTTCTATCCCTGGCAGTTACGCCGCGCTGGCGTCGTCGCTTTCGCCCTCCGGCCCCGCGAGCACCTCATCAACGATGCCGTACTCCCTGGCCTGGTCCGCGGTGAGATAGTAGTCGCGATCCATGTCACGCGCCACCTTCTCCACCGGCTGCCCGGAATGCCGCGACAGGATACCACGGATGATCTCCTGAAGACGCAGGATCTCACGCGCCGCAATCTCAATATCCGCCGCCTGCCCCTGCGCGCCGCCCATCGCCTGGTGCATGTGAATCGTCGAGTTCGGCAAGGCGTACCGCTTGCCTGCCGCGCCCGCGGTGAGCAACACCGTTGCCATGCTCGCCGCCATCCCCACACAGATGGTGGAAACGTCCGCGCGAATCAGCTGGATCGTGTCATAGATAGCCAGACCGGATGTGATGACGCCGCCCGGGCTGCTGATATACAGCGAAATGTCCTTGTCAGGGTCCTCCCTGTCCAGGTACAGCAACTGCGCCACAACAAGGTTTGCGATCTGGTCATTGATAGGCGTGCCAAGAAAGATGATCCGCTCCTTGAGCAGGAGGGAATAGATATCAAAGGCCCGCTCGCCGCGCGCGCCGCTCTCAATGACCATCGGCACGATGCCCTGCGGCCCCGCCGGCACGATACCCTGTGGCAGTCCCTCGCCCGTTCCGCCTGTCCACGTTGTCATGTCTCTAATTCTCCTCTGATGTTTCCCGGGGTCGACGCTTAGGACTGCTCGTCCCCGTTATCCGAATCCTCGTCGGTGTCGGCCTCCGCCTCAGTCTCGGCGGCGTCTTCCGACCCTTCGCGCTCTCCTCGCGCGATCTCTACCAGCATATCCATTGTCTTACGCGCGACAATTCTGCGCTGCACGCTCTCACGCGCCGCCTCACTTTCAAATACCTGCCGCGCCTGCTCCTGCGCCGCCTCATCCTGCTGCGCGCCGATAACTTCAGCGATATCCCCGTCGATTTCCTCGTCTGAGGCTTCAATATCTCTCGATTCGGCCAGGTTCGTTATCAGCAACCCGCGCAACACGCGTTGTTCTGCCTGCGGCCGCACGGAGTCCCGCAGCTGCTCCACGCCCTGCCCCGTCGACTGCGCGTATGCGGCGAGCGACATGCCCATTCCCCGCATCTGCTCATCCTGGTCCTGAAGGATGCGGTCGACTTCCATATCCACAACGATGGGCGGATACGTCACAGTGGCCGTTTCCGCAAACTTCTCGAGGATATCCTCCTCAAATTCCGCGCGTGCCTGTGCCTCCGTTCGTTCCGTCAGATCGGACCGAATCCGCTCTCGCAGCGCATCCACCGTCTCGAACTCATCGTCGCCGAATCCTTCGACGCCCTGCGCCCACTCGTCATCGAGGTCCGGCAGATTCTGCTCCTTGACCTCGCGGACTGTCACGGTGAAATGCGCGTCCTTGCCGTTCAGGTCGCGAATCGTGAAATCATCCGGCACGGAGATTGTGAACTCCTTTGTCTCCTCCGCGCTCATACCCACGAGCTGCTCAGGCACGCCCGGCGCGGGATAGGTCACGCCCTCCTGCACCATGTAGCTGATGCCCGTCTCCTCCACGAACGTGCGCCGCCCGGGCGCCTCCGGCTCACCCTCAGAGTCATCACTGTCATCAGATTCTGGCTCGGAATCGGCCTCAGCAGTCGGCTCCGATTCCGCATCAACATCCTCATCGCTGCCGTCCTCGGGTTCCGCCGCGTCCTCCGGGTCCTCGTCCACGTATCCGCGCATATCGACGGTCAGTAGATCGCCGAGTTGGACAGCCCGCTCGACCGGTTCCCACGGAGAGCCCTGACGACGCAGGTTGTTCAGCACTTCCTCAACCTGGTCGTCCGTAACCTCCGGCTCCTCCCAGTCGACGCGAATCGACTCATAATCACCGAGTTCCACCTCAGGACGCAGCGAGATCGTTGCCCGGAACGTGATGGGATCAAGCGATTCCAGGTCTGTGACCTGCGGCCGCGCGATGGGCTCAAGCTCCTGCTGCTCCACGGCGTCCGCCACGGAACGCTCCAGCAGTCCCTCAATGTCGTCCTGGATCAGCGTTTCCGCGCCGATGTGGCGTTCAAGGATGACGCGCGGAGCCTTGCCTCTGCGAAATCCCGGAATCACGTACCGCTGCACAAGCCGACGGTACGCCCGCTGCTTGTGATCCTCGATCTCCGCCTCTTCCAATTCAATAAGCAGCCCAATCTGTCGGTCAGGCATATCTTCAGTCGTTATCTTCACGCGTGGAAACTCCGTATTCGGATTGGCTTGGAGGCAGGAACAACATTATACATCGGGGCGCCGAATGCTCAGTCTGACGCCGCGATGTCTTGCGCGGCCTCCCGCAGCCGCAGATTCAGATCGACAAGCTGTTGTTCATCCACCGTTGAGGGCGCGCTCATCATAAGGTCCTGCGCGGACTGCGTCTTCGGGAACGGGATCACCTCACGGATATTCGGCTCTCCGGCGAGCACCATCACCGTCCGGTCGATTCCCGGCGCGAATCCCCCGTGCGGCGGCACCCCGTACTCAAACGCCTCCAGCATATGGCCGAATCGCTCCTGTATCTCCTCCGGCGAATGACCCAGCAGCGCAAATATCCTGTCCTGCAGCTCACGGTCGTGGATCCTGATTGAACCCGACCCCAACTCCAGACCGTTGACCACAAGGTCATACGCCCGTGACCGGACCGCCGTTGGTGATTCCTCCAACAGCCCGGCATCCTCCGGCGTCGGCGCAGTGAACGGGTGATGCACGGAGTTCAGGCTGCCTTCCGCATCCCCTGATTCGAACAATGGAAACTCCGTTACGAACGCGAATGCCAACTCATTGGGATCCGCCAACTCCAGCCGTTCTCCCAACTCTGTCCGCAGCGCGCTTAGCGATGCGCTCGCCACGTTCTCATGCGCTGCAACGATAAGCAGCAGATCGCCCGCACCGGCCCCCATCGCATCCGCAATCGCCCGCACAGTCTCGATATCAAGGTGCCGCGCCAATGCGGAGCGCACGTTGTCCGGTTGCAGTTCAGATATTGCAGTTCCCGCCGCAGCGTCCAATCCGATTGTCGCGAGGCCTCGCGCGCCCTGCCCGCGCACGATCTCCGTGAGGTTCTCAAGCTCACGCCGGCTGTAGCCCGCGCAGCCCGGCGCGACGATTCCCCGCACCGTGCCGCCCGGCTCCGCAAGCGCCGACGTGAACACGCCGACGCCGCTGTCAGCCACGATGATCGAGATATCCGTAATCTCCATCCCGAATCGCAGGTCGGGCTTATCCGAGCCGAACCGCCGCATTGCCTCCACATACGTCATGCGCGGAAACGGCGATGTCACACTCATATGCGGCGCAGTCGTCTGCGCCAGCCCCGTGTACAACTCCTCCATGAGATCGAGCACGTCCGTCTCGTCGACGAAGCTCATCTCAAGGTCGAGCTGGGTGAACTCCGGCTGCCGGTCCGCCCGCTGGTCCTCATCACGGAAGCACCTGGCAATCTGGAAATACCGCTCCACGCCCGCCACCATCAGCAGCTGCTTCAACTGCTGCGGCGATTGCGGCAAAGCATAGAAATGTCCCGGATGCACGCGAGACGGCACGAGATAGTCCCGCGCCCCCTCCGGCGTGCTCTTCATCAGCATGGGCGTCTCGACTTCCAGGAAGCCGCGCCCATCAAGGAAATCGCGGATGTACTTCACGACGCGATGCCGCAGCGCAAGGTTCGCCGCCATCCGCTCACGACGCAAATCGAGATAGCGATACCGCAGCCGCAGGGACTCATCGACGTCCGATTCTTCATTGATATAGAAAGGCGGGGTCTTGGACGGATTCAGCACCGTCACCTCGCTCGCGTGGATCTCGATACCGCCCGTTGCGATGCGTGGATTCTCAGTGCCGGCCGGACGAAGCTGCACCTCGCCGGTGATGGCTACGACCCACTCATTCCGCAGCGTATCCGCCGTCGCAGACGCGGCCTCTGCCGCCGACGGATCGACGACAACCTGCACCAAGCCGGTGCGGTCTCGGATATCGAGGAAGATAAGCCCGCCGTGGTCGCGCCGACGGTGAACCCACCCGGCCAAACGCACAACGTGCCCCGCCTCAGCAGGCGAAAGTTCCCCACAACTATGTGATTTCAACATTGGATACGTGAATCAGTGATGCCTACGCGGCGTTTACAGCAGACCCGGCGGGAAAACTACAGTCCCCCACACCCCTACTTGATAATGATAGCATCCACGCAGTGCCGCACACCTGAGCCTGTAGAAGGGCCTCCCCCAACCCTGCCAAGCGATGTCGGGTCAGGTAGTATGCATATCGGAGGATCATGGAACATGGTTAGAGAACTGCGTCGCCGCGCAACTGTGATGCCGGGAGGCCGGATCGAGGTATCAGACCCGGAACTGCCCGTGGGCCACACCGTTGAAGTAGTTGTGCTGCATGACTCGCCTAACGAGAATCCCTCGATTCTGCAGATACTCAATAGCGGACCAAAGGACCGCCTCTTCAACACCCCCGAGGAGGTCAGAGCGTATTTAGAGGAAGAGAAGGCGTCTTGGGATCGCTAGACCTTCCCGATGTCGGACTCATCTAAATCGACGCCAGCACCCTGATCTATAGCGTCGAGCGCGTAGAGCCATATCGTGAACTCCTTGTTCCGATGTGGGAGCAAGCTCAATCCGGAAACCTAACGATTGTGACGCCGGTAGCTAGGGCATGCCTTCGGGAATCGCCATCAACCGATCGCGAATGTCCGCTGACGGCTTACTCAAATCCACCGTCATAAAGCGAAACCGGTGACCCTGAATGTCCGCCGATTCGTCCACGTTGTCGTCGATAGCTGGATGCAACAAGACACCCGTACTGTTCAGGGATGCCGGATCGTCATTCCGCTCCTGTGAGCGCACGTACGCATAGATCTGATAGATGTAGCCACTGCGGAGCGTTTCCGGACGATGCCAGCCCGGTGTTGTAATGTCCGTGAATTTGGTATCAATCACGATACGCCGAGCATCACTACGGTTTAGCATGATATCCGGCTCCATACTTGGCAAAATGTCCTGCAATTCCTTGGATGGGGAAGAGGAATAGTTCCAGTGAATCTTCTCCCGGTAGTGAACGCGCCATCCCTGCGGGCTCAACGCCACCCTAAAGAACCCCGCCACGGCCTGCTCAAACAATCGACGCAGCCAGATGTCGTCGCGTTGTACTGCGTACATTTGGTTTGTCCCATCCTGCTCCGTTGGGATGTCTAAATCGAACGCCAGCTGTGCAGCGGCAAGCATCAATCGATCTTCTGGGTTCGTGTTGTAGCGCAGCTGCCGCGCCGCGTCGGCGCGTCCACGTGGCTCATCCAACCGCGGATCCCGTGTGACGCCCGCCGCCGCCAACGCCGAGGCGGCGCTTCGACAACGAGTGGACAATTGCTTGGCTGCATTCTTGTTGCTCTGCCCAACACGGCGCGCAAGATGAATGAGAGCAGCCATCACATACTGATTTGGCGGCGTGTCCACGGTTAATTCGTCAAATCGGCAGGCGACCAGCCCCTTATCGAGCAGCGCGAAACGCTCCGTCCGCAGGAGATCGATGCGCCCGCGTACGCGCCGCAGATCATCGGCCCGTCGCCGGAACGCGTAGCTAAGGTTTCGCTTGAGCCGCAGTTCCACGGCGTATGCTAATACCTCAGCAATCAAATTGGGAATATTCTCAGGGTCTTCCTCTGAGCCTGCCAACTCTTGGTTGCGGAGATGCTTGGTATGGTCACGATAGAGCACAGACGCCCATAGCATCAGCAGCCAGATGTTATTGATGGGAATTCTCCCGTTGGCTTGCGGATTGTCGGAAGTAGCCGCAGCACCGGAATCCCCTGCAGTTTGTGTCGTCATCGATTCGATTACAGGCCCTGCTTGAGGGCATCGACTTGCTCAGTTACCTTATCCAGGTTATCGAACCAATACTCCGCCAGAAGGGGCCTGATCTCCGTATCAACCGCACTCTTGAACCATTCGGCGTTCATGGATGTCCCGCGGGCCGGGGTGACGACGCTGTGGCCGATGCAGAATTGCGTGCCAAGGCTTGGGGCGGCGGCGATGTCCGTATTGAGTTTGTCCATACGCTGCTGAATATCCTTGAGAAATCCCTCATCAACCTCGCAATTCTCCTGGCACCACTCCTGCCACGCATCGCCGAAAGTCGGCTCTAAATCGAGGAATGCGAATCGGCGTCGCAGTGCGAAATCCACCAGGGCCAACGACCGGTCCGCGACGTTCATCGTGCCAATGACGTAGACGTTCTCCGGTATGTGGATGCGCTCCCCCTCGTATTCGGGATACGCGAGTGACAATGCCTCGTTCTCATTCCGCTTGTCCGCCTCAAGCAGGGTCAGCATCTCCCCAAGAATCTGCGCGGGGTTGCCGCGATTGATTTCCTCGATGACCATCACGTACTTGTTGTCGTCATTCCCGGCGTCCTTGATCAACTTCATGAACGGGCCGTCCACCAACTTCAGCTTTGCACCGCTATCATCACCGCTGGCTGGTCGGTACCCGCGCACAAAGTCCTCATATGACATGTTGGCGTGGAACTGTACTGGTCGGACGAATTCTCGTGTCTCGTCCTCGTGCCCGATGAGCGCGTACGCCAGCCGCTTTGCCAACCACGTCTTTCCTGTACCTGGCGGGCCTTGCAGGATGAGGTTCTGCTTTGTTTCCAGACGCTCCAGCGCTTGCCCAAGCGTTTTGCGTGGCACAAAGCAGCCATCTTGAATGATGGAGTCAAGGGTATAGGTGGCCCCAATCTCATCCTTATCCCCATCATCTTGGTCATCGCCATCATCTTGGTCCTCATCGTCACCCCAATAAGCCGCATCAGATAACTCAGGAATCGTGGATACCGGCGATTCTGCTTTGCCAAGTTCTCCTACCACAAGATCACGGAATTGGAGATAGTCTCGCCCCGTCAATGCACTGGATTCAGTTAGCAAGTGCGAGAATTCCTCCTCAATATCCGAGAAATGCGTCGAGATATAGAAGAGATTATGGCTGTCTCTCGCAACGAAGAAATGTGGGCGAATCCAGTAGAGTCCTTGGGTGAGATTTGTACGCACTCCGCTCACTTGTCTAGCGAGATCATAAGACGCAATAAACTCCTCTCGCGTCGACTTTGTGTCGGAATCGGCCAGTGCGCGTGCAGCCTCAAAAACTCGCCAAAGCGCCTCAATGTCTCCCGGTTTCCGTTCCCGCTCAAATGTAAAGAACCATGAACGCCTATTGTCTACAACCGGGATTGAGTCAAATTCTGTTGGTGGCTCGCGATTGACGCTTACTGCTTCAGCTAGAGCACTGGCTATGGAAGTACGATACTCGTCCTTAATCCGCCTGTTGAATGTGGACATCAACGTGAAAGGACAAATGTCTTGCAATGGCCCCTTTGTGCCGTCTTTGAATTGATCATCCAATGCGTGGGGCGCGCCAGTGGCGTGAATCGCTGGCAGAGCTTTCTCTAGTAGCCCACTTCTGTCGTCCCTATAAGCCGACAGTTTGTCCGCGAACTCCATGTAAAAGTCCACCCAGTCGAAACGAGAATCAGTCTGTGTCACCGCTGCATACCCCCGCCACTGCTCCTATTCTTCCGATCCTAGTGTAGACGAACAACTGCCATGTTCATGCCTCGCTATTTCTCCCCAAAACCCATCGCGGGGCGGCCTTTGAAGGCCGCCCCGCTTTCGTTGCGTGGTCTATCTCGAACCGGGGATTCAATCCTCGATGTAGCTCTCCAGCCGTTCGCGGTTGCGCTGCAGGCGCAGGTTCTTCATCGCGCCGGCCTGGATCTGACGCACACGCTCCCGCGTCAGACTCAGCATGTCGCCGATCTCACGCAGCGTGTACTCTTTGCCGTCCATGATCCCGAACCGTAGCTCCAGCACGAGCCGCTCTCGCGGCGACAGCGAAGCCAATACCGCCGCCATGCGCTCCCGCAGCATCGTCTGCGCCGCCATGTCGATCGGCGACTCCGTCTCGTCCTGCGCCACGAAGTCCGCCAGCGTCGCTCCGTCCTCACCGATGGGCGCATCGATGGACGCGGGCTGCTGTGCCAGCGAAATCAACTGCTCCACCTTCTCCTGCGGAATCTCCGTCTCTACCGCCAGTTCCTCCGGCGTGGCCTCACGGCCGAACTTCTGGAGGAGGCGATGGCGCGCGCGGTCGATCTTCGCGGAGAGCTCACCCACGTGCACCGGCAGGCGGATGCTGTTCCCCTGCTCGGACACGCCCCGGGCGATGGCCTGCCGGATCCACCACGTCGCATACGTCGAGAATCGGAACCCCCGCCGGTGGTCGAACCGATCCACGGCCTTGAGCAGGCCGATGTTCCCCTCCTGGATCAGGTCGAACAGGGACAGACCTCTGCCCTGGTACCGCTTGGCGATGCTGACAACCAGCCGAAGATTGGCTTCCGCCATGGACTTGCGGGCGTCCTCGCCCTTCTTGACCGTCTTCATCAGCTCACGCCGCTCGGCGGCGCTCATGTTGTCCGCACCGGCGAGGCGCTGAGACGCGCGACGGCCCTCATCCATGAGAATGCCGAGTTCCGTCTCCTGCTGCGGCGTCAACAGCTTGCGGCGGCCGATGTCCTGCAGATAGCCCCTTAGAGGATCGTTCAGGTTCTCCGAGGAGCCGCTGTCGAACTCGTCGACCTCCGCAGCCTTCGCCGTCTCATCCTGCGCATCGTCGAGGTCGAGGACATCCACGGAGGTCTCATCCGCCTCCACAGGGACATCAATCGTACCCGACGCGCGTCGGGCCTCGTCCTCCGCGATCACGGCTCTGGTCTCGTCCGCTATCGCCTTCATCTGCGCACCTCCTTGTGTTGGTTCCGACCGATCACGCGCCCGTCGTAACCAGACACCCCCTCCCGGTTTCCCCAAAGGGATTGGCTAACAGCATAGACCCACTGGCACGCTTGTCAATCTCTCGGTATCCGATGGTGCTTATGTCTGTCATTACTCTCTTGTTGCCATCCGTACACTTAACGTCCTTACTCGCTATAACGCTTTTGTCAAACATAAAGAAAGCACTCAGCCCCTCGGAACGAGCGGCAGCCCCATATGCGACAATTGTTATCGCACGCGTGACACACCGCGGAACTGAACACGTACACGGAGCAATCGGCCTATGCAGGACACACCTCGCGCGCTGGAAATCCTGGCGACGCTCTGCAGGCAACCCGCCACGTCCTATTTCGAGGACAGGGTCTCCCGTGAAGTTGAACGTATCCTCACAGACACCGCAGTTCCCTGGGAGCAGGACGAGTACGGCAACATCATCGCCCGCCTGACCCGACAAGACCAATCAAGCTCGACCCCTGCACGCCCCATCGCCCTCGTCGCCCACATGGACCACCCGGGATTCGAGGTGGTCGAGGTTGACGGCCGGCGGCTGAACCTGAAGATGCTTGGCCGCGTCTCGGACGTCATCTATGAACAAGAGGTTGACCTTGTCGTTCATTGCGCCGACGGCTCATCCTGTGCCGCCCGGACGACCGGACAAGACGGCGACATGCAGACACGAATCCTTTACGCCGACCTGGCGCAGCAGGGTGAACTTGTCCTGCCTGCTTTTGCGGTCTTTGACCTCGTAGATTGTGAATTAAGTAGCAATAGGGTTTTTGCGCGTGCCCTCGACGATCTTGCGGGTTGCGCTGCCACCTTGAGCGTTTTGGAGACGCTTGCCTCCGAAAATGAGCCTGTTGACGTATTCGGCGTATTCACGCGTGCAGAAGAGGATGGCCTCATTGGAGCGCGCCTGTTGGCCGCAGATGGCTCTCTTCCAAAGGAAACGGTTGTTGTCTCCATAGAATCGTCCAGAACACTCCCCGGCGCAGAGCAGGGGAATGGCCCCGTCATCCGCGTCGGCGACGCCATTTCCACTTTTTCACAATCCGCCGAAGAAATCCTCCAAGCCGCGCGAGTGACACTTCAACGTAGGGAGCCACCCATTCCCGTTCAAAGGCAACTCATGTCCGGCGGTGTCTGCGAAGCATCAGTTTTTGTCGCGCACGGCTATGAGTCCACCGGCGTCGCGTTCCCATTGGCCCACTACCATAACGGATTCGGCGAAGACTCCATTCAAGCCGAAAACATCGCCATCAGCGATTTTCTGGGGGGTGTAGAACTCTTACTGGAGGCAGCCCGTTCCACAGGCGTCTCACAGCAGGAGACGCCCGGCGGCGCTCAATCCCTATATGCGCGACTCCGCTCCGCGCCGGAGGAAGAGGGGAATCGGCTTCGCTCAGTCGCCGAAAGAGCCGGATCATAAGCAGCCCACAAGTGCGACCGTGTCGCAGGCAAACGTGGCACGCTGTGATTTCATAAACTACGCTAGTAGCGGGAACCAAGCATGCTAAGGCAAGTCTGGCTTTACGGGCGAATCCTCATTGGCGTAGCCCTTGGAGTAGGGGTTGCCTACATTATTGTCCGTGAGGTTCAACTGGGCGAGTTGTTGGAACAACTCTCCGCGTTCAATTGGTTCCTAATGATTCCCGTTATGGGCGTTGTCGTTGCCAGCAATGCCATCCGGGCAGTCAGATGGAGAATGCTCTACCATGGCCGGGCACCGACCGCCACACTGCTCTTCTTCGTAGAGAACACCGGCCAGGGCCTGAATAATCTCACCCCTATTCGCGTCGTCGCTGAACCCATTCAATTCGGATACATCGCGTTGAGGGAGGGGTATGAAAGAGGGGCGGTGCTCGCGTCAATCGTCCTGGGTCGTGTGTCGGACCTCGCAATCACGCTCGGAAGCCTTGCTGTCGGTTTCGCGATCTTCGCCCCGGAGGGCGCACAGTTCCTGAGCATTGTCATCCTTGCCTTGGTCGGCGTTCTCGTCGCCGTCGCGGTGCTCTCGCTGTACACGCACAAGATCACGTGGTTCGATCGGTTCCCGGTCGTGCGAACGTATTCAGCGGCGTGGCAGGAACTCATCGCTCAGCCCGGCAAACTGGCCTCAGTCATGGGCGTAACGCTCGCAACGTGGATGACACTTGGGCTGGCGGCGTATCTGGTGGCGCTGTCAAATGGGATCGAGCCGAACAATTCACAGAACCCTGTTGAGGTCTACGTCATCATCTATGTGGTGGTGCTAGGCACGATGACGTTGGGATCAATCTTGCCGGGCCTGCCCTCCGGCATCGGCCCGTTCGAGGCAGCCGCGGTCGCTTTCCTGGGATTCTACGGTGTAGACAAAGAAGTCGCGCTGGCGTTTGGTCTCATCATCCATGCGGCCTTCTTCATCCCGCCAATCATCATCGCCATTGGCACCCTGATCATGTTTGGTCCTCCGTGGTCGACGCAGCATCGGGTGCGGCGTCTCCGCCGCGAGCGGCGCGAAGCGCGAAGAGCATCCGCAGCCAGAACGGCAGCGCAAGAAGAAGACCTATAAGCACCCCTCCAAGTAGATACCCGGCATCCTCCACTGCTATCAACTCGGGAATCTGAATGTCCGTCAAGATTGACACTGCGGTTATGCCGAATGCGATGGCGATTGTCGTGCCGCCCGTCCAGCCCATGTTCTTTGTCAGGAGCAGCATGGGAAATCCCACGAGACCCGCCACGGCGGCCGGGCCCAGCATGAGGCCGCATATGCCGCCAAATGCAGCGGCCAAACCGGCCCCACCCCTGAACTTCAGGAAGATGGAATACTGGTGGCCCCAAAGAGCGCCGGCCGCCGCAATGACCGCTCCCGTCGGACCAAGATCAAGAACGCGGTCGGCAATCAATACCGGCAAGAGTCCTTTTAGGATGTCCACGACGGCAACGAAGACGCCGACTCGGGGATCGATCTCCCGGAACACGTTGGCCGCCCCAGGGTTTTTCGTTCCGAGTTCACGCACGTCAACACCGGCCACCAGCCGCGACATGATGACGGATGTTGGAAGGGAACCAATCAAATACGCAGCAACAAGGACGCCCGCGAGTCCAATCAAATCAGCCATCGTTGTCTATTCCTCCAGGAATGTCAGTTGAACGTGCTTTGCTTGTTAGAAACAGACCGCTCTTAAGAGTAGCGCACGAGCCCGGTGGACGAATGGAGTAAAATCGCTACTGGGAGTAGCGTAGGCTCGAATACCAACCCAGTGCGGCAGCTCCGGCCCTGTCGCCACAACAGCAGCGAGCAGGATAAGGCTGCGATCATTCGAGAATCGGGGCGAGAATTGGGCAACAGCCTCTTGGGATCGGTTGGTCTGCGGCTGGCCATCGCCATTGTCACGCTGGCGGCGGGTGTTTACCTCATTCAGGGCATATCCGATCTATTCAGCGTCCTGTTTGATGTCCTGATTCTCATATTCCTCGCCTGGATACTGTCTGCCGCGGTACGTCGTCTGGCGAACTTTGTTGAGGTCTACGTTCCACAACCGACCTGGGCGGCGGTCCCGATTGCGTACCTCATCATATTGCTCCCTGTTATTGCGCTGATCGGACTCCTGGTTCCGCTTACCATATCCCAGACTGTCACCCTCTCCGAAGACTTGCCTGATTTTGCCGTCAGGCTTTCGGGGTTCATGTCGTCGATCAATGAGTTCTTTGATTCGCTCCGGGCAGCAGGGGGCGGCGAAGAAACCGTCACCACCGACCCGCTTCTTGCCTTTAGCTCCACTGCAAGCGCATGGGTGCAAGACAACGCACTGGGAATCGTGGGAAGTACAACCAATATCCTGATCCAGACAATCTTCTGCATCTCACTGTCGTTCTATATGACTATTGAGCGGGATCAACTCAGAGGGCTGTTCTACAGGCTCTTGCCGGTGGAGTACCACGATCGCGCCTCCGTGGTACTAGCCCATCTCGACAGAACGTTCTTCTCGTATCTGAAGGGGATCTCTATTGTTGTAGTGCTCTACTCCGCGGCAATCACAATAACGATGTTGGCGGCAGGGCTGCCTTTTGCGCTGCCAATCGGAATCACAGCAGGCCTCGTTCAGTTGGTTCCAATCATCGGCGAAGTCGCCGCCATCGGGATACCAATAACTATTGCGTTGCTGACAGGGTCGGTAACGACGGCAATCATGGTGGCCGTTGCCCTGATTTCATGGAGCCTCTTCATGAACAATTTTGTTCTTCCTCGTGTCTATGGCAGGGCTGTGCGTATGCCCGGCTTCTTTGTGCTGCTGGCAGTAGTCATTGGCACGCGGTTCGCAGGCCCATGGGGCGCCATGCTTGGCGTTCCCGTGGCGGGCTTCATCTACTCCTTGATCTTCGCGTGGGGAGAGTTGAGACAGAACCACGACGCCGAAGCGGGCGATCCCTCAATCGAGGAGGAGGAGACAACCGAGGAGCACACCGCTTCTGAAGAGGCAATCGAATCGTCAGACGCGCCCGTCACGGCCGGTAACGGCCGCGTCCTTGTGAACGGCGACGGAACGAGGCCTCGAACGACGGAGCGGATACTGGCAACTATTCGCAGTATGCTTTCCCGCTAGCCCCTCACCAGCGCCCCATCTTTGCATGGGGATAAGACCTGGTCGGCTACGAGTCAAACCCCAGACGCATGTCTCTCATGCTGGTAAAGCGAGCCCCTTCGTTATGGGCGACAACTACGTGGTCGAGCACCTTGATGTCCAGCGCATTGCCCGCCTCAACGAGATGGCGCGTGGTGCGTTCATCATCCAAGCTTGGAGTGGGATCTCCTGACGGATGGTTATGGACGACGATGATGCTCGGCTGGTTTCGCCGCACCGCTTCCCGGAATACCTCCGCAGTCCTCACATGAGACGTGTTGACGGTTCCGCGATACAGGCTTTCCGTATGAACGACCTGGTTCCTCGTATCCAGCACGAGAACGCGCAGTTCCTCATGGTCCAGGAACACCATGTCTGAGCCGACTACGTTATAGACATCCTCCGGACCGGAGATGACAGGGCGTTGCTCCGGCGTCTCAACCTGGAGCCGCCGTCCAAGCTCCAGAGCAGCCTTGATCTGGGCGGTTTTAGCGACGGCCATGCCGGGCTGACGGGAAAGTTCGTCAAATGTCGCCTGCTGGAGTCCCTTGAGTCCTCCAAGGTCGCGCAGCAGTCGCATGGACATGGTGACGACGCTCTCATTGCGCCTGCCGACACGGAGAAGGATCGCAAGAAGCTCGGAATTGCTCAGGGCTTGCGCGCCCCGATCCCTCAAACGCTCACGCGGCCTCTCATCGGACGGTACGTCACGAATCAGGATGGTGTATGAACCGGTTGCAGGAGGCTCATAGCGGCCGTTTGTGGTAGCCATAACTCACTATAGCACATTTGAGCCAATGCCAATTCACCCCTCACCCATCTTTACCAGCTTCGGGTTAGGGACAAGAATGATATACGTGACGTGATGCGAGGGCTCGCAAACGTGCGTAGGGGCGGTCTACAGACCGCCCCTATTGGGTTCCCGTACAGAGAGCTTAAGTGATGTCGACGGCTGCGCCAACGCCCTCAAGCTTGGACTTGATCGTGTCGGTCTCGTCCTTCGCGATGTTCTCCTTGATGGCCGCGGGCGCGGACTCCACCAATTCCTTCGCTTCCTTGAGGCCAAGCCCGGGCACCAACTCACGCACCGCCTTAATGACCTCAATCTTATTGGGGCCAATATCCTTGAGCGTCACGGTAAATTCGAACTTCTCTTCCTCGGCAGGAGCTGCGGCGGCGTCTCCACCACCCGCTGCCGGACCAGCCGCAACGGCGACAGGCGCAGCTGCGGTCACACCGAGCCGCTCTTCAAGTTCCTTGACCAATTCGGCAAGATCGAGGACGGACATGCCCTCAATTGCCGCAACAATCTCATCCTTTGTCGCCATCTTGTTAGCTCCTCTCCTCCAACTGTCTGCGTCTTTGATCTAGGACATTCACAATACTGCTCAAATGAGTATGCAATACACTGACCAGCCGTTGGCTCACGCCGTTCATCGCGCCCATCACCTGTGCCAGCAGCACTTCCCGAGGCGGGAGTGACGCCAGCCGCTCAAGCTGTGTTGGCGAGACGACCTGATTCTCCAGCACGGCGTTCGTGATCCGCAGCTGCATCCGATTGGTTCGGACATAGGTCGTGAGAGCCTGGATGACGGGCATCGGATCCTCGCGCGTCACAATCAGGCCCACGGAACCATCCAGCAGGCTGCCGATCTCGTCCCGCTGCCCCAACGACTCAGCCGCCCTCAGGGCGAGGCGATTCTTGACGATACGGTAGCGCGTGTCATTGATGCGCAAGGCTCCACGAAGTCCCTCCATCTCCTGCACGGAGAGTCCGGAGTGCCCCGCGCCGATGATGAGGGACGCGCCATCAAGGAACTCCGTGAGTTCCTGTACCTGTTCAATCTTCTTTGCTGCTGGCATGGCGTCGTCTTTCGATTACATCAGTTAGTCAACAGGTTGGAGGGCGCTTGCCGCAATAGGATCAATGCGAACACCGGGGCCCATGGAACTGGACACGCTGACGCTGCGGATGAATTGACCGCGAACCACCTCAGGGCGGGCCTGTGTGATGGCGCTCACAAGAGCGGCCATATTCCCCATCAGATTCTCCGGCTCAAAGCTCGCTTTCCCGATTGGGCTGTGGATGATGCCGGTTCGGTCAAGGCGAAACTCAACGCGTCCCTTGCGGGCTTCCTCAATGGCTCGGGGTAGATCCTGGGGCTGCACCACGGTATTCCCCCGCGGGCTCGGCATGAGTCCGCGGCGTCCAAGAACACGCCCAAGCCGCCCGATTCGCCCCATGATGTCCGGCGTTGCAAGCGCAACATCAAAATCCGTCCAGCCGCCCTCGATTCGCTCGATGAGGTCATCGGAGCCCACATAGTCAGCGCCGGCTTCATTGGCGAGCCGCTCACCCTCTCCCTGCGCGAACACGAGGACGCGGACTGTCTTGCCGAGTCCATGCGGAAGTAGAGCGACACCACGCACCTGTTGGTCCGCCTGCCGGGGATCAACGTTTAGGCGTATATGCAACTCCACCGTCTCATCGAACTTCGCGGTGGCGGAGTCCTTGACGAGACCTATCGCGGCATCCGGCTCGTAGAACGTCAGGTGTTCAACCTTCTCGGCGGCCTGATCGTATCGTTTGCTGTGTTTTGGCATTTGTCGATTATCCGTGGCTTAGTCGCTAATGTCGATGCCCATGCTGCGGGCGGAGCCCATCACCATCTGCATCGCGGCTTCAACATTGTCCGTGTTCAGGTCTTCCAACTTTAGCTGGGCGATTTCTCGCACCTGGTCGCGTGTGACCGTGGCGACGCGTTCCGTCCGCACGTCTGAACTGCCCTTTTCGATTCCGGCGGCCTTGCGCAGGAGATCAGACGCAGGCGGCGTCTTTGTCACGAACGTGAACGATCGATCCTCGTAGATCGTGATGTCGACAGGGATGATATTGCCGGTCTGGTCCGCCGTCCGCGCGTTGTATTCCTTGACGAATCCCATAATGTTCACACCGTGGGGGCCAAGGGCCGTGCCGACGGGTGGCGCAGGCGTCGCCTTGCCCGCCTGGATCTGCAGGCGCACTACCGACCGTACTTTACGTGCCATTCTTTCTTATTACTCCGTTGGGTGGTATTCAGGGTCAGATAACTATCGATTGAAACCGTTACAGTTTCTCAATCTGCAGGAAGTCCAGTTCCACGGGCGTCTCGCGACCGAAGAACGAGACCATTACAACAACCTTGCCGCGATCCGGGCTGACTTCCTCAACCGTGCCGATGAAGTCCAGGAACGGGCCGTCCGTAATCCGGACGCTCTGCCCCTTCTGGTATCCCACGCGAACACGGGGGGCTTCCTGTTCCATCTGATCCAGGATGGATCGTACTTCATTCTCATCCAATGGGACCGGCCGCGGCGGGTCACCGCTGCTCACGAATCCGGTGACGCCGGGGGTTTCCCGCACCACGCGCCACGTTTCGTCGTCCATCATCATCTCAACAAGGATGTAGCCCGGGAATACTTTGCGGGTTACAGTGCGCTTCTGCCCGGAGCGGATCTCGATTTCATCTTCAGTGGGCACAATGACTCTATAGACCCGATCCCTGACATCCAGCGAGTCAATGCGGTTCTCCAGATTGCGTTGGACGCGGTCCTCCTGCCCGGAGTACGTATGAACCACGTACCAATGAACCTGCGTTTCGAGAATCTCGCTCTGCTGGGAGGTCATCGTTTGCCTATCCGAACTAACGCCTAGACGCCCAAGATGAACTCGGTCATCAGGAAATTGAAGACGTAGTCCACACCGCCAAGGAATAATCCGACAACCGCGGAGACGATGAGCACCATAATGGTGAGACGGACGGCCTCTTCACGAGACGGCCACGTCACGCGCCTGAGTTCGGTGATGACCTCACGGGGCAGGCGCGCCACGGAACCCCCGCCTGGGCGGCGTTGGCTTGTAGTCGGGGTTCGTGTACTCACAGAATTACCGAAAGGCCTGCTTACCGGACTTCTCGGTGCAAGCGGCGGCCATGACACCGCGGGCAGAACTTATTGAGTTCCATGCGCTGCGTGTCATTGCGGCGGTTCTTCATGGAGGAGTAATTGCGCTCACGGCATTCCGTGCATGCCATGGTGATAACGATTCGGTTTCCCTGTTTCTTTGCCATGGTTGCCTCGTTGGCCGTGAGCGCCTCTCCGTGTAAGTTCTTGTTTCTACTGGATGATGCCGGTGATCACGCCGGAGCCAACAGTTCGGCCACCTTCACGGATGGCGAACCTGAGCCCCTCTTCCATCGCGACGGGCGTGATCAATTCGATGCGCATTTCGACGTTATCCCCGGGCATCACCATTTCCGTGCCCTCAGGAAGGTGCGCGGAGCCTGTGACATCCGTGGTACGGATGTAGAACTGCGGCTTATAGCCATCGAAGAACGGGGTGTGACGCCCGCCCTCATCTCGCGTCAGTACGTACACCTGCGCCGCCGCCTGCGTGTGAGGCGTGATGGAACTCGGCAGGGAGACAACCTGGCCTCGCTCGACATCATCGCGTTCGATGCCTCGCAGCAACAGGCCAACGGCGTCGCCGGGTTCCGTCTCGTCAACAGTCTTGTGGAACATCTCGATTCCGGTGACGACAGTCTTACGCTGTTCACCGAAACCGACGATCTCGACCTCTTCGCCAACCTTCATGACGCCGCGTTCAACACGGCCTGTCACGACGGTGCCACGGCCCTTGATGCCAAAGACGTCCTCGATGGGCATCAGGAAGGACTGATCTCGCGGGCGCTCCGGCTCCGGGATGTAGGCGTCAACGGCTTCCATCAACTGGAGAATGGATGCGTATTCCGGCGCGCTCGCATCGGTTGCCTCGCTCTCGAGCGCCTGCAGGGCGCTTCCGCGAATGAACGGGATGTCATCACCGGGGAAGTCATAGCGAGAAAGGAGCTCGCGGACTTCCATCTCGACGAGCTCAAGAAGCTCCTCGTCATCCATCATGTCGACCTTGTTGAGGTAGACGACGATGCGGGGAACTTCCACCTGCCGGGCGAGAAGAATGTGCTCTCGCGTCTGCGGCATGGGGCCGTCAGGAGCGCTCACAACCAAGATGGCGCCGTCCATCTGCGCCGCGCCGGTAATCATGTTCTTGATGTAGTCGGCGTGGCCGGGACAATCGACGTGCGCGTAATGGCGAGTAGCCGTTTCGTACTCGACGTGCGCGATGTTAATCGTCACGCCGCGAGCCCGCTCTTCAGGGGCATTGTCGATAGAGTCAAAGGGCCGAAAGTCGCTTGTGCCAGCGATATTCAGCACCTTGGTAATCGCTGCAGTGAGCGAGGTCTTGCCATGGTCAACGTGACCAATGGTTCCAACGTTGAGGTGCGGCTTGTTCCGCACGAACTTCTGCTTCGCCATTCCCTCCCGCCCTCCTTCGAGCTGGAGCCCACAACCAGATTCGAACTGGTGACCTCGTTCTTACCAAGAACGTGCTCTACCGCCTGAGCTATGTGGGCCTCTCTCTCCTTTCCGGTACTTCTGCTTCCTCTCAATACATTGTCGCGCCTACGGGCGGCATACATATGATGCTGGAGCCCGAGAGGGGATTCGAACCCGCTAACCTGCCGATTACAAATCGGCTGCGCTACCCTTGCGCCACTCGGGCCCGGGCCCTTCTCCGTTACGGCACAACAAAAGGAGCTAGCGGTTGCTAGCCCAGTTCAGTATGAATTGCAGGCTATCAATCGTCAAGTAGACGACAAGCTTCAGAGAAGAGAATCCTCCGCAGCCCGGCGCACGATGTCATAGACACGACTCAGCGGCACGGATGACTGTTCTGCCAACCGGCGGCAGTCCTCAAATTCCGGTGAAATACCGACTATCTCACCGCCTGCAACCAGACGCTTGATCTTGACGCCCGCCGGGCCGAGTGGGGTCCGGATGACAACCGACTCCCTGACCGCCTCATAGCGAGTGACGGGGGTGACACGAACTCCAAGAGTTGTTGTTTCTTGAAGCAGCTCACGGATGATGGCGTCCTTCTCAGATTCCGGCGTGATGGCGGACACGACGACGCCGGGGCGACCCTTCTTCATTTGGACATTCTGCAGCCATACGTCGCGCGCGCCCGCTGCCATCAAGCGCTCGCGAACGTATTCATAGACTTCGGGATTCATATCGTCGATGGTGGTTTCGATCATCACCATTGGCCGGGTTTGGAGCGGCTCTGCGTCTGTCTCCCCGACGACGAGGGTGACGATGTTCGCCCTGCCTTTGGGGTCTTTCGTGCCTGCGCCATAGCCGACGGAGTGAACCGCGCTCATGGCGGGGGGCGGGTCAAATGAGGCGAGCGTTGTGACGATGGCCGCGCCGGTGGGAGTTACCAATTCACCTGTCTGTTGACCATCCTCATCCGCAGGCGGCGGCAGCGTGGGTGCTCCTGCCATTCGCATGAGTTCCAGCACGCCGGGGGCTGGAACAGGGAGTATCCCGTGATGGGTAGACACGCGGCCTGTGGCCAACGGGAGGCCGGTGGAATAGAGGGTTTCGATTCCAAGCTCATCCAGGCCGATGAGTGTGCCAACGATGTCGACAAGCGTGTCCGCTGAGCCGAGCTCTGCGAGTTGTACAGTCTGGGCGTTGCCGCCGTGGACACGCGCTTCCGCCTCGCCGATGCGGCGCAGGATAGTCGTGCCGCGGTTGGCAATATCATTCGGTAGCTTTGCGCGCTTAAGGCGTTCGATCAAGGCAGATAGCGGCGTGTGGCTGGAGCCATTGTCACCATCAGCGCCGTCAATCTTGATGTGTGTTGCGCGGATTCCGGCCCGGAAAGTCTCTTGCGGTGTCAGGCTAATCGCCTTATCAGGAAAGACTTTTCCAATGGCCTCATTCATCGTGTCGACGGGCGCGCCGGCGTCCACCAGCGCGGCAAGCAGCATGTCGCCGCTGACACCGTTCGCGCACTGCAGCCACGCGATTCGCATGTGGCGAGGTCCTTACCCGCTCCGATTGATCGATGCCGCCGAGCCGTTTTCGCTTGTGGGGATTGCAGCCTGTCGTGTGTTCAGGCTGCCGGTCTTGTATCCGGCGAGGTCCAGTGTCACGAAGAGATAGCCCAGTTCACGGATATGGCTGATCAATTCCTCACGCAAATCATCGGCGATCAGGCGCTGCATATCCTCAGGCGGAACTTCGATCCTGGCGATGGCGCCGTGATGGCGCACACGCACCTGTCTGAAGTCGTGCTCATGGAGATACTTTTCGGCGCGGGCGATCTTGTCGAGAAGCTCAAAGGAGACCGGCGTGCCCAGTGGAATGCGGGAGGCGAGGCACGACTCAGCGGGCTTATCCCAGTTGGGTAGACCGCGTTCACGGGCCAGTCGGCGAACTTCGTCCTTGGACAAGCCGACCTCCACAAACGGGCTGCGCACACCCTGCTCGTCCTTCGCCTTCAGGCCGGGACGCACATCTCCCAGGTCATCAGTCAGTGTGCCGTCGATAACCCACGGAATCCCGCGTTCTTGCGCAATCGTGTGCAGCTGTGAGAAAAGATCGACGCGACAGAAGTAGCAACGGCGGCCATCATTTGCCGCAAAGCCCTCCATGTCCAGTTGGTCGGTGTAGAAGAACTCGTGGCGGGCATTCAGGAATGCGGCAATGTCCCGGGCGTCCTCGGCCTCCGAATCAGCGAACGTGGGGGAGAGCGCGGTTATCGCAAGAGCGTCCTGGCCCAGAACATCAACCGCCTCAGCGAGAAGAAGGCTGGAATCGACGCCTCCTGAAAAGGACACGACGATTGAGCCCATTTCACGGAGCAGGGCGCGCAGTTGCTCTCGCTTTTCTGCGATTTCAGAAGAGTGGACAGGATTTCCGTTCATGGTCTCCCTCTCCCGGAAGAGGAGATTTCCAAGTTGCTAGACTGCGGATACTCGGAGAGGGCCTGCTCCACAGCCTCGTGGAGCGTGGAGGCAGGAATGACACCAATCGGCACATCAGAGGATGAGGCGGCGTCAGAAGGCGCAATAATGCGGCGGTAGCCGCGGCGAGCAGCCTCATTGATGCGGCGTTGGAGTTGGGGAACACGCCGAATGTCTCCGGTCAGGCCGATTTCGCCAACAGCGGCGAGATCGGGAGCGGCAGGAACGTCACGAACGCTTGAGACGATGGCGAGCGCAATCGCAAGGTCTGCGGACGGGCTTGTGATGCGCAGCCCGCCGATGGCGTTGACGATGATGTCGTGCTTTCCGAGCGGCAGCCGCAGGCGTCGTGAGAGGACGGCGCATATCAGCAACAGCCGGTTGAGGTCGACACCTGTCACCATGCGCCGTGGGTCCGCCCCGCCCGACGGAGCAACAAGGGCTTGAATCTCCACTAGCAGGGGACGAGTACCCTCAACGATGGGGGTAACGATGGAGCCGGGCGCGGTGGACGTTCGTTCCTGCGTGAGGGCCGCAGAGGGATCATCTACTTCTTGCAGACCGGTATCGGTCATTTCGAGGACGGCAATCTCGTCCGTTGAGCCGAAACGGTTCTTGACACACCGGGCAACACGGTAAGGGCCGAGGCCTTCACCTTCCAGGTAGAGGACGACGTCAACGGCGTGCTCAAGTACGCGCGGGCCCGCAATTGCGCCGTCCTTGGTGACATGACCGGTCATGATCACGGACACACCCCGGCGACGCCCCCACTCGACAAGCCGCGAGCCGCACTCCCGCACTTGCGCCACAGTTCCTGCCGACGACGATGCGTCGGTCCTGAGCGTTTGGATAGAATCCACGAGCAGCAGGCTTGGCGGATTATCGTTGAGCGCCTGCAAGAGTGAGTCGATATTCGTCTCAGACAATAGCGTCACGCCGTCACCCGCAAGAGACAGACGGGCGGCACGGAGGGCGATCTGCTCCGGGGATTCTTCTCCAGCCACGTAAACCACACCCGCTCCCGTTCTCCCTAGTGCTGAGGCGATCTGCAGCAGCAAGGTTGATTTACCGATGCCGGGCTCGCCTCCGAGCAAGGTCACGCTGCCGGACACGACACCGCCGCCAAGGACGGTCATGAGTTCCGGCATATTGGCCACTGCAATCCGCGAGGGTTGCGTCGCGGCCTGTTCCATGAGGGTTGTCAACGCGGCAGGCGGAGGAGCGGCCTCCAGAATGCCGGCCACACGTCCGGTAGACTCTGCGATGACTTCAACAAGGGAGCCCCACGTCTCACATCGTGGACAACGCCCCTCCCAGCGGGACAACTCTGCCCCACAAGCCGTGCAGCTATACGAAACGCGCGGTCGTGGCATCGTGCCAGACCCGACCGTCAGCTAGCCCGCCACCTCGACGGTCTCGGGAGCTTCGGGGGTTTCGGGAGCCTCAGGAGTATCGGCGGACACACTTGGCTTGGCCGGAGCATGCCCGGTCGTCGTGACGACAACCTCTTCGTCCACATAGTCAATGCGGACTGTGTCACCCTCGGTGATGTCACCGCTCAGGATTTCGTCGGAGAGCCTGTCTTCAATCATGTCCTGGATAACACGCCGAAGCGGTCTTGCGCCGTATGTCTCGTCGTAGCCCTTTTCGCCCACATAGTCGCGCAGCGCGTCGGTGACCTCAATGTTGATCTTCTTGGCCTCCAACTGCTTCTCCACGTCCTTCATCATCAGGTCAACGATGTGGCGAATGTGATCCCGATCGAGGGAGTGGAAGACGACCTGCGCATCAATGCGGTTGAGGAACTCAGGCCGGAAGAACTGCTTGACCTCATCCAACACCTTGTCCTTCATGCGGTCATAGTCTTGCCGACGCACGTCAGTTTCGTCACGCGCATACGAGAAGCCGATATTGGAGTTCTTCTTGATGACCTCCGCGCCGATGTTGGATGTCATGACGATGATGGCGTTGCGGAAATCAACCTTGCGTCCTTTGGCGTCGGTCAGGTGGCCGTCGTCGAAAATCTGCAACAGGATGTTGAAAACCTCAGGATGGGCCTTCTCGATTTCGTCGAGCAGGATTACGCAATATGAATTGCGGCGCACGGCTTCCGTCAACTGTCCACCCTCGTCAAAGCCGACATACCCGGGCGGCGCACCAACGAGCCTCGCGACGGTATGGCGTTCCATGAACTCGGACATGTCGAGCCGAATGAGGGAGTCCTCTGAGCCAAACATGAACTCGGACAGCGCGCGGACAAGCTCGGTCTTGCCGACACCCGTCGGCCCAAGGAACAGGAAAGTACCGATGGGACGGCGCGGATCCTTGAGCCCTGCCCTTGCACGGCGGACGGCCTTGGAGACATTGATGATGGCCTCATGCTGCCCGATGATGCGGTCGTGCATCACCTCTTCCATGTGCAAGAGGCGCTCGCTCTCCTCGGCGGCGAGGCGCGTGACCGGGATGTTGGTCCACATACTCACGACCTGCGCGATGTCTTCCTCGGTCACCTCAGGTGTCGCGCTCTGCTGCTCGTTCTGCCACTCCTGCTCAAGGCGGGCAATACGCTCGGCGAGGCTGACCTCACGCTCGCGCATCTCAGCGGCGAAATCGAAATTGGCGGCGGCGACGGCGTTATCCTTTTCTGCGCGAACGCGCTCAAGCGCCCTCATCGCCTCCTTGACGGAGAGAGGCATGGACGACGCGCGGATGCGGACACGGCTGGCAGCCTCATCGATGAGGTCGATGGCCTTGTCCGGCAAGAAACGGTCCGCGATATACCGTGAGGCGAGCGCAGCAGCGGCCTCCACGGCCTCATCCGTTATGGTGAGGCTGTGGTGCTCTTCATATTGTCCCTTGACACCGCGCAGAATCTCAGCGGTGTCGTCGGACGACGGCTCTTCAACGCGGACGGGCTGGAAACGCCGCTCAAGCGCGGGGTCGCGCTCAACGTAACGGCGGTAATCGTCCAGGGTTGTGGCACCGATTGTCTGGAGCTCGCCACGGGCGAGTGACGGCTTCAGGATGTTGGACGCGTCAACCGCGCCCTCCGCCGCGCCCGCTCCGACGAGCGTGTGCATTTCGTCGATGAAGAGAATGATGTTCTTGGCCGAGCGAATCTCGTCGACGACCTTCTTCAGACGCTCCTCGAATTCACCACGATATTTGGTACCGGCAACAAGCGCTCCCATGTCCAGCGTGACGAGCCGCGCGCCACTCAGGCTGTCCGGTACGTCTCCAGCGACGATACGCTGGGCCAAAGCCTCAACGATGGCGGTCTTGCCAACACCGGGCTCGCCAATGAGCACGGGATTGTTCTTTCTGCGGCGAGAAAGTATCTGGACGACACGCTCGATTTCCTGTTGACGCCCAACAATGTTGTCAAGGTTGCTTTCACGCGCGAGATGGGTCAGGTCTACACCCAACTGATCAAGTGTTGGGGTGCGCGTGCTGGACCGGCTGCCCTGCTGCCCACCGGATTGGCTCAGGATGCGCTGTGTTTCCTGCCGCACCTTGTCGAGAGTGACGCCAAGGCTCTCAAGGACGCCGGCAGCGACGCCGTCGCCCTCACGCAGCAGGCCGATGAGCAGATGCTCAGTGCCGATGTAGTGATGTGACATCTCGCGCGCCTCATCGACGGCGAGTTCAATGACTTTCTTAGCGCGCGGAGTGAGGCCGACGTCGCTCGTCGGCTGCTTCTGCCCGCGTCCGATGATAAAGGTGACGGCAGATCGAATCTTGGAGAGATCGACACCAAGGGAGACAAGGACGCGAGTGCCGACACCCTCCGGCTCACGAGCAAGGCCAAGAAGGACGTGCTCCGTGCCGATGTAGTTGTGGTTCAGTTCGCCCGCCTCTTCCTGTGCCAGTGAGAGAACCCGCCTGGCACGTTCCGAGAACTTCTCAAATCTGCTCGCCATTTTCTTCTCCGCTCACCCTGAATATGGGATTCGCGCCCGCGCCTTCCTATTCCTATGCATCCACCTGGCGTAGGCTGAGACCCAGCCTGCGCCGCTCCGGTTCAATCCGGAGCACCTTCACCTGCCGTGTGTCTCCCTCCTTGATGACCTCACGGGGGTGATTGATATGATGATCCGCCATCTCCGAGATGTGGATAAGGCCCTCTATATTACTTTGCTCCAACCGTGCAAAAGCGCCAAATACGGCAAGACGAGTCACGGTCGCCTCGACAATTTGCCCCTCTTGATACGCCTCCACCTCCGCAAGCCACGGATCCGGCTGCGTGCGGCGCAGACTGAGGGAGATGCGCCCCGTCTCATGGTCGACTTTGAGGACATGCACCTCAAGTTCCTGTCCTGTTTGGACAATCTCCGAGGGATGTGTGACGGGCTCCCACGCAAGTTCAGACACGTGGATGAGACCGTCCGCGCCCCCAAGGTCAACAAATGCGCCGAAATCACGGACGCCCGTCACCCGGCCCTTGCGGACTGTCCCTTCCTGGAGTTCAGCAAGCAGGGCTTGCCGCTGCTCGATACGCATGTCCTGTGACGCGGCGCGCTCCGAGAGGATGGCCCGCTGGCGGCGGCGATTAACCTCAATGACTTTGAATTGGAACTCCTGGCCAACCAGGGTATCCAGCGCCTGCAACTGCTCATCGCCTTCGCCGGACGCGAGTTCGCGGTGCTCAGGAGACAACTGGGACAACGGCACGAACGCCTGGACCCCTCGCGTTTCAACGAGGATGCCGCCGCGGTTATGGCCGATTACTTTACCGGTGATGAGTTCGTCAGTTTCCTTTTCTTTTTCGAGCTGACGCCATCCGCGCTCGGCTTGCGCGCGATCGTACGAGAGCATGTACTGGCCGGCCTCATCGGTTCGCACGAGAGTCGCAACGATGGAATCCCCGGCCTTGAGGGCGCGCGCCTCATCGTCGGGGAGGCTTCGCATTTCGCGGTAGGGAATAACTCCTTCGCTCTTCGCTCCGATATTGACAAGGAGTCCTTCGTCGTCAACGTGGACGATGGTGCCCTCCACGGCTTCACCGCGGCGGAGGACGGGCATGTTTTGACCTTCGGCCTCCAAAAGGCGAGCCATCTCGCTATCTTCTGGCCGTTGCGAATCCTGCTGACTTCCCTCAACGGGCTCCTGGAGCATCGAGTCCCCTGACGTTGCGCTTGAGCGCACAGTGATGCTGCAAGTATACACCGCAATGGCGGCGCGGCGCATTTGGTTTTCTGGTTTTGGGGGTATCGTTTTTGCATGAGCGAAGAGTGGCGCCTGGTTTTGGGCTCAGGCATAACCGGGCAGAAAAACATGGATGTGGATGAGGAGCTTGCCGCCCAGGTGGCGGCGGGAAAGTCCGCGCCGGTTGTACGGATCTATTCGTGGCCCTGCCCTGCGGTAACGCTGGGGCGGCATCAAAAGAGTGAACAACTGCTTGACGCTCAGCGCTGTGAGAATTCAGGCATCGAGATCGTGCGGCGTCCAACCGGTGGCAATGCGATCCTGCATTTGGCCGGTGACGTGACGTACAGCGTGATTGCCCCTGCTAACGAGGAGCCGTTTTCGCAGGACGTTCTCGCCAGTTATGCAGCAGTCAACGAAGCGTTGGTGGCCGGACTGGGAATGCTTGGGGTTCGCGCCACCGTGCGTGACCCCGCGCCAATCTGGCCGGAAACCGGCGTTGACTTTGGCTGTTTCGAGTCGCCGGGGCGGCATGAGGTGTATTGGGCAGGCAGAAAGATGGTGGCCAGCGCACAGCGCCGCACGGCAGGCATCGTCCTTCAACACGGGACGATTCCACTTGCCGAGACGGGTTCGGGACTGGCCGACCTCTTGCGGCTTGACCCTGGACGGCGGGAGCGATTCCGGCGGGACCTGAATGACCGGACGGGGACACTGGCGAGCGCGCTTGATATGACACCCAACTTTAAGGACGTAGCGCACGCGCTGAGCGAAGGTTTCGGCCAGGCATGGGGAATCAAGTTGGTGTAATGAAGGCAAGGTGAGAGACCGCCAGGGGCGCGGATCGGCTGTTCGGGTGTAAATTTTTGGAATGGCGCTCGCAGAAAGACTACGCTCCGGCAGCTCATATAAGTGGCTCGTTCTCGTCACGGTTGGGCTTGGGATTCTAACGAGCACGGTTGACGGCTCTATCACCAATATCGCGCTGCCGGAGCTTGAAAAAGTGTTCGGCGTTGATGCGAGCGTGATCCTGTGGGTGAGTGTCGCGTATCTGCTTGCCAGCATCGGACTGATGCTGACGCTCGGGAGCCTCGGCGACGCCATCGGCCGCAAGCAGGTCTTTTTGGCAGGTTTCCTCGTGTTCGGGGTCGGGCTAATCATCACTCCTCTGAGTACGACACTGCCGATGCTCTTGTTTGGACGAGTCGTGCAGGGTATCGGGCAGGCGATGATCCTCGCCAACGGAAACGCCCTCGTCGTAGACGCGTTCCCGGACACGGAACGCGCCCGGGCACTCGGCATGGAGAACGCCTTTGTCGGCGTCGGCCTCGCGAGCGGGGCGCCATTGGGTGGGTTCCTGCTTGACCTCTGGGGATGGCAATCGCTGTTCTATACCCGCGCGCCGTTCATGGCAGTGTTCTTTGTCATGGGGCTGATCTTCCTGCGGAGCGACCGGCAGGAGGGCCGACATGCGCGAGTCGATTTCCTTGGCGCGCTGGCGCTCTTCGGCTTCGTTTCGGCGTTCCTCTTAGGACTCAACCGCGGCCCAAACCTGGGATGGACGGAGCCGCTCATCATCGGGCTGGGCGTGGCTGCGTTCTTGTCTTTCCTTGTGTTTATCTTCGTGGAATCCCGCCAGCGGCTGCCGCTAGTAGAGATACACATGAGGGGCATCCGCCTAATGAGAGATCACCTGCCTGTTCTGGAGTTGAGCCTGTTCCGCAATCGGATGTTCTCCATAGCGAATAGCGCAAACGCGCTGCAATTCCTGAGCCAGGGCGCAATCATCATCCTAATGCCGTTCTTCCTGATTACCGGGCGGGGAATCACGGCGACGGAGGCGGGGTTGATCCTGGTCACGCTGCCCATTGTGCGACTTGTTGTCGCGCCGGTTGCCGGCTGGGCAGCGGACAAAATGTCGTCGCGGACGGTCTCGACTTTCGGTCTGCTTGTTATGACAGGAGCGTACTTCGGGCTCCGGAGTGTCGGCGTCGATACGCCCGTCGCACTGCTGATTACCCTGCTGTTGGCTGAGGGGGCTGGCAGCTCGATATTCGGCCCGGGCAACAACAGCGCCATCATGGGTTCAGTGCCACCCTCGCATCTCGGCACTGCATCAGCCATGCTCGGCACAGTACGGCAGATCAGCACGGCGACAGGCATAGCGGTTGCCGGAACCCTTTATGCGGTCATCCAGAGCAACGAGGAGTCGCGATTGCTGGGGCTTGGCGTTGGCGCTGAAGAAGCCCTCAGTCTCTCCGTAGAAAAGGGCTTCCAGGATGTACTGACCATCATGCTTGTCACGTTGGTTGCGGCAATCATCGTGTCTGTGCTGCGAGGGCGCGACCCTGCGACAACGGGGCGTGTTCGCGGCCCTCAAGGACAGCCGCAATCCTCTGAATCGAGCCCAGAGGGTTCTCACACCCAGGCGAACCGCTAACAGATGCCCTTTACCGAAAGGCTGCGCTCCGCCGGCTATTACAAATGGCTCGTGCTTCTCACGGTTGGCGTGAGCATCCTCACAAGCGCCTTCGATGTAGGAATAACGAACATAGCGCTGCCCGAGCTTGGGCGAGAGTTCGATGTCGAACCGGATGTCATTCTCTGGGTAAGCGTCATCTATCTGCTGGCAAGCCTCGGACTGAGCCTGACGTTCGGCAGCCTGGGCGACGCCATCGGGCGCAAGCAGGTCTTCCTAGCCGGATTTCTCGTATTTGGAATCGGGCTGGTTATTGCTTCACTGAGCACAACGTTGGCGATGCTGTTGGTCGCCCGGGTGATCCAGGGCATCGGGCTGGCGCTGTTCATCTCCAACAGCGATGCCATCGTTGTCGGGGCTTTTCCTGAAGCCGAACGGGCGCGGGCGATCGGGTTAGAGAACGTTTTTGTGGGAATCGGCTTATCGACTGGCCCACTGCTTGGAGGATTCTTGCTGGACGTGCTCGGATGGCAGGCGCTTTTCTACACGCGCATTCCATTTATTCTGCTGTTCTTTGTGATGGGGCTTGTCATTTTGCGAAACGACCGCGAGGAGGGTCGTCACGTTCGGTTCGACTTCTTTGGAGCAGTCCTGCTCTTCGTCTTCATGACGGCATTCCTGCTTGCGCTCAACCGGGGTCCTATTCTCGGCTGGTCCGAGCCTCTCATCATCGGATTCACTGTGACTGCGGTCGTCTCATTTGCCACATTCATGTATGTGCAGTCGAGGCCGGACATGATGGTTCTCCAGATTCGGAGGAGCGGGGTTCAATTCCTGCGCGAGCGTCTCCCCATCCTCGAGTTGAACCTATTCCTGATCCGGCAGTTCTCCGCATCGAACGCCACCAACACGCTTCAGTTCATCACGCAGGGCGCAATCATCATCCTGTTGCCGTTCTTCCTGCTGGACGGGCGCGGTCTGACGGCCACGGAGGCCGGGTTGATCCTGGTCACGCTGCCCATCGTGCGGCTCTTCGTTGCTCCCTCTGCCGGATGGGTAGCAGACAAGGTCTCGACGCGTGTCATCGCGACGTTTGGCTTGATGATTATGACCACCGCCTATTACGGGCTGACCTATATCGGCGTCGATACGCACATTGCCATCTTTGTGACCGTGCTGCTCTCGCTTGGAACGGGCATCTCCATCTTTGAGCCGGGCAACAACACGGCGCTCGTCAGCTCAGTCCCGCCTCATCGCCTCGGCACAGCGTCCGCCATGATCGCCACCGTGCGGCAAGTCAGCCAGGCGACGGGCATCGCCATCGCCGGGACACTGTTTGCCGTCATTCAACGCGATGAGGAAGCGCGGCTACTGGATGCCGGGGTAGATGCAGGAACGGCCATGGCACAGTCAGCAACCACGGGCTACCAGGACGTCATCACGTACCTGACCGTGCTGCTCGTGGTGGCGATATTTGTGTCTGCGCTACGCGGAAGGGATCCGGTGCGGGTTAGTGCTTCACCCTGACCCCCACCCTAACCTTCTCCCCAGGGGAGAGGGGATCGTTGAGAGGGAACGTTTAGCTGGAAAGGCCCTTGACGGCTTCCAGCGCCTCGTTGGCGTGACGTTCCATGTCACCGGGGTCATCGATGACGTGGCGGAGGACACCCTCCTTGTCGATGACGTAGGTGACGCGGCGAATCATGCTGCGCTCTTCATTGAATGCGCCAAGAGTCTTGGCCGCCTCATGATTCGGGTAGCCGCTGACGAGCCTGTAACTCAGACCGCAATGCTGCGCGAACGCAGCCTGGCTCGGAATCAGATCAACGCTTGAACCCCAGACCTGGGTGTTTAGCTTTCGGAATTCTTCGTGCAGGCGCTCGAATTCCCTCAGCTCGCGCTCTCAACCACCTGTGAACGCGGCGGCGTAAAACGCGATGACAAGATTCTCCTCGCCCTTGAGATCGGCGGTGCTGATCGTCTCTCGAAACCCCGACGTAAACGTCAGGTCCGGCAATTGCTGTCCGACTTCCGGCATGGTCATAGTCTGTTTACTCTCCTGTTCGCAGCGGCTCTCTCACCTATGCCGCATCGTCATCGTATCGCGTTGACACGTTTTCTGTCAGCGCAGGACGCCTCTTCTCTCCCTGGGTTCGTGGCAATACCACACGCGGCCCGCAATGGCATCGCGCGCGACAGGACCAAATGCGCGGCTGTCCTTGCTGTCACCACGATTGTCGCCAAGAAGAACGAACTCATCCTCGCCGGTCATCCATTCGACGCTATCGCCGGAATTCGGTCGTGAAGGCGCACGTGACACGTAGTGCTCCGGGAGCACCTCACCGTCTACATAAATGGCACCATCTACCATTGCGACGCGCTCCTTCGGCAGACCACAGATCCGTTTGATGGATACTCCTCCGGATTCGGGCTCCCTGAATGCCACAACGTCACCTCGTCGCGGCGCTCCACCGGGGAAACGCCGTGACACGAGAACCATGTCGTCTTCCAGCAGGTATGGCTCCATGCTGTGGCCGGCCACGCGAAACCGAAGGGAACTAAACAGGTCCAGCAAGCGCGGAGGATGCAACCACCACCGCATCAGATGCCCCCGGCCAAGCTCGCGGCGTTCCTTGCCCTATGAGTGGGGGCTACCGTACAATCTTTCACGTTTGAATCCGCTTGAGCCAACTTGAAAATTGGGGACGATAGGAGGAAGAGATGTCCGCACTTAGTATAGCTCTGCGAGCTATGGAAAAGCTCTCACCCGCCCGCACTGCCAACGCCCACTGTGATATTCCGTGTGGTATCTATGACCCGCACGCAGCGCAAATCGCGGCCCACACGGTGGTGCGGATGGTGAATCTGATTGAAGACCTGGGCGAGGTCTCCGACGCGGAGTCGCGCAACAAGCTCATACGCTACATCGCGGTCAAGGAAGAGCACGCTGAGCTTGCCAAGAAGGAACTCCGCATCCTGTGGGGCGACTATTTCCGCCCCGAGCACCTGGAGCAGCACCCGAACCTGCACAACCTGTTCTTCACCGCGATGAAGCAGGGTTCCGCCGCGCGGCAGAGCGTAAGCATGGACAACGCGCAGGCGCTGGTGTCCACAGTGCAGGAGATCGCTGAGATTTTCTGGGCGACCAAGGGCGCGGAGACATCCCGACAGCCGTCTCGTCAGACCTCCGGCGGGGAGATCGTCTATCCGGCATAGCTGCCAAGCTTACGCTGCCAGACCACGGACGGGCAGTCCGGGCGATATTCCGGGCTGCCCGTTACGATTATCCTTCCCATGTTTTCTAACTTCGTAACTGTGTATCATCGCTCTATGTATCATTCGTGATACACTCATAGGCAGACAGAATGCCGACAGTTGCGGTTGAGGGACGCTTCAGGTTCGTCATCAACACGAGGGAGAATTCACGACGAGGGAGAATTCACGCGAGCCACCACATGTGCACGTCTGGGATGGTAATGAATCAATCTGCCGCATTGAGTTGCGCAGCGGGGTCTACATGGATGAGCCGCCACCCGGGAATTACCGCTCCATCATGGTCGCCTACTTGCGGCATGCGACGGAAATCAGGCGAGCGTGGAACGAGATTCACGGGACATAGCAAATGAGCACAGTCACGGTTCGTCATGCGGACAGAATGATGATTTCAACAGATATTGGAGTTGATGGCATTTCCGTCACCTATGCCGACGGAGTCTCCGGTGTGGTTCCATTCAGCGCTATTGAGGGCGTTAAGGGGCGTGAGATCATCACCGGGATCGAGTTGCCCAATCCATATGAGATTGTGCTGATCTTGACCGACGGATCGCGTGAGGAACTGCCTTGGGATTTTGTTCGTTGGTATTGCGATGAGTCCTTTGGGGCACGGACACAAGCGACGATGCAGAACGGTCAACAGGCCATTGGTGGGCGGATTCGTCGGTATAGAAAATCGGCCGGGTTGACCCAAGCGGCGTTGGCGAATCAGGCAGGCGTCGGACGGGTAACTGTTGCGCGAATCGAGAACGCGAGTCATGCGCCAACGTTGGAGACACTTTCTGCGCTTGCAGGCGTGCTGGGCATTGACGTCGTAGCCCTCTTGGCGGACGGGTAAGTAAGTCCTTACGGATACCCGATCTCTGAATCATACGGCGGCTCTGACGCAACCAGTCCCCCGGTGTTTAGGTACCAACCGTAGTTTCCGCTGGGCGCGTTCGTTGCGCCGACGTTGAGTGTGGTTTCGGCGGATGTGATGGCGTCCGTGGATTCCAGTCCGCCGTGCTCCGCAAGCAGCTCAAAGGCGAGCCAGGAGCAGATTTCTCCTGCGTCTGAGCCGTCGCATTGGTAGCCTGCCGCGTTTCCCTCCCGCGGCACGCCGATCTCGCCGGATAGGGTGGGCCACTCCGGTTGGGGAAAGACTCGGGCCTCCTGGTAGGTGGGGATGGCGTCCTGCAGCAGTGAGCGGTCAGCGTCTAGAGCACGTTCGCCGAGGATGCCGCGAATAGTCGGCGCAAGAAGGATGGCAAGTCCAACCAGGACGATGATGATGACGAGGGCAGTTAGTTCCCTGATGAACCGTCGCACGATGGCGCCTTATCGGGCCGCCGTTGCTCAGGAGGCTTCGCGCTTGATTTCCAGGCTCTCGCCGGGGGCGAGCGCAACGCGCTTGACGGTGAGATTCATCTTGAGGAGCCAGTACCAGAGGGTGCCCTTGCTGATGCCGAGCTCTTCGGACATGCCGGGCAATCCGAGTTCGTTGTACATTTCGGGCAAAAGCCGCTCAAGGGGGCGCCCATAGCGCTCCTCAACCTGCTTCATGAGCTTGGTTTTTCCGCGTGCCATTCTGCCTCCGGAGCGTGGCCAGTCTATTCGCGCAGGAGCAGAATTGTCAAGCATTCCAAGACCGGTTTCAAACCTAGTTTGAAGACTTGACAGATTGAACGTGACGTCAGTAGGATTTTTGCGTGATGATCGGCACCAGCTATCGCTATTACGACTTTAGCTACCCCCTGCGGGGTGGGCCGCCGACGTTGCTCGTCTGATTGACACGTAAAGCACAGGAAAAGGCAAAGCCCCCCCGCATAAGTCGGGGGGGCTTTCCATTGTGTAAGGAGTAGTAGAAGGGTATTGGCCGCGTGGCCGGAGGAAAGCGGACGCAATGATCGTCGTAATGCGAAGTGACGCAACACAAGAGAACGTGGACGGCGTCGTTGAGAAGATTCAGGAACTTGGTTATCGGGCTGACGTGGAGCCGGGCGAGTTCACCAGTGTCGTTGCTGTCATCGGTGATACTACCGCGGGCGGCGATGACGTCCTGAGAATCCTGCCGGGTGTGGACCACGTTGTCCGCATCATGAAGCCGTACAAGCATGTGAGCCGTGATTTTCGAAAGCGGGACACCGTAATCGATTTGCCCAACGGCGTGAAAATCGGGCCGAGCGCGCCCGTGGCCATGATGGTGGGGCCGTGTGCGGTGGAGTCCGAAGAGCAGGTGAGGCAGGTTGCCGAGATGGACAAGAAGCTCGGTTTCACCATTCTTCGCGGCGGCGCCTTCAAGCCACGCACTTCGCCGTATACGTTCCAAGGGTTGGGCCTTGAGGGACTGCGCATCCTGAGAAACGTCGCAGATGAGTATGGCCTGATGGTCATTACTGAAGTGATGTCTGAGATGGACGTGGAGATGTGCGAGGAGTATTCGGACATCCTCCAGATTGGCGCTCGCACCATGCACGCGTTCCGGTTGCTCAAAACAGTGGGGCAGACGCGCAAGCCGGTCCTGCTGAAGCGCGGGTTCCATGCCACCATCCGTGAGTGGCTCCTGAGTGCCGAGTACATCATTAGTGAGGGCAATTGGAACGTCATCATGTGTGAGCGCGGCATCCGCAGCTTCGACGACGAATTCTCTCGCAACGTCCTTGATCTGACGGCCGTGCAAATTCTCAAGAGGGAGAGCCATCTGCCCGTCGTCGTTGATCCCAGCCACGGCACGGGTGAACGCGACCTGGTGATGCCAATGGCAAAAGCTGCCATCGCAGCAGGGGCGGACGGGCTTATTATCGAAGCTCACCCGGACCCCACGACGGCGCTCTCTGACGGGGCGCAGTCCTTGCCAGTGGAATGGCTGCCGGAGTTGCAGCAGCAGATCCACGGTATCGCAAAGGCAATCGGACGGGAGGTCTAGGACTAAGGAGTCTCAGCATTCTTCGCTGCACTCGGAATGACATGGCGCGGGGCATGACGTGAGAAGGCGGTGGTCAGTAGAATGCATAGCATTGGCAGGATGGCGGAGTGGACAAACGCACCAGGCTGTAAACTTGGCGCCCTAAGGGCTACGGGGGTTCGAATCCCTCTCCTGCCACCACTCCGCCTTAACTTCATGACGCCCAAGAGGCGCATGTGATGCTATTTAAGCTTTCAGACGACCTTCTGCAGCGGCACCCGACGTATGTTGTAGGCGTTGTATTCGTGCATAACGCGGCCAAGCCATCTCACGAAAATCTCAGTACACTCCAACGCGCGCTGCACAGGGTGGCACAGGCCGTACCATGGGAGCTTGGAGGGGCCGGATTGCACGGCCATCCGGCAATTGCCCGGTGGGAGCAGGCGTTTGAGGTAGAAGGAATCAATCCTCGAACCCATATGCCGTCGGTCGCGGCTCTCGCCCAGCGGTGCCTGCGCGGCGACTACGTTCGCTTGATCAACCCGGCAGCCGATATTGCCAATCTTATTTCCATGAAACACCTCGTCCCCGTCGGCGCGCATGACGTAGATCGACTGCCTGGAGACATCACTGTGCGGCTGAGTACGGTCGGCGACACGTTCACTGCTGCGGAAGATACGGCAGAGACAGTTCCCACCGCAGAGCCCGTGTACGCAACGGGTAGCGATGTTCGGACCCGTCGTTGGGTGTGGCGACAGGCTGAAAAGGCAATGACAACGTCGGAGAGTCGGACAATCGTCTTCCCTATCGACGGGTTTGCGGATGCGACTGCTGAGCGGGTACAGGCAGCGACACGAGAGTTGGCGATGCTGGCCAAGGCAGCGTTTGCCGAAGACGTTTCGTTCGGCTACGTGGGCGCGGAAAAGACATCACTTTCAGAGGATGATCCATCGCTTACGCGTGTTGATGACGTCGAGCAAGCCATTGCCCTGCTGCAATCTCTCGGGTCAATAGACGAGGACGCCGAATCCTATCCGGCCCCACCGGGGGATGAAGCGCTCGCAAAATGGTCATTGTCTGACCTTCTCCGTCGTGGAATCCTGGACGGTGTGATCGTCGAGGAGGAATTGCAGAAAGACCTCGATTCAGGTCGGCGGCTCACTATCTACGAGGGGCTTGATCCTACAAGCACCAGCCTGCATATCGGCCACTATCTTTCCCTGCGCGTGCTTCGGTGGTTTCAGCTGCAGGGCCACCGGGTGATCCTGCTTTTTGGCGACTTTACGGCGCGAATCGGCGACCCAACCGGTCAGTCCGCGGAACGCCAGCAGTTGACCCAGCAAGAAGTGCAGGCGAATGCGCAGACGTGGCGCGATCAGATCGCCAGGGTGCTCGACCTGGGCGGAGACAATCCCGTTGAGATCAAGTGGAATGGCGAGTGGCTTGATCAGCTATCACTGCGAGACATGATTGAAATCTCGGCGAACATGACGGTACAGCAGCTCATTGAACGGGATATGTTCCAGGAACGGCTCTCACAACAACGTCCTCTCCACCTGCATGAGACGCTCTACCCACTACTGCAGGGATACGACTCCGTTGCGATGAGTGTGGACGCGGAGCTTGGCGGCCGTGACCAGATGTTCAATATGATGGTTGGGCGAGACCTTGTGCGGAATTACAACGGCAAGACGAAGCACGTACTGATGACGCCTCTCATCCCCGGGCTGGATGGCCGCAAGATGAGCAAATCTTATGGGAACACGGTCGACCTGACCGAGAATCCCGTCGATATGTTCTTCAAACTGACGCAGGTCAGCGATGAGTTGCTGCCGATGTTCATGAGCGTGCTCACAGACACACCGGATAACGAAATCGATGAAGTCCGCCACCGCCTGTCGACTGAGTCCAATCTGCAGGACGATCGCGAGAGATTTGCACGGGCTGTGACCGAGAGGCTGCACAGCGTCGATGATGCACAACGGGCCCAGGCAGAGTTCACCCGTGTGGTGGATGAAGGAAGCATGCGGCAGGATGTGGAGGAGGTTTTACTGAAGCCATCAGAGGAACCCCTGACGATCCTGGACGTTGCAGTGGCGACGGGCCTGACGACGAGCCGCGGCGACGCGCGTCGTCTGATCCAGCAGGGTGGCCTTGAGATCAACGATCATCGCCAGACCGAGCCTACCCTGCAGCTCTCGCCGGAAGACGTAGAGGGAGCAATTATCAAGATGGGCAAGCGCGGATTCGTGCGGATGAAGGTGGAGCGGGCATGAGCTTCGATAGACCGACTGTCGGATTTCTCCAGCCGGAGGCGACTTTCACGCACCTCGCGGCTATCGCCCACTTCGGCCGTGATGCCATCTTCGAACCGATGGAGTCAGAGGCAATCTGCCAGGCCGTCCAACAGGGTGAGATTGAATACGGTGTACTGCCCATCGAGAACCTGCTTGAAGGGACCGTAGGGGCGACGCTGGATTTTGTGGGAGCGACGGAAGGAATTAACGTGGTGGCTGAGGTCTACTTGCCCATTCACCATCACTTGCTGACCAAGACATCACTGGAACAGGTGACGCGCATCTATTCACACCCGCAGGCGCTGAGCCAATGCCGGCGGAGTATCCGGCGCTTATCGGAAGAACTGGGACGCGAGATCGAGGTCATTGAAGAATCAAGCACCGCGCGTGGGGCTGAGATAGCCGCGGCGTCCGAAGACCCCGGGGCGGCGGCATTGGCGACGGCTGTTGCGGCGCTCTACTACAGGCTGAAGGTTGTGCGGGAAAACATGGAGGACGGGGCTGAGAACGCGACTCGCTTCTGGGTGCTGGGTCACAACGACGTTCCGGACACAACAGGCGGTGACAAGACGACACTCCTGTTCGATCTCGAGAACCAGCCGGGCGCGCTGGTAAAGGTGCTCAGCCTGTTCTCTTCACGCGGGCTGAACGCAACAATGCTGCAATCACGGCCATCCCGACTCGATCCGGGGGAAGGCCTTTGGGAATACACGTTCATCGTGGAGTACCTGGGACATATCACTGACGCAGGGCTGGCAGAGGCATTTGCGGAGGTCAAGGCAGGACTGGGCACGATCTGCAAGCGGATCCGTTTGTTAGGTTCATACCCACGGAGTTCTATGGGAGAGAATGACTAGACCCGTACAATGTAATTGGCTGCTCTGTGGTCGTTAAAAAGAAGCGCGCGGGGGAAATCGTGACGTCATCAGTCGGCAAAGTTGTCCATGGCGGAAAAGTCATGGAAGTCGAGGTGCAGCCTCGGCCACTTGATCTTTTGGTTCCGTTCGTCAGCAAGAAACGTCGATCTGCCATTGCGGAGACGGCACAGACGGTCAGCCACGCCCTTCAGGGCCGGACCGTCATCAACATAAACTCCACGGCCAGGGGCGGCGGCGTGGCAGAACTCGTGCAGGGGTTATGCGGCTACGCGAAAGGCGCGGGAGTCGATTCACGATGGCTCGTCATCGACGGAGACAGTGAGTTCTTTCGCATAACAAAGCGGATTCACAACAATCTGCACGGAGAGGCGGGCGACGGCGGCCCGCTGGGCGAGGCGGAGCGCGCGCATTATGAGCAAGTATTGGCCGCGAACGCCGCTGACATCGCGACCCAAATACAAACGGGAGACATCGTCATCCTGCATGACCCCCAGACCGCGGGCCTGGCCGAGAAACTGTTGCAGGCAGGCGCACGCGTTATCTGGCGGTCTCACATTGGTCACGAGCAGCATGATCCGCTTGTGACCGGGGCGTGGGAGTTTCTTCGTCCGTATGTGCAACAGGCGGACATGTGCATTTTCAGTTTGCAGGAGTACGCGCCGGCATGGCTTGAGCCGGCCTGCAGTCACATCATCCATCCATCAATCGACCCGGCAAGCTCAAAGAACACGGACATCAGCGGTTCCGCGGCTGACATTCTTGTAACGGTCGGCCTCCTCGAAGGCCCAACTCCCTCCACACCGCCGCAGTTTTCACGGGATGACGGTACGTCTGGAACGATTGTCCATCGTGTCGAGCTCGTGACGGAGGGGGCATTCCCTCGTCCGGATGATCCGGTCGTTGTACAGATTGCCCGTTGGGACAAACTCAAGGACATGGCCGGCGTGATGCGTTCGTTCGCACAAATGGCGGACACGCCGCACAACGCCCACCTGTGGCTGGTTGGCCCGGCGGTGAGTGGCGTGGCGGACGATCCGGAGGCACAGCTCGTGTTGGAGGATTGCATCGCCGAGTGGCGGGCGTTGGCGGACGATATTCGGCAACGAGTTCACCTCGTAAGCGTGCCAATGGACGACCGTGAGGAAAACGCCGCGGTCATCAACGCTATCCAGAGCCACGCGGCGGTCGTGGTTCAAAAGAGCCTCGCCGAGGGCTTCGGTTTGACGGTCACCGAGGCGATGTGGAAAGGAAAGCCCATCGTAGCGAGCGCAGTGGGCGGCATCCGACAACAGATCGTCGACGGCCAGTCGGGAATTCTCCTGCCCGATCCCTTAGATGAGGCCGCATGCGGCCAAGCGATCAGGAATCTGCTTGTTGACCCTGCGTTGGCGGCTGCATTGGGCGCTGCGGCAAAGGAGCGGGCACGGGAGCTATTCCTGCCGGATCGGCATCTTCTCCAGTACGCGGAGTTGATTTTGGAGACGATGCCTGAGGCGGCATAGGTTCTACGCTGAACCACTCGCTAGGCAAGATGGTTAGCCAGCGAGGATTCTGGCCAGTTCGTCTCGGGGAAAGCGTGGGACGTTGACGCCTTGGAAGCGCGGCACGGCACGGCCAATGGCGGCGGCTCGGATGGACGCCTGTTCAAGAGCAGCGAGGACGCCCGAGGCATCTTCAGGAGCAGCAGCGATGATCAGTGCTCCTGCGGCGATGAGTCCCACGGGGTTGACGTCAAGAACGTGGCAGATTTCTACAGTCTCGGGCAGGGTCATCGTTTCCATCACGCCGGCATCAATTTCAAGGCCGACACCTGATGCGTCTGCCATCTCGTGCAGGGCAGTGGCAACACCTCCCTCGGTTGGATCATGCATGGCATGGACGTTAGGCGTTTGGAGAGCAATCCGGGAATCACGGACAACGCTGATGCCGGGGTTGTATAGGAAATCTGAGGCGCGCTGAATCACCTCGTCCGACACGCCTTTTGCGTGGAGCCGGTCGCCAGCCTCACGCGCCAGGATGGCCGTGCCCTCGATGGCAACACCTTTGGTGAGGATGATGGCATCGCCCTCTTGAATACCTGAGGTTGGCGTTGCCCTGGCTTTGGGAACCTCACCAATCATCGTGCCGATGGCGATTGGGCGGTCAATGCCGTACGTCACCTCCGTGTGACCACCCACAAGTGTCACCCCTATCTCCGCGCAGGCCTCCAGGGTTTGCTGCATGATGTCCTGTGCGAGTTGTGGCGGCGAGCCGTCCGGCAGGATGACGGTCATTACCATCCATCTCGGTGTCCCCCCGGTTGCGGCGATGTCATTAGCGTTTACGTGTACGGCGTACCAGCCAAGTTGCTCCGCAGCGAAAGTGATCGGGTCTGAGCTGACGGCAAGGTAGTTCCCCCCGCCGTTGTCGATGAGCGCTGCGTCTTCTCCCATCCGCGGGCCGAGGATGACGCTGGGATCGTTTACATTGGCCTGCTCAAGGAGTTGGGCAAGAAGGTCAGGCGGGAGCTTGCCAACACGCAGGGGGGTGATGTGTCGATCTGTCATGACGCCATTATCCCCTGCCCGGACTAAGACGAGAATCGTCGGCAACGCGCTGACTCTAGGTCTCGTGAGCTAGCGTAAGCGCGTAGATGTTCCTTGTGCCGGCGCGACGCAATGCGCGCGCGGCTTCTCTGAGTGTCGCGCCCGTTGTCAGTACATCGTCGATGAGGAGGATGTCAGCGCGGCTGATTCCGTCGCTATGGGGAACATCAAATGCCCCACGGACGTTGTCAGCCCGTTGGGCGGCGCTCATCGCTCGCGCTTGAACGGCGGTCTCCCGCAGTCGTACAAGAGCAGAAGTTGCCTCTATTCCCGTCAGGCGTGAGAGTTCTCGCGCCAGGAGCTCGGACTGGTCATATCCCCGCTCACGGAGTCGCGCAGGATGGACAGGGACGTGAACGATCAGGTCGATGGCCGGGCCCCATTCGCGCAAGACATGAGCCATCTCGGATGCGAGCACCGGGGCTAGGGAACGAAGCCCATTATATTTGTAGCGTCGGACAATCTCGCGGACGCTGCCCTCATACGGCCAAACGGCGCGCGCGGCGCGGATGCCGGACAGCTTGGGGATTGCATCAGGGTCAAGTTGCTGAGGAAATATACGCCTGCAAGGTTCACAGATGAGGTCGCCTTCCCGTCCACAGAGAACGCAGCGGGATGGAAACAGCAGTCGCAGGGCATAGTCGGCAAAGTCGCGCAGTTTCATCTCTAACAGCGGTGGCGAGCAGTTTGGGTGAAGGGTTGGCTCAATTGACGTTCAATAGGAATCATGTTGACACTCGTAGCTAGGAATGGCAAAATCGACACTGCTACGAAGGGGAGTAGTAGCGCAAGTCTAGCGGACAGCGAGCCGGGGATGGTGGAAGCCCGGTCGTGATGACCCGTGAACTCGCCCCGGAGCATCCGAAACGCCGTCTCCGTCGTCAGGATGGAGGTAATTGCGTTTTGGCGGGGTCGCGCCCGAACAAACGCTAATGAGAGACTCGGCCGCGGGGCCGGGTAAGGAGGGTGGTACCGCGGGAAAGCGCAAGCTCCCGTCCCTTCACGGGACGGGTTTTTTAATGCCCGCTCCAACTCGGAGACCGCAGTGGCCCTGGGTTGTTATGCGGAATCAACCCCCACCCTGACCCTCCCCCACAAGGGAGGAGGGAATTAAGAAGAGAGCGTACAACAAGCCGGTGAGAGAGTAGCGAGGAGAATGATGTCAGGCAGGATGCTGGCGGGCGGAGAGTTTGTATGCGAGTCGCTGCAAGCGGAGGGCGTCGACCTGGTTTTCGGCGTTCCCGGCGGCGCGATTCTGCCGCTCTACGACCATATATTGAAGTACCCGTCCATTCACCACGTCCTTACTCGCCATGAGCAGGGCGCGGCGCATGCTGCGGACGGCTATGCCAGGGCCACGGGCAAGGTGGGCGTCTGCATCGCCACGTCCGGCCCCGGCGCAATCAACCTGGCCGTGGGGCTTGGAACATCGTTCATGGACTCCACGCCGATCGTGGCAATCACCGGTCAAGTGACACGCCCCGCCATCGGAAAAGATGCATTCCAGGAGACGGATGTCACGGGCGTGACGATTCCCGTCACCAAGCACAATTACCTCGTAATGACTGCCGAGGATATTCCGCGCGTCATGAAGGAAGCGTTCCATATCGCGCGTTCGGCGCGGCCCGGCCCTGTTCTCGTGGACTTGCCCCGTGACGTGCTGCAGGAATTCGGCGAATTCACCGGCTATCCGGAGACCGTCGACGACCTGCCCGGATTCAGGCCGATCACGCACCCGGACCCGATACAGGTAGAGGCCGCTGCCGAGCTAATCAATTCGGCGAAGAGGCCGGTCATCCTTGCGGGTCGCGGCGTGTTGGTGGCGCAGGCTGAGAAGGAGCTACAGGAACTGGCCGAGAAGGCGCAGATTCCCGTCATCCCTACCCTGCTTGGCATCGGCTCGTTCCCGGGCAATCACTACCTGTACCTGAGCCTGATGGGCATGCACGGATCTGCATTCGCCAATCTTGTGGTGGACGAGTGCGACCTGCTGGTCAACGTGGGGTCCCGGTTTGATGACCGCATCATCGGGCGCGTGGCTGACTTTGCCCCGAATGCAAAGATCGTGCATCTGAACATCGACCGCTCTGCAATTCACCAGAACGTTTTCGCGGATGCGCCGGTGATCGGTGACGCAAAGAACTCGCTCAAGGCATTGCTGCCGCAGGTTGAAAAGCAGACAAGGACGGAATGGCTCTCGCGCGTGGACGACCTGAGGCGTGAGCATCCGCTTGTTGTCAGGGACTTTGACGGCAAGCCGTCAACGCAGTACGTCATCAAGCGCATCCATGAAATGACAGACGGCAAGGCGTTCATCGTGACCGGCGTTGGCCAGCACCAGATGTGGGCGGCGCAGCATTACGTCACGGACAGGCCCAATAGCTTCATCACATCCGGTGGTCTTGGCACGATGGGCTACGAAGTTCCCGCCGCTATGGGCGCGCAGATGGGCATGCCCAACGAGGAGGTGTGGTCCATCTGCGGCGACGCCGGTTTCCAGATGACGCTGCAGGAGCTCGCGACGATTCGCGACGAAAAGGCGCCCGTCAAGTTCGCAATCATGAACAACTTCCACCACGGCATGGTGCGCCAATGGCAGACGCTGTTCTATGACAAGCGTTACAGCCAGATCAATACGACGGGGCCCGACTTCGTGAAGCTGGCCGAGGCGTACGGGATGCTCGGCATCCGTGTTGAGGACATCAAGGACGTGGACTCCGCCATCAAGCGGGCGCAGGATCATGACGGCCCGGTCATTCTTGATTTCATGGTCGAAATCGATGAGCTGGTGTATCCCATGATTCCGGCAGGCCAGTCGGTGAACGAGATGGTCGAGGATCCGTGGACGCAACAGCAGCCCCTGGGGACGGTGGCTCGATGACGATGCGTCGCGTCATATCCGCGCTGGTCCATGACCGGCCCGGCGTGCTCAACCGTGTGGCGAGCATGTTCCGGCGGCGCGGGTTCAATATCGCCAGCCTGGCCGTGGGTCACTCGGAGAAGGCTGAGTTCTCACGCATGACCATCGTCGTGGACAACGTGCCGGAATCAGCGCTTTGGCAGGTAACCTCACAGTTGTGGAACGTAGTGGACGTCGTCGAAGTGATGGACATCACGGACGAGGACTACGTGGCGCGCGAGACGGCGTTGGTCAAGGTGCACGCAACCCAGGAGAACCGCGGCCACATTGTCGAGATTCTTGACCTTTTCCGAGGCGCGGAGGTTGTGAGCGTCTCACCAAGCACGGTCATCATCGAGATCACGGGACCGACAGAGCAGGTTGAAAGCCTTCTGGCCTTGCTTGAACCTTATGGGATTCTTGAGTTGATGCGGACGGGCCTGGTAGCCCTGACGAAAGACGAACAGGTTCCGCAAGACGGCGAATTTCGCGGCCCGGCCCTCGTGGGAGTGCCGACGAAACGGAGATAGGGCCGGTTACGACGGCTGCACAGAATAAACCAGGGCAGGAAGGGCACGATGGCAGACATTTATTACGACAACGACGCGAATCTCGATCACATCAAGGATGAGGTGATCGGGGTCATCGGCTACGGCAGCCAGGGTCACGCGCATGCGCTGAATCTCAAGGACAGCGGCGTGAATGTGATGGTCGGCCTGTACCGCGGCAGCAAGTCATGGGAGCAGGCTGAATCGGACGGCCTGGAAGTCGGAACCGTTGAGGAGGTCGCGCAGCGGGCAAGCATCATCATGATGCTGATCCCGGACACACGCCAGAAGCAGGTCTATGACGAGTCGATCGCCCCGCACCTGGACGATGGTAAGACGCTGATGTTCGCGCACGGCTTCAATATCCATTACAGCCAAATTGTGCCGCCGCCCGGCGTGGACGTGACCATGATTGCGCCTAAGGCGCCGGGGCATCGTGTGCGGCAGCTCTATGAGAAGGGCGTCGGCACCCCTGCCCTGATGGCAATTCACCAAGACGTGACGGAGGGCGCACGGGCGCGGGCGCTGGGCTACGCAAAGGGCATCGGCGCAACAAAGGCGGGCGTTATCGAAACGACATTCGCCGAGGAAACGATTACTGACCTATTCGGCGAGCAAGCCGTGCTCTGCGGCGGCATCACCAGCCTGGTCAAGGCCGGGTTCGAGACTCTGGTCAAGGCTGGCTATCAGCCGGAGATCGCGTATTTCGAGTGCCTGCACGAGATGAAGCTCATCGTCGACCTCATATACCAGGGTGGGCTGGAGTACATGCGGTATTCCGTGAGCGACACGGCCGAGTACGGCGATTATGTGTCAGGGCCTCGACTCATCGACGACGGCGCGAAAGAGCGGATGCAGCAGATCCTCGAAGAGGTACAGGACGGGACGTTCGCGCGTGAGTGGATCCTCGAGAACCAAGCCGGTCGTCCCAGCTTCAATGCGCTCAAGGCACAGGACACGACTCACCTGATTGAGGTGGTCGGGCGAGATCTGCGCTCGATGATGCCCTGGCTCAAGGACACGGTCTAGCCGGACAATACTCCTATGACTGCGATGTCACATACCGATTCGCCGCGACGCGCATTGGGCGCGGGGTGCGGCGGCAACCTCTACCTTACAGGCGCGCTCATGCTGCGGGGACGCTAGCAGGTGGGCGCGCGCAAATAGGGAAGAGGGGCGATCTCACGGATTGCCAACTACGAGACGAAGGACATCAGTCATGACACAGACAGAGCAAGAGCGAATAACGATATTTGATACCACGCTCCGTGATGGGGAGCAGGCTGCGGGCGCGGGCCTCAATTGGGAGGAGAAGCTGGAAATAGCCCGCCAGCTTGAACGCCTCGGCGTGGACGTTATCGAGGCGGGATTCCCCGCCTCATCACCCGGCAACCTCGAAACGGTGCAGCGTATCGCTCGCGAAGTGCGAACTCCGGTTATCGCCGGACTCGCCCGCTGTGTGCCCGGAGACATCGACGCCGCGTGGGAAGCCGTCCAGGTGGCAGACAAGCCGCGCATCCATGTCTTCATTTCCAGTTCAGACATTCACCTGACGCACCAGCTCCGCAAGAGCCCCGAAGAGGTCATGGAGCAGGCCATCACGTCCGTCGAGCGGGCGAAGAGCTACTGCGACAATGTCGAGTTCTCGCCCATGGACGCAACACGGACTGACTGGGATTTCATCTACCGGCTCGTCACCGAGGCGATCAATGCGGGCGCAACGACCATCAATATCCCTGACACCGTCGGCTATGCGATACCGGATGAGTTCGGGCGGCTCATCGCCAGCGTGTTTGAGAACGTCAAGAACATCGACAAGGCCGTCATCAGCGTGCACTGTCACAACGATCTTGGCCTCGCATCGGCCAACTCCATCGCCGCCGTCCAGAACGGCGCGCGGCAGGTTGAGGTCTGCGTAAACGGCATTGGAGAGCGGGCAGGCAACGCCTCGTTGGAAGAGGTCGTGATGGCCATCCACACGCGCGAGGACCTGCTCGGCTACACGACGGGCGTGGACACGACACAGATCTACCGCGCAAGCCGTATGGTCAGCGACTACACGGGCTTCGCAGTGCAGCCAAACAAGGCCATCGTTGGTCTCAACGCTTTCCGCCATGAGTCCGGCATCCACCAGGACGCCATGCTCAAGGCCCCAATCACGTTTGAAATCATGACCCCGCAGTCCGTCGGTGTGCCCGGCACCGCACTTGTGCTCGGACGGCAGAGCGGCAGCCACGCGCTGGAGGCCCGACTGCATGACCTGGGTTACGACGTGTCCAAAGAAGACCTGGGGCGCGTGTACGTCGCGTTCAAGGACCTCGCGGACAAGAAGGAGAGCGTGACTGACCGCGATCTTGAAACGCTGATGGGCGAGGATCGCCGTTCGACGGCCGACGATATCTACACACTAGAGCATGTGCAGGCGCTGAGCGGCTCTCCTGCAGTTCCAACCGCTACCGTGCGGCTCATCAATCCTGAGGGAGAAGCGCAGACGGCCAGCGCGGTCGGCACGGGCCCCGTAGACGCCGTCTACCAAGCGATTACGTCAATCGTCGGCGTGAACAACCACCTCGTAGAGTACCGCGTGGAGGCGGTCACGGAGGGACTGGATTCAATCGCTGACGTAACGCTGAGAATCGAGCATGAAGGAACGAACTACATCGGGCGCGGCGCAGACACGGACATCGTTGTTGCGAGCGCGCGGGCGTACGTCGATTCGCTCAACCGCTTGCTTGCCTCCAAGCAACGCGCCACGAGCGTGATGGCCTAGCAGAGCAGGAAACTGCCTCGCACCAACATAGAAAATCGCTGAAAGAGGAGACGTGAATGGCAACGCCGCCACGAACAATGTTCGAAAAAATCTGGGACGCGCATCTCGTCCGCGAGGAAGCTGGCGAACCCAGCCTGATCTACGTTGACCTTCATTTGGTGCATGAGGTGACATCGCCGCAGGCGTATGAAGGCCTTCGGCTCGCAGGGCGCAAGGTGCGGCGGCCGGACTTGACCATCGCCACGGTCGATCACAACGTCCCGACAACCGACCGCTCGCTGCCCATCGAGGACCCGATCTCCAAGCAGCAGATCGAGACCCTGGCGCAGAACACCAAAGACTTCGGCATCACGTACTACGACATGCACGATGAGAACCAGGGCATCGTCCACGTGATCGGGCCGCAGTTGGGACATACCCAGCCGGGCAAGGTCATCGTGTGCGGCGACAGCCATACGGCCACGCACGGCGCATTCGGCGCGTTTGCGCTCGGCATCGGCACATCAGAAGTTGAGCACGTGCTGGCCACGCAGACGCTGCGGCAGTTCAAGCCAAAGACGATGGAGGTTCGCGTCGACGGCGAGCTTCCTCCGGGCGTGACGGCCAAGGACATCATTCTCGGCATCATCGGCAAGATCGGCACGTCCGGCGGCGCGGGCTACGTGATCGAATACACGGGTGAGGCCATCCGTTCGCTCTCCATGGAAGGCCGCATGACCGTCTGCAACATGTCCATCGAGGGCGGAGCGCGCGCGGGCATGATTGCCCCCGATGAGACCACCTTCGAGTGGCTCAGAGGCCGCAAGTTCGTGCCGCAGGGCGAGGAGTACGACGAGGCCATCGAACGCTGGAAGGAACTCGCCACCGACGATGGCGCGGAATACGACGTCGTCGTGGAGCTTGACGCGAGTGAACTCCGTCCGCACGTCACATGGGGAACGAACCCGGAGCAGGTCGTTACCATCGATGACGCCGTGCCCAATCCAGCAGAGCTGCCTGAAGACAAGCGTGAGGCCGCGGAGCGCGCGCTAGCGTATATGGGGCTTGAGGCCGGCACGAGCATCAAGGACATCGAGATCGACCGTGTGTTCATCGGCTCATGCACGAACTCACGGCTTTCGGACCTGCGCGTGGCAGCGGACATGGTGCGCGGTCGGCAGGTTCACCCGAATGTGAACGCGATGGTCGTTCCCGGCTCCGCCCTAGTCAAGTGGCAGGCGGAGAAGGAGGGGCTGGACGCCGTGTTCACGGAGGCGGGCTTTGAGTGGCGCGCCGCTGGGTGCTCCATGTGCCTTGGCATGAACCCGGACATCCTGATGCCCCAAGAACGATGCGCATCCACATCCAACCGTAACTTTGAGGGTCGGCAGGGCAAGGACGGGCGCACGCACCTGGTGAGTCCACAGATGGCGGCAGCGGCGGCCATTGCCGGTCGATTCGTCGATATTCGTGAGTGGGAAGCGACACCCGCGTAAGGTCGCAGTACGGAGCAAGACATGGAGAAGTTCATTTCACACACGGGCGCAACTGCGCCGATGGATCGCTCGAACGTTGATACGGACTCGATTATTCCCAAGCAGTTTCTCAAGCGGGTGGAGCGGACAGGCTACGGGCCGTTCCTCTTCTTTGATTGGCGCTACACGCCGGACGGCGGCGAGAATCCCGAGTTCGTGCTCAACAGGCCCGGCTATCGTGAGGCTACGATCCTCGTTGCCGGGCCGAATTTCGGCAGCGGCTCAAGCCGTGAGCACGCCCCATGGGCGCTGCAGCAGTTCGGGTTCCAGGCGGTCATCTCATCCACGTTTGCGGACATCTTCTACAACAACTGCTTCGAGAACGGCCTGCTGCCAGTGCAGCTGCCTGAAGAGGTCGTGCGGCAGATCCTCGACCGCATCCGCCCGGGCTATGAGTTGACCGTCGATCTTGAAAAGCAACTCGTCTACGACCGCGAGGGCTTTGAAGCATATTTCGAGATTGATCCGTTCCGCAAGCATTGCCTGCTGAACGGGCTGGACAGCATTGGCCTCACCATGCAGCACGAGGACGACATCGCCGCATTCGAGGAACGTGCGGGTCTTGAGCCCGTCACTTCTGACGCCAAGTGAATTACTCGATCGCGCTGATGCCGGGAGACGGCATCGGCCCTGAAGTCACCGCGGAGGCCGTGCGGATGCTCGCCGCCATCGGCAAGCGCTTCGGCCATTCCTTTGAGTACCAGGAGGCGCTTGTTGGAGGCGCGGCCATTGACGCCACCGGCAGCGCTTTGCCTGACGATTCGCTCAACATCGCGAAACAGTCCGACTCCATCTTGTTCGGGGCAGTCGGTGGGCCGAAGTGGGATGACCCACGCGCCCGAACTCGCCCTGAGGCGGGGCTGTTGGCGCTACGGCGCGGGATGGGCCTGTTCGCCAACCTGCGGCCCGTCAAGGTGGTGCCGGAACTGCTGGGAGCGTCACCTATCAAGAGCGCTGTCATCGATGGTGTTGACCTAATCGTTGTTCGGGAGCTGACAGGCGGGCTGTATTTCGCCGAACCCAAGAAGCGCTGGGACGATTCGCAGGGCCGCAAGGCAGTCGACACGCTCAAGTACACCGAGAAGGAAATCCGCCGAGTCTTGCAGGTGGGATTTGATCTTGCGCGTGGGCGGCGTGGACGGTTGGCATCCGTGGATAAGGCAAACGTGCTGGCATCGTCCCGCCTGTGGCGCGAGGTGGCGCAGGAGATGGCGGAAGAAAACCCCGACGTGTCCGTGAGCCACATCCTCGTCGACGCGTGCGCGATGATGCTGATTCAGCGACCGGCGGAGTTTGACGTTATCGTCACAGAGAATATGTTTGGCGATATCCTGACAGACGAGGCGTCCGTTCTAGCGGGATCGATGGGCATGCTGCCCTCCGCAAGCCTCGGCACAAAGAAAATCCGCAAGCGGGGCGGCGGGCTGTACGGCATGTACGAGCCGATTCACGGCTCCGCGCCTGACATCGCCGGACAGGGCATCGCGAATCCCCTGGCGGCTATTTCCAGCGCAGCGATGATGCTGCGGCTCTCATTTGGCCTGAACGAGGAGGCCGACGCCGTTGAGGCGGCGGTCGATGCAACGCTGGCAGCGGGCTACCGCACGGCAGACGTTGCAGGCGTAGGCGTTGCAGACTCAAGCACGCAGGTCGTCAAGACAACGGAGATGGCGGACGCGGTCATCGACAGAATTGAGAATCCGGAGCGGGCACGAGTGCCTCGACCGCTATAGCCTATAGTTGATACAGAGGAATAAGTCAGAGGACAACGCAGTGACAACGCCACAGGTGATCCTGTATGACACCACCCTGCGTGACGGCACGCAGCAGGAGGGTATCTCCCTCACTGTCAAGGACAAGCTGGATATTACTACCAGGCTTGATGACCTCGGTATTCACATCATCGAGGGTGGGTGGCCGTTCTCCAATCCGAAGGACGAAGAGTATTTCCGCCGGGTCAAGGGGCTGAACCTCAAGACGGCGCGCGTCGCCGCATTTGGCTCCACGCGGCGCGCCAACATCGCGCCTGAACAGGACGGCAATCTTCTCGCGCTGATTGCATCTGAAGCACCGATCGTTACATTGGTGGGCAAGACGTGGGACCTGCATGTGACGGACGTGCTGGAAACCAGCCTGGAAGAGAACGTGCTGATGATCAGCGATTCCATCTCGTACCTCAAGAGCCAGGGACGAGAGGCGCACTTCGACGCTGAACATTTCTTTGACGGTTACGCTGCGAACCCGGACTACGCGGTGCAGTGTCTCAAGGCGGCGCAGGACGCGGGCGCGGATGTGATTCACCTCTGTGACACCAATGGCGGCGTTCTGCCACAGCGGCTCGGAGAGGTTGTCGACGCTCTTCGGGAGACCATCACGGTTCCCCTCGGCATCCACGTTCACAACGACGGCGAGCTCGCGGTTGCCAACTCGATGACCGCTGTCGAGCACGGCATCGAGCAGGTACAGGGAACGATTAATGGCTACGGCGAGCGTTGCGGCAATGCGAATCTCTGCTCAATCATCCCCGGCCTGCAGACCAAGATGGGTATTCCGGTGGTGTCAGACGAGCAGTTGAAGAATCTGACGACTGTCTCGCAAGAGATTGCCGAGATCGTGAACATGGGCATGAACCCATCGCAGCCATACGTGGGCGCGCGCGCTTTCACACACAAGGGCGGTCTGCACGCCGCCGCTGTCGCGAAGGTTGAGCGCAGCTACGAGCACATGGACCCGGACACGGTGGGCAATGCGCGGCGCGTTGTCGTGTCAGAGCTTTCTGGACGAAGCAACGTGTTGGCGGCAACACAGGCGATGGGCATCGACGTCGAACCGGACACGGCCCGCTCGATCCTTGAACAGGTTAAGAACGCGGAGGCGGAGGGATTCCAATACGAGGGCGCGGAAGCGTCTTTCGAGATGTTGGTGCGCCGCGCCCTGCCCGACTACACACCGGCATTTATGCTTCAGGACTTCATGACCGTCGTAGAGACATGGCGCCGGCGGCCGTCCATGAATTCTGCCGAAGACAACGAGGATCCGCTGTCAGAGGCCGTGGTCAAGGTGCGCGTCGGCGAGGAGCAATACCATACTGCGGCGGAGGGCAACGGGCCGGTCAATGCCCTTGACGAGGCGTTGCGCAAGGCACTACGGAGCCGTTTCCCGGAGATAGGCGTCGTGCGGCTGACGGACTACAAGGTCCGCATCCTGAACCAGGAGAGCGCCACGGCGGCGACCGTGCGCGTGCTGATTGAGTCGACGGATGGCGATCACGTCTGGCGCACCGTAGGCAGTCACACGAATATCATTCACGCGTCCTGGATGGCGCTGGCTGATTCCCTCGAATACTGGCTCCTCAACTGGGGGTCTGCGGCAAAGGCTGCCAAAGGGGCGTAACGTGGCCCCACCCAGCAAGTATCTTCAACACGGCGATGACGGAATCGCCAGGTTCGTAACCGACGGCGGTGAGGCCGTCATGGCGGGCATCATGCGCATGCATTTCTACCGCCTGACGGGCGCGACGCCGGAAGAGGCGACGGACGAGCAAGTCGAGAAGTTCTTTGAACTGCGGTCGCAAGAGGATAAGACCGGCGAGCGCGTGACGGACAAACTCCCCACTGAGTCCGCCACAGACATGGTGACCCGCGAACTCAAGATTCTGAACCTTCCCCAGGTCATCAACCCCAGCGATCCTCTTGAGGAGGAGCTCAACCAGCCACCAATGGCTGCTTCACCGAGTACCCAGGGGCTGGAACCACAGCCACGGCAGGCTGCACGGCCTCTTGACCGCCCCGTCCCGCCGCCAAGCACAAGTCCGCTTGGCGCGCCGCCGCGCTACCAACCGGGCGGCGGATTGCCGCCCGCCCCGCGCTATTCCCCAACCGGGAACAGTGCGCCACCTGCTGCTTCTCCGCAGGCTCAGCCGACCGCTGCTGGCACACCAACCAGCCGCTATGTCCGAGCCGATGGCAGTGTGTTGTGGATCCAGACGCCGGAGGGAGAAGAGGAGCGCGTGACGCAGTACATGCGGACACATTTCCTCCGACTCATTGAGAAAGACATTGAACAGGCGGACGACGCCGATATTGAACTGTGGTGGAAGTCTCAGGGCAGCCTTGATGCGGGCACGACGATGCAGGAGGCGCAGTCGCAGAACCTGCTGGCAGAGGCGCTCAAGGCGGCGGGCAAACTCAAGCCTCGCGAATTGGAACTCCTTCAGCAGATTGTTGACTCATGGATCACTGCTCGGCGCGGCGAGGGGGATAGTTAGCCTCTTTGCCACGGCCTTGTTGGCGGCAACGCTGCCGCGAGTGTCGATAGCAAAAAGCCGGGGATGATGAGAACCCCGGTCGTCGTTAGTGAACTGAAGATGATGACGACCAGGGCGAACGAGCCGATTATCATGACCGCTAGACCGTCCGCCTTGCCTTGCGTGCGCCTCAGCGCCCCCACAAGTACGGCCAGAAATGCGACTGCCCCTATCGTAGCGACCGCCACGAACGGAAGAACGCTGTCGTCAACGTAGAGCTCGGGAACAACGACAACGCGATACCAGATGGCAGTGGCGGCCAGGGTTATCCAACCGACACCGGCGGCTATGGCAGCGACAATCAGGCACATCAGGCGGGGTTGGGGGTTGGAGTTTCAGTGACGAGGAGCTCGTGCTCCTCCACACGGAAGTCATCGCTTGAAGCAGCATCCGGCGGCGAAATGGTGTAGGCGCGGACAACGGGCGCGTCCTTATCTTCAAGCGAGACCAGCAGATAATACGAATCCGGCCAGATAGGGTCCTTGGTCCCCGGCCAGAACGCCAGATTTTGATCGGTCTTGGACGGATACGCCTGCGAGCGGGTGTGGGAATGGTAGAACCCCCACAGCGTCCAGCCGTTCGCGGAGCACTCTTCATCTATGGACGCATATTCCAGCGGCGCCATCTGGTATCGGAATGGTTTGTTTTTTTCCTCAACGATGTTTGTCACACGGCGTGTCCCGATGACCGTTCCGTTCTCGCCGATCAGGATGCCGCAGCACTCGTTCGGGTCATCCTGTTGGGCGTGGGCAATCATTTCATCGACGAATTGGCGGGATATCTCAAGGGAGGCCATGAATTCGCTCCTCAGGGGTGGACATGGAGTTCTTTTTGTTCGGTGATTTGACCGATTATGGCGGCAGCGGCGGTATCGCGGGCCTGCAGGGCGGCCAAAAGCTGATCGCGCTTGTTTGCGGGCACGGAGATGAGCAGACCCCCCGATGTCTGCGCGTCCATCAGCATGATTCGACCCGCTTCACTTACCTCCGGATGCCATGTGACAAAATTCTCAATCCACATCCGATTACGCCCCGTACCGCCCGGTACAAAGCCCCGATCGATCATTTCCCACGCGGCGGGAATTGTCGGGATGTCTGACAGGGTCAGCCTTGCGCCAACACCGCTGCCGTCAAGCATTCCCTTGAGGTGTCCCAGCAGGCCGAATCCCGTGATGTCTGTGCAGGCGTTCACGCCCACCTCAATCATCGCCTCAGACGCATCGCGATTGAGCTGCGCCATGACGGCGACGACCTCGGCAAGAGTGTCGGCGTCGAGCGCGCCGTTCTTGTGGGCTGTCGTCAGCACGCCGGAGCCGAGCGGCTTTGTGAGCACAAGAGCGTCGCCGGGCTGCGCGCCCACATTCGCCACCTGGTGGCCGGGCTGCACGATGCCGGTGACGGAGAGGCCGTACTTGGGCTCAGGGTCTTCGATTGTGTGGCCGCCGGCGATGAGCGTGCCTGCCTCCATCGCCTTATCTCCCCCGCCCTTCAGGATGCGGCCAAGGATTTCCTTGTCGAGCGCATCAGGGAACGCGGCGACGTTGAGCGCGATGACGGGGTGGCCGCCCATCGCGTACACATCACTGAGCGCGTTGGCGGCGGCTATTGCGCCAAAGTCGTATGGGTCATCCACGACAGGCGGAAAGAAATCGACGGTCTGGATGAGCGCGATCTCATCAGTGAGACGATAGACAGCAGCATCGTCACCGGTCGAGATACCGACCAGCAGGTTGGGGTCGCTAACGGGCGGCAGATTGCGCAAGACCTGCGCAAGCTCGGCGGGGCCGAGTTTAGCCGCTCAACCGGCGCAGTGGGACAGGCTCGTGAGCCTCACCTGTTCCGATGTTGACATGTGTATCCCTACCCTCCCTTGCGCCGCGTGACGGCGGCAGTGTTTCAAGTATAGCGGGCGCCTTCGTCATGTAGAGTAGAGGGGTCATGCCGAACGTCACGATTGGTGGGGAGTCCGTCTACTACGAAAGCCCGCATGAGATTGGCGGGGCCACGCCGGGGGCGCGCATCCTCTTCATACACGGGCCGGGGGCAGATCACCGGCTGTTCGCAGACCAGATGAGGTTCTTCGCGCCGTCACAGACACCCATCGCCCTCGACCTGCTGGGTCATGGACAGTCGAAAGGTGAGGCGCTAGAGGACGTGCCGGACTGGGCATCGTTCGTGGAGGAATTCATCGATACGCTGGGGCTCTCTCCCGTGGTGCTTGTGGGGCATTCGTTGGGCGGAGCCATAGCAATCGAGTACGCGAGTCGGCATCCGCGGCTGGTTGAGGGTCTGGTGCTGATCGGAACGGGAATCACGTTCCCGTGGGCGGCGGACACGGCCGCGGACCTGTTGGAAGACCCCGAGAGCTTCCTGGAGAACCGCGCGCTGCGGGGTCTGCGAGAGCCGCATATGCCCTTGGCAGCCGACGCGCTGACGGCGGCCCGCAAGGAGCAGCGTCCCATGTCCTCCATGCGGGATTTCGTGGCGGCGGCAAAGTGGGACGGCACCTCGCGGCTTGGGTCAATTCAGACACCGACGCTCATCATCTACGGCGAGGATGATCCGCTTGTGGCGCAGGCGGGGCAGATGCTGGGGGCGATCCCGCATGCATCATTCGATACGATTCCCTTGTCGCGGCATTTCCCGCACCTTGAGATGCCGGACATCCTCAACGATTCACTGAATCGCTTTGTGACGATTGTGCCGGACCTGACGTATATGGCAGGGGGAACTGAACCGTAGTCCCTCCAACCTCATTTTCACACTCCCTCCTCCGTCATTCCCTCGAAAGCGGGAATCCATCGGGTTTCCCGCTCCCCTTGCCCGCCAACCTATCATGGAACTACCACTAACCTCTCCACCGTCTCCCTGCCTTCACGCAATCCTTCTGGCCGTTCCCTCTGCGACCGGCGTCTTTCCCAACTGTCATGCCCCTCATTCCGGCACACGCTGGAATCCATCGGCGCCCACTCCGCCGTCCAACATCCTCCTTGGGACACACCCGTTCGGAGCGCATCACTAATTCCCGTTGACAGCCATCCCGACGGCTTGCAGAATAAGCGAGTCAGAGGAGCGGCGGTTTACTTTCAAACCCGTCTGCGCAAGCCGTTTTTGCATTGCGGCAGGGATTCCCCTGTCCCCTTGCGGGCTTGCGTAGATCGTCGGCTCCTCTGACAAGTAGTCCCGGTCTCGATGCCGCAGGGGGGCACTCAGTGAACAGTCGGTTCCGTTCCACGATGCAATGCCGCATCGTCGCGCGCCCCCGGGACGGGGCGCGTTGATGGCTGCCCTCAACGTCAAGAACCGCACGCTGTTCATTGGGGACAATTTGCCTGTTCTCCGTGGCATCAACACCGAAAGCGTCGATCTGATTGCCACCGACCCGCCATTCAACAAGGGCGTCAAAGCCTTTGAGGGAATCACAAAGGCCGGCGACAACATCAGCTATTCCGACGTCTGGTCATGGAGTGATGTGCAGGCCGAGTGGACGAATGAGATACTTGGCAACCATCCCGCGCTGTACAGCGTGATACAGGCCGCAAATGCAAGCGCCGGTGATGACATGGGCGCATTCCTATGTTGGCTTGCTGTGCGTGTCCTTGAGTGCCACCGGATACTCAAGCCGACGGGCAGCATGTACCTCCATATTGACCACACCGCACACGCTTACGCGAAGGCCATGATGGATGCAATCTTCGGACGTAAGAACTTCAGAAATGAGATTGTTTGGGCATACAAGAAGTGGACTGCATCAAAAAAGACTTTGCCTCGGAATCACGACATCATCCTCTTCTACACAAAATCTGACGTCTATTCGTGGTTTGCCCCAACGGTTCCTAACAGCGCCCCCAACCCGTCACAGTACGTAAGCGCAAAAGATAAAGATGGTAAGACTGTCACGGCGAAAGATGAAGCAGGAAAGCCCAAAAAGCGCACCGTTGCAAAAGAGATAGCTGTAGCCGATTGGTGGGCCATCCCGATCCTATCCCCGGTCTCGAGGGAACGCACCGGCTACCCGACCCAGAAACCTCTGTCCTTGTACGAGCGCATCGTCAAAGCGAGCAGCAATAAAGGCGATGTTGTCCTGGACCCGTTCGCGGGGTGTGCCACGACATGCGTAGCTGCTGAACGACTTGGCAGACAGTGGATCGGTATAGACATCAATGAGGAAGCTACGGGTGTTATCCGTGACCGCCTGCAGAGTGAGGTAACGGGTAGTTTAGCGTGGAAAACTCTCGTGAAAACTCCGAAGAAACCGCCCAAGCGGTCGGATGGCGGTAAGGCGGCCGCGCCGGAATTGCGTGTTGTCAGTCGTAGGCGCAGCGAGCCGCGCCGCCCTGTCCGTGAGATACGTGAGGACTTGATAAGGTGGCAGACGATGCGCTGCCAGGGTTGCGGATGGAGACCGCATCATGAGGACTACCTGCAAGTTGACCACGTGATGCCACGTTCAAAAGGCGGCAAGGACGCGATGGAGAACTATACTCTCCTGTGTGACCCGTGCAATCGTCGTAAGAGCAACAAACTGACGCTCACAGAGTTGCGTAAAGCGAACGACAAGGATGGACGCATCCAGGATGAGGAGTGGGCCGACATGGCGGGGTGGCGGTGAGGGGCGATGTCTGGCCGCACAGTTGAGGCTTTGGATTCCTCGGCTGCGCTCGGAATGACAGGGGTGGGGGCGGTCGGTTGGCCGTACGGGGTTTGGTTGGGTAATGCGATTCAGATTCCCGCCTGCGCGGGAATGACGGAGAGGGGCGGGAATGACGGAAGGGGGCGGCCCTTCGACAGGCTCAGGGTGAGCGGGGCGGTGGGCTAGGTGCGGTTGGTGCGGTTGGTTCGGCGGGCGATGGTGGCTGCCATGACGCCGGCGGCGATGCCGTTGTCAATGTTGACGACGGCGAGTCCAAGCGCGCAGGACTGAAGCATGGTCGAGAGCGCGCCGAGGCCCTCGCCGCCGTAGCCTGTGCCGGTTGACGTGGGCACCGCGATGATGGGCAGTTCGAGGAGTCCCGCGGCGACAGGCGCAAGGCCGCCCTCCTGCCCCGCAATCACCACAACGACTTCCGGATCAGATTCGACGACCTGCTGCAGGACGGGGAAAAGTCGATGCAGGCCGGAGATGCCAACGTCCGAATGCACGGTGGTTTCCACGCCCAGCATCTCTGCAATCAACTGCGTTTGGAGAGCGATGGGCATGTCTGACGTTCCCGCAGTGATGATGGCGGCTCTGCCGATCCTTTCCGGTTCCGGTTTGTCCGGGCTACGGGCGATGAGGATGCCGGCCGACGGTTCAAAGCGCAACACGGCATCGGGACGGGCGGCCCGGATAGCCGCCTCATGGTCCGCAGTCGCGCTTGAAAGGGCGACGACGCCGGGCTCGTCAAGGAACGGCAGGGCGAGTTCGATGGCTTGCTCCACGCTTTTCCCGGCGCAACGGACAATCTCCGGCTTGCCAGTGCGGGCCATACGCCCAAGATCAAGATTGGCGAGGTCACCTACCTCTTGAATCGCGTGGAGGTTGAGGCGTTGCTGGGCCTCTTCCGTCGTTATCTCGCCGTTGGCGAGGGCCTGCAGGATGTCGCGCACAGGGTGATCGAGCCTCGGTGGGCAGTCGATGAACGCCCGCGTGTCTACGTGGCCGGAATCGGCGCAGGGTCAGAGGGGACAGGATCGGGCGGGGCGGGGTCAGGCGGCGGCGTGGGATCAATGGATGGCGGATCCATGTGCTCGCCGTTGAGGAGTTTCTGGAGGTCATCCCCCTCCACCGTCTCCTGAACGATGAGGTATTCCGCAAGATTGTTGAGGATGTGGCGGTTCTCATTGATGATGCGCTTGGCCTCATCGTAGGAGCTAAAGACGATATTGTTGACTTCCTGGTCGATAACGTCGGCCACGCGCTCGCCGTAGTTGCGCTGCTCCGAGATTTCACGCCCGAGGAAAATCATCTCCTCACGCTTGCCGAGCGTGAGCGGGCCGAGCTTGTCACTCATGCCATAGGTTGTAATCATGCTGCGGGCAATGCGCGTGACCTGCTCAATGTCATTGGACGCGCCGGTGGAAATGTCGCCAAATACAATCTCCTCCGCAGCCCGTCCGCCGAGCGCGGCCTTGATGGAGTCAAGGAGCTGCGAGCGGGTGCGCAGCATCGACTCTTCTTTAGGCAGGAATCGCGTGTAGCCGCCCATCATTCCACGAGAGACGATGGTGACCTTCTGGACAGGGTCCGCATTGGGGACGAGATGTCCGACAACGGCGTGGCCTGCCTCATGGTAGGCAGTTGTGCGCTTCTCACGCTCCGTGACAAGCCTGCTCTTACGCTCAGGTCCGGCATAGACGCGATCGACGGCTTCGGCGAGCTCGTCGTACATGACGAGTTTCTTGTTGCGGCGGGCGGCAAGAATCGCCGCCTCGTTGATGAGGTTGGCAAGGTCCGCGCCGCTAAAGCCGGGCGTCTGCTTGGCCACCACTTCCATGTCGATGTCGGGGTCGAGGGGCTTGCCGCGCGCATGGACATCAAGTATGGCGATACGGCCTCGAACGTCCGGCAGGTCGATGGTGACGCGCCGGTCAAAGCGGCCGGGGCGCAGGAGGGCCGGATCGAGAATATCGGGGCGGTTGGTGGCGGCGATGACGATGACGTTGGTCGAGCTGTCAAAGCCGTCCATCTCAACGAGGATCTGGTTGAGGGTCTGCTCACGCTCATCGTGTCCGCCGCCGAGTCCCGCGCCGCGGTGACGTCCGACGGCGTCAATCTCGTCAACAAAGACGATGGCGGGAGCGTTGCGCTTGGCCTGGTCAAAGAGGTCTCGGACACGGCTTGCGCCGACGCCGACAAACATCTCGACGAATTCAGAGCCGCTGATGGAGAAGAACGGCACGCCGGCTTCACCGGCCACCGCGCGGGCAAGAAGGGTCTTGCCGCCGCCGGGCGGGCCGACAAGGAGGACGCCGCGGGGGATGCGCGCGCCGAGGCTGGCGAATTTCTCCGGATACTTGAGGAACTCGACAACCTCTTCTAGTTCGATCTTGGCCTCTTCAACACCGGCCACATCAGAGAAGGAGACGGCGGGGCGGTTGCCCATGAACATCCGCGCGCGGCTGCGCCCGAAGTTGAGGGCCTGGCTGTTGCCGCCCTGCGCCTGCCTCATGAAGAAGATCAGGATTGCGCCGAAGAAGATGAGCGGCAGGAAGTTGATAAAGAGGCCGAAGAGACTCCCGAGGCCGCTGCTGCCGCGAGGCCGCAAATCCACCTGCCCCGCGCCCTCGCCAACGTCAACGCCGCTCACTGTCAGCATCTCAAAGACGGAGATGTCCGGTTCCTTGTTGACGGTGACCTCACGGTTGTCCACCGTCATCACCTTCAAGGAGTCGTTGGAGACCTCAATCGACGTGATGTTGCCGCCGCGGGCCTGGTCAATGAGCCAGCCGAGCGACTGGTTTCCCTGGCCTCCGGAGCTTTGCAGGAGAGTAAAGAGGATGGCAACGAGGGCGACGGCGACCAGCACCCAAATAAAGCTATTCCGAAAAATCCGGGGATTCATTCGATGCTCGCGCTTGATTTCACCAATTCGTACTACGTTTCCACTATTATCAATGTCAGGGTTTTGCCGCTCTCCCTCAAGCCTCTGAGAGTTTCCCTCCAGAGGAATTGCGCGCCATTTCCCCAACCTTGAGGCTAGTATACTCCGATAGGGCGCGCGCTGTTATAGACAGGAACGCCCGCGAAAGGAATCACTGCCAACAGCGCCGTGTCATTTACGTCTGACCGCAACCGATTATTCATCGTTGCCGCCATCGTCGGCACGTTCCCTGCCATCGTACTGTTCACGCTGGGTCACACGCAGGACACGCATCTCCATCCACTGCTCAACTCACTTGTCTACGGCCTCGGCATCCTCAGCGCCGCATTTCTGCTTTCATGGGCCGCGGAGGCGTTCGAACACGATATATCCCACGGGCTAGCCCTAGCGCTGGTGGCAGTCATCACCGTTCTGCCGGAATACGCCGTCGATTTCAGCCTCGTCTGGAGGGCGGGCACCGACCCTGAATACGCAGGGTATGCGGTCGCGAACATGACGGGGGCGAATCGCTTGCTGATTGGGATAGCGTGGCCGCTCATTGTGGCGATTGTCTGGTTCAAGGGGCTGCGACGGATACGAGAGCAACGAGTGGGAATGCGCATCCGTGAGCCGGGAGTGATGGTGCGGCTGGCAGGCCGGCTACCCGGCGTCGGCCCTTTGGAACACCGGTACAGCCGCGTCCAGCTGTACAAGAGCCAGGCGATCGAGCTGTCATTCCTGACGGCGGCAACGATCTACGCGTTCACAATCCCGTTCAAAGGGCAGATCGACTTATTGGACGCGGTGGTGCTCATCGGGCTGTTTGGGCTGTATATGTGGTTCAGTTCACGAGCAGCAGTGGTGCCGCCGGCTCTGGTGGGCCCGGCGGCCTTGATCGGCAACCTGACGCCTTCACGCAGACGCCTTGTCGTGCTGGTGACGTTCGTTTTCTCGGCGACCGTCATCTTTCTGTCGGCTGAGCCATTCGCCGAGGGCATGATCGAGACAGGAAAGAGCATCGGCATCGACGAGTTCCTGCTGATCCAGTGGGTCGCGCCCCTGGCCTCAGAAGCGCCGGAGATCGTGGTTGCGTGCATCTTTGCGATACGGGGCGATGCCTCGTCGGCGCTCGGTCTCCTGGTATCAGCAAAGGTAAATCAATGGTCGTTGCTGGTGGGCAGCCTGCCGATTGTGTATTCGGCGTCGGTTGGGAGCCCGGCAGCGCTGCCGCTGGATGACCGGCAGGCGCAGGAGGTATTGCTGACAGCGGCGCAGTCACTCTTTGCCGTTGTCATGCTTGCAACACTGCACCTGGGGCCGAAGGGGGCACTTGCCCTTTTTGTGTTATTCACAGCGCAATTGGTCTTGCCGTTCGCGGCCATCCGGCTTGTTTTCTCGTTTATCTATTTCGGCGTCGTCGTACTTGTCGTGGCGTTCAGCGGACAACAGAGACGAGCGCTTATTGCCCTGCCCCGCCGGGCCTATCGAGAGGCGTACAAGATAACTCACCAAGAGGAGACGACCGGCGTTCGCCGCTAAGACCCGTCGTGTGATTGCTGGCCAGCGGCACGGACACGCATCATGTCGCGAGTGTTGGAGCGAGCGATGGCTCGGAGCACGGCGGCATACATATGCGTGGGACGGCTGCCGCCAACACGCGGCGCTTCAATGACCGCATGAGGCTTCGGGGTTGGAGCAAGCAAGCCCCACAGCGGCGGGAGTTGATTGCGGCGGACGGCCTTGCCGGGGACCATCAGGTAGTTATAGTCCGCCACGCGGATAAACCTAGGATCGTGGAATTTTGTGCTCAGCCGACCGGTTCGTTCTTTGAGTCTCGTAGACCGTAGAGAGAGCATCTCGACGTCGAGCGTCGCCTGCGCGGCGGAATCATCATTCTGCGCACCCTTGATGATGTCCTGTGTAAGATTCGCCATCCGATCAAGGGCTTCTTCCTCTCTACGGAGGCGATCACGGTCGCGGGAATCATTGTCGTCGCGGCGGAAATCAGCGAGCGAGGACTTAACCTCAACAACGTAGAGTTCCTTGTCCTTGCTGACGCCGGCGACGTCGACGATCCGGCCTCCCGGCCCCTCGAACGCAACCTCAAATCCGATCACACGGCAGCGCGCAACGTTATACAGCCATTCCCACGCCGCCCACTTGAGGGCGTAGGTCAGGTCAGTTTCGTTGTTGCGCTTGAATGTCATGATGAGACATGTGTTCGTGTAGGTGGCGGCATGGTACACGAGGGAGCGAGGGATGGCAAGGGAAAGGGGAGCGCCCTTCGACAGGCTCAGGGTTAACGGAGGGCGGATTGACAGTGTAGTGATTGACGCGCACTATACGCTTTAGCGGATACGTCGATAAATGCCACGCTGAATCCCCTTTGGCGCAGCAGAGGAGTTGGACATGAGTATTCGAGGAAAGGCCGCGATTGTCGGGTTCCATGAACTGCAGCATCGCCGTTCCTACCCCGGTCGCCATTTCATGGGAATGTTCGCGGAGGCGACGGCAAAGGCCATCGCGGACGCGGGCATCCGTAAAGATGAAATCAACGGAATCATCGCTGAGCCTCCCTTTGGCATGCCAAGCCTGGGATTCGCGTACGATTTCGCTGAGTACATCGGCGTCCAACCCAACTTCGCGACGGCACTGAACGAGAACGCCGCCACATTCGTCTCCGTAGCAGCAGCCGCCATCAACGCCGGGTACGCGGACACGGTGCTCTGCATCAATGGCGCGGGGCCGGTCTCCGAGATTCCGGGGATGTACGCTCCGAACTCCGACCATGTTGATCCCCAGTTTGTCGAGCCGTATGGCCCGGTTGTCGCGGCCAACGGTTGGTACGCGCAGATCGCGCGGCGGCATACGTGGGAGTACGGAACAACGGACTTCCAGAGGGCGCGCGTGGCTGCAGACCAGCGATTCAACGCGCAGGGCAATGAGAACGCGTTCTTCAACGGCCAGCCAGCCAACGAGGAGGATATTTTAAACTCCAGATTGGTGGCCGACCCTCTTCATCTGTTGGAGTGCGTGATGCCGGCGCAGGGAGCCGCAGCAACCATCGTCACGACGCCGGAGAAGGCGAAGACGCTGCGCAACCCGCCCGTGTATCTGCTTGGGGCGGCGCACCACAACCTCCGCGCCGAACATGGCGTGGACTGGGTTGACCGCATTACCACGTCTCCTGCCGTCGTCTCCGCGAGGGACGCATTTGGGATGGCGGGGCTTGGGCCGCGCGACATGGACATGGCCCAGATTTATGACTGCTACACCATCACAGTGATGATCACGCTCGAGGACTCCGGCTTCTTCCCCAAGGGTGAGTCCGGCCCGTTCTACGCGCAACACGACACGACGTGGAAGGGCGACTTCCCTGTCAATACCGGCGGCGGTCAGCTTTCCAACGGGCAGTCGACAGCCGGAACGACACAGGTTGTCGAGGCGGTGCGACAGTTGATGGGCCGCGCAGAGAATCACCAGGTTCCGAAGCACGACGTTGCGTTTGTGAACACTTGACGGGGATATATAAGCGACATGTCGTCGCTTGTGCTTGCGACGGAAATCCCGTCGTAGACCTCTACTGAGGTATCAAAAGCCCCCGGCGGTTGCCGGGGGCTTTTCATTTTTGGGCAGACCTGCGTGAATGTGACACTTTTGGCGCTTAACTGAACCTGAATGTAGCAGTGTTGTAGTCGGATGTGCACGCGTGCCAGGGCGACTCTGGCTGTGGGTTCGGCGACCGCCGGGCCTGAGGCAACAGACGCAGGAGGCGCTCATCATGCGTACACAAAACAGCAGGTTCACCACAATGCCCGAGGACACAGCCCCGGGTGGATTCTCCAGGGGATTCGGTTGGACAACGGCCCTGGCGTTCATCGCCATCGTCGCCATGATTGCGATGGCCGCCGGGTGCGGACACGCTGCTGAAGAGGAAGAGGACTATCCGGGTTCTTCGAGGTCGTATGAGGTCCATCCCACCTCCACGGCCATCGTCATCACCGGTTCCAGGCCGACATCCGTGCCAACCTATGAAGACGCCATGGACGACTCCGATAATGACTACTGGAACTCATCGGGTTCATCGAGTCGATCCCAGCGGCCAACGGCGGTTCCGGCACGACCAAGCACAACATACGAACGCACAACAGCTGTCCCCGGCGGCCCAATAACGTTCGACGACTACGTGCAGTCCGGATGGGTCTGGGCAGACCAGGACAACATGTCCACGTTCAGCCTGGACACGGACCGCACATCGTTCGCACTCGCGTTGAACTGGGCGCAGTCGGGCTATGAGATCAACCCGGATTCCGTGCGGGCGGAGGAGTGGATCAACGCGTTCAACTACGATTATCCCAAGCCGTCCCACGACGACTCTTTCGGCATCACAACCGACGTGTTCGAGCATCCGCTGGACAGCGCGTTCCAGATGGTGCGTCTCGGATTCCAGGCGCCCCAGGTCGAGGACAACATCCCTGTCAACGTGACCCTCGTGCTGGACGCATCCGGCTCCATGGCAGACGGCGATCGTGTTGAGATTGCACGCGAGGCTGCGGAGGCCATTCGCAAAAGCCTGAGCAGCCGGGACCGCATGGCCGTCGTTCATTTCTCCACGGATGTCATCAACAACCTGACCGTCGAGCATTCCAAGCCGGATGACCGTGACGTGCAGCGCTCCATCGACCGGTTGACGCCCGGTGCGAGCACGAACGTGCAGGCGGGCCTGAACGAGGGCGTGTGGCTCGCGGACCGAGCGCGGCGCGACAGGCCGAATGCGTACAACTACATCATCCTGTTCTCGGATGGTGTGGCCAATGTGGACGCGACGGACCCGTTCGCGATCCTCGAAAGCGCGTACGACCGGAACGCCGGCAATCCACTCCGGCTGATCACCATCGGCGTTGGAATCAGCAACTACAACGACGTGCTGCTGGAGCAACTGGCACAACACGGAAACGGCTGGTACCGCTACCTGAACGATGTCGACCACGCGAAACAGACCTTCGAGCGTGACAACTGGCTCGCCATCTCAAAGCCGTTCGCGGACCAGACGCGGGCACAGGTCAGGTGGAACCAGGACGTGGTGGACTCGTGGCGAATGGTCGGCTACGAGAACCGAGTCACCTCCGATCAGTCGTTCACCGAGAACCGCAAGGAGTTCGCGGAGATCCCGGCCGGCACGGCGACAACAGTCTTCTTCGAGGTACGGCTGAGAGACGAGATGCGCTCGCGGCTGAACACCATGGCCGACCTTGGCACCGTAGAGCTGCGCTGGGTCGATCCCGTCACCGGTCATTCCTATCAACAGTCTGACTGGATGGAGGTACGGTTGGATCGGCGGCTTGGCAGTGGCAGCGACGCATACGTGGAGTTTGGCGCAATCGTGGCGCTGTCCGCGGACCGATACGCCAGCCTGCCGAACACGGACTCACGCGGCGCTGAGATCGTGCAGCACGAGTTGTCCGTGCTGTCGCATCGCCTTGAGTCGCTGGACGGAGAGCTCGGCCGGCTGGACTCATTCAAGGATTTCCGCTACGTGCTGGATCACATGATGCGTGACCTACCGCAAGCACCGGCGCGGCCGTCATCCGGGTACAGCAACTAGACAGTTTTCCACTCCACAACACTGGGGAGGGGGAGGCCCGCCCTGCCGCACGGCAGGGCGGGTTCTTTAAACTTCGCGATCACCGGGGATACCTAAGAGTGTGGTTTTCCGCGTTCCGGCTTTGGCGGCCAGGGGCAGTATTTTCTGTCGTTCGCGATCACCGGGGATACCTAAGAGCGTGGTTTTCC
>CAZZAN010000005.1:0-42039 GCA_964653005.1 uncultured Dehalococcoidia bacterium | reverse complement strand
GGCAGTATTTTCTGTCGTTCGCGATCACCGGGGATACCTAAGAGCGTGGTTTTCCCGCGTTCCGGCTTTGGCGGTCAATTGAGGCTTTGGATTCCTCGGCTGCGCTCAGAATGACAGGGCATGGGTTAGGAAATGACGTTACAGCTAGCAAGCGGGGCGGCCCGGAATCACGGGGCGTGGACGGAACTCAAGCAGGTCCCACATCTCAGCCGCGCCGCGCGCGGTGGCGATGGGAGCATTGAGCATCTGAGCGGCATCAAGGAGGGTCGTGCGGCACGCCTCCGGTCCTAGCGACTCGGCCCACGTGATGTAGTCGGCAAGATCGCGCTCCGCGTCATCAGCAAGGCCGAGCATTGCGTGAGCCAGCGTTCGTGAGTAAAGCGCCCTGTCATACCCGCCCTGCACTGCCGTATTGCAGTAGCGGAGGGCTGAGGCGGCATCTCCACCGACAATGAGCGCGCGGCAGGCAGAATCCTGGTAGCGAAGGACACTCGGCGCGAGCTCGGCTGCTTTCTCCAGGTCATCTGCTGACTCGACGAGAAAGCCGAGTTCCGAGTTGGCAAGACCACGGTGGAACCAGGCATCCGGAGATCCGGGCGCCAACTCGATGGCGTGGGTATATTCACCGATGCTGCGGAGCACTTCCGCACGGCCACCGTGTGCCACAAACAACAGGCCGGTAGAGACAAAGGCTTCTGTGAGGCTCGGCTCCAGCTCCAGCGCACGACCAAGGTCAGTTCGGGCAAGTGTCAAGTCCGCCGCTTCGCCGCGGGCGATGTACGCCCCGGCACGGTCGACGTAGACAATTGCGTTGTCCGGACCAAGTTCAATGGCCCTTGAAAACGAGCTGATGGCCTGGTTGAGGTCATCGGTTCCTGCGTGGAGCACGTGCGCCCGGCCCCTGTTCACGTGGGTTTCGGGATGGTCAGGCCGAATGGACTCTGCACGGAACAGATCGGTCCGCGCCAGCTGGATATCGCCCTCCCTGTCTCGACGCATATAGGCGACAGCCCGGCCATTCAGGGCATCGACCGATAGCGGCTCCACTTCCAGGACGAGGGAGAACCAGGAGATGGACTCGTCATAGTCGAATCGTTCGCCCTCGAGGTAGGCGATACCCAACAGATAGCGGACATCTGCCAATGCGGCAGGATCCTCCGGCGGTGGGATGGCCGCTCGCCTGAGGACGGCCTTGGCGCGGTCATATTCTCCCTGATCCAGGTAGACGCGTCCTGAGGTCATCAGGGCCACATACCGAACAGCGCCGGTCAGGTTCACGTTGATGGTCGTGGGGAGTTCCGAGGGTGAGGAGGCGATATTGACCACGGGTTGCCCCGCCGTTCCATTGGGGCTTTGAGCAGTCGTGAATCGAGCCAGAACGCGCCCGCTATCGTACTCGCCCCAGATTGTGAGCAGCGCGCCGGACCTCTCGGTGACGGTCCTCGCTTCGTTCTCCGATCGGATTGTGTCCGGCCACAGGAACGTGCGCGCGTTTGCCAGTCCGGAAAGATGCAGTTCCGCGTCAATCCGTTCCTGAAGCCGACCCGAAACGTTGTACCCCTGGGCACCGGCGGTGTAGTTGGCGAATGGCGCAAGAAGGATGAGGGATTCGCCATCGCGCGCGACGGTGGCGGGCAGAGGGGTAGCCGTGGGAATGGCAGGGGTGGGGGTTGGCGTTGCAGCGGGTGGGCTGGTTGCGATGGGCGTGGGGACGGGTGTGGCAGGTACCGTCGTGGGGTCAGGGCCGATCAGATTCAGGTTATCTGTAACGACCACCAAGCCTGCGCCCAGCAGCGCAACAACAGCAACGGCGGCGATTGCGAGAGCCCACTTCCGGTTAAGCCGATTAAGAGTGAATGCCGTGGTTGGAGGCTGAGTATCGCGCGCTGCGTCCAACTCTTCTTCTGCGCCATCGACGTCACCTTCGTCAATCGGGGAGGTGATTCCCGCCGCGCTATCGGGTTGGAATCCGGCAGCGAGGAGAAACTCGTCGCGCTCCTGCGGCGTGAGGCGAAGAACATCGGCGCAGCGGGCCACATCCGCACGATGTCGAGGTCTTTCGGTCACGCCCTCGCGCCAGCGAATGAGGGTAAGGCGATTGACGTTAATGCGGCGGGCAAGTTCGGCGTCACCGATGCCCGTACGCTCCATATATTCCGTCAGAAGATCGGCGAACGTGCGCGAATGCGACATTTATGACACTCGTTCCAACGTGAATGAAACAGTGTTGTAGTCAGAATTGTACCCACTTCAGCGCGACTGTGGTTACGGGGTCGGCGGCGGCCGAGCCTGAGGCAGTGACACAGGAGGCGCAAGAGAAATGTATACGAAGTGGATCGCGATAATTGCCTTGCTGGCCGTGGTCGTCGTCGCGACCGGTTGCGCGGCGACGGAGGATGGGGCGGACGAAGAATCCATGAGCCCTCCACCTACCGCCACGGCACTCGTCATCACCGGGTCTCAGGCTCAACCGACGTCGGCCCCTTCAATGGCAGCATCCGAGTCGGATTCGTACGACATGATGATGGACTCTGCGCCAGCAAGCGGGCAGGAAGGATTCAACCAGATTGGCGGCACATCAACAGTCAACGATGAGCCGTATGACCTGACCTTCTTCCAGAGCTACGGCGTCAATCCGTTCATCGACACGGAGGACGACCGATTCTCAACGTTCGCAATGGACGTGGACACGGCGTCATACGTGGTGACACGAACATTCCTCGGAGACGGCTTCTTGCCGGACACGGATTCGGTGCGCGTTGAGGAGTTCGTCAACTACTTTGAGCAGGAATACGAACAGCCGGAAGAGGGCGCATTCAGCATCACCATCGACGGCTCACCGTCTCAATTCGGCCTGGACACGCATCACATGATCCGTGTGGGTCTGCAGGGCAAGACAATCTCAGAGGAGGCCCGCAAAGACGCCACGCTCATCTTCGTGATCGACGTGTCCGGCTCGATGGAACGGCAGGACCGCCTGGGCTTGGCCAAGCGCTCGCTGCTGCTGCTCGTGGATGAACTGCGGGAGACGGACAAGGTCGGCATCGTCATCTATGGCGACCACGGCCGCATCCTGCTGGAACCGACAAGTGTCGACGCTGACCACAAGCAGACCATCATCAATGCCATCAACGCTCTCGGGGCCGGCGGCTCCACCTACGCCGAGCAGGGGCTGGAACTCGGGTACCGGATGGCGGCGGATGAGGCCGACCCGGAGCGGATCACCCGCGTCATCCTTGTGTCGGACGGTGTGGCAAACGTCGGCGCGACCGGCGCGGACTCGATCCTGGAAACCATCCGCGATTACGTTGATGAGGGCGTCACGTTGACCACTGTCGGGTTCGGCATGGGCAATTTCAACGACGTGTTGATGGAGCAGTTGGCGAACAACGGCAACGGCACATACCACTACGTGGACACGCTGGCAGAGGCCCGACGGCTGTTCGTGGAGAACCTTGCGGGAACTCTCCAGTTCATCGCGCGGGACGCCAAGATCCAGGTGGAGTTCGACGAGGAGAGCGTCCGCAGTTACCGCCTGCTCGGTTATGAGAACCGCGACGTGGCGGATGCGGATTTCCGCAACGATGCGGTGGATGCCGGAGAGGTCGGCGCGGGCCATTCGGTGACGGCACTCTACGAGATCAAGATCAACGACGACGCAACAGATGACACCACATTGGCCACGGTAAGGGTGCGCTATGAGCACCCGGACTCCGGCGTCGTGAGCGAAATCGAGCAGTCGATCACCAAGGGTGATCTGGCCGCGGAGTTCACGGACGCGCCAACGCGTTATCAGTTGGCGGCCGTGGTTGCTGAATTTGCCGAACTCCTGCGCCATAGCTACTGGGCGCGTGAAGGAAATCTGAGCGAGGTTGAGACGCAGGCGCACCGGCTGCGCGGGCTACTCCCCGACGATGCCGACGTGGCCGAGCTTGCAGACCTTGCCTCGATTGCAGCTCAGATCCAGCAGGTGGACGCCGGTAGTTAGCGAGCGCGAGCGCGGGGGTTATTCCCGCTCGCAATCAGAACTGCCGGAGAAAAGGAGTTGGCAGACTGCGTCCGGCCGGATTGCACCGGGAATAGGGGGCGTGCCCGTACTGCGAGAGTCGCAGTACGGGCACGGTCTTTTTGGGTGTTTTTGATTGACAGGCAGGAAGGGCGGATGCTACGTTTCGACGGCAACAAAACGGTGCTAAGGGGGTAGAAATGGCACGACCGATTGTTCCCGTCCCTGATCCGGTGAGTCAGCCGTTCTGGGACGCATGCAACGAAGGCAAGCTTATCGTCCAGTATTGTTCGATCTGTGACCGACGGCAGTATCCGCCGGAGCCCACCTGCCGCGATTGCGGCTTTGATTTCCACATGACCTGGCAGGAGACCAGTGGCCGCGCCAAGATCGTCGGCTACTCCATCACGTATGACTCCCGTCTTGTCCAGTGGCATCCGCTGCAGCCGTTCCTCAACGTCATCGTGGCGCTTGAAGAGGATCCTGTGATCAACTTCCACACGAATCTCATCGATGACTTTGGCACCAACCTCACCGAGGAGCCCGAGATTCCCATCGGCGCGACCTGCGAGGTGCAGTTCGTTGAGGCAGCACCGGGACGCATGATCCCGGAGTGGAAGATCGTCAAGTAGAATCAGCCACCTCACCACTGAGAGAACGGCAGGTGGGGACAGAAAGGAAAACACACAGATATGGCACGTGAGAATTGGGAGCGAAATCACGATCCCGTCGGCATCTGGAGCGGGCGAGGCAAGTCTGCGCTCATCGCGCGCGGGCACTCCCCGACGGATCGCCGCTGGGACGGCGAGTCGCTGGACAAGTCCCTCGGCGCGTACATGATGATCGCCGTGCAGAACGCGCTGGATGACGCCGGCATCACCGTTGACGACGTTGACGGCATCGTCGGTTCCGCCGGCGGGCAGCCGAACGGCGCGCCGTTGAGCGACGTATGGGGCCCGCGCCCGTACTTCGATCCGCCCTACGACTCGGAGGACGGCCTGACACACGTCACCGGCCAGTGGCTCCGCCAGCAGATGGGTTTCAAGAACCTCCGCTACATCAACAACCACGGCGACCCGATCTGGAACCTCATCGGGCAGGCCGCGCAGGCCATCGCCGATGGGCGCGCAGAGACTGTGCTGGTCACGTACCCGAACGGCAATCTGCCCGGTCGCTATCACCAGGACCCCACCAACGAGGCGCGCGGCGGAGCCGTGTGGCCGAACACGTGGGGCTGGGGCCTCTCCGGACAAGGCTTCACGTTCAACCAGTACTGCCAGAAGTACGGGACCAACCATGACCGCATGGCTCCGTTTGTCGTGCAGGAGCGCAAGAACGGCCTGCTCTGGGAGCACAGCTACTACGCGCAGCATGAGCCCGGCGAGTTCACGGAAGAGGACTACCTGAACGGCCGCATGATCGCTCGCGACCTCAGCATCTTCGACTGCGACCGCCCCGTACTGGCAGCCGCGGCGTACATCATGACGACGGCTGAGAAGGCCAAGGACATGAAGCAGACGCCGGTCTACATCTGGGACCACACGGAGAGCCTGTTCTCCCCGCGCAGCCTGGTGCAGACGATTGACGACACCGAAGAGTGGACGGACATCCAGGCGCAGCGGTCCTACAACGGCTCCGGCATCACGGCGGACGACATCGACGTGTTCGCGCCGTATGACGGCTTCGCGGTGTTTACGCAGTACTACATCGAGGCGTGGGGCTGGCGCGGCGTCAAGCGCGGCGAGTCGCACGACTTCTATGCGGGCGACATCAGCCTCAAGGGGCCGAACCCGCTGAACTCCGGCGGCGGCAACATGGGCACCGGTCGCATGCGCACCGTTTTCATCACCGATCCGCTTGAGCAGCTGCAGAACCGCGCAGGCGAGCGGCAGATCACGGGCAGGGCTGAGATTGCGGTGAGCCACGGCGTGCTGCCAATCACGGCAGGCACCGTTGTGATGAGTACCAACCCTGGCTAGGTCTTAGCGACCTTTTCGAGGTTAGCAATAGCCCCCGCCGGATGGCGGGGGCTATTCATTTTTGTCAGGTACGCGCAGGCGGGTTAGCTTAGCGCCGCTGCCCTTTCGCAATGGCATCAATCTGCTCCCATGTGAGGATGTTGCTCGGCTTCAGTACCTTCATCTCCTCAATCATAAAGCTGACCTGGGCCTTCTCCTCTTGGCTAACCTTTGATTCTTGCCGGACGATGAAGGGTACTACTTTCTTCTCGGAGGTCAGACTGACAAGAGTTTTTGCCAGAACATATTGCCGAATTAGTTGATGAACCAAAACCAGCTTGCTGCTGGCATGAAAGCCCGATTCATCCTTGGCCTCGCCGATGTACAGGTGATTAGGTGTCTCCAGGACGATGTCGATTTCTGTGTTGAGAAGGCTGTTGTAAAAGCTCTTTTGTTGATCAGCGTCATCCACTCGGTAATTGCAGGGCTGTAGTTCTTGAAAGCCCTCGTAGTTCGCAACCTTGTCTTGCAGGTCATGAAAGTGGTTTCTGTAGAACTCTATCCACGGGGCGGCGCGTTCCGGATCATAATGCCTCTGCCCGTATTCCAACTTGTCTCGCATCCCTTTCCAGAACAATTCAAGGCCAATCTTGGAGTGATCACTGGGTGGGGTTTCACCTAGACGTTTGATAAGGTCTGCCCGTTTAGCCAAAGATGCCTCATCTTCCACAAGAAACGGCGCAAACGTCTTGGCTGTTTTAAAATTCTCTGTCCTGTTCGTGATGCCCAATATGCCCATCTCTTGGTGCTCCTTTATTCTTGTGCCGCCGCCTGCCGTAGGGCGTCGTACACGCGGATCATGGCTTCTGTATCACGGTCGCAGTAGGTTAGCAGGTCGGCCTTAAGACGCTCTCGTTCATCCGCAGGAGTTTCGGCAGCAATCATGCGCTGATAGGAGATGGCGGCGAGCATTCCCTCATTGATTGCGAGGTCGGAATAGGTGAGGTCGGGCGCGAGGGCGGGCAGCACCGACTTGATGGAGAAACTGCCGTGAAACGCGGGATGATAGTAGTGCTGCCGGACGATCTGAAGCATATCCACGATGCGGTCTATTAGGGCGCTTAGCGGCTTGGCGTAGCGTGGGAAATCGCGCGTCAGCCGCTCGATTGTCGTTTTCTCATACGGCGAGTAGGCGACGATTGAGCCTGTGGGAGGCATGGCATCCAACAGCGCGATTATCAGCCGTTTACGCGGGTCATCCACGTCATCATTCAGAAACTCCGCGTGGCGCGTGTCTCCGGATTCCTCGCGAACGTACAGCGACCACTGGAACGGGATGGCCTGATACGGTCGCGTGCCGATATACACGGGCACGGCGTGGCTGCCGGCCTCAAAGTCGAGGAAACTGATGGGGAACTCAATCTCGTTCAGCGCGCTGCCCAGGTCCGGCCCCACGAACGGGTCACCGCTTGCGACGCTGTCCCGCACGCGGCGCTGCATATGTGTGAGCAGCACATCATTCTCCTCGTTGGACGGTATGTTCCCGATGGTGGCGATGCCGGCGGCCTTCAGTCTTTCATTAATACCGGGGGCGATTTGGCCCGGCAGTTCCCTGATCGGGTTGGCGGGCTCATCCGCGTGGCAGTAATCGAAGAATGAGCACCGATATGGCCGGAGGCAGTGCGGCCCTGTTGCGATGTCAGGAGTCTCATCGACCCGCAGCGCCGCCCACATGCGCTCCAACTCCGCCGGCACGCTGCCCGCGATGAACGCCCGCGCCTCCTCCGTCACATCCTCAAGCGTGAACAGCTGCTCCAGATCATGGTCACCGCCCTCATAGACATAGCCATTGTTGAGGTGCATGAGGTACGCGTTGGCGACGGGGACGCCGGAGCCCTCAACCACGTACATCTGTATGGCCACGTCCGTGATGTGCTCGCTCTTGAGGCTTGCGGTTGACTTGACCTCGATGAGATCGAAACCACCCCCGGGATTGCGCGCCAACACGTCCACGCGCGTCCTGATGCCCTGGAAGGTGAAGGCGGCCTCATACAGCGCGGGCGTCAGGAAATCGGAGAGGAGCGTCTGCGTTCTTGTTACAGCGCTCGCATGGGCAAGATGCGACTCTGCGATGAGCGTGCCGCCCGGGAAACGTTGTTGCGCAAGCTCGCCAACAGCTGTGCCGGTATCGAATCGGGCCTGCAGCGCGGCGTCAACGGGGTCAGCCAGTTCACGATTATTGGTCTCAAGGTATAGCCGTTTCAGACATTGAAGGCCATATTGGAATCGCGATTTTGAAAGGCTTGGAAGGGCGTTTTCTCCGCTCTCTACGTCAGTTAGTTCGGATGTGGGCATGGAGGCGGACGTCTTTCTAGATCTGCCTGAGTGACTGTTTGCTCGGTCAAAGGGTTGCTTAAGGTTGATTGTACGCTCACCCACCGGATGGCGCGGTTACTCACTCTTGCGCGCGCCCCAGTGTCATTCTGAAACATATACGCGAATATCGATAATCTCGTGCGTCAATTGCGTGCCCACGCGTCGCGTTGACATGCCTTTGGACGCCATGCTACATTCCGCACGGCATATCAGTGTCAATGGAAGAGTGGGGGGAGAAAATGGCACGACCGATTGTACCTGTCCCGGATCCGTCAACACAGCCTTTCTGGGACGCATGCAACGAAGGCAAGCTCATCGTTCAGTATTGTTCGATCTGCGACCGACGGCAGTATCCGCCGGAGCCCACCTGCCGCGATTGCGGCTTCGATTTCCACATGACCTGGCAGGAGACCAGTGGCCGCGCGAAGATCGTCGGCTACTCCATCACGTATGACTCCCGTCTTGTCCAGTGGCATCCGCTGCAGCCGTTCCTCAACGTCATCGTGGCGCTTGAAGAGGATCCTGTGATCAACTTCCACACGAATCTCATCGATGACTTTGGCACCAACCTCACCGAGGAGCCCGAGATTCCCATCGGCGCGACCTGCGAGGTGCAGTTCGTTGAGGCAGCACCGGGACGCATGATCCCGGAGTGGAAGATCGTCAAGTAAGCAACTCAGCTTTCAAAGCAGACACGCGAAGCACATCAGTCAGAAAGGAACAGACAAGATGGCACGTGAAGTCAATTGGGAGCGGAACCATGACCCCGTCGGCATTTGGCCCGGACGCGGCAAGGTTGCGCTTATGGCTCGTGGGCACTCCCCCGTCGACCGCCGCTGGGACGGTGAGACGCTGGAGAAGTCCCTCGGCGCCTACATGATGATTGCAGTTCAGAACGCCCTTGAGGACGCCGGCATCACCATAGATGACGTCGACGGCATCATCGGCTCCGCAGGCGGTCAGGGCAATGGCGCTCCCTTGAGCGACGTCTGGGGGCCCCGGCCGTACTTTGATCCGCCCTATGACTCTGAGGATGGCCTGACGCACGTCACCGGCCAGTGGATTCAGAGGCAGATGGGTTTCAAGAACCTTCGCTACATCAACAACCACGGCGACCCGATCTGGAACCTGATCGGCCAGGCCGCGCAGGCCATCTATGACGGCCGCGCGGAGACCGTTGTTGTGATGTACCCGAACGGCAACCTGCCCGGACGTTACCACCAGGACCCCTCGAACGAGGCGCGCGGCCCCGCCGTGTGGCCAAACACATGGGGCTGGGGACTCTCCGGACAGGGATTCACGTTCAACCAGTACTGCGAGAAGTACGGCACCAACCATGACCGCATGGCGCCGTTCGTGGTGCAGGAGCGGAAGAACGGCCTTCTCTGGGAGTACAGCTACTACTCCAACCATGAGCCCGGCGAGTTCACGACAGAGGACTACCTGAACGGCCGCATGATTGCTCGCGACCTGAGCATCTTCGACTGCGACCGCCCGGTTCTCTTCGCGTCCGCCTACATCATGACGACGGCCGACAAGGCCAAGGACATGAACCAGAAGCCGGTTTACATCCTTGACCACACGCAGAGTCAGTTCAGTCCGCGCAGCCTCGTGCAGACCATCGACGACACCGAGGAGTGGACGGACGTCCAGGCGCAGCGATCCTACAACGGGTCCGGCCTGAAGCCCGAGGACATTGACATCTTCGCGCCATACGACGGCTTCGCGGTGTTCACGCAGTACTACATCGAGGCGTTCGGCTGGCGCGGCGTCAAGCGCGGAGAGGCGCACGACTTCTACGCCGGCGACATCAGCCTGAAGGGCCCGAACCCGTTGAACTCCGGCGGGGGCAACATGGGCACCGGTCGCATGCGCACCGTGTTCATCACCGATCCGCTTGAGCAGCTGCAGGGCCGCGCAGGCGAGCGGCAGGTGACAACGAAGGCGGAGGTTGCGGTCACACACGGGGTGCTGCCGATCACGGCCGGCACCGTTGTGATGGCCACTTCACCCGACTAAAAACTTCTGTCATAATACGGGAGTCAAGATGCAACTCCCTGCCGGCGCCGGCAGGGAGTTGCGTTACTAAAAGGAGTCACAGGGGTGGAAAGTATGGCGATACTTCTGAGCTTTGACATTGACGGAACCCTTGAGCTTGGGGATCCACCAGGCGGCGTCACTACGGAGATGGTCCGCAAAGCACACGAAGTGGGTTTTATCATTGGCAGTTGTTCAGACAAGCCTCTGAGCGTACAACGAAAAATCTGGGAAGACATGGAGCTAACGCCCGCGTTTGTTTCCGCCAAGCACCAGCTCGGCAAGGTCAAGCGGGAGAATCCGGCGGACGCCTACTATCACATGGGGGATCGGGACACCGATTACCTCGCGGCAAAGGACAATAACTTCGGATTCTGGTGGGCCCACGAGGCCGCCGAGCAGCCGTGGCTCGAGTTTGACATGGAGAACCACGAGCAGATTCCCATTTCGTCATAGCTCCAGAGCATAGAGAACGATACGCCGCCTAAATGGCGGCGTTCTTCGTTAAAGGGCATTTGACGTTACGACGGTTGGTCCGGAGGCGGAGCGATCTTGAGTGGAATCACCGCCGATTCGTGGCCATCAATGAGCCAGGAGACTTCGTAGTCACCGTAGGTGGGGAACGTTACGCCGCGCAGACCGAGAGCGATCCGGTGAGTCCGATGCGTGTAGCCGGGCTGCGGCCGACCAATTTCCACCTGGGTTCTGAGAGCCGGGACAACGTCGCCACCATCAGCATCGACGATGTGAACTTCGACTGTCTTTGATCCCGCCTCCACGGCCTTGAATCGAAATGCGGCCACAACGTAGAAGGCCGGATGATTCAGTGGGACTTCCTGGGCGAAGATGGTGTCGAAGCCGATTCCGACGGCGGTCAGCTTTGACGAGTTTTCGGCGTAATCACAGATAAAGGCAAAAGCGACATCCATTTTTGGTCCTTAGCGTGGGGCATCGGCTCTCTAGGCGATTCAATGGTCGGGGTGCCCGGATTTGAACCGGGGGCCCCCTGCACCCCATGCAGGTGCGCTTCCGGGCTGCGCCACACCCCGACCGACGTTTGGGCATGATACTCGCGGAGCGCGTGCCGACGCAAGCGACACAGAGAGGCCGTAGGATGGTCTCATGCGAGTTCGTCAATTGCATGAATGGGATATTTCGCCGACCGCGGCAGTAGCTTTGCAACGGGAACTGGCCGGGCAACTGCGGCTGGATCGAACCTTGCCGGAGAGCGCAGTGCGGACGATTGCAGGCGTGGATCTCTCTCCGCCGGACTCAGAATCCGGGCGTGTTCGCGGGGCGGTTGTCGTGGTGGCATGGCCGTCACTTGAGGTGGTGGAGGTCTCAACGGCGGAGGGAATAGCAGATTTCCCTTATGTTCCGGGGCTGCTGTCATTCAGGGAGGCGCCGATCCTCCTTGAGGCTTTAGCCGGGCTGCGCACGACGCCTGACGTGATTCTTGTTGACGGACAGGGGACGGCGCATCCACGCCGATTCGGGATTGCCTGCCATCTGGGGTTGGCGATCGATGTTCCAACTATCGGATGCGCAAAGTCGCGACTTGTCGGCACGCATCAGCAGCCGGAGGAGGGAAAAGGCGTGTGGACGCCGCTTAGTCATCACAATGAGACCATTGGGGCGGTTGTACGGACGCGAACGGGTGTGAGGCCCATCTATGTTTCGCCGGGAAACAACATCAATCTTGAGTCGTCTGTGAGGTGGGCGCTGGCCTGTTCTCCACGCTATCGCGTACCCGTACCAACACGGTTGGCCCATCGCGCCGCCGCGGGAGAATCGCTCCTGTAAAATAAATAACAACTGCACGCATATTGCACGGAGTCTCTAACATCATGCTTGAACTCAGGAATGAGGCGCAGACACTGCTTGATCGGGTCTCTACGTATCTGGAGCGTCTTTGATCTGCCCTCGAAAGAAAAACGCGTCGCGGAGTTGGACGGGGAATCGTCCAAGCCTGACTTCTGGGACGATTCACAGCGCGCGCAGAGCGTCCTGAGAGAGGCCTCCACGCTGCGCAGCGAAATCGAAACCTGGCAGTCCATCGACCGCCGCGCGCGCGGCCTGCTTGAGCTCGCCGACATGGCGATGGCAGAGGACGAGTCCGGCCTGGAAACTGAGCTTCAGATCGAACTCGGCGAGGTTATACAGTCGCTTGAGCAGCTTGAGGCGCAGGCGATGCTGAGCGGGCCGCATGACGGGCGAGCGGCCATTGTGTCGTTCCAAGCCGGAGCGGGCGGAGTCGATTCGCAGGACTGGACGCAGATGCTGGTGAATATGTTCCGTCGGTGGGGCGAGTCTCACGGGCACAAGGCAAGGATCCTCGACTGGATGGACGGCGACGAGGCGGGCATCAAGCGGGCGGACCTGGAGATCGACGGGCCGAACGTGTACGGGTATCTGAAAGGAGAGGCGGGAGTGCATCGGTTGATTCGCCTTTCACCTTTCGATAACCAGCACCAGCGGCATACGTCATTCGCGCTGGTCGAGGTGCTGCCCATAGTCGATGACGCCGTTGACGTGTCGATCAGCCCGGAGGACCTGCGCGTGGACACGTTCCGCAGCAGCGGCGCGGGCGGACAGAACGTGCAGAAGAACGAGACGGCAGTGAGACTGACACATATCCCGACCGGGCTTGTGGTCAGTGTTCAGAATGAGCGCTCGCAGGGACGAAATCGGGAGATCGCAATGCGGATCCTGATGGCGCGGTTGGTGGAAAGAGAGATGGCGAAGCGGCGCGAGGAGGAGATGCGGCTGCGCGGCGAGTTTGTCGCGCCGGAGTGGGGCAACCAGATTCGCACCTACGTCCTCCACCCGTACAAGATGGTCAAGGATCACCGCACGGGGCATGAGGAGTCGGATCCGGACGCCGTGCTGGCCGGAGAGTTGGACCCGTTCCTGACCACGTGGCTGCGGGAGTCCGTGGGGAGGGAAGGGTAACCGTGCAGGCGCTGCTCGGCAGGTCGCAGCCACGGCGATGGCTTGTCGGTGTTGCTGTTCTGCTCGCCATGCTAGTCGTTGCGGCAGCAATGTCCGGCTGCCTCTTCCAGGAGGAGCCGACACCAACACCGAACCCGTTTCTCATCCCAGGCACGTCAGAACTCGAGTATCGAGACGATGAGTTGGGGTTCAGTTTCCGCTATCCGGATGACTGGCTGATCAGCGACCCGGAGAACACCGAGGGAATCGTCGTTTCTCTTGTGTCGCCGGAGCAAACCGTCACCATGGACGTTGAGAGGGACTTGCCGCCTCCGCAGATCGACTTCATGTCGTACGGGAGCGCCCGCATGAGGTTCTTCCAACAACTGCAGCCCAGCCTTGAAATCGTTGAAGAGACGGAGACGACCCTGGAGGATGGCACGCCGGCGTATCACGCGAATTGGGTTTCTCGGGCTGAGGACGCCGAAACGACAGGTGAGACGCTTGTTGTCTTTCGCGGGGAAGGCGACGACCGCGAGGCATTCATGATCGTGTCATCAGGGCCTTCGTCGCTGTACAGCGCGTGGACGGGGCCGATCCTGTTCTTCTGGGAAACGCTGACGATCGACCCGGCGTAGCTTTAGGGCGCTCCGCAGCTACTCATTCCGCTCGCTGCCTGCCCATTCCAGCGATGATTCGTTGGAGCGCGCTGACAGCAGAAAGCGCAGCGACAGCAATAACGGCGATGAGCGGCTGCGCAATGACCAGGCCAACAGCCAGGATAGCGACACGGACCGGGCGTGGGGCAGGAATAAAGCCGCCCCGGTTGAGGCCAAGACTCTCTGCCCGCGCTCTCGCATAGCTCACCAACATTGAGAGGGCGAGCGCGGCTGCGGTCACTACGACTGCGAGAGCGTCATCTTCTTGCGCAAAGTAGAAGGTCACGCCAATGAGGAGTGCCGCTTCCCCTACCCTGTCCAAGACGGAATCCAGGAAAGCACCGGTGCGAGACACCGAATCCGTGTGGCGAGCGAGCGCGCCGTCCAGTCCGTCCATAAGGCTTCCTGCGAGGAATACAAGGCCGCCAGGCAGCAGTGCGCCTTGACTGGCCAAATAACCCGCGCCCACAGCGATAAGGGCGCCGAGGACGGTCAGGTGGTTGGGACGAACACCAACCGCGGCAAGAACACGAACGATGGGCGAGCGTATTCTCTCAACAGCATTTGCGAGAAAGGACATACGGCTCACGGCATCTTAGAGGCCGACGCAAACAGCTGAGAGCCTTCGCGTCCGTGGATAACGCTATTCCTCTGATGAGGATCCGCGAGTCACGTAGATGCTTAGCTTTTCAAGGAGCTGCGACTCGACGGTGCCCTCTTCAGGACGACGGCGACGGCGTCCACGGCGGCGACGGCGTCCCTCAATGCTCCGCAGCACCTCATAGATGCGCCCCATCGTGACCGCGCCCCAATCCACAGAGGCCTGGGTCATGTCGCGCTCCCGCTCGGGGCCATAGATGGCGATGGTGGAGTGATTTGCTCCCCGCCCTTCGAGTTCGACGGTCTCGCCCGTGTAGTCAGCAACGGTCTGCCGTATACCCTCAAGATCCGGGTCCTGGACGGACTCGTTATTGAGGATGATCTGAACTGCGAACCGACCCTGTCGCCGAAATGCCCAATTCAGTCCGACTCTGCCCCGGCCCATGCGAACGATCCGCTCACGCGGCCCTTGTGTGCGGGAGAGGCGGGCGTCCGGCATCCTGGCCTGGAAACTGGCAACGAGCTGGTCCCAGAAATCCTCTCGTGAGGAGAACGCGGCCGCGATGTCTTCTGCATCGGACGCGGACTCGGACGACGGTTCGGGTGTTGGAGGCTCGGCCTGAGACCTGGCTGATCTGCGTCCCGGTGGACGGCCACGCCTGCGGCGAGGAGTTCCGGCGACTGCTCCAGCGGACGCCGCAGCAGGAGCGCCCTGTATTCCCTGGAGGATGTTGTTGAGGTTGATGCTCTGCTGTATCCGGGCCGCCACGGTCATGATGTCAAGGATTTCGTTGTTGTTGATGCCATCCGCCAGCGCATCCGCCACAGCTTGCCTGATTGCCACTTCGTCACGGACTGCCGCAGCCGTCGCGAGGGCTACAATAACGGAAGTTCTGCTGTCGAGAGATATTCCCAGGGAATTCTCTCCAAGTAACCCTGTCACTTTCCCCTACTCCCTTATCACCTTCTCTGCCATTGAGGAACTAGTGATGCAATATCCCCACTTTTCCAGTCAAAATCAGGTTTCTTACCAGCTATTGCTTTACAACGTTAGGGGGAAACTGCAGTGGCCTAAACGATCCTTGCAACGCGGCGGCGTGTGCGCGACTCCGTTCTCGACAACTCGAACTTACATGAGGCCGGCGAGAAGCTCTTTCGCTTCCGGCCGGAGCATCTCCGGTGTCCAGGGCGGATCCCAAACGATATCCACTTGGGAATCATTCACGCCTTCAAGTTCAAGGATGCGATTCTCGACTTCGGGGCCAACTGTGCCGGCCATCGGGCAGCCGGGAGCAGTGAGTGTCATCGTGACGTAGACACAATCGTCCCGAATGTCTATGTCATAAATGAGGCCAAGATCATAAATGTTCAGCGGAATCTCAGGGTCGTAGCATGTCCGCAAAACGTCGACTACTTGCTCTTCAGTAATTGTATTAGGCACGCCAGCCTCCTAATGCCTAAGATTCGCCACAACTCACCCTATTGCGACCAGCATACACTCTTTTAGTAGAGGGTGTTACTTCACCTCTTGCTAGCATAATCCTATGCTGGTTCTATGAGCATATGACACTAGAGACATATTCGGCACTTGGAGGCGAACACGGAAATGGCGGCTTTTGACGTAATTGTTCTCGGGGCCGGTCCCGGCGGGTATGTTTGCGCAATACGGGCGGCACAACTGGGACTGAGCGCAGCCATTGTTGAACCCGACGAACTGGGCGGCCTTTGCCTCAATTGGGGGTGCATCCCATCAAAAGCGCTACTACGCAATGCCGACGTGCTCAACACGATCAACAACGCCTCGGATTTCGGAATTACCGTTGGATCAGTCGATGCAAGTCTCGATGAGGCGATTACGCGATCACGCAGAGTTGTTCACCGGCTGGTGCGCGGAGTTACGAGCCTCCTGCGTTCAAACAATGTCACTGTCGTGAATGGGCACGGGACCTTGTTGGATTCGCGCCGAGTGCTTGTGGGCACGGAGTCGGAGCCGTTGGAGGCAAACAAGGCGATTGTCATTGCAACCGGGGCGCAGGAACGCGCGCTCCCCGGTCTCGATATCAATGGCGAAACGGTTGTGACAAGCAGGCACGCGCTGGAACGGCGTGACTTGCCGGAGAGAGTACTCATCATTGGCGGCGGCGCGACGGGATGCGAATTTGCATATTTCTACCGCTCATACGGAAGTGCCGTGACGCTGGTCGAGTTGATGCCCAGCCTGCTGCCGGGGGAGGACACGGAGATTACGGCCGCGCTGCAAGACTCCCTTACGCGCCAGGGCATCGACGTTTTGACTGAAAGCCGGGTGAACCGGCTGGCTGACGGCGCAGCGGAGTTGGACGTGGCGGGCGCATCACGCGTTATCCCGTTCGATATGGCGCTGGTGGCCGTGGGCATGCAGGGTCGGACGGAAGGCCTGGGTCTTGAGACGGCAGGGGTTGCAACGGGGCCGGGCGGCTATATCGAGTGTGACGACACAACGCAGACAAACATCCCGGGCGTGTATGCAATCGGCGATGTCACGGGGCCGCCGCTCCTCGCCCATGCGGCGATGGCCCAAGGGGTGCTGGCGGCGGAAGCTATCGCAGGCCGCGATACACAGCCGCTCATCAAGGAGGACATACCCCGGGCGGTGTACTGCCACCCGCAGGTGGCAAGCATGGGAATAACGGAGGCGCAGGCAGCGGAGCGCGGCATCACCGTCAGTGTCGGGCGTTTTCCCTATCGCGCAAACGGAAAGGCGCTGAGCCTGAACGATTACGCGGGGATGATCAAGGTGGTCAGCGACTCCGAAACAGGGGCGCTGCTGGGCGCGCAGATGGTGGGGCCGGAGTGCGCGGAACTGCTCGGTGAGTTGTCCGTGGCAAAGCTGCTGGAGGCGACGCCGCTGGAGATCGGACGCGCCATCCATCCTCACCCCACTTTGTCCGAAACGCTGATGGAGGCGTCGCTTGCCGCTTTCGGCGAGGCCATACACATGTAGACTCTGTGTATGGAGGCAAATCGCTTGTGAGCACATCGATAGACTCGACGCTTCCGCGTTCTGAGCTTCTGACAATGCTCAGGACGATGAAGCTGATCCGCCGGTTTGAGGAGCGCAGCGCCGAGCACTATGGCCGTGGAAACATCGGCGGCTTCCTGCACCTGTACATCGGAGAGGAGGCCGTCGCCGTCGGCGTGATCTCGCCGCTGCGAGACGATGACAAGATCGTCACGCACTACCGCGACCACGGTCACGCGCTGGCACGCGGGATGGATACCGCAGCGTGCATGGCGGAGCTGTTCGGGAAGTCGACGGGCGTGAGCGGAGGCAAGGGCGGCTCCATGCACTTCTTTGACGTTGAGAAGGGGTTCATGGGAGGCCATGCCATCGTCGGCGGTCAGTTGCCTTTGGCCGTGGGGTTGGCGTTCGCCAATCGCTACCGCGGCGAGGACTCTCTCGTGGTGTGCTTCCTTGGCGACGGGGCGGTCAACGAGGGCGAGTTCCATGAGTCGATGAACCTGGCTTCGCTGTGGAATCTACCTGTATTGTTCCTGCTGGAGAACAACGGGTTCGGCATGGGAACACGGGTGGAGCGAGCGTCGGCGCAGCCGATCATCCACCGCCTTGCCGACCGCCACAACGTGCGCAGCCACCGCGTGGATAACGGCCAGGATGTGTTTGAGGTACGAGAGGCGACGCTGGACGCCATCGAATACATCAGGGACGGGAACGGGCCATATTTCCTGGAGGTCATGACGTACCGTTTCCGCGGACATTCCATGGCAGACCCGATTGAATACCGTCAACAGCACGAGGTGGAGCCGTGGCTGGAGTTGGACCCAATCAGGCTGTTTTCCGATCAACTGCTGGAAAATGCTCTGACCACAACAGACGAGATTGACGCCATCGACGAGGACGTGGAGAACGAGGTGAACGAGGCGATTCAGTTTGCGCTGGAGTCGCCCTTCCCCACGCCGGACGAACTGTACACGGACATCTACGCGTGAGGGCTCGGCAATGGCGCAACTGACATACCGTGAGGCAATCCGGGCCGGGCTGGAGGAGGCGCTTCAGTCCAATCCCGAGACGTTCATCATGGGTGAGGACGTGGGCGCCTACGGCGGTTCCTATGCCGTGACCAAGGGATTCATGGAGCAATACGGCGAGGAGCGCATCATCGACACGCCGATTGCCGAATCCGGTTTCGTCGGCACGGGAATCGGCGCGGCGATTGCGGGCATGAGTCCGATCGTCGAAATCATGACCATCAACTTCTCCCTGTTGGCCATGGACCAGATAGTTCACATTGCCGCCAAGGCCCGCTATATGTCCGGCGGTCAGATCAGCGTGCCGATTGTGATTCGAACGGTGAGCGGCGGCGGAAACATGCTCGCCGCAACACACTCGCAGAGTCTTGAGGCATGGTACGCGCGGGTGCCGGGACTCAAGGTGGTGACGCCGTCCAATGCGGCGGATGCGCTGGGGCTGCTGCGGTCTGCAGTCGCCGACCCGAACCCCGTGATGTACGTGGAGCATTCGCTCCTTTACGGGAGCCGCTCAGAGGTGCCAGATGAGCACTACACGATACCCTTTGGCTCTGCGCGCGTGGCGAGGAGCGGGTCTGACGTTAGCATCATCGCCTATTTGAGGATGGTTCCCATCGCGCTGCAGGCGGCGCAACTGCTGGAGGACGACGGCATCGATGCCGAGGTAATTGACCTGCGCTCCCTGCTGCCACTGGATACAGAGACGTTCATCGATTCCGTCCACAAGACGAACCGGGCGGTCGTGGTTGAGGAGACGTGGGAGTTCGGCGGGTTCGCGGGCGAGGTCATCGCGCAGATCAATGAGAAGGCGTTTGACTCGCTGGACGGACCCGCGCTGCGGGTCGGCGGGGTCAACGTGCCAACGCCGTATTCCCGTCCGCTGGAGCTGCTGACGATACCGACGCCGGAGATCGTGGCGGATAAAGTTCGGAGCCTGTTCTAGGTCGCATCGAAGGGAGAGGCAGACGTGGCAAGTGACGTAATCATGCCGCAGATGGGCTTCGACATGACCGAAGGAATGGTTGTGCGGTGGCTTAAGCACGAGGGCGATACGGTGACGCGTGGGGAGACGATCGCGGAGATCGAGACGGACAAGGCGACCGTTGAGCTTGAGGCGTACGAATCCGGCGTGATGGCCCGCATCCTGGTGGCAGAGGGCGTCATGGTGCCCGTCGGCGAGACGATAGGCCTGATCACGGCGCCGGGGGAGGATGTGCCGGACGTTGCGGCGCCCACGCTCTCTCCACCCGTCACGGCCCCGCCCGCAGATTCCGCTCCTCCTACTCCCCCCGCCCCGCCGGAGCCTGTTGAGGCTGCCGCCCCTGCTAGCGAGACCGGCACAGAGGAGCCGTCTTCCACAGGCGCACCGGTGACGCCCGTGGCACGCCGCATCGCCGAGCAGGCAGGCGTTTCCGTGGCGGAGGTGCAGGCCAACGTGACCGGCACGGGCCCCCGCGGGCGGATCACACGGGGCGATATTGAAGCTTATCTGGAGACGCGAGGGACTGCACAGCCGGAGCCCGTCACACCTCAAGCGCCTGCGCCGGTGGATGAACCTGTGCAGGAGGAGCCGACTGCCCCGGAGTCGGCGCCGAGTGCCGTCGTTGAGCCGTCCGCGTCGGGCGAGGTGGGGATCGTTGTGCCGGCGGGGCTGTCACCGATGCGGCAGGCGATTGCGCGGCGGATGTCCTTGAGCAAACTGACCGCGCCCCACTATTACGTAACAGTAGAGATCGACATGACGCGCGCCGTTCAGATGCGCACGGAGATCAACGAGGAGCTGGACGCGGACAGCCGCGTTACGGTGAACGACCTCGTCATCAGGGCCGTCGCCATGTCGCTGCGTTCTCATCCTCATTTCAACGTGACCGTGCAGGCGGAGGGGATTATTCCGAATCCGACCATTGACGTGTCCATCGCCGTTGCAATGGACGGGGGCGGCCTCATCGCGCCATCGATGCCGGATGTCGGCGATGCGAACCTTGTCGATACCGCGGCCCGTTCACGAGACCTGTCGCGGCGGGCCCGCGAGGGACGGCTGCGCCCGAACGAGGTGAGCGGAGTGGGGTTCGCCGTGTCCAACCTGGGCATGTATGACGTTAAGGATTTTGTGGCGATCATCACGCCGCCAAACGCCGGCGCGATTGCGGTCGGGTCAGTACAATCGACTCCGGTTGTGCGAGACGGCGAGGTGGTTGTGGCGGAGATGATGTCGGCGACGTTGTCTGCGGATCACCGGGCGACGGACGGCGCGGAGGGCGCGCGCTTCATGAACGAGGTTCGGCGGATTTTGGAGCGGCCGTCGCTCCTGCTGCTTTAGCTTCCCGGGCCTTCAAGTTCGATGTTTTGAACCGGGGGCGGGGTGTGGGCATGGCCATGGCCTGCCGCCATCTCACCGGCCTGGATGAAAGCGTTGAGCGCCTCAAGAACGAAGTTCTGGGGGGAAAGTCCAACCTCCCTGGATAGATCCTTGATCTGCCTGGCGAGGACTCCGCTGAACGAGACGATCAGCCCTTCCTGGTGCGCCCATGCATCAAGTCGTTCGATCTGGTCCGGACGAACGTTGAGAACGACTTCTCCATCGTCGGGGCGCGTGGCGCTGCCACGCATGATGTTGACGCCGCCGGGGGCCGTTTCAGCCCAGAAGTCGCCCTCATCCGACCGGGAAATAACGAAACGCCCGGGGTAGAGATTCATGTCCTGCACTCCCATTCTTTGATTGGCAGTCTCATTAGGCCGGCGGCGCGTCTTCACATGGACACGCTTCATGGCCTGCCTGTATACTGCCCTACATTGACGTTGTTTCGTAAGTTCGCGTCATCGGAGGGTGCGATTGTGATTACTCTGACTGAGTCGGCTGCGGATAAGATTCTCGACCTGTTCAAGGAGCAGGATTCCGAGGGCGCTGCGCTGCGCGTCTTCGTCAAGGGCGACAACAACGGACAGCCTGCGTACGGCATGGCCATCGAGCCTGACCCGGATGACGCGGACGAGGTTATCGAGAGCTTCGGCGTCAAGGTTGTTGTTGACGAGGAGAGCCTGCCGTGGGTGATCGGTTCTGAAATCGATTTCATCGACAGCATTGAGCAGACAGGCTTCACGATCCGCAACCCCAACATGGGAGCGTCATGCGGCGGCGGTGGAGCATGTGCCTGCGGCGGTGGCGGAGCGTGCGGCGGCGCCGGCGCTGAGGCCGGGGCATGCGCCTGCGGCGGCGCCGGAGCGGGAGCTTGCGCTTGCGGGCATGAGGAGCACGCCGAAGAGTCGGCGGGGGCAGCCCACGCTCACTAATCCGCAACAAAATTGCGAATGTCGAGGGGAGCCAATTGGCTCCCCTCATTCTTTACAGCACCTTAATGCAGGCATGGTTTCATAACCATGAAATCCGGGCATGTCCCTGTATGATGACAATACGAAGGGCGCTGAACGGAAGGCGAAATGACAATCGCCGCGACATCCATCCTGATTGTTGATGACGAGCCCGCGCTGCGGGAGGCTCTAACCTACTCTCTCAGCCGCGAGGGGTATGCGGTAAGCTCTGCTGCCACGTCCGCAGAGGCGCTCGCCAAAGTGGACCGCCAGATGCCGAACTTCATCGTTCTCGACCTCGGCCTGCCGGACGCGGACGGTCTTGAGTTGTGCCGAAAGGTCCGCAGCCGCAGTTCCGTGCCGATCCTCATGCTGACGGCGCGGCAGTCAGAGGTGGACAAGATCGTCGGCCTGGAGATGGGCGGCGATGATTATATGACCAAGCCGTTCTCCATGCGCGAGCTGCTTGCGCGCATCAAGGCCATCCTGCGCCGCTCATCGCAGGAGACCGACGCGAAACAGTTGGATACCATCGAGTTCGGAGAGACGGTCATCGACCGCCTGGCACATCGTGTGACCCACAAAGGCGCAGAGATAACACTGACGCCGCTTGAGTTCGAGATGCTGTCGTTCCTGGCGGAGAATCGCGGCATCGTGTTCAGCCGTGAGACACTGCTGGACCGGGTCTGGAAATACTCGTACCCCGAGGGAAGCCGCACGGTTGACGTGCATATGCGATGGCTGCGGCAGAAGATCGAGGATGATCCGGCCCGCCCGAAGATTCTCCTCACGGTGAGGGGCGTCGGCTACAAACTGGAGGCGTGAATGCCCCGGATAATACAGGGCCGTATTGGGTTGGCCCTGTGGGGCGTCCTGTTTCTCGGGCTCATCGTCGTCGCGATCATCTTTTGGATTCAGCTTGGACGCATCGGGGAAAACGCCGGGGAAGCCGACGTTGAAGCTTCTCGGCGGCTTCTGCTGTATGCGTCGATTGCCGCGGGCATCCTCATCGTCCTGCTCCTGGTGGTTACGAGACAGCGCCTGGCCGCGCCATTGCGCCGCCTCGCCCGTGAGCTCCGGGCAGGCCAAACGCCGGTCGTGGAGGATTTTGCCACGGCGATTTCCGAGGTGCGTGACGTCGCGCTGTTGATCAGCCGACTGATGCAGGAGGAACGCGGCATCAGCAGCGTGGTTGAAACGCAGCAAACGAGGCTGGCCTCCATCCTGGACAATCTGAGCGTCGGGGTAATCGTGCTTGCGGAAAATGAGCGCGTGCTGATGGTGAATGGGGCGGCGGCGGAACTGTTCGGCTTCACGCAGCAGGTGGATGAGACAACCACGCTCATCGGGTTGGCGCGCGACTATGAGGCGGCGGAGATTGCGCGGCGCGCGCTGCGCGAGCAAGCCACGGCGGTGGGTGAAATAACGCACGGCGGCGAACCTGCCCGCACAACGCGGCTCGTTGCGTCTCCCTATCGAGAGGGAAGACAGAGGCGGATTCTGCTGGCGGCGTACGACGTGTCCGAGGAGCATCGCGCGCAGCGGCTGCGGCATGAATTCCTTGCGAATGCGTCACACGAGATTCGCACTCCCCTTGCCGGCATCCAGGCAACCCTTGAGACCCTGGAGCTGGGAGCAATCGATGATCCTGACGCGGCGAGGCCCTTCGTTTCAAGCGCGCTTGTGGAGGTACAACGGCTGACGACGTTCGTGGAGAGTCTGCTTGACCTCTCGCGGATGGAGATGGGGTGGACGCGCGTAGCTCCGCAGCCACTTGCCGTTGGGGACGCAATCGATCGATGCACCGGAACTATGGCATCGATGGCGTCGCGGGCCAATATTGAACTGGCTGTTGACATACAGCAGGGGCTGCCGGAGATCAACGCGGACCCCAGCCGGCTTCACCAGGCGCTCGTCAATCTTGTGCATAACGCCATCAAGTTCACGCCTGCGGGCGGGCGCGTGACTCTTTCGGCGGACAGCAGCAACGGTTCCGTGTGGCTCCGTGTTAAGGACACGGGCATCGGGATTTCCCCGGACGATATTTCAATGCTCATGGATCGCGTTGGACAGGGCGATGAGAGCGGGATGCGCGGGGGAGGGCTCGGGCTCGCCATCGTGAGGCAGATTGTGGAGGCGCATGACGGCGAGGTGCGTGTCGAGAGTGATCTCGGCAGAGGGTCTACGTTTTCGCTGCGGCTGCCGGTGGCGGGCTAGAGGGTTTTCCCCGCTCCCGCTCCGCCCTTCGACAGGCTCAGGGTGAGCGGGAGCCCGACTGTCATTTTGAGGGGCGCAGCCCCGAAGAATCCAGGAACCTGTCTGCCGAGCAAATGGAGGCTTCGGATTCTTCGCTGCGCTCAGAATGACAGGTAGTGTGTCTCAGGAAGACAGGAGGGGTGCGGGAGCGGAGGTTTTGGGGCGGGGACGAGGGGCTGAAAAATTGCCGCGCGGGGGTTCGGATGGTACACTTTGGCACAGAAGGCAACGAGAACCGCGCGTATTGAGAGGTGGGGCGGCAATCCCACTTTTTTTATTAGTGGAATTCGTTGCGGGGGAATGTCCGGCAACGGAAATGAGGCAGGTATGAAGAGCGATTTCTTGCTCGCGGTAACGCAGTTGGCGACCGAACGCCGACTGCCTCGCGATGTCGTTCTCGGGGCCATTGAGGACGCGGTGCGTTCTGCGTACAAGCGCGAGGGAACCGAGACTGATGACATCGAGGTGCAGATACTGCCCACGACCGGCGAGATCATCGTCACCCTCAATAAGGTCGTCGTCGAGACAGTTACCCAATCCGCCGAGGAAATCACACTCGAAGAGGCACGCCTGGTTAAGCCCGGCGCCAAACTCGGCGACTTGATTTCCGTTGAGGAGAGCCCGGAAGACGCAGGCCGCATCGCCGCGCAGACTGCAAAGCAGGTGGTCATGCAACGCCTCCGTGAGGCGGAGCGCGACCAGGTGTATGACGAGTACGCCGGGCGCATCAATGAGTTGATGACCGGCGTGGTGCAAAAGGTTGAGCAGGGACAGGTCATCATCGGACTTGGCCGAACTGAAGCAACTCTTCTGCACACGGAGCAGGTGCCGAGCGAGCAATACTATCCTCGCCAGCGTATTCGCGTGCTTATCCAGGAAGTTGAAAAGGGTATTCGCGGGCCACGGATCCTCGTGTCACGGGCACATCGCGACCTGATTCGCCGGCTATTTGAGTTGGAAGTGCCGGAGATTACGAGCGGGACGGTTGTCATCAGGAACGTTGCGCGAGAACCCGGCTATCGTTCCAAGGTGGCCGTTGAGGCACGACAGGAAGGCGTTGATCCCGTTGGCTCATGCGTGGGCTTGCGGGGCGTCCGCATCCAGAACATCGTCAACGAACTGCACGGAGAGAAGATCGATGTCATTCCGTGGAATGAGGACCCCTCCGTTTATATCGGTCACGCACTGAGCCCGGCGCAGACATCACGCGTGGAGATTACGGGTGATCGTTCGGCGCTTGTGGTGGTGCCGGAGCAGCAACTATCGCTCGCCATTGGTCGAGAAGGCCTGAACGCGCGGCTCGCTGCGCGCCTGACCGGCTGGAGAATCGACATCCGCAGCACCTCAGAGGTGTTGGCAGAAGAGGCAGAGCGCTCGGCGCGCGGGCCGGAGCAGGCTGCTGTGGCAGAGCAGGCAGTTGAAACTGAGGAGCCTGACGCCATCGTGGCGGAGGCCGTGAGCGTGGCGGAAGAGGTTGAGGCCGAGACAGCCGCGGAAGCCCCCTCGGTTGAGGAAGCCGCGGCAACAGTTGAGTCAACCGAGACCGACGAGCAAGCGGTTGAAGCCCCTGAGCAGCTTGAAGCTGTTGCAGAGGTTTCGGCAACCGATGAGGCGCAGTCCACTGAGGCGGCCGCTCCCGAGACAACTCAGACTGAAGAGGAAATCGAGGAAGAGCTCCGCAAGCTGCAGGAAGAGGAAGAAGCACTGCTGCGCGCCCTTGAAGAGGCCGAGGCGGAATCTGACGAGGAGACCGACGAAGAAGAGGCCGAGGAGGGCGAGGAGGAGTCGGCGACATTCGACTTCGATGCGTTCCTGCAGGAGTACCAGTCAGAGCGCCAGGGCGAGGCGAGCGGCGGCATCCGATTCGCTGAAGATATTTTCCCGGAACGCGGCGGTCGTTTCCGTGGCGGCCGAGACGATCGGCGCGGCGGGAGGAGAGGCGGCAACCGCTAAACGTGACGGCAGCAACGAGAGAGCGACGACAACAAGGCACAGAGGCGCGGCGCAAACCACAGCGGACGTGCATCGCCTGCCGACAGACTCGGGCCAAGCATGAGCTCGTACGAGTTGTTCGTGGTATCTCCGGTGACATCTCCGTAGACAGTTTCGGCAAGCTCTCCGGTCGCGGCGCGTATCTCTGCGCCAATGAAACATGCTGGGAGCGCGGCCTGCGCGGCTCATATCTTGAAAATCGTCTACTACTGGGAGCGCCCCTGTCGTCTGAGGATCGTGACCGCATCCGCCATGAGGCTCAAATAGTGATTCAGAGTCGGCGGGACGGCGAGGTGATCTCGTCATGACGACACAGCGACGCGCGGCGGATTCCGAGGAGCGGGTACTGGAGTTGTCCCGCGGAATCACCGTGGGTGAACTCGCAGAACAGGTTGGCGCGAATCCCGTTGAGGTCATCAAGAACCTGATGCGCATGGGCGTGATGGCGGGCCTGAACGACGCCATCGACGCCGACGTGGCGACACCAATCGCGAAATTCTACGGCTTTGACGTGAAGCAGGCGGAGGCCGCTGACGCTGCTCTTGGTGAGCGGATGGCGGATGCTGAGAAGACGGAGAACGCGCAGCCGCGCCCGCCCGTCGTCACGGTCCTCGGTCACGTCGACCACGGAAAGACGAGCATCCTTGACGCCGTCCGGCAGACCAACGTGGCGGATGGGGAGGCAGGCGGCATCACACAGCATATCGGCGCGTACCAAGTGGATGTCCGCGGAACCCCGATCACCTTCCTGGATACGCCGGGGCACGAGGCGTTCACCACGCTGCGAGCGCGCGGGGCGAACGTCACGGATATCGCCGTGCTCGTGGTGGCGGCGGACGACGGCGTCATGCCTCAAACGATCGAAGCGATCAACCACGTCAAAGCAGCCGACGTGCCGATCATCGTGGCAATCAACAAGATGGACGTGCCGGCCGCCGATCCGGAGCGCGTAAAGCGTCAGCTTTCGGAACAGGAAGTGCTGGTAGAGGACTGGGGCGGAGATGTATTGAGCGTGCCGGTATCGGCACGAACGGGCGACGGTCTGGACGACCTGCTTGAATCTTTGCACCTTGTGGCAGAAATCTCCGAGTTGACTGCCGACCCTGATGTTTCAGCCCGCGCAACCGTGATCGAGGCTCGACTGGACCAGAACCGCGGCCCGGTTGCCACCGTCCTGGTGCAGTCCGGAACACTGACCCCGGGAATGACAGTGCTCGTCGGCGCGACATGGGGTCGCATTCGAGCTATGACTGACTTTCGGGGCAATCGCCTCACAGAGGCAGGGCCGTCGATGCCCGTGGAAATCCTTGGTTTGACCGATGTGCCGCGGGCCGGGGATGTGCTGGAAGTTGCGGAGTCGGACCAGGACGCGAGGGCGGCTGCCGCGGAAAGGGCTGACGTTACCGAGACAATCGACCGGCGACAGCCCTCAAGCCTGGAGCAATACGCCTCACAGATCGGCAGCGGAGATGTTCGAGACCTGAATCTGATTATCAAGGCGGACACGCAGGGCAGCCTGGAGGCGCTGCGGAGTTCAATCTCACGGCTGGGCAACGAGATGACGCGCGGCAAAATCCTGCACACGGACGTTGGATCCATTACGGAAGGTGATGTCCTGCTGGCAACCGCGTCAGACGCGACGATCCTCGGATTCAACTCCCGCGTCGAAACGGCGGCCCGCCGCCTTGCCGACTCTCGTGGGGTAGAGATTCGGAACTACGCCATCATCTACCAGTTGCTGGACGATCTTGATAATGCGCTGCGTGGATTGGCAGCCCCGCTGTTGCAAGAGGTTGAAGAGGGGCGCGCAGAGGTCCGCCAGGTCTTTGATATCCGCGGCGGCCGCGTGGCAGGATGTCTCGTCACGGAAGGGCGTGTACGCCGCACGTCGCTGGCGCGTCTTCTCCGGAACGGGGAGATTATCACGGACGCTCCCATATCCAGCCTTCGCCGGTACCGTGATGAGGCGCGAGAAGTGAATGCAGGCCAGGAGTGCGGCATCGGCATCGAGGGCTTCTCGGACTTCGAAGAAGGCGACGTTATCATGACGTACGTACAGCAGGAGCGGCCGTCCTACTAACCCTCGCTTCGGCGCGCGCAGCCACAATCGGCGCAACAGGAGGGCTCCATGTCAAGGCGCACGGAGCGCGTCAATGAACTCCTTCGCGATCACATCAGCACGATATTAGCTCGTGACATTAATGACCCGCGCATAGACGGCATTGTTACGATTACCGCCGTGGAAACATCACGGGATCTGGCCCATGCACGAGTTTGGGTCAGCGTCACAGGCGGACAGGAAAGCGCACGGCGAACCCTGCAGGGACTGCGTTCTGCTACGGGATTCCTGCAACGCAGCCTGATGAGCCTCGGGCTGCGGCGCGCTCCCGAACTTCGATTTGTCATCGACGACACAATTGCAAGGGCGGACCGGATCAATCAACTGTTGGACAGCGTCAGTCCTGGTGAACAGCAAACCGAATCAGCGAACGGGGGAGGTCGTGGCGAACACTAACCTGCACGGCTTTCTCTCGATCTGGAAACCTCGCGGAATGACGTCATTTGATGTCGTCAAGCGGCTGCGGCGGGCAAGCAGGGTAAAGCGCGTGGGCCATGGCGGCACGTTGGATCCTGCCGCCGAGGGTGTGCTGCCAATTCTCTTTGGACAGGCGACGCGTCTCAGCAGCCGCATCGAGGAATTAGCCAAAGGGTATGAAGCAGAAATCCTGCTCGGCACGGTGACGGACACGTTGGACATGGACGGAACGGTGTTGGAGACCAGGACCACTGACGACGTGACAGAGGAGTGTATTTGGCAGGTCATCCCCGAGTTTATCGGTGAGATCCAGCAGGTGCCGCCTATGTACAGCGCCCTGAAGCACCAGGGAGAACGACTCTATGAGATTGCACGTCGAGGCGAGGAGGTTCAGCGCGAGCCCAGAGCGGTGATGGTCTATGGAGTTGAAGTAAAGTCATTTGCCCTGCCCCGCATTCGTCTATCCGTGGCGTGTGGGCGCGGGATGTACGTGCGGTCGCTCGCGGCGGACATCGGCGAACGACTTGGATGCGGCGGAGTGCTGGACGGCCTGCAGCGCGTTCGGGTGGGGCCGTTCAATGAGCTCAATTCCCTGGGGTTGGAGGAGGCTGAGGAGGCACTGGCGGGAGAGGAGGCAGCTGAGGCGCTCGCGCCTATGGAGTCCGTGTTCCCGGGCTGGCCTGCCGTGCAGGTACGCTCGGGGTTCACCGGACGAGTGCGCTCCGGCATGGACCTTGCGGCCGCATCCGGGGACTGGGTCAGCGTGCCGGGGGAACTTGACGATGTCTTCTGCCCAGGACCTGAAACGGGCAACGCCGTCGCGTTGGCGCCGGACGGCTCCCTGCTTGCGCTGCTGCGGCGCACCGGCACCGGCAGATGGCACCCACATACGGTCTTTGGAGGGTGATGCAGCAGAGGAATTCCTCCTATTTTGTGCGCATCGACCATATTCGTTGAGTTTGCCCGGTTAACATGTGTTTACATCTTGACATGGGCGCGCGGTCAACCCTAGAGTCAATAGAACGAACCTAGTGGTGAGGGAAGAAAATGGCAGACACGGAAGCCTATTGCCTGAAGTGCCGAACGAAGCGCACTATCTCTAATGCAACTGAGGTAACACTCAAGAACGGGCGCCCTGCCACACAAGGCACGTGCCCCGTTTGCAACACCAAGGTTTTCCGCATCGGCAAGGGCTAAAGCCCGGCGGAAACGGTGTGAGCCGCCCCCTGTGGTCAGCGGGGAATTTACTTCAGACGGCTGATCAGCGTCCCCAATAGAGCGCGGGGATTATCTTGAGTCGCTTTACGTGCCTCATTGTCGTCCAGACCCGCGCCTATGGCCGCCATCCACGAGCGTTCTGCGGTTAGCAGGTCCTCCGGGGCGTGGGCATCTGAATTGACCAGGAGCTTTGCGCCCGTACGCTGTGCCACCATCGCAACATGGCCGTTGGCCAGCGAGTGACCGCGTCGGGTCGACAGCTCCAAGTAGACACCGTTCTCAGCGGCCAGCGCAGCGTCTTCTTCTGAAATCAACCCCGGGTGTCCGAGAACATCCACGTCAGTACAGGCAGCAGTGGCATGATTTGTTCCGGGCAACACAGGCTCCACGGGCGTCTCGCCGTGAACAAGCACAAGGCCAGCACCGGCATCACGAGCGCGAGCGGCTGCCTCAGCGATGCGATTCGGTGGGAGGTGGGTCAGTTCAACGCCGGGAATTGCTACTATGTCCCACTCTTCACGAGCGATTCGGCAGTCCTCGGATAACCGCTCAAGCAGGGGGCCGAATCCGCCCATTCCAACATGATCAGTGATTGCGATGGCTTCATAGCCGTTGTGGTGGGCGCGACGAATGAGTTCGATAGGCGACAGAACACCATCGCTGAGGAATGATTGTGTTTGGAAATCGTAGACCATGGCTGACAAAAGCGTAGCATCCGCCCGTGAAACGCTACAACCGACAAGAATGGAGCGAACCAGATAGGGGGATGATAAGAGATTTGACGCGAGACGCGTTATGTGGTTATGTGACTTACTTGTGCTCGTTGTGGGGGCGAGCAGGTTATTTTCGTTGCTGTTTCGCTAGAATCTAACACACTGGATTGGAGGGATTTATGGGAGACAAGATAAATGTGGCAATTGTGGGGGTCGGCAACTGCGCGTCCTCACTGGTTCAAGGCATCCACTACTATCAGAATGCGTCCGATTCCGAGTCGATCCCGGGCTTGATGCACCCCCGGCTCGGTCCATATCACATCTCGGACATCAATTTTGTCGCCGCGTTTGACGTGGGGACGACAAAGGTCGACAAAGACCTCTCCGAAGCAATCTTTGCCGAGCCGAACAACACGTATAAGTTCACGGACGTTCCGAAAACTGGAGTCACCGTCGAGCGCGGCATGACACACGACGGCCTCGGCGATTTTCTCTCGCAGAAGATCGAGAAGGCCGAAGGGCAGACGGCGGACATCGCCAATATCCTCAAGGAGCGCGAGGTCGATGTCCTCATCAGCTACCTGCCCGTCGGCAGCGAGATGGCTACGAAGTGGTACGTGGAGCAGGCGCTTGCCGCCGGCACCGCCGTCATCAACTGCGTGCCCGTCTTCATCGCGCGGGAGCCCTACTGGCAGAATAGGTTCCGCGACGCGGGCGTGCCGGTGATCGGCGATGACATCAAGTCGCAGGTCGGCTCCACCATCGTTCACCGCGTTCTGTCGCGGCTGTTCGGAGACCGCGCTGTCAAGCTGGAGAACACGTACCAGCTCAACTTCGGCGGCAATACGGACTTCTACAACATGTTGGAGTGGGAACGCCTGACATCAAAGAAGGAGTCCAAGACCAACTCCGTGCTGTCACAGTTGGACTTTGACCTTGACCCGGACAACATCCACGTGGGCCCGAGCGACTACGTGCCATGGCTGCTGGATCGCAAGTGGGCATACATCCGCATGGAGGGGCGCACGTTTGGCGACGTTCCCTTGAATCTTGAGCTCAAGCTCGAGGTTTGGGACAGCCCGAACTCCGCCGGCGTTGTCATTGATGCCATCCGCTGCGCGAAGATCGCACTGGACCGCGGTATCAGCGGCGCGCTCGTTCCGCCGTCCTCCTACTTCATGAAGTCCCCGCCCCTACAGATGCGGGATGAAGAGGCGCGACGCCGTCTCGAACAGTTCATCGCCAACGAGGGCGGTCCTGACGACACGCTCCCGCACATCCAGGTTTCGCGGGATCGAGAGGCGGTTCTGTAAGCGCTCCTGATTGAAACGGGCATCATTGACCCGGCCATCGTGATAGCATTAAGCAACGGTTACACGGATGAGTGCCATTGCTGAACACGAGGCGTTAGACGTGGCCGCGACCGATCGGTCGCGGCCACTCCGCATCGCCCTCGTCTCCCCCTACGATTTCGCGTATCCGGGCGGTGTGACCAACCATATCTCCGGCCTGAGCGACGAACTGCGCAAACGCGGACACCATGTAACCATTGTCGCGCCGTCCTCCAAGCCGCACGACGATGTTGATGCAGATAATCTCGCCATCATCGGACGCCCCATTCCCGTCCCAACGGCCGGATCCATCGCAAGAGTCAGCTTGTCCTTAACGTTGGGCAAGCATGTGAAACCACTGCTTGAACGGGGAAATTTCGACGTAGTGCATCTGCACGAGCCGATGACCCCTACCCTACCGCTGACGTTCCTGCGCCTCGCATCCGGCCCTGCGCTGGTGGGCACGTTCCACGCATATGCAGAACGGCGGCGGGCGCTGGGGATGTCACGCCCGCTGTTGCAGCGGTGGGTGCAGCGGTTGGACGAGCGCATCGCCGTGACAGAACCGGCCAGAGAATTCGCCAATCGTTATTTCCCCGGCTCCTACTCGATTATTCCGAACGGCGTGGACACGGAGGCGTTCTCGCAGGCCGCTCCGTTCCCAATGTTCCAGGACGGAAAGCTCAACATCCTGTTCCAGGGTCGAATGGAGAAGCGCAAGGGATTCCCACACATGCTTCGAGCCTATGCGCAAATACGGTGGCAGTTCCCGAACTGCCGTCTGCTTGTCGTCGGGCCCGGGAGCATGGATAGGGAAAGCGCGCGCGTCATCGGGGAGCGGGGACTTGAGGACGTGCATTTCATCGGCTACGCCTCGAATGAAGACCTGCCTCGTTACTACCGGACGGCAGACATCTTCTGCAGCCCCGCGCTGGGCAATGAGAGCATGGGAATCGTTCTTATCCAGGCAATGGCCGCAGGCAGAGCCGTTGTCGCGTCTGACATTGCCGGGCACAGATCGGTAGTCGACCATGAGCACAACGGATTGTTGGCGGATCCACGCAATGAGGTAGGCTTTGCCTCCACGCTCATTCAATTGCTGCGAGACGCAGAGCTGCGCCGCACTATCGCCAACACCGGCTCCGAGACCGTCGCCCGCTACCATTGGGGCGTGGTGACGGACGAGATTCTACAGGTTTATCACAGCGCTCTGGAGCGTCGTTCCCAAAGAGACGCGAGCGGACGCCATGCGAATCCGCACACAACACTCACCGGTTCCTAGCTGCTGATTCATCCTCTCCCTGCCCCGGGACCATAGCTCGCGCTTGACTAAGTGGGCAAATCAGCGGATTGTGGACACGTCAGACTGGCAATCAGGAGAGGTGACGAGAGATGTCTAATCCACTGCAAGACCTCCGCAATCTGGGGCAGTCTTTCTGGCTTGACTACATCGACAGGGATCTCCTCGATACGGGCGGGCTGAAGCGGCTTGTTGACGAGGATGGGCTGTGCGGCGTGACGAGCAATCCAAGCATCTTCGAAAAGGCCGTCACGGGCAGCACGTCGTACGACGCCGCCCTGTCTTCCTACATGGCCGCCAACCCCGGCAGCGCCGCCAAGGACCTGTTCGAGCATGTCGGAATCCGTGACATTCGTGATGCTGCGGACGTGCTGCGGCCTGTCTACGACGCATCTGACGGCGCGGACGGCTTCGTTTCCCTCGAAGTGTCGCCGCATCTGGCCTACGACACGGAGGGGACGATCAGCAACGGGCTACGGCTGTGGGGCGAGGTGAATCGCCCGAACCTGATGATCAAGGTACCTGCCGCGCCGCAGGGCTTCCCGGCGGTGGAGGAACTGATCGCGCAGGGCGTGAACGTCAACGTGACGCTGATGTTCTCGCTGGAGCAGTATGAGGCTGCTGCGCGGGCCTATACACGCGGTGTGGCTCGGCTCGCAGACCCGACACGCGCGGCGTCCGTCTCATCGTTCTTCGTGAGCCGTGTCGACTCAAAGGTGGACGCGCTGCTTGATGCGATCGGGACGGAACAGGCGCTGGCGCTTCGCGGCAAGGCGGCGGTGGCAAATGCGCGGCAGGCGTTTCAGCTCTCGCTGCGGCTTGCTGAAGAGCCGGAGTTCCAGGCGCAGGCGGCGCGAGGGGCGCGCCCGCAGCGACTGCTCTGGGCAAGCACAAGCACGAAGAATCCCGCCTACTCCCCGACGTTGTACGTTGACGAGCTTGTCGGACCGGACACGGTGAACACGATGCCGCCCGCGACCGTCGACGATTTCCGCAAGGTGAGCGATGTGCGTTCAACCATCGCGAATGATCCTGCCGGCTCCGCGAAGGTTCTTTCGGACATCGCGGCGCTGGGCGTCGATTTCCAGAAGGTGCATGCAGAGCTACTCGATGAGGGCGTGAACGCATTCATCAAGGCGTATGATGCCCTTTTGGCGGCGGCGGAGAGCAAGGCGCGGGCTGCCGCAGGGCTGGCAACGGCAAGCACCTAGCCGTTACGTACAAGGCAATCTCGTGGCTGTGCCGGTGGGCGCGGTCTGCGCACTGATTGATTAGGGACTTATAAAGGAAAGTTGACACACCCCTACGTCGCGGTCTTCGGGGTGTGCAGCTTCTTCAACGGCCTGAGTAGCGCCTTCGCCACTGCCTGAACGGTCGCGCCGTTCGCCGCCGTCGCCGGAGGATACTGCGGCTTGGATTGCTTCTTCTGTTGCTTCTCACCAGCCATCTTCCCCTCCATTCCCTAGTCGCCCCTGTATGGGCGGCTAAATCTGTAGTACAGAACACCGCTCCGAGTTTGGGCGGTGATATACCCGCCCTCTCTGAGTTGTCTCAAGCGTCGGCCGGGATCGCGGAATCTGTCCCCGGTGATGATGCGCCACCCTTGACGGATTTGTTCCTCAACATCGTAGGAGTCGATTTCTTCTTCCGGCCGTGACTCAAAGAGCAGCATGATGAACGATAGCTGGTCAATCACGACGACCTCCCCTCTTGTGTGAGCCGCTTCAGTGCGGCTTGGCGGTAGTTATCATCCAACTCTATTCCGTATGCTTTGCGCCCCTCTCTAAGTGCAGACACTAACGTTGTGCCGCTTCCCGCGAACGGATCAAATACGTTGTCGCCCTTGTACGAAAAGAGGCGGATGCAACGCCTCGGCAATTCAATCGGGAATGGCGCGGGATGCTTCACACGTTTGGCCGACTCGCCATTGAAGGTCCATATGCCAAGCGTCCACTCCATGAACTCGTCTCGCTCAATAGTCACCAGATCATCGCCCAAATGCGGACGCTTCCAGCAGTCTTTGTACAGAACGACTATGGACTCCACCGGAGCGATAACGTGCGGTGCGGATGGCCGCATCCAGCTTCCCCATGCGGTTCGCCTTGAGATTGTTCCCTCATTCCAAATAATCGTCGCGTGGTACTGCCAGCCGACTTCCCTTGCGATAGTGGTCAAGTCGGCTGTTACGGCGTGCTTCCCACCGCCATTCTTGTCAAGCGGGATGTTCAGGCATAGACGCCCGCTTGGAGCAGTCCAGGTGTAGCAGTTGGCCAGCCACTGACGGCTGAATGCCAAGTAGTCCTCATATGTTCCCGCGTCGTCGTGCTCCCCATAATCGAGGCCCACGTTATACGGCGGGGATGTAACGATCAGGTTGAATAGGTCAGGTGGGAATAGTGATTTATCTGTGGAGTCGCCAAGCAAAAGCTGTTCGCCCATGTCTTGCATCACGCCCCCCCTACCCAATCAAGTCCGCGTAGAGCAACCGCTTGCCCACCAGGCCACAGACGACCGCGTTCATCTGAGCAATCGTGTCACGGTTGCGGATATTGTGACGGCCTGCGAACTCCGCGATGTACCGTTGCAGGTGCTTGGCGCTCATCCTGTAGTACGTCCCGTGATACCCGCGCTTGAGCAGTGCCCAAAACGACTCTATGCCGTTCGTGTGCGCCATGCCGTCCACGTACTCCCCGACGGAGTGCTTGACCGTCCCGTGCTTGCGGTTCAGCCCCTGATAGGCGCGGGCGTCGTCGGTGTACACCTGCGCGTCATGTTCGGTGTTCATGTAGACGAAACCCTGTAGGGTTGCCGCGTCCACGTTGTCTACGTGTCGCGCCGTGACCTTGCCGGACTCGCGTTCGCGCATCCCGACCACGGCGGACTTGCCCACTGGCCCGCGTCCGGCGCGGAGGCGCTTGTTCGCGTGCTTGTTGGCCTCTTTGCCGCCGATGTAGGTCTCATCGGTTTCGACTGTACCCGTGTAGCGTTCGCCGTCCGTCGCAAACGCTTCGCGGATCCGGTGGAGCATGAACCACGCCGTCGGCTGACTCACGCCCAGATCGCGGTGGAGCTGCATCGATGCCACTCCCCTGATGCTTGTGACCTCACGGTAGATGGCGATAGCCCACTTGCGGAGCGGCACCTTTGCGGACTCAAGCGCCGTGCCGGTCTTGACGCTGAAATAGGAACGGCAGTCGGAGCACCAGTAGGGCATGGTCTTGTGTTGCGCCTCAATAGTGCGCTCACTGCCACAGTGTCCGCACTTGCGGCCTTCGTCCCACACTTGCGCCTCAAACCACACGCGGGCGGATTCCTCATCGGGGAACATATCCTGCAATTCGATGAGCGAAATACCCGTCCGTTCTGACTTGCCAGGTGCCTTTGACATACCAAATCCTCACTCCCGTAGTGTTACCCTAACTCTACAGGAGAATCACCCCGTTTGTCAACTTATCTTTATAAGTCCCATTGATTACATGCCCCTGTAGCTCAGAGGATAGAGCATCGGTTTCCTAAACCGAGTGTCGGCGGTTCGAGTCCGCCCAGGGGTACCAGAACCGACTGTATTGCGAAACTCAGCCCCCAGGTCAAGGTGAGCCATGTCTGAGCCGCCGACGAGGCTGTCGTCCGGCATGGGAATTGTGTAGTAGATCGACGCCCTGCCATCCTTGATCGATACGTTCTTCACGAAGGAATGGACGAAGGCCTTGGATGCCGTCAGTTCGCTGGTTCGCAGGAACTCACTCATATCCTTGGCGTAAGCCGCGATCGTATCGAAGCGGTCCAGAATCCTGCGGCGCTCGGCTAGTTGTATCCTCGCTACGTCATTTGCTGCCTCAAGCTCGGTCTGTCGTTCCTTGAGTTGCCGTATCCGGGGCTTGAGGTCTTCGGAATCATACTCACCCGATTCAACCAAGTTGTAGAGGTTGTCCAGTCGCCGTCGGACATTGCCCAGTTCAGCGTCCGTAGTTTCCAGTTGTTTGCGATGGGCGTGAGCTTCGCCATCCAGCTCTTCATCAAGCTCAATGGCAAGTCGGCGAACGTTGTTCTCCGTTAGGACGTGCTCTCTCAGGCTGTCTACGATCAGTTGCTCAACGGCTGGCGCGTTCAGCCGAGGCGTGTCGCACGTCCCTTTGCCCCGCCTGAGGATTGAATAACATACGTAGTAGGTGTAACGGCCGCTCTTGGCCTCCGAGGCAATCATCGCCTTGCCGCACGTTTCGCATGTCAGCAGTCCACTCAAGAGATACGGGCTTGCGGCGCGGCGCGGGTGGGTAACCCGGGGCGACCGAGATTCAAGAATCTTCCCCAGAGTTCTGAATTCGGCGTGGGTAGCGATTGCGGGAAAGGCATCTTCTACACGAACGGGCTGTGTAGTTGGCTTGCCCGTGTTTCCCCACACGATGGTGCCTGTGTACGCCTCATTGGACAGCATTTCGTGGACACGGGTCTTGGACCAGCGATTGCCCTTGGCGGTCCGAATGCCATCCGCGTTCAAGGCTTTGGCGATTTCAAGGGTGCTCCTGCGGGCCAACGCCATGTCGAACATGCGCCGAACGACCGCATCTTCCGGTGATTTGAGATCGAGCCTTGCTCGCTTCTTCGGGCCGTCCTGCACGTAGACCTTCTGGTAACCATAGGGTGCGAGGCCGGTCATCCAGAATCCACGTGACGCGGCCTCTCTCATGCCCCTAGTCACTTCTTGGGCAAGATTCTCCGAGTAGAATTCGTCGACGCTCTCGATGATAGCTTCCATCAGCTTCCCCATCGGCGAGTCATCGGCGTGTTCCGTGATGGACACAACACGAACACCACGGCGGCGTAGCATCGACTTGAAGGCCACGGCGTGTTCACGCTTCCGGGTGAATCGCGAGAATTTCCAGACGAGGATCTCCTTGAAGGGAGCATCGGGACGGGTCGCCGCGTCAATCATCTTCGTGAATTCTGGCCGATCTGCAACTCGACCGCTCTCCGCTTCGTCGATGTACTCGCGGGCAATGACGTAGCCGTTCTTCTCCGCATACTCCCTGAGCGCCCGCAACTGCGCCGATACCGACAGGTCGACATCCTGCCGTTCGCTGGACACGCGGGCGTAAAGGGCGACGGATGTATGTGCCTCTTTTTGTTTTTGCATGGTTGGCCTCCTTCCAGAAGCTTGCGCTTGGTGGGGTATCTCGCGATCATTCGATACTTGTCATAACTACATCCACCGCGTCAAGGCCTCTTGCGACAGGATGAGAAAAGTGCTTACTGGAGTTTGACGGGAGCTTGCCCGGAACACACGTGTGCCCCGAGACGTTTGAGAGGATCGGACAGATTCTACCCGGGCAAGACCCAGACGCTAACCGCCAATGAGTTCGATGCGATCTTCGTATCGGCGGAAGTCCGCCATGTTGAACGTCAGAAGCTGTGTCTCTCCATGGGCCAGCATGGTTGCAACGATGTTGGCGTCGTGGATCTGCCGTCCTCCCACTGGAACCTCCCTGCAAAGTGCGATGAAGGTCTCTGCGACTTGGGGACCGTCTTCAAGGATTCGAATGCTGGCAGCCAATCGCTCCACATCGTCTAGCGCATCTTCCAGCGATATCTGGGTAGCCCACGGCTGGGGCCGAGTTACTACCGCAATATACTCACGCAACACTTGGCGACTCGCAGTTGGAGGAGCTGGCTCCCTAAATGCCCGCTGGAGGAGCTCTCTGGCGATGTCGTGTTGATCAGCGCCCGGAACGCGCGCATTCACAAGGACGTTGGTGTCGATGAACATCGATGCCTACGTCTGCTAGTCGTACATGTCTTCCCGTCGGAGGCTCAGCCCTTTCGGCCAAACTGCCGTCGAGTGAACTGGCCAGATCTCGTCGAGGTTGGGCTTTCGATCCGGCTCTGGAACATCTTTCCGCCTTAGCAGAAGCGTCTCCGAGTCAATATCAACCTCGGCCGTCTCCCACCCGGCCACCGTCCAGGCAAGAGACTGGCTGTGGCCGTTGCCGCCCTTCTGGTTCGACCACCATGGGCGGTGAAGGCGGGCGGAGGCAGGCAATTCGGTTCCGAGTATCGACTCGATTTCGGTGAACGTCACTCGCCATTCTTGCCCCGATTGTCCTAGGAGATGGAAGTACAGATTCTGGTATTTCCCCCGCCTCACCATCTCTTGGTACTTATTCTCTCGATCAACCGTCATTGGCTGTCCGCCTCTCGAATCTTGATGTTTGGCCCTGCATTGAACAACTAGACACAGGATAGTTAGTTAGTGCGGTCTCGGCAACAGTCGGGGCCTCCACCACCCAGGTTGTTCGCATGGTAGAGGGTCGTGGACGCGAAAGTCGCCACGTAATGGCGTGGAGGGGGAGGCTCGTTGACGAGCCCCCCCTTCCAGGACATGGTGTGAACCTTCTGGCTGGGGCAGTGTGGGGATGCTGATCACGAAGTCAGCCTCGTGCAGTCCGGGGGCTGTACAGGGATTAAGGGTTGTGAGCATCGATGATTGCAGTGGTGTTTAGCACGTCGTGATGCGGGCAACGGGATATTGCAGCTAACCGCAGCAAGAATCTCGGGTTCGGGGCCCAGTCCCTGCTCCATGACCATCGGACGTATCTGAGGCGGTCGTCGTGTTGGGGGCGGTCAGTCGGTATCCCAAGCATTGTTCAAGGCCGGAGCGGACATCTTGTTGGAGGTGGGCATGGAGCGACCTGATGAGGGATTTCTGATGCAGGACGAGGGGATCGGGGACCTGCACGAACTGCGGCTCATGGCCCTGCTGCGAGAGTTGGTGCGCGAACACAGCCTGCGCGGCGCCGCCCGTCGTCTTGAGATCGACCACCGGACGATTGCCGGATGTATGGAGCAAGGGACGCTGACTCCCACGGCCAGGCGGGCTCTTGAGAGGGCGCTGCACCTGGGGATGGGGTCGGCGTTCGAGGAAGTGACGAGCAGACTCTCCGTGCTCGAAGGCAGGGTCAAGGAAATGGACGGCCGCCTGAAGTCCTTGTCAAAAGTTGTTGAGCAGGGGCAGACGGAATCGAAGGCGTCTCTAGAGTCGTTGGTCGAGATGGTGCGATCGACGGACCGGAAGGTGGAGAAGCTGGGCACGTCTGCGGTGCGAACTGCGGACGGCAAGAAGACAGAGTCATCCAAGTCTGCCGGCAAGGAAGAGACTCCGAAGAAGACCAAGTGGTTCCCGCGGCGCACGTATCCCGAGCTCGTGACCAGGGAGCCGGCGGAAGACGACGAGTACGTGTACAAGGAGGCATTACCGGCTGTTCAGGAGTGGCGCGAGCTGACGAAGGGTCACCCGGTCAAAGGGAAGACGCTGTCGTGGATGAAGAGGCAGGAGCGCATGCTGGAGGTGGAGCAGCGGCTGATCGACGAGTTCCAATTAACGTTGCCGCCTGATAGACGCCCCCTGACCAAGGAATGGCGGAAGAAGCAGCTCCGGTGGCATGACGAGGACCTGAGGAGCATCCGCGGGCGCATAGTCCGAAGGCTGATGCTCCGGTGGGTGCGGAGGATCCTGACCTTCGGCCTGTGGCGGAAGTGAGGGTCTGCAAGCAATCGTGAGACGGGCGGACTACGACCGCAATGGCACGGGGACGGTTGGTCTCCTCTTTGCTTGCCTGCGGCGCTTGCATTCATGCACATCGACAGCCATGCGCGAGAGCTCGTCGCGGACCGTCTGTGAGTCGCTGCCCCGTCCCGCTCTTGATCGTCGTCGACAGGATGGCTGCCGTCAGCAAGGCGAGGATGGCCCGGGAGCGGGTTCTCGACGCCGATGTTCTCATATTCCCGACGCTTGTGAATGCCCTTTTGAGATCCCTTTTGCGGCGAATCGGCGTTTCAGGGACCGGGGGATGTACAGAGATTGAGGCTGTAACAGGAAGGAGGCTTAGGGGCTGTTTAGGGCGTCGTCATGCGGAAAACGGGTGTGGGAGGCCGAGCAATCTGGGGAATCTGGAGTTTAGGTCGAAGTGTACGTCACCTGTCCAGTTGGCCAATCTGGGGACTCCGTTTTTTCCAAGACGCCGGCGGATGGGCGTGTCCAGTGCGTAGATACGATCGACACCGAAAACGGACTTGGGACGGCGGTGATGGGTGGATGACGATTTTCTGATGACAGATCACGAACAGAACGCTGCGACCGACGGCGGGACGTCGCTGATGTTCCTGCTGAGAGCGCATGGTGCGGAGACGGATTCTGCGTCGCAAGCTGCTGCGGTGTATCCGCCAGCTGGCCACGCTCAAGGCGTGGTGGGGATGAGGACTGGCATCGAACGGGTGGCAAATGCCGCCTGTGTGCCGTCGGCGGGAACGACCCCTGGGCACGTTCTGCTAACTCCTGCAAGAAACAGTCGAAAGAGAGCAAGCAATCCGGGCCGGCAAGCCCAGAAACTCTTGCTTCCTGCGCGATTCATGTGAAGAATGGCTGAGTTATCAGGCTTTTCCAGCGTTTCATGCCTCAGAAACCTGGAGGGTTGTTCCCGACCCTGACCGTCCGAAGGGATCGAGCTCAGTTCTCCCCCAGGGCGTGTCGAACGGAACAATCGCCCCCCCCGCGGCGAGAGAGTCAGTGCCGGGTCGAGACCTCGTTTCCCCGTCGCCGGCTCGCAGACACGGGACATCGCCCTCCGCAGCGAGTGATGAGAGAGGATCGACTTGCTCTCCATTCTCATCGCGAACACGGAATCATCGCTCCCCGGGGCGAGAGGCGGAATCGGAATGGGAGTGCTCTCTCGACCGAGTCACCTCGAACAGCGGGAATTGACGGACGGGTTGCCTGACGCGGCCTGATCCCTTC
>CAZZAN010000004.1:0-288961 GCA_964653005.1 uncultured Dehalococcoidia bacterium | reverse complement strand
GATCCTGACCAGCGGTTTCTGGGGCGTCGCCCGCCACTTCAACTACATGGGCGAGCTCCTCTTCGCCGTGGCAGTGGGCCTCTCCTTCGGATATTTTGGTGTCGCTTGGTCGTGGGCCTACCTGGTCTTCGCTGTCTGGTTGTTCACCTCGCGCCAGCGGGAAGACGACGTGGCCTGCGCCGAGAAGTACGGCCAGGAGAAATGGGCCGAGTACCAGGAGAAGGTGCCGTCCCGCATCATCCCCGGCGTCTATTGATGCTGGCGGAGCCTGCGCCCACATTCGCGGCTAGTCCATTTCCGCTGCAAACGAGGCGGTGGTGGACGATACGGGTCAATACTGCGAACTACATTGAACCGTCCACAGCCAGAGTGGTCGAGGCCAATCAGTCGCCCAGAGAACTGGCGGGAACCTCTGTGACCCACAATTTGTAGGAACCGGTGTCGGTGCCGCTGGGGACGCTGCCTTTGACCGCAATGTAGTAGGGCCCTGTGGTCGCAGCGACAAAGGAACTCCGGGCATCATCGTAGCTGCTGAGGGTATCCCCGCTGTTGTCGTCCCGCGTGCCGGGGATAAAGTCGCCGGCAGCGTCATAGACACCGACTATCAGGACGTCATCATGATCTCCGTTTGACGGTACGCCGCCTGTCATATCGATGATGTACCCCTTGTTTGCAGTAGTCGACAATTTGTACCAGTCCACGTCGTCCCGCTTGTCGATCTCGCCCGAAACCGGGGTTGAATCCGCGGTTATCGTCCCGGTCGTCGATGTGTTGTCCGAAACGTCCACCGGCACTTCCTGGACGATGAGCTGGTAGCTGCCTGTGTCCGGCGTGCTGCCTCCCCCTCCAACGGAAATGAAATAATCCGCATCGCTACCGGGCATAAAGTAAACTCGCGCCTCGTACCTGACTGAGTTATTGTTCGACGTTCCCGAGATCTTGCTCCCTGACGAGTTGTAAACCCCGAAGATCCTGGTGTTACTCAAGGTCCTGTTATGGCCGTTGTCCCGTCCCAACACGGCAATGCGATAGTTCTTGCCACCCTCCAGGGTGATCTTGTACCAGTCCTTGTCACCCTGGGGAGATATCCGGCCCGTGACACCTCTGACGGTGGACAGTATGTTCCGTAGCCGTGGCTCTCCGCCCACGCTGACCTGCCCCGTGGTGGCGGTACCGGCGGCAAAGTCACTATTCCTTGCCTCAGAAACGAAAGTTCCCCCGGTCTGGGCATCCGCAGGCGCCACAACGTCAAAGGTGGGGTTGCTGGTGCGGGATTCGGAATACCCGTTGTCATCGGTAAATCTCACGTTGACCCTGAACGATGTCCCTACGTGCGATGCTGTGAGGTCGAAGGTGGAGCTGGTAGCGCCTGATATGTATTCGTAGTATTGCGAGCTGTCGTTGTATTGCATCCAGCGATAGCTGTAACTCACACTCGTCAGCCCATTGGCGTCGCGGATTCTCGATGTGCCCGCGGTCAGCGTTTCCCCCACGTGCGCGGTGCCGGAAATGCTTGGCAAGCCGGTGGCTTCGGAGTTTAGGTGCGATGAATGTAGATAAGTAGGGGGGTCCACAGGCGGCGAGACAACCTGGACCAGCGTGGCAACGAAGTCTGTGGCAGCGCTGGTCAGTGTTTCAGAGTAGCCGTCGTCATCGGTGAATGAGACACGCACCTTGACGGTATACCCCTGATCGTCCGATGAGAGGGTGTAGGTGGAACCGGTGGCCCCGGAGATATCTGCGTCCGTCCCTCCAGAGGTTCGTATCCACTGGTAGGCGAACTGCGGATTTGTGAGCCCGTTTGCGTCGCTGATGCCAGACGTGTCCGCGCTCAGCGTTTCACCCACCTGGGCTGTGCCGGAGATTGTTGGGAGGCCGGTCGGCGCTGTGTTGGAAGGCGTGGGAACCGCGGTTGTGGTCACGGGACGCCCGCGCGACCGCTCGCTCAGCCCGTGAGCGTTCCGGGCCTTCACACGGTACACGTACCGTGTTTCCGCCGCGACGCTTGTGTCCTCGTAGCTCGTGCTCGAGCTGCCCGTATCGTCCTGAATCACCTCGAAAACGCCCGAAGCGTGAATCGTGGGGTTCCGTCTGAGGATCTGGTAGCCGGTGATGCTGGAGTCCGAGGGGGCACTCCAGGTGATGGCCACCGCATTATGGGTAACGGAAGATATCGAGGGACGTGCGGGCCTCGCGGGGGGACTCCCCTGCTGGGCCAAGACGAACTGCGACGAAGCCAGAATCAGCGCGATCAGGATTGTTGCACCTACTGCGACCCTAAGCCACAGTTTGCCGGTTCCGCGAACTGCCGCTGGTCCCCTAAACATGCAAGCCTCCCACCGAGAGCTGTCCCGGCCCGATATCTGCCGTTTCATCGTCCTTGACGGTTACTGCCGCCACGGCGCCGGACGCCGCGAAGTTGCCGCGGGCCAAGCGCAGTACATTCTCTAGTTGGACGGGCAGGTGATCTCCTTGATGAACACGCTGTATGTTCCCGTAGAGCCCTGTCCCTCGACCCCGATCACGTAATCGCCTTCCCCGCCCGTGCTGACGCGCACCTTAATCAGCGAGTTGTTGCCCGGGCCGCTGTCGTCGTCACAGTAGTAGTTACAGACCAATTTGTAGCTGTCGGATTGGTCGGACGGCCTCACCACGTTGCAAAACTTCTCGGCTCTGTTCAGGAGCTCGAAGGTCGACGGGTTGATGTAGGTCTCGTCGAAGTACGCCACGTCCTGCTCGTCGGCAGGCACTCCGATGTACGCGAGGGTGTTCGGGTCGTAGAGCCGCGCGTGGTAGTAGTCGTAGAAGTTCATCACCTTGACCTTGGGGTCGCTCAGTGTGCCGCCATTGTGCTCCTGGTTTGAATGCTGGCCTTTGACCTGGATCGAGTAGCACTTGCCTGCTTCGAACGTTGCCATGTACCAGTCGCTATCACTGGCATCGCTGAGGGCGCCGGTCATGGCTGCGGTGTCGTCGATCTTGATACGCCCGCTGTTCCACTGGCTGGTGAAGTCCCCGAATGCCTGCTCCGACGTAATCTCCGACGCCCGTACTGTGTAGGTTCCCGTGTTGCTGCCGTCGGAGACAATCTTGACCAGGTAGGTGCCCGTCGTCATCACGTCAAACTCGGACCGCGCGCCCTCGTCCGGCCCGCTTCCGATGTTGACGACGTTGTTGATGGTGGTGTTGCCGGGTGTCTCTGTCCCAAACCCGTTGACGCGTTCAAAACTGGTGTCGACGGTGTCCTGCAACGTCCGTACCATGAGTTCCACATCTCCGGCGTACGTGCCGCCGCGAGCGAAGTCCCGGGGGCCGTCGCCTACGACGTCGATCCGGTACCGTTTCTGCGCTTCGAGGTTGATCTTGAATGCGTCCACGTCGGAAGCGGTGCCCAGATTGCCCCTGGCGCCCTGGGCTCCAACGATCACCCAACCCGTGGTCGTATTGTCCTCGGCAAGATCCTGGCCCGCAGGCTCGGATGTGCTCTGGGCCGGGGCCTGTTGCGGCTGTTGTTGCAGCTGATAGGCAGGGGAGCCCGACTGTACATCCACCTGGATGAGCGTGACGACGGCGTCCGTAGCGGCGCTGGTCAACGTCTCCGAGTAGCCGTCGTCATCAGTGAATGAGACCCTCACCTTGACCGTGCTGCCCTGATCGTCCGATGTGAGGGTATAAGTCTGCCCGGTAGCCCCGGCAATGTCCGCGTCCGTTCCTCCGCTAGTACGTACCCATTGGTAGCCGTACTGCGTGTTGGTCAGCCCATTCCCGTCACTGATCGCGGATGTGTCCGCGCTCAGCGTTTCTCCCACCTGGGCCATGCCCGTGATGGTGGGCAGGCCGCTTGGGGACTCGTTGGTCGGCGTGGGTTCCACGAGGGTGGATGCCTTCGCGACTTTGGACCAACTGCTCAGCCCATGAGAGTTGCGGGCTTTGACCCGGTAGATGTACCTGGTCTCCGGCTCCACACCCGTGTCCTCGTAGCTCGTGTCCGAACTGCCCGTGTCATCCTCGATGACCAGAAACTCGTGGCGATCGTGGATCGCAGGGTCCCGCCTGAGGATTTGGTAACCCGTGATGCTGGAATCCTCGGGGTCGGCCCAGCTAAGGGAGACTGAGTCATGGGTGACGGAGTCCGTCGTAGGGCGGGCAGGCGTCGCAGGGACGCTACCCTCCTGCGCCAGAACCGGCTGCAGCATCATCAGCAGGAGGACACCCAGAACCGTCAGTCTCAGAGTGACCGTCGAGAAGAAGCCGCGGAACCCATAGAGGGCATGAAATCTCTTATCCAATGTGCACTTCCAGTGAGGGAATCGCCTTGGCGAAAGATGGATCCCTGCGATGTACCTCTACTGATCCAACCTGACCATTCACTTTTCCCATGAGTCGCCCACAGCCGCACAGATCTGTGCCAACGCTAGCCCAGCGATTGCGGTCAAGGCTGCTGCGAATGTAGCCCGTCACAGGTTCTCTCCATCCGTCGTAATCGGCGACGCTCTCGATGTGTCCCGCGATGGGATTGTGGCTGCCCCAGCATTCATCCCGATGCTGAAATCGTGGTGTGAATTATACTAGTCATATGTAATGTAGGTGTAAAAATACGCTCGATTCCAGACTCATTTTTGTAAGGACTATGTGAAATCTTGGCGATTGTTCCGTCTTGCTCGAATCCACGCCCAGTAATTCTCTGCCTGATGGGCAGGATATCGGGTTCCGCCAGGAACCCATCCAGCCCGCGCTCGATGGGGGCGGATGCTTTGCAGCCGGTTGACCTGCAGCCCGAAGACCGGTCCAATCCGGGGCAATTCCTTTCACTTAATACAGACCTCACATGAATACCCTCAAAAACGTCGAAACAATGACAGATAGCTCACACGCGCCCTGTATAGTAAATGGCTATCAGCTCCGCGAGAGGTGTACATGTCTAAGGGGCTACGGGCAGTCTACGGGGTCCGCGCACTTCGCTTGAGGGGCGCGGTAGGGGCGACGATCCTGGTCGTCCTGATGCTCGCTGTGTCGCTGCCTGCTTTGGCCCAGCAGGGCAGTCCTCCCGCGACGCCGGCACGCCCTACGACGGACTCCGTCACCCATGACTCAGTTTCCTTTAGCTGGGCCGACCCCGAGGATTCCAGCATCACGGGCTACCAGGTTATGAGACGCAACCCTGCGATCCATGATCGGGGTGTGTTTTTTGTCATCGAAAACGACACGGGCAGTTCCGACACTAGCTACGAAGACACGGACGTTGAGCCGGAGACCAAGTATTTCTACCGGGTTAAGGCCCGCAACGCCCACGGACTGAGCGGGTGGTCCAAAGTCGCGAAGGCAATCACCCCGGCGGCTCCTGTCCTCACCCCGGCGACACCGGGGCGGCCTGAGGTGACTGCCGTATCACATGACTCAGTCACCTTGTCATGGGCTGATCCCGGGGATGCGTCCATTACGGGCTATCAGATATTGCGCCGCAATCAGCTTACCGACGCAGCAGACGTGTTCCACGTGATCGAGAACGACACGGGCACCGCCGATACGAGCTATGCCGATACAACGGTGGCGGCCTCGACGGGGTATGCCTATCGGATCAAGGCGCGCAACAGCCACGGACTCAGTCCGTGGTCCGAGCACCGGCAGGTGAATGTCCCTGCCGCACCGGAGAACCCCCCGGGGTGGTCGAGGATTGTGTTGGATGATGCGAATTACGCCGGCCGGGGGATGTGGTCGGATGGCACGACCTTATGGGTGGCCGATACAAAGGCGGATAAGGTCTTCAGCTATGACCTCGTCACCGGGGAGCGCGTCCCAACCAAAGACTTCGACGGCTTGACTTTCGCGGGCATCGGTTCGCCGAGGGGACTCTGGTCCGACGGCACCACCATGTGGGTAGCCGATGGCCACGATGTTCTCTATGCGTTCGTCCTGGCCACCGGGGAACGTGACGAAGCCAAAGACATCGACAGCATGAGCGACACGGTAAACAGCAACACCCAGGGTATCTGGTCCGATGGCACCACGATATGGGTGGCTGACGCTGAGGACGCGAGAATCTACGCATACGATCTCGACGGCGGAGCACGGGACACTGCCAAGGAAATCGACACGCTTGGAGCGGCAGGCAACAATCACGCCCGAGGCATCTGGTCTGATGGCACCACCATGTGGGTGGTCGACGCCAGGGATGACAAGGTGTACGCGTATGAACTCGACGGCGGCGCCCGGGATGCCAACAGAGACCTGGACAGCCTGGACGCGTTACAAATAGGCACTCCGTGGGGGATCTGGTCGAACGGAAACACGATGTGGATTGGCGACGCTGACGATGATCAAGTCGTTCTGGCGGCGACTCCCACGGGCGCAGCGGTCGGCAGCCGCGGCTTCACAGCGCTGTCCAAGCGTTCCGCATTCACGTGCGGCTTGCGCGGCGACGGCACAATCGCTTGTTGGGGCGACAACTACAACGGGACTGCCGGCGCGCCGACGGGCACTTTCGTCGTTGTCACCACCGGCTCCATCCACGCCTGCGCGATCAGGCTCAATGGCACCATCGCCTGCTGGGGAGACAACTCTTTCGGACAGACAGACGCACCCGAGGGCACCTTCAAGGCAATCGAGGCGCACGGCCGGACATCGTGCGCGATCGCCAGCGACGACACACTCGCCTGTTGGGGATACGACGCCTTCGGCCAAGCCGTCCCACCCGATGGCACGTACACGGCCTTGACCGTCGGCTGGGAGCATGTGTGCGCGATAGCCATAGACGGCACCCTCGCCTGCTGGGGATATCCCCCGTCGGTGACGCCTCCGACGGGTACGTACAAGGCCATCGCCAGCGGAGACGTCCACACCTGCGCCATCGCGCCCGACGACACGATTGTCTGCTGGGGCGTGAATGAACAGGGGCAAACCAACGCACCCTCGGGCACCTACACAGCCATCACGAGCAACCATCAACACTCGTGCGCGCTCGCGACCGACGGCACGCTTACCTGTTGGGGTGACAATAGATCGGGTCGGTCCCGGGCACCGACGGGCACCTACACGTCCGTGTCGTCCGGTTACAACCACAACTGCGCCATCGCGACCGACGGCACGCTCGCCTGCTGGGGCAGCAACGCTTCAGGAGGGGCCGACGCGCCGGGGGGCACCTACACGGCGGTCCAGGGTTACTTCGAGCACAGCTGCGCTATTGGGACCGACGGCGCCGCCGTCTGCTGGGGTTACAACATCAACAACAAAGCGGAGCCGCCGGGTGGCAGCCACAGCATCGTTGCCCTTGGCGATCACCACGGCTGCGCAATCGCCGACGACGATACCCTTACGTGCTGGGGAGAAAACCAACACGGCCAAACTGACGCGCCCACCGGGGAGCACAAGACCCTCGCCCTCGGCCTCTATCACGGCTGCGCCATCGCCGATGACGACACGCTGGCCTGCTGGGGGGACGACGCATTCGGCCAAACCGACGCGCCCGCCGGCACATACAAAGCCCTTGTCGCGGGCGGGGACCATAGCTGCGCCATCGCCGCCGACGACACGCTCGCTTGCTGGGGCAGCAACTCCTACGGTCAATCCGACGCGCCCTCCGGCACCTACAGCAGCGTCGCCGCCGGCGACCACCATAGCTGCGCCATCGCGACCGACGGCACGCTCGCCTGCTGGGGCAGGGACGGCGACGGCCAGACCGATGCGCCCACCGGCACCTACAAAGCCCTCACGGCCAGATACGACACCACCTGCGCCATCGCCACCGACGGCACGCTCGCCTGCTGGGGCGATAACGATTCCGGTCAGGCCGATGCGCCGGCCGGTACCTACAGCACCGTTGTCGTCGGCAAAACACATAGCTGCGCCATAGCGACCGACGACACGCTCGCCTGCTGGGGCTCCAACGTATCGGGACGGTCGACCGCACCTGCCGGCACCTACAGCGCCGTCACCGTGGGATTGAGGCACAGCTGCGCCGTTGCGACTGATGGCACAATCGCCTGCTGGGGAGACCGCGCAGGAAGTCCTCCCGCCCACGCAACAGGCGCCTACACTGCCATCACCGCGCGCGGCATGCATACCTGCGCCATCTCCACCGACGGCTCGATCACATGCTGGCCTCGCACACCCGACGGGGTTGAGTGGACAAACAGCGGCAACTGAATGCGCCCCTGATGGAATGGTTCGACTGTTACCTAAAACGGCGACGGCCGAAGGCGATCAAGCCGGCAACAGATGCGATGGCCACGATTCCGATGAGCAGGGCAGGAACCCAGCTCGTGAACGCATCCGATTCTTCCGGCCGGAGGGGACGCGTTGGAGTCGGTGTGACCTCCTCCGGGGTCGGCGTACTGGCCATGATCGTTGCGAGGGCAGAGGACACTCGCGCATCCACCGTCGCCTCAATGTCAGGCGTGGCGGTGGGCACTGGTGTCGCCGTGGGCGCGGGGGTTGGGGTGGGAGTAATCGTCGGAGTGGGACTGGGTGACGGGGTTGGTGTGGGTGTAGGAGTAGGCGTGGAAGTCGGGATGGGCGACGGAGTGGGGGTCGGCGAGGGAGTTGGCGTGGGCGCCGGACCAACGCGGAGCTGAGTGTTCCCGGCGATGGTCTGGGCCTCGCGGTCGCTGTTTCTGATGACACCGGAGAAGGTGTACTGTCCGACTGCGGTGGGAACTCTAACGACGTAGGTGAACGTGCTGGTCCCGAACAATGTGAACCGCACAGCCCGTCTCTCTACCGTCACCCCCTGCGTTCCGAGACTTGAGCGCAGATACAAAAAGCCCGCCGGTAAGGTCTCTTCCACCTGCCCAAAGGGGCCGTAGTCGCGTGCCGCTATGGTGACCGTAATCTCGCTGCCGGGAGAGGCCCAGTCAGCCTGGAACGTCCTGCTAGCCGTGTGCGACTGCGCCAACGCAGCGTCCGGCTGCCCCAGGAGCGCCAAGACGGCCATGGCAACGCCGACCGCCATGCCCAGGAATGTCCCCATCGCAATCTTAGCCGGATTCGACAAAGTACATCCTCACCATTTCGATGACGTCATTCTTGGAGAGGAGGCCATCGAAATAGTCGGATATGGCTTCGATGATCTCCCCCTTCTCAAAGGCGCCGTTGTGATTCAGGTCGTATCGGTGAGGCTCTACTTCGATGACCACGTCGATAGTGGCGCTCGCGCCGGCCTCGTCTGTGGCCCTCATGACGATCGAGTACCTCCGCCCCACCACTAACTTGACATCTTCGTAAACCCGGATCTGGCCCGTGTTCCTGTCAACATCGAAGAGGCGTGAGTGGGTCCCTCTGAGCGAATAGACGATGTCTTGATTCCGGCGATGTGATGCGGTTACCGGGTCTCCTACGTCAACACCGGGAGGCGCGGGCAGGACGACCTGGCGTGTTGCGCGAGTGTCATCGTCGAAGGTGATGGGGGGAATCGAGCGACTCCCCCCGCCACCCCCACCCCCACCACCTCCACCTCCTCCAGTTGAGGGTGGCGGCGGCGGTGGGGGTGGGGGCGATGGAGTAGGTGGGGGTGGCGGGGGCGGCGGTGGAGTAGGTGGAGGTGAAGCCGCATCGACGAAGACCCAGGGGCGGGCCTGCTTGATGGCGAGGATGTTCTCGCTGGTGATCTTGAACTCGATTTCCATGGCGAAGCGCTCGCCCGGTGCGGGGCTGTACAACCCTTCGAAGTGGGCGTGGATCACTTCAAGGTGATCGTTAAGCTGACGCATTTGTTCGCCGGTCATCAGCAGCTCGCCCTGCTCCACCTGATTCGAGAGGGCCCGAACCAGAACGGCATAGTGCGGCAGGAGAATGAGTTCCTCGGGTACGGAGTGCGCTTCGGGATTGGTGACCAGGTCTTCACCAACCTGGGAGTTGACGTAGTACCGGTCCGTATGGCCCGTGTCGGGTTCGAAGCTGACGGCCACTCCGTTCACCAGCTCATCGGAGAAGTTCGGGTGAACCAGCACGCCCATCGCCGCCGCGAAGTGGTCGATACGGTGAAACTCCCGCTCCGTGAATGCCCGGAATGTCCAGAGGCCGGCGAGCACCTGCTTGAACGACTTGTCGATCCCGTCCTCATCAGTCTCCTCCGGGTGTTGGGTCTTGGAGTCGTACAACCCCGCACCGTTGAACCCGGGCAGGTCCTCGTTATTGGTGCTCGACCGGTAGCGGAGCGACTGGTCGTCCGGGTAGGTGTCGTGCATGACCGTGAGGGCGTCGATGATCCACTGGGGGCTCTCGGCGTCCTTGATGGCGTCCCGCAGATCGTCGAGCATGTTGTCCTGGATATCCAGGTCCGTCTGGAACTTCGGGTGGGCCAGGATCGCCTCGACGGCCTCGATGAGGGTCGTGTCGGCCGCCAGGGTGAGCTTGTCCCCATCGGGGTCGCTCCCCCTGCCGAAGACCGTCTCGTCTCCCAGGGGCTGCTTCATGAACTCGTCGTAGAAGTAGAAGGGGATGGCGAAGCCGTCGGGGACCGTACCTTCCGGGAATCCGAGGGTCCGCAGGACCGCCAGATTGGCCGCTTTCACACCGAACGCCTTCCAGTCGTTGAAGCCGATGTCCTCGAGAGGCGTGATCTCCGTGACCGAGAGGTCGCGCTCGGGTGTCTGGCTCTCTGAGGGGCGGGACGACTCGTAGTGGTCCAGGACCTCCTGGAGGGTTGCCGCGCGCAACTCCCACCGGCGCTCCGCCACTTCGTAGTAGACGTAGCTCCCCACAAGGGATGTGACGTCGGCGTGGTTGAGGGCGTCCTTTACGTAGGCGTTGGGGATGCCGTTCTGCACCGCGCGGAGGTTCACATGGGACAGGGGCGTCTGGGGCGCGGCGGTGAGGATGCCAGCCACGCGAGGCAGCTCGTTGGGCAGCGTCGCGGAGACGATGATGTCGCGGGGATGGGGACGCTCGTCCGCTTCCAGGATCCTCAACCGTCCGTAGCCAATCCCGGTGTTGAGCGCCAGGAACTCCACGTCGCCGTAGACGTCGGGATCGAACGCCAGAAGGATCCGGGACTCGCGAAGCAGAGGCAACCGATCCTGGATAAGAGGAAGCAGTACGCTGTCTGCATGCAGGGCGAGGTTGTCATCGAGGAGTCCCAGGCTGGCACCGAGCACGGTGTGCACCCGCTCCGCGTGAGCGAAGGACTCTCCAGCCAGCCGCGGAAAGTAGTTGTAGTAGAAGCCGGCGACGCCACGGCCTGGCACGGTGAACGCCGGATCGTAGGTGATGTTGCCGGTAATCGCGCCCTCTCGCTGCAGGTCCAGCGCCTCCAAAAAGGTCTGGTGGCGCTGGTGCCGTTGCGTGTTGATGAAGTAGACAACCGGACGCGCGGTATCCAGGTCCAGTAGAACGAACTTCAGTACGGTCCCCCTGTAGAACCCAGTTCCCCGGGCCATGAACGCTGCGTGGTCGGTGACGGCCACGACGCCGTCGTTTGGGTTGGGGATCATGGCGGGATTGACCGGATTCATGCTTCCCAGGTTCTCGAGTTCGGTGATGTCGTCGGTGCAGTCGCCGTCGACGTCGGCCTGGTCGGCGACCTGGTACTTCTCCACCCGGTAGCGTTCCACAGGCAATGCCGCCAGGTTCTCCGATAGTGTGGTCGTCCCCGCCTCGCCCAGGGTCACGGCTACCGGAACCTGCAGCTCGGCGCCGTCCAGGTCAGATATCACGTAAAGGACGAAGTAGTCATCGACGGTTGACGTGACGACAATAGGAATGCCTTGAACGTCCACTGCGGTCGGGGTGGGGTCCGGACATGTGGGAGGGCTCTGGGCATGTGCCGGAAAGGCGATGAAGACGGCCAGTGCGCCTGCGAGGCTCAGCACTGCGCGCAGCAGGATGACTTTGATACAGACGGAATCCACCTCTCGTGCATAGGCGCCCCAGCGACGGGCCACGGCCTGGCCCGCTCTGTTTCCACCGGAGCCGAAGCTCCGTCCGCGCATGGCAGGGTGTGTGCCTGCGACGCTGATGCGCCCGTCGATTCCGTATTATTGTAGAGATGACATGTAAGCGTATCGTAAACTTCCCGGCTATCTCACGTTATTTTCTGTGATATTTCCGTGACACAGGCGCGACAGGATGGTCCGGGCCTTGCGGTTGCCGTTTCTGATGACGCCGGAGAAGGTGTACTGTCCGACTGCGGTGGGGACTCTAACGACGTAAGTGAACGTGCTGGTTCCGAGCAATGTGAACCGCACAGCCTGTCTCTCTACCGTCACCCCCTACATGAGGTCGTGGGGAATCCGGTCGGTGTGGGCGATACAGGACTCGAACCTGTGACCTCTTCCGTGTGAAGGAAGCGCTCTAACCAGCTGAGCTAACCGCCCCCGTTGGCCGTGACTCTTTCTGTTCTCCATCGCGTCGCGATTCAAGTTCGCGCAGAGATGGGTTCTCCGCGCCGGTTCCGGCCGTCGCGCGCCACGGATGTGTCTCGTGTGGTGGCAACGACAGGATTCGAACCTGTGACCTAGCGCTTATGAAGCGCCCGCTCTGCCGCTGAGCTACGTTGCCGGACACGATCGCAACCTATTCATGATACGTTTCCCCGCGAATCTCGGTCAAAGGGAATGCCGGAGGAATTGAGGTTTTAGATTCCTCGGCTGCGCTCGGAATGACAGTGGGGCGTTCGGAATGATATGGGGGATGCTCAGGATGATGTGGGAGGATGCTCAGGATGACATGGGTAGGAATTACGGGGTTTGGTTGGGTCGATGAGATTCAGATTCCCGCTTTCGCGGGAATGACGGAGGGGTGCGGGAATGACGGAGGGGAGGCTCAGGGCGAACGGGACATTTGGCGCAGTGCTACTCTCGTGAGGTGCTATTGATTTAGAGGAATGTCCAGTAAACGGAGGAGACAGTGGTGCAAGGTGGGATGCCGTCGGTGGATCCGTTGACGCTGCGGGCGCGCAGCGATTCCGTTCTGCAGCGGAGCGTTGGAGATTTGCGCGAGACGCTGTTGGCCGCCATCGACCAGATCGAGCGATTTCCGGCCGTGTTTCCCGATTCGCCACTCGAGGCCATTGAGGTGGAGCCTCGCGAGATGGAGTCACCGGACCGGGGGCCTATCGTCGTCTGCCCGGACGGGGAGATCTATGAGTTGGTTGTCCGTGCCACTTTCGAAACGCTGGGCGCGCAGGAGTATGCGGACCGGCGGGAGGAGATCAGGCCGCTCGACCTGCCGCTGCACGAGTACATCGCGTACCTGTATAACGCGATCCTGGCAGTGACGGATTATCTGTACCAGTCAAGGTTGCAAGGCGGGTCGTAGGGTTCCGGCATCCCCCGTTCTGGATTCCCGCTTTCGCGGGAATGACGGAAGGGGCGTCCGGAATGACGGATGGGTGCGGGAATGACATGGCGAACCTGCCCTTCGACAGGCTCAGGGCGAACGGAGGGGCAGGCGGGTTGAGGCGGAGAAGGCTTTTAGCCGACTTGCTGGAATGAGTCGCCTTTGTAGTCGTCTTTGCTCCTGAGATAGGCCTGCAAGGGGCCCTGTTGGACGCCGCGCAAGCGGTCATCAACTTCACGGGCGGGCTTGGCGGGGCTGCCCATTACCAGCGTGTTCGGCTCGATCTTGGTGCCGGGGGTGACAAGAGAGCCCGCGCCGACGATTGCGCCTTCGCCAATCTCAATCTCCGCCGGGCCGGGCGCGCCGACGCACTTGGCGGCGTTGGCAATCAGGACGTTGTCACCGGTCTTGACGTGGTGGACGAGGGTCATGTGGGCAATGACACAGTTCGCGCCGATAGTCGTTTCCTCATGGAGCACCGCGCCATCCTGGATGTTGGTGTTCTCACCAACCGTGATGCGGCCGGAATCTCCACGCAGGGTCGCGTTGAACCAGATGCTGACGTTGGGGCCGATTACGACGTCGCCGATAACGCTTGCCGACGGGGCGATCCATGCTGTGGGATCGATCTGAGGGGTCTTGCCGTTTATTGAGTAGACTGCCATCCTGAGCTCCTCCTTATTGAATCTGCTTTGCACAGGGCAGAGGTTTTGTTGATTCCTGTCTATCCCGTCGCGATAGTAACGACTGCCGTGCCGCCCTGCGGGCGCTGATTGTCGGCGCGCAGCAGGTACACGTCAATCTCAAGGATGACACGGTTCGGCTCGTCGTGGCGGTCCGTGACGACGCCGGTAGCGGTGTATGTCTCGCCCTGGTTGACCGGCATACGGAAGACGCAATCGAGTTTCTCGATGCGGCCGTTGGGCAGCCACTGCTGGAGGGCAGTTTCCATAGCGGTCATGCCGAGGTTGCCGGGAACGATCAGACTGGTGAACCCTTCGCTGCGGGCGGCTTCCTCATCCGTGAACCGGCTGGGGGTGCTCATTGAGCCTCGCTCCGCGTCGTTGTCATTGAGCCAGCCGGAGAGGGCCATCATGTCCTTGACCCACGAGGTGTGGGGTGTCCATTCGATGGGTGGAACCTCATCGCCAATGTCCGCATGGACCTGATCGTTGTTCATGAGCCTGCCTCCCCGTCTTTCGCCGGAGGAACGCCCGGCGCTCGGAACACCATGGAGTCGCGGGCGCGGGCGACAAGCTCGCCCGCATCATTGCGAAAGAGAATCTCCCAGACTTCAAATGCCATCGTTCCGGAGCGGCCCGTCTTCGAGTACACGTCTTGGAGGACGGCGTATCGTGTCAGCTTGTCACCAACGTAGATGGGAGTATGGAGTTCAATGGCGCGGCCCGCGTTGAGACCAACGGTTGCGCCCTCCAGCTTGACGTCCGCGCCCCGTTCCTGGTTGCGGGTGAAAAAGACGTTGAGCATGGCCATGGGAGCTTCTCGCCGTTCACCGTCCGCCACTTCGGTCTTCGGGATGCCGGTCAGCTCGATATAGCGGTCGACCAACTCCTGCGTCAACTCAATGACGCCCGTCATCTGTTCGACGTGCAGGATGGCCTCATTGAAGGTTATCTGCGGCGCAGCGGCATCTCCGCCGTTCCCACCTGATGTTGTCATTCTTCTCTATCCCTCCCGATTCTCCAGAAAGAGATTACTCCTGTGTGTCCTCCAGCCGGACGGCGGTGAACTCGCCGGACCGTAGCGCTTCAACAAGCTCCGCCTCGGACGAGATCGGCGCGTCAAAGGCAGTGAGGCAGCGTGCGATGGCGCTGACAAAGTGGGCATCGCTGCCGCCGATTCCAGAGTAGCCTTTTTCGACTACCAATTTCTCGGCCGCCTCGGCCTCTTCCGGGCGATTTCCGCCGTTGAGATATTCGACGGTGGTGACCTGTGGGAACTCGATGCCGTCCGCCATCCACGAGACGAGACCGATGCCGGCGCGTCCCGGGTGGGCAGGAATGGCTATCGCTCCGTGTTTCTCAGCGGTCTCCATCAGACGGAAGGAGTCCATCGCCACATCTGTGGGATCGATGTCGCCGGCGAGTTTCTCGGAAACGCCGTAGACAAGGAAATGGCCGTGCCGTGTATCCAGTTCGGCACCTTTCAGGATGGTGACGCCAAATTGCGCGGCAAGCGCCGAATAGTCGAAATCAAGGGAGAATTGGCGGTGTTCAGTGAGGACGATGCCGTCCACTTGCATGCCGCGCTTCCTCAACGTGCCAATCCACTTCAGGTATTGCTCCACCGTGGCGCGAGAGTCGTCAGAGGCGACGGAGTGGGAGTGGAGATCGTAGTAGTACATTCCTGCCGTTGTGCCGCTGCCGATCGACTAGCGATGCCATTCCGCGATGTTCCAGAGCTCGCTGTCCCATGCGTTCATGCGGACACCCTGCAGCCCGTTTATCTTTGCTGAGAGGAGGCCGCGACGCACAAGGGGAATCTCATATGCCGGACGCACGATGGCGTCGTTGAGCGCACGCAAGTTGGCTTCCCGTTCGGGTTCGCTGGCGGCGTTCTCGAGTTGGCTGTATATCCAGTCATAGGTCTCGTTGCACAGACGAACGTTATTCTCTTCGGCCCACATATTCTCGCGGGACTGGATATGGTCGCATTGGTACGTGGAGAGATAGCTTGTCGGGTCAAGGCCTGGGCCGGTTGTGTACATCTGGACATCGGCCAGGAAGCGTCGATAGGACTCGGGAGCCTCAACGGGATTGCCACCGAAGAAGATGCTGGCATCGTGAGTGATTAGCTTGCTCTCGATGCCGATCTCAGCCCACCAGCCCTGGATCAGCGCGAAGGTGTCCTCACGAACAGCGTTGACTGTCGTTTGGTAAGTGAGCGTGAGAGGGACATCGTTGTATTCGCGAACGCCGTCACCGTCAGTATCTACGACGCCATTCTCGTCGAGCAGGGCATTGGCACCTTCGATGTTCTGCACAAGGCAGCCGTCGTTATTCTCGGAGACAAACCGCGCCGGAGCGGTAACGAGGTTGCACGTTGCTACGCCCGCAGAGCCGTAGAGTTCATCGACGATGTGTTGGCGGTCGATGGCCATGGACATGGCCTTGCGGATAGGTGTGAATGTCAGGAAGGGGTGCGGATTCCGGCCATCAAGGTACTCCGAGCGGTTATCCTCAATGTCCGTGTGGGGATTCGTCTGGTTGACGACGATCCGTTCAACGTCACTGGCAAAGGCCGTGACAAGATCACCTAGGTCGTTGCCGAGCCAAAGAATAAGCTGGGCCCGGGGCACCTGCAGGTTCCAGGCGTAGTCTGCTGTACTGTCAACCAGAACGGCCTGAGCGGCTGACTCGGCATCGCCGCCGCCGATGAGCTCCACGCGGTCAAAATGGGGCCGTCCACCCCAATAGTGCGGGTTGCGTTCATAGACGGCGCGGTCATTGGACTCGAATTCTACGATTCGATAGGGGCCGGAGCCGATGGGAACTCGGTGCTGTTCATCGCAGTTGGGTGTGGCTGCGGTGGCACAGTCTTCGAATTGGGCCTTGTTGATGATCGGGATGTCCGTCCCTGCAAGGAGTATTACGGGGTCCCGCGCCTTCTGTGTAAGCGTGAAGACAACTTCCCGGTCGTCCACGGCCTCGACGGATTCAAAGGCGCTGAATGTGTGCTCGGAAAGACAGCCAATTCCTGCGGTCGTGCAATAGACCCATGTAAAGGCAACGTCATCGGCGGTGAGGTCGCTCCCGTCCGACCACCTGAGATTCTCACGCAGCCGCCATGTGACGGTGAGGCTGTCTTCAGAAATGCCGCCGTTTTCGACGGTGGGGATCTCCTCAGCGAGCCTGGGTACAAGATTGCCGTCGGGGTCGATTACGGCCAACGGCTCAAGCGTGATCGCTCCCGCGTCCCGATCCTTGAAGCCGGAGGCCTGGTAGGGGAACGGCAGGGTAGGCGCCTGCCAATAGAGGATGGTTAGCACTTCTTCCTGAGGCTGAGGGGTAGCTGTTGGTTGTGGGCGCGGTGTGGCCGTTGGCTCAGGTTCAGGCGTGGCGGTGGGGGCAGGTGTTGCGGTTGGGAGAACGGTGACAGGAGTTGTGACTGCCGGCGTGCGCGTCGGCTCGGTGGTTGGTTCAGCTTCTTCTTCGTCTTCGCATGCGATTGACGCGGCGGCGAGCGCCACAACGAAGAGGGCAATTGTAAGTGCTCGCCAGGGTTTCATTCGTCCTCCGGTCGGTCTGTTAGCGCGATAAATTTTGGATAAGAGAGACCGCGATCCGATGATCAGTACGGAACCTGGCCCCCAACAAAGGTCTTTGCCCAGTCCATCGCCTCAATGATGCTTGCGTAGTCGTCAAGGGGTTGAGGGCGATGGGCGTTTGCGGCGCGTTCAATGATATTCGGGATGTCAGTGAGGCCAATCTGCTGAGAGATGAAGAGCTCAATAGCGGCGTCATTGGCCGCCGCCACGACTGCCGGATAAGTCTCGCCCTGCCGCGCTGCGTCAATAGCAATCTGGTAGCAGGGGAAAAGCTCATGCTCTAGCGGTTCAAAGGAGAGGCGGCCCTCTGCGAGGAGGTCGACGCGATTGATCTCTGCATTCGCCCATCGGTTTGGGTGTGCGAGTGAAAGCTGGACGGGAACGCGCATATCCGGGATGAAGAGGGCGGATTTGACCGATCCGTCGTTGAACTCGGTCAGGGCGCGGACGAGGCCCTGTGGATGGAAGAGGATATTTATGTTCTCCAGGGGGATGTCATAGAGAGAGTTGACGACCGCTACCTGCGTTGCCTTGACCATGAGGGTTGAGGCATCGATTGAGCGCTTGCGTCCAACGGCTCGGGCAGGGCGCGCGTTCGGCATTGAGGAGGGGAGCTGAGTGCCATGGCGGGGCAGGCGGCGTGCCTGCACCGTGCCCCACGTTGAGGTCATAGTGACCTGCCGGACGGACTCCGTGCTCTCTCCCCACAGCGTTTGCCAGACGCCGATAGGTTCGTCATCAAGAGGGAAGATCGTCGCTCCGGTTTCCTTTGCGCGGCGGGCGAGCAGGGAACCGGCGATGTAGAGGGTGTCAATGTTGCCGATGGCGACACGCTTCCCGGCATCAATTGCCGTCCACGCTGCTTCAAGGCTGTTTCGTCCGACGCTGGCGATGACGGCCATGTCTACGTCAGGAGACGAGACGATGTCATTGATGGACTTGAACTCCACGCCCTCCGGGACCTCTTCACGCCACCGCCCCCGGGCGAAGCCCGCAAGGGTGGGGCGGTATTCCTGGATCTGTTCAGCGAGGCGCTCAAGATTTGAACCGGCGGCGAGGCCGACGACGCGGACGTTGTCGCCAAGTGAGCGGGCAACGGAAAGCACGATCTGGCCGAGCGAGCCGGTTGAGCCGATAACGGCTATACGGAGCGGTGCGGAATCCGTGGTCATGACACCTCCACTCCTCTTGCGGGACGGCTCGCTTTCGTCCCCACTACATCATCCACAACGACGCAAATGCCTGCCTAGAGGTTATCCAACTTGTCAGCAATAAGCGCGGCGACGTGCTCGTGAATAGACGGCTCCTGGATGGCGTCCACCACCTCTGAGGCAAAGGCGCGAATGAGCATCATCCGGGCTTCTTCCTCCTCAATGCCGCGGCTCCGCAAGTAGAACATGGCGTCTTCGTCAAGGTTGCCGCAGGCTGCGCCGTGTCCGCAGCGCACGTCATCGCAATAGATCCAGAACGCGGGTTTGGTGTCCGCCTCCGCGTCATTGGACAGCAGCAGGTTCTTGTCCACCTGCATGGCATTCACCTTGGCGGCGTCGGGGCGGACGATGATGCTGCCGTGAAAGACGGAGCGGGCATGACCGTCAAGGATGCCTTTATAGATTTCGTTCATATCGTTGTGACCGACGAGGTGGTCGACGATGACCTGGTTGTCCACGTGTTGGTCACGCGTGATGATATATGCGCCGCGGACGTCACTGTTCGATCCCTCGCCCGCCATGATGATGGTGAGGTTGTTGCGGGTGAGCCGTCCGCCGATGTCGATGGCCATTGCACGGAAAGTCGCGTTTTCACTGACCTCCACCAGGGTGGTGGAAACGTTATAGGTGGCCTCGCTCTCCTGCTGCACCTTGCAGTAGGAGATGTTCGCCCCCGCGCCGACAACGATCTCCGTGACGGCATTGGTCAGATGGGCGTCGTCAGACAAGGAGACGTGTGTCTCAACGATGGCGGCGGAGCTGTCCTCCTCGGCGATGACCAAAGTGCGAGGCATTGATGCTGTGCCCTGTGTTCGCTCCGTGGAGACGTAGACCACCTGGATGGGTTGTTCGATTGCGGTCATGCGTGGGAGAAGGATCAACGCGCCGTCTGCGGCGAGGGCAGTGTTGAGGGCGGTGAAGCCGTGTTCCGTGTAATCAGCGAGACGGGCAAGATGGGCGCGCACGGCATCGGTGTTGGAATGAACACCCTCTGCAAGGCTGCCGATGACAACGCCGTCCGGCAAGCCGTCCAAAGCTGAAAGCTCCGCAGAGTATCGCCCGTCTACCACCACGACCCGGCGCCATGCAGCATCTCCAACATTGAGAGACTCAAGGTCAAGGGCGGCCGGAGCATCGCTTTCAGCGAAAGATGGGGCCGCGAATCCCTGCCGGACGAGGGGTCGGATGTCCGTGTATTTCCATTCCTCGTTGCCCCGGCGGGTGATGGGTAGGCCGAGTTCCCGGAAACTCTCCAGCGCCTCTTCGCGAATGGTGGCAACCCATTCAGGGTCTCTGCCGGCGCGGGCAGTGTGGTACTCCCTCGCGGCGTCTGCAAAATCCGTGAGATATGTTTCGAGCGGGCTTGTGGTGGTCATGTAATCCTTGCCAGATCTGCCGTGTGACGGACTGTCTAGCCGACGGTGCCTTCAAGGTTGAGTTCAAGGAGCCGCGTGGCCTCAACGGCGAACTCGAACGGCAGCTTCTTGAAGACCTCTTCGCAGAACCCGTTGATGATCATGGAGTGGGCCTTCTCAACAGAGATACCGCGCGAGTTGCAGTAGAAGAGCTGATCTTCGCTGACGCGGGACGTGAAGGCCTCATGCTCAAGGTGGGCGGACTTGTTCTTGACCTCGACGTAGGGCGTGGTGTGCGCGCCGCACTGGTCGCCGATGAGGAGGGAGTCGCACTGGGTGAAGTTCCATGCGTCATCCGCGCCGGGGTTGACGCGAACAAGGCCCCGATAGGTGTTCTCCGCCTGACCTGCTGACACACCCTTGGCGATGATGGTGCTCTTGGTGCGTTTGCCGATGTGGGTCATCTTGGAGCCGGTGTCCGCCTGCTGGCGGCCCTTGACGAGCGCGACGGAGTAGAACTCGCCGATGGAGTCGTCGCCCTGCAGGAGGACGCTGGGGTATTTCCACGTGATGGCGGAACCGGTCTCAACCTGCGTCCATGAGATCTTGGAGCGCGCGCCCAGGCACTTGCCGCGCTTGGTGACGAAGTTGTAGATGCCGCCGTTGCCGTTTTCATCGCCGGGGTACCAGTTCTGGATGGTGGAGTACTTGATCTCTGCGTCGTCCATGGCGACAAGCTCAACGACGGCGGCGTGGAGCTGGTTGGTGTCACGGATGGGGGCGCTGCAGCCCTCAAGGTAGCTGACGTAGGAACTCTCGTCCGCGACGATCAGGGTGCGCTCGAATTGGCCGCTATTCTCTGTGTTGATACGGAAATAGGTGGTGAGCTCCATGGGGCAGCGGACGCCCTTGGGGATGTAGCAGAAGGAGCCGTCAGAGAAGACGGCGGCGTTTAGGGCGGCATAGAAGTTGTCGGTGTAGGGCACGACGGAGCCGAGGTACTTGCGGACAAGCTCCGGGTGGTCCTGGATGGCCTCCGAGAAGGAGGAGAAGATGATGCCAAGTTCGGCGAGCTTCTCCTTGAAGGTTGTGGCGACGGAGACGCTGTCAAAGACGGCGTCTACCGCAACGCCGGCAAGTCGCTTCTGTTCCTCAAGCGGGATGCCGAGCTTTTCAAAGGTTGAGAGAACCTCTGGGTCGACTTCGTCGAGGCTGCTTAGCTGTTCCCTCTGCTTGGGGGCGGAGTAGTAGATCATGTCCTGGAAATCGATCGGGGGGTGCTTGATGTGCGCCCAATCCGGGATCTGCTCCTTGTCGAGAAGGGATTCCCAATGCCGAAATGCCTTGAGGCGCCATTCCAGCATCCACTCCGGCTCATTCTTCTTGGAGGAGATGATGCGGATGGTGTCTTCCGTGAGGCCGGGCGGTACGGTGTCAGTTTCAATTTCAGTGATGAAACCGTACTTGTAGTCCTGCTGGGCAATGCTCTTGAGTTCCTGATTGGACTCAGGAGCAACATCCTGTATCGTCTCGTCAACTGTGGTCACTGAGTTTCACCTGTTTCATTCTTACGCCGTGGGCAAACCCGCCCTGTGAAGGCCGTCTCCCGAAGAGACCGACCAACACTCGCACATAGCTATTGTACCTGTATAGCGGGACAGGCGCGATAGTTGGAGCGGACCCTTCGACAAGCTCAGGGTGATCGGAGTGTGCCCCTCACCCAGCCCTCCCCACGAGAGGGGAGAGGGTTTTGGGGTATCATGGCCACATCCCCCGGAGAATCCATGGGAGTTTGACATGGCGACCACGGCGAGCGGAATCACTCTACCGGTCACGGTCTGGTACGACTACATTTGACCGTGGTGCTACATCGGCCAGGAGAGGGTCGATAAGCTGAAGCAGGACTTCAACGTCGAGATTGATTATCGCGCGTTCTTCCTGCGTCCCGATCTACCGCCGGAGGGCATCGCTCGCCCGGAGCGGTACAACAATCCGAACTCACCCGTGCAGCAGGCCGCGGAGGCTGCCGGCATCGTTATGAATCGCCCTGAGCGAGTCCCGTACACGCGTCTTGCACTGGAGGCGACGGAGGCCGCCAAGCAGGCGGGCGCGGGAGAGGCGTTCCATGAGGCAGCGTACCGCGCCTACTGGGGCGACGGCGTCGATCTTGGGGTGGTTGAGAATCTCAAGCCCATCGCGGAGGAAGTCGGTCTTGACTGGCCGACGATGCACAAGCACATCGAGGACCGCACGTACAAGGAAGAGGTTGAGCGGCAGTACCAGGACGCGCTGAACATCGGCGTGACGGGGATTCCGGCTTACGTTATCGGGCGGTTCTTCTTTGTGGGCGCGCAGCCGTACGACGTGTTCAAGCAGGTTGCGGAGCGGGCGATCACGATGATGGAGGAGGGAGAGGATCCGGGGTTCAAGAGCTAGGGCCTTCGGCTAAACCGAGTTTTAGGGGCGTCCCGATGGGGCGCCTCTTTTCATTGGGGACCGGTTGAAGAATCGAGACTCTGGATTCCTTGGCTACGCTCGGAATGACAGGCCCCACCTCGGCCTTCTCCCTTGTGGGGGAAGGGCTGCTGGTTCCGCTCATGCCCTTCGACAGGCTCAGGGTGAACGGGGGGAGGGGGCCCTTTGCGTGTGGGTGGCCTTGCGGGCAGGGCGTACAATCGTTGCGTGATAGTTTTCACTGGGGCTGACGGTTAGCCTGCCATGGGGGTCGATAACAGACAGCGCCCCCGAGAGCGGCTTGTGCGCCGCTCCGTTGGCACTCAATCTCGCCGACTCGCCATAAGTCGACCGAGAACTCCGAGACTGCCCCGATTCCTGGGCACGCCGTACGCACGAATAACACTCTTCTTCGGCCTGCTTATCGCTCTCGGAACGACACTGCTGTTGATGCCCTGGGCCACCGCAGACGGCACGGCGACCGATTTCATCACGGCACTTTTCACAGCGACATCCGCTTCTTTCGTCACGGGACTCATTGTTGTCGAGACCGGCGAATACTGGTCGATCTATGGGCACCTCATCATCCTGGGCCTGATAGAGGTTGGGGGTCTGGGCTATGTTGCCGGCCTCGCGATCATCATCTTTGGGCGTGAGCGCCGGGCATCGCTCTCTGACAGGCAATCGCTGCGGGCAACGCTGGGGGGCGGCTCACTTGGGAGAGTGAGTCAAGAGGCGAAGGAAGTCATCCGAATCTCACTCGTCCTGCAGTTGATAGGATTCCTCGTGCTGATAGTGGGTTTTATCGTGGCCGGGCATGGCCTTGGAGAGGCCAGCTGGTTTGCCGTATTCCATTCGGTATCCGCATTCCACAATGCGGGGTTCGATATTACCGGCGGCGCGCCAAGTCTCTTTGAGTACCGTTACTCGATATTGGTGGCCGGGCCGATCACACTCCTTTCATTCGTTGGAGCGACGGGCGCGGCGATCCTCATAGTCATTTACCGGCAGAAGCGATGGCTGACTCTGCCCCTGGACGTGAAGATTGTCATAGCCGGCATGGTGGGTGTTGCGGTTGCCGGCTTCATCGGCATCCTGATCACCGAATGGTCCAACCCGGAAACTTTGGGTTCACAGCCCATACCGAATCGTATCTGGGACAGTCTTGTGATGGCGGTGGGCAACAGGACATCAGGGTTCAGCACTTTTGCGGTGAACGCGACATATGAGCACACACTCTTCCTATTGATGTGGCTGATGGTGATTGGCGGGGCCGCGGGGTCAATGACAGGCGGCATCAAGATCAACTCCTTCATGGTCATGTTCACATCCGTGATGTCGAGCGTACGAGGACTTGCGCACGCGTCCATCTTTGGTCGGGAAATAGCGGACGTGCAGGTGCGGCGCGCCATCACGATTGCGAGTTTTGCGTTTGTGTGGGTCAATGCGATTGCGCTCCTGCTGGATCTCATTGAAGACGCACACTTTGTAGAAATACTGTTTGACGTGGTTTCTGCATTCGGGCTTGTGGGACTGTCGGCCGGAACCATTCCGGGCATGTCGGACTTCGGGAAAAGCATGATAATCGTCTCGATGTTTGTGGGCCGCTTTGCGCCGTTCTTCCTTGCGCTTGAGCTGGCTAATCGAGAGAGGTTCGCCCGTTTCCGGTACCCGGAAGGGGAAGTTAGGATAGGCTAGTACGGAATCAACTCGGCGGAGAGTGCTGACGTGGCAAAAGGGCAGGTAGCTGTTCTGGGACTCGGCCGATTCGGCCAGCGGGTTGCGCGCGACCTTCAATTGAAAGGCATCGACGTGCTTGCCATCGATAGGGATCCCAATCGGGTGCGGGAATCGGCCGCCTTGCTTCAGCACGTGATGGTCGCGGACGTGAGCGACCGCGCAGCGCTTATCGAGCTTGGCGTTCCTGAATCCGAAACTGTCATTGTCGCGGTCGGGGGCGATATCCAGATCAGCCTGTTGACCACGGTCTTGCTGAAGACACTCGGCGCGATGGAGGTGGTCGCCCGGGCCCGGGATGAACTGCATGGGAATGCGCTCAGGCAGCTGGGCGCGGATCGAGTGGTGTTCCCTGAACTTGATACGGCTGAGCGACTTGCCCATAGCCTGTCTTTCAAGGGCGTTCAAGACTATTTTGAGTTGAGCCGCGACTATGGAATCAGCACGGTAGTGGTTAATGACGGGATGGCGGGGAGAACCATCGAAGAGCTTGGCCTGGTGCATCCTCGCCAGGCGAATGAACTGAGCGTGGTACTCATTATCCGCAATCGAACTGAGGCCGTGATTCAACCGGACAGATTTGAAAAGGTCTCCCAGGGCGACGTGCTTGTGTTGGCAGGGTTGGACAAGGAATTTGAAGCGCTGCAATTCGAGCAATTTGATGGGAAAGGGCAGGACGGGCGTTGACCATCGCTTTCCGCCGCGCTACAGTCGTTCGCGTTGCCTGCAACGTGAACCGGGCGGCGGATGGCTGTGAGGAGTAGAAATGACACAGATCAGTGACCACGTTTACGGGTGCCATATCGCGGATACGCACTACATGCATCCTGGCGGAACCACCATCTATTTCATCGGCGATCCGTCTGAGGAGATGCTGATACTGGATACCGGAGAGCATGACCGCTCCTGGACGAAGCAGATTCTCGAGTACTGGGAAGGCCTCGGCTCACCAAAGATCAACGGCATCCTGCTATCTCATGGGCACGGCGACCACACAGGTGGTGTCGACCGGATCCAGGAGGCCACGGGCGCGCCGGTTCGCTGCCACCCGAAGCTGGCGAAGCAGATGCGGAGTGTGCTTGGACACGCGGATGACCTGGTTGTTCCTCTCAAGTCACGGGAAATGGTGCGGACGGGCGGCGGAACCGCTGTACGCGCGCTGTTCACGCCGGGCCATGCCGTTGATCATGTCTGCTATCACCTGGCAGCTGAGCGAATACTGTTTACAGGGGACACGATCCTGGGCTCCTCGTCCTCATCTGTTCAGGACCTGTACGAGTACATGAAGACTCTTGGCAAGCTGGCCAAGCTGCGCGTGGACACGATTGCTCCGGGGCATGGCGGGGTGGTAGCGCCGCCGCGGGGACGTCGGCTTGTCTCGTGGTACATGTCCCATCGACAGGAGCGCGAGGACCAGGTGGTTTCCTCGCTGGAAAAGGGAATTGAAAAAGTGGATGAGATGGTCAAGGACATCTATCCGCGGAACCTAAAGAGGGAGCTCCGCCGCGCGGCGGCCGGGAACGTGCGCACGCACCTGGACAAGCTCAAGAAAGATGAGCGTGTGGCGGAGGCCGAGGCGACGTACAGCCTGACAGGGTAGGCGTGGAGGCCGGCCGGTGACAGAGTCGGAAGACTGTATATTCTGTCGAATTCGCGACGGGGAGATACCGAGCGAGTTCCTGCACAAGGATGACAAGGCTTTTGCTATCCGTGACATCAGCCCCCGCGCGCCCGTCCACATCTTGATCATTCCGATGGAGCATATTCCGAGTGTTGGGGAGATAACGGATACGCAGCTGCCAGTCATGGGCACTCTTACGGACATCGCGAACCGGCTCGCGTCTTCCGAGGGTATTTCCGAGTCTGGGTATCGCCTCGCCATCAACAACGGCCCGGACGCGCACATGAGTGTGCCGCACCTCCACTTGCACCTGCTAGGCGGCCGGTCGCTTGGCGCAGAGGGATAAGCTGAGACGGCAATGAGGAGCGCACGACGGCAGACAGGGGCCGACTCATGGCTTGGATCATTCACGAGCCTGTTTGGCGGGAAGGGTGACCTGCCCGCCGCGCAAACGGTTCTTGTACCGCTCGTGGGATCGTCAATGGATGAGTCTGCACTGAAAGTGGCGGGCGAAGTGGCGCGGGAGTCATCCGGACGTGTACACGTGCTGTACATCATCGAGGTGCCGCGGGCAGTGCCGTTGAATGATCCGATGCATGAGCAAGTCCGGAACGGCGAGCGCATCCTCAGCGACATCGAGAAACATTGGCCGCACAGGAAGACGAGTGTGGCCACGGAGCTTTTGCAGGCGCGGCAGGCCGGGCCGGCGATCGTGACGGAAGCTGTGGAGCGTGGCGCAGACCTCGTGATTATGGGCATCGACCATGAGAGGCGTTATGGAGACTACAGCCTGGGGTCCGCCACCGCTCACGTTCTGCAGCATGTGCCGTCCCCGGTGTGGATTCTCCGCGCGCCCATCAACCAGAATGGCGTTCGCTGACCAGGTGGATCGACAAGGAATGAGCTGATAATGAGATTTCTGATCATGGGCTGCGGGCGAGTAGGGTCCGGGCTGGCTCGCAGCCTGACAGACGAAGGCCATGATGTGACAATCATGGACGTGCGGCAGGACGCTTTTCGGCGTCTCACTGCACAATTCCGTGGTGATGCAATCATCGGGGACGGGCTTGATTCTGCGGCATTGCAGCGGGCCGGAATAGAGAACGCGGACGTGTTTGTATCCGTGACACAGGGCGATAATCGAAACCTCATGGCCGCGCAGGTGGCAAAGCACATCTTCAAGGTGCCCCGCGTGATTGCCCGCGTCTATGACGACAGCCGCGCAGACGTCTTCCAGGGACTGGGTCTTCAGACGCTCAGTTCGCCGCGGTTCGTGACGGGTCTGATGCGCGAAATGATATTTGACGAACCAGACAAAGCGCCGGAGGACGGATAGCGATATGTACGTAATCGTCGCGGGCGGGGGCAAAGTTGGCTTCGGGCTGTCACAGGCCTTGCTGGCCAACGGGGCCGAAGTCCTGTGCATTGAGAAGGATGCCCACCGCTGTGCCGTCATTGCCGAGGATCTCGGCAGCGCAAGCTACCAGGGCGACTGCTGCGAGGTGAGCGTGCTGGAGGATGCAGGAACCGGCAGGGCGGACGTTTTCGTGGCGGTGACGGGTGATGATGCGGACAACCTCATCGCCTGCCAGGTGGCCAAGGCGCGTTTCCGGGTGCCACGAACGGTGGCGCGCATCAATGATCCACGGAACAGGGAGATATTCAGCGTTCTTGGCGTGGACGCGACCGTGAACTCTACGGACGTGATTATGTCGCAGATCGTGCAGGAGATGCCGTCTCGACCACTGACGCAGGTGTTGTCGCTGCGCGGGACGGGACGGGAGCTGTGCCAGGTGGAAGTGACGGCAGATTCGCCGCTGCTTGGAGAGGAAGTCAGCCTGCTACGGCTGCCCGGCGACAGCAAGATTATCCTGATCGTGGGCCCGGATCAGACGGTGAGCATGCCAACAAACGGACTGCAGCTTGAGGCGGGGCAGATAGTGCTTGCTGTTACACAGGAGGATCAAGAGCCGGCGCTGAGGGAGGCGTTGACAGGCGTTCCGCCGGAGTAGGGCAACTCAAGGGAAAGAACTGCGCCCCGTCTATTGGACGGGGCGCTTTCAGTTCAAGGCCGGTGAGTTCGGGAGTTTAGGTTGCGGAACCGTCTCCGCGGTTATGCCGGATCCAGTCCTGCATTTCCTGACCGGCGCGCATTGCGGCGTCGCGGCCCTCGGAGATGGCGTCCCGAAGGGAGTCATTTCCTGTCTCTCCGATAGTGCGCGCTCGCTCACGCAGTCCGAGCGTTCGGGTGCGAATATCGGCCCGCGACTCGGAGCCGGACTGCGGCGTGAAAAGCACGCCGAGAACAACACCGACAATCACACCGGAAACGATGCCCAACAGGAATGTCAGGGCATTGGTATTGCTATCTTGTTCAACCATCGCGCTTCGCCCCCTCGCCCGGCTGTATTTATGCCGTGCCCGGGCTTATCGAAGCAATTATAAGACAGTTTCAGGATGTTGCCCAACTGAGAGGAGTCAGCCCCGGCCGCGGCGACCGAATCGGCGCAAGGTGCGGAAACCCTGGCGGACGCCGGTGTAAAAGCTGATGACGGGAACGGCGGGGCGGATGATGGCGTCGGTCACGAGACGCGTGGCCGTTCGAACCTCCCCCGTCGTGCCGCGAACGTTCTCAAGGATTGGCTTGAGGGCGCGGAAGAGGCTCAGCGCGACAAGGATAATAGCGAGAAACATCAGGATGCCAAGCACACCCCAGACGATGATGACGATGTCCCGGATTATTGCGATGACGTCGGCCAAGAAAGTACCTCGCTAGTAAGACGGCTTTGGTTAGTATTGGGCATCAGCGCCCGAATTGCCAAACGGAACCTGGCTCAGCTTCCGAGCACCTCGTATACGCGAACCGCTTCATTTTCGTAGACAAGTGTGAGCTGTGAGTGCCGCTCCAGGGCGGCGACGGCCTCTTCAGCGTAGTAGGCGCGCTCTGTCTGGCCGACGAGGACGTAGCCGACATCGTATTCGTCCAGGATACGCTGGATGACGGCGGGGGAGCCGGAGGAATAGAGGCTTCTCACGTCCGCCTGCCTGCGGTCGATCTCCGGCTCAGCGATGCCGATGCCGCGCTGCTGTCTCTGGTGCCACGGCCAGCCGACAATCATCGGGAGACCGGCATACATGGCGGCGCGAGACTGGATGCGGTAGTAGGGGGTGTCATTCTGCACGGACGGCAGTCCGGCCTCGGCGACGACGGGCAGGCCTTCGGCGTTCTCCCGCAGCCAGAGGAGGGCGTCCAGCTCATGGCGCAGGACGATTTCGGTGTTGTCGACATCGATGTAGGTCCCGTCCAGCATGTACGCCGAGCCGTCCAGCGTGAGGGGGATGTCGGTGTCGATGCGGTCGGCGAGTCGTGCTTTCGTGCCGAGGATTGGATAGATGGCTACGCCCACTACAGCGATGGTTAGCACCGTGTAGAACGCGACGCGGTAGATGCGGCCGATGCCGGGCATCCTGAGCGCGCCGCCGGAGCGGAGCATCCACCAGAGCAGGAATGCAGCCGAGATTCCGAGCAGCAGCCACGCCTGCAGGTAAACGCGGAAGATGGTGTTCATGCGTACCAGGTGGTCCTGAACGGCGAGGACATCCACGGCTGCTATCAGGCCAAAGGCCAGCGATGCCGCGCCATACGACAGCCTCACGGGGAGAGGCAGACGCGCCGAGAACGTGAACGCGAGGGTCACTGCGGCCAACGCGGCGGTGATCGCCATGTTGCCGAATCCGGTAATGAACAGCGTCAGGATCCCTGCTGCAAGGACGAGGCCTCCGACCACGCCGGCAAATCGGGTTAGGAATGCCGTGTCCGTGTCTTCAGGGGGCCATACACGCGAGCGGAATTCTCTTAGAAGGTCGCGAAGCCTTGCGTCGGGAAGACCAAGCACGATCGATGCGGCGGGGCGGACGGAAGCCACGATGATCAGCAGGGGCAGGCCGAAGATGGCGAGGAGGGAGCGGACGGGTGTCTGCTCATTGCTCCCAACGATCTCGGTGTAGAACGTGGCGTTGGAGGCGTGGTAGGGAGCGAAGAGGGCAAAACTGATTGCGACGAGCAGAGCGGCAGCCAGCAGAGTCAGGATGATTGTTGTCTTGGGGGTGGTTCGTCGCGCCAACAATGCCACTCCGATAGCGGCGACGGCGATGAACAGGAACGTGGGGTAGTCCCAGGAGTGGGCCGCAAACAGCGCGCCAAGCGTGAGCGCAAGAGCGCTAAAGGGCAGGGCAATAGAGATGAGCCTGCGGCGGTCATGCAAGGCGAGCGCGACTGCAAGACTCAGACCGATAGCCACCAACGCGAACGGCATGGCAAAGATGTGGGCGTGGGGATCGGCAAAAAGGTAGGAGAAGAACGGGAACTCCGTGATGCTGATTGTGCCGGGGACGGCAACCATGCGGCTGGAACGCCAGAAATCGAATCCCTCGCCGCCAAGGGCGGAGGCAGACACGGTTAAGAAATTGCCGACGTCGCCTGAATCGGACAGCGTTATCGTGTCCCACGCCGCCGGGCCGATACGCTCCGCCACTTGAACAAGGCCGTCGAGATTGCCGGCGATGGCAACCATGAGGGCGGCGAGAAGCCCGACAGTGAGCGCGCCGATGGCCGGGAACGGTCGCGGGCGGAGTCGCTGCGTTGTTGCTTCGGCAAGGTTCACGCCTATGGAGAAGGCGGCGCAGAACGTCATCGTCCAGAACGTAGGAATGGCAAGGTTGACGGCGAATTCCGGCACGGTTCCGGTGAGTTTTATCAACGTGGCGACGATGAAGTGACCGAAGTAGTAGTAGTTGAGGTGGCCGCCCGCGAACCAGGGATCGTAGGGAGGCATGAACGACGAACGTGTGACGGCAGTGAGATAGGACACGTCCATGGGTTTCTCACCGCCACGGAACGGGTGCCAAAGATCCGGGTTGGCGGCCCGCAGGATGACAAGGACAAAGAAGACAACGATGAATAAGGCTTCCGCGGTAAGGAGCCAGCGCCATCGTTGGCGGATGAGGTTCAGCAGTTCGCGCCGTGATTTATAGGCGATGAATGCGGAGACGGCGGCGAGGACGAGTATGGCTGCGACGACGCTCATGCGCGAGAACGGGACGATCTGCAGCGCCGCGCCCAACCACGCCAGGTAGGCGACGATAAGCAGGGACAGCGCCTTGCCGAGCAGATAGCCGCTGTCCGGCAGAGGGCGGAATATGCGGGCCATGAGAGGGAACCCGGCCAGAGCGATGCCCTGAATAGCCAGCAGCCATAGCACGAACTCTGTGCCGGAGCCGCGACCCGTGACGGGCATGATGTCCGTCCACGTGCCGCCCTCATCCTGTGCCTCGGCGAGCTCGGGGCTCATGAGCAAGGAGGGTGATTCAGGCGCAGCAGCGCGACTTCCAAGCGGGGGCAGGCCGGCTGTAAGTATCTGCTCATACTCAGATTCAGGAAGGGCGGTCGTTTTGCGGAACAGCATCGGCTTGGGGCGTTCATAGACGGTGAAGCTCTCGTCGGCCATGCCCAGGTTGATGACGAGGCCGGTTGCGCCGCCGTGAATGACGTCGAGAGAGGCCGGTTCAAAGTCCAGGTAGCGGATGGTATCTTCGGCGACCGTGACGCCGAGCAGGGAGGGGTACGTGGCCTCTACACGGGTCAACTCAAAGCCGAGTTCACCATCAAAGAGCGCGTCGTAGTAGGCACGCATAACGGGGAATCGCTCAGGGAGCCGGGAGACGGAGCCATAGCCGCGGTTGCTGAACATGTAGATGTAGTCGGCGCGGTCAAGTTGGGTGGCCAGCGTCTGCGCCTTGAGCCGGTTATCGGGCCAATAGACCTCTATGGATTCGATGTCATGGCGATGCTCGCCGTGGAATCGCTGGTCCCATGCTTCGGTTGTGATGACAGAGCCGGGAGGGACGTTGTCCTCGATCCATGTACTCATGCGGTCGACGGTGTGTGTGCCGCCAAACACGGTGGTAAAGGCGATGGCGTAGAAAACCGTGGGGACGATGACGATGCCCGCGAGAGATACTCCCGCCCACGTTCCTCTCTTGCCAAGCCGCATCATCCATGACATGGCGGAGAGGATGGCAAAGGCGGCGGCTATGCAGAGCAGGGGATAGAGAGGCAGCAGGTACCGCATGAACTTGACCTGCTGCGATCCAAGCCACAGGAACGGAATGAGCAGTGCGGCAATGAAGAGAAGTTCAACCGTGTTGCGTTGGCGGGCGGCTCGCCATGCTATGACTGTTGAGCCCGCCAGTGCCGCGATGCCAAGCGGGATTCCCAGTCCCCAAATGACAAGGTTGCGGAGATGATAGAGCCAGGGAGTTGTCTCCTGGTATTGGATGGTGAATGGCAGTTCGAAATCGCCGCTCGCCATGTTGGCCTGGGTCATAACATCGTTCAGATATGTAGAGAAGTCGATGAGCGCATACGGTTGGGCGACGGCAAATGCGGCAAAGGCGATAAGGGCTGCGACTATTGCTTGCCGCAGTGAACTGCGGACATCATCGGCGCTGCCATTATTTCGTATGGGGAGCCACAGGTAAGCCAGCCATGCAAAGACCACAGGGATAACGAAGACGACGGCAGCCGCCTTGGTTGAGATGGCGAGTCCCAAGAGGGCGGCGGCGACGTAGCCCGTGCGCGGGTCGCGAGAACGCAGAAAACGAATAGAGGCCAGGAGACTGCCCATTAGCAGGGCAGTCATGAGCGGGTCGACAGCGTAGTAGTGGCTTAGCTGGATGGGCAGGACGGCAAGGGCATAGAGGGCGGCGGCGAGAAAGCCTGCCGTGCGGCCATAGAGTTCCCGGCCAATATGGACGATGAGAACGACGGTTACGGCGTCGGCAAGGCCGGTCGTGCCGCGCCAGAGGACTTCGCGCTGGGGAACGAAACCGGCGAACTCACGGAGCTGATCTCCAATCCAGCCGATGGCGGCGAGGAGGATGAGTGGCAGGGTGCCGTAGTTGAACCAGCCGGGGTTGAGAGGGCTTTCCGTGGAGAAGAACTCGCTGACGGAGCCGGGCATACCAAGCCCGGATGCGAACCCGCTGATGGGCCACTCATCCGGGTGGTAGCCGCCCCAATCGAGGCCGTACCAGCGCAGGCTGAGCGCAAGCGCAATCAGCCCCGCGTATGGGGCAAGTTGACGGAGACGGAGATCAGGCAATGTTCGACGCGGGATTCTTCAGCGGCCCACGCCGACACGCAGTGCGGATTGAGCCTCTGCTAGAGTCCCTTGCTCGCCATGAATCGCGCCAGGTCTGAGACCCGGCAGCTGTATCCCCATTCGTTGTCATACCACGCGAGCACCTTCACCATATTGCCCCCGATGACAATGGTCGAGAGCGAATCCAGTATGGCGCTATGCGGGTCTCCGCGGAAATCCGAGCTGACCAGGGGTTCATCCGAGACATCGAGAATGCCCTGCATAGACGTTGCCGCAGCCTCCCGGAATGCGTCATTGACCTCTTCCGCAGTCACCTCGCCGTCGATCTCTGCCGTGAAGTCGACGATGGACACGGTCGTGGTGGGCACGCGGTAGGCAAGGCCGTGTATGCGTCCGTTGAGTTCCGGCAGGGCAAGTCCAACGGCGCGGGCGGCACCGGTGGAGGTGGGAACGATGTTGGCGGCGGCGGCGCGGGAACGCCGTAGATCGTCGTGAACCTGGTCAAGAATCTTCTGGTCGTTGGTGTAGGAGTGGATGGTGGACATGAGTCCCTTGCGGATGTTGAAACGGTCATGGAGGACCTTGGCGACGGGCGCGATGCAGTTGGTGGTGCAGGATGCGTTGGAGACGATGCGGTGCGCGCCGGGTTCGTACTTATCATCGTTGACGCCCAGAACAACGGTGAGGTCTTCACTCTTGGCTGGGGCGGAAATGATGACCTTCTTTGCGCCGCCCTCAAGGTGGCCGGCGGCCTTTGTAGCGTCGGTGAAGATGCCGGTGGACTCAACGACGATATCCACGCCGTGGTCGCCCCACGGGATCTGGGCGGGGTCACGCTCTGCGACGACCCGGACCTCCTTGCCGTTGATGGCAAGGCCGTCTTCTGTGGCTTCCACCTTGCCGGGGAAACGGCCGTAGGTGCTGTCGTACTTGAGGAGATGGGCGTTGGTTTCAGGATCGGTCAGGTCGTTGACCGCGACGACCTCAAGATCGTCAGGGTGTCGTTCCAGCGTGGCCTTGAGAACCTGTCGACCGATGCGGCCGAAGCCGTTGATGCCAATGCGAGTGGTCATGTCCCCTCCGTAAAGAATCCCCGTGTCTTCCCGTACCCCTTCGCTGATTCTACAGGATGCAGGCGAATCAATGCCTATCCAAGCTACTAACCCCCGCCGCGCGGCAAGTCGGTTGCTCCGTAGATCGCCCTGTCGCCAAGCTCGTTCTCGATGGCGAGCAGGCGGTTGTACTTGGCCGTGCGCTCACCGCGAGCGGGGGCGCCGGACTTTATCTGTCCCGCGCCGGTGGCGACTGCAAGGTCGGCAATGGTTGTGTCCTCGGTTTCACCGGAGCGATGGCTGATCATGGCTGCGTAACCGGCGTTGCGGGCGATTTCGATGACATCCAGCGTCTCGGTGAGTGTGCCAATCTGGTTGACCTTGATGAGTATGGCGTTGGCGACGTTTTCTCGGATGCCGCGCTCAAGGAACTCGCGGTTGGTGACGAATAGGTCATCGCCCACGAGCTGCATTTGGCTACCCAGGGATGAGGTCAGTGTTGCCCAGCCGTCCCAATCGCTTTCGCCAAGGCCGTCTTCGATGCTGACGAGCGGGTAGGCCCCTGCCCACTCCCGGTATGTGTTAGTCAAGTCCAGAGCGGTGGCTACTCGCCCTTCCTGCTCCAGTTTGTACGTGCCATCGTCTTGAAATAGCTCGGTGGCGGCGACATCCAAAGCAAGGTGGCAGTCCACGCCCGGCCTGAGACCGGCGTTCTCGATGGCCTGGATGATGAGGTCAGGCGCAGCTAGATTGGAAGGGAGGGAGGGAGCGAAACCGCCCTCATCTCCAATGTTGGTGTTGTGACCTTGTGAGCGGAGCAGAGCGCGGAGTTGGTGATAGACTTCGGACCCCATCCGCAGGGCCTCTGCGAACGTCTCTGCGCCGAGCGGGGCGACCATGAATTCCTGGAAGTCCGTGGAGTCCGCGGCGTGCGCGCCGCCGTTGAGGATATTGAAGAACGGAACGGGGAGGCGGGCGGCATCATCGCCACCAAGATAGCGGTAGAAAGGCAGTCCTTGAGAGGCGGCTGCTGCGTGGGCGACGGCGAGAGAGACGCCAAGGATGGCGTTCGCGCCGAGCCGCCCCTTGTTGGGAGTGCCATCCAGCTCGATCATCACTCCGTCGATTGCGGCTTGTTCGCGGGCGTCCATGCCGCGGACGGCGTCGGCGATGAGGGTGTTGGCGTTGTTGACTGCCTGCAGCACACCGCGTCCGCCGTAGCGGGCTGCGTCGCCGTCACGGAGTTCTACCGCCTCATATGTCCCGGTGGACGCTCCGGATGGGACTGCGGCAGTTCCATGTGAGCCGTCGGCGAGTGCGACGGTGACGGAGAGGGTAGGGTTGCCGCGGGAGTCAAGGATCTCGCGGGCGTGGATGCTTTCGATGGCGCTCATGCGTCACCTCTCTGTTCAGCGAGTGCGATTGCCATGTCGACGGCCTCTTGCGGAGTGGCTGCACGGTGGACGCCGGTGTCCGGCTTGCCGCCGGACGCGAACTCCCAAGTGTCGAGGCCAATAACGGGAATCTGTTCAGCGAGGGCGAACGACATCTCATTGAGCGTGCCATAGGAGCCGTCGATGGCAATGACAGCGCGTCCTGCGCGCACAACCATTGAGTTCCTGACGTAGCCGATGCCTGTTGGGATAGAGATTTTGACGTATTGGTTGGCGTCCGCCTCACGGTAGGAAGGGAGCAAACCCACGGTTAGGCCGCCCGCTTGTGACGCGCCTTTACAGACGGCTTCCATGACACCGGAGAGGCCGCCGCAGACGACGCCCATGCCGCGTTCCGCCAGGAGTTTTCCTACTTCCTCCGCGGCGGTGAGGGCGGAGGGTGGGGGAGCTGCGCCGCCGATGACGGCTATGAGTTTGGCTCTGTCCATGTGGTGATTGTTCCCTTTTTCACTAACGCTATCACGTTTCGGAGACGGGGCGGACACTGAGCGTCACATGGGCAGGTTGACGTGTTTGAGGAGCGAGGGGCATGACCATGACAGCGGCGTTGTCAATGTCGCCCGCGGAGTTGTCGAATGTCAGGGTTCCGTGGCCGTTTTCGTCGATGAACATTGATGCGACTGTGGTTTCGCCTGTTTCAGAGACGGTCATGAGGCGGACGGCGTAGTCCTGCCGAACGAGGTTGTTGGAGAAGATAAATCCGTCCGGTGTCCAGCCGCCGTCCGGTTCAGAGTTTATGGTCATTTCTGCGAGAGCTATTGGTATCGGGTGGTCGATGGCAGCCCAGCCGTAGTCGGCGGCGGGCAGCCATGCTCCGGCGAGAGAGACGCCGTCAAGGCTGATGGACTGGTCGGTGAGGTAGAGCAAGCGGAACAGGATTTGCTCGCCGACAAAGTCCGAAAGGTCCAGTTCTTCGAGGATCCATTGCGGCTGGGTGGTGCTGCCGCTTATGCCAGTGAATCCCGCAGGGAACATGGCGCTGCCGACGGCGATCTCTGACGTGTCCTGCATTCCAGGTGCTTGAAGAACCTGCCAGGTTTGGCCGTCGTCCGTGGAGACGGTCGCGTAAACGTAGTCCCAGTTTTCTTCAGTGTCGTATCGGAGGAGGAGAGTCAGGGTCGCATCGTCACTCTGATCGGTGGAACGGAGGTCGAACTCGCGCGTAAGGCTGTACGCAGCGGAGTCCTCACTTCCGGCGTGCCAGAAGGAGCCACTAGCCTCTTCCTGCCGCGACAGCAGAGGAGCGGTTGTGTCGCCCTGAAACTCGATGGTGTATGAGCCGGGTTCGAGGGGGAGGGCGACGTATTGAGCGGCGAATTGAGTGAAGAAGTGGAGCAGTTTGCCGCTCGGGTTGAGCTGCGACGTGGGGGACGGGCGGACATCAAGATTCCCGGAGCGATTGATTCCGAAACGGTCATCAAGATAGTTACTGACACCCCACTCTGCAAATAGTTGGAGAACGTCTATGTCTGCGCCGATGGCGGTTAGGTAGGCGTCGATGCCGCGGAGGCCGTTGGCGGTCTGGGCGACGAGCTGACGCAGAGTGCCGTCGGGGCCGGGGTAGTTTTCATAGAGGTAGTGCATGAGGAGTCCCGCCCCCGCGTAGTTGCACGAGGCTGCGCCGGGAGTGGGCGGCCATGTGATTATCTGCGTTGGCGGGCACGCGACTAGAAAGGCCGTGGCGCGGGAATAGGATGTGGTGATCTCCTCGGCGAGAACGGAGAGGCCCTCGTTGACCCACGTTGATTCATCCGGATCAGAGAGTTGATGGACGGCGTGCTGGAGTTCATGCGCGACAAGAGTGTGGTAGTTGGCGTTGCGTGGGCTGCCAGAGTTGTTGCCCGCAGCATTGAGGTAGATGGTGCGGCGTCCGCTTGCGTATGGGTTGATGTCCGTTGGGTAGAGGTCGGAGGCGTCGAAATAGCCGCCGAACCCGGGCAGATCTGCGTGGACGATGGCGATTCGCGTGTTTCGAGCCACTTCGGGATCAGCGGCGAAGTTGGTAATCACTGAGGGTCGAACTACTTCCTCGATGTGGCGCGTCACGTCGTCATGGAAAGCCGCGCACGTCAGGCCGAGGGTTTCGTCCAGATAAAAGTCCAGGTTTTCAGTTGTGACGCAGAGGCGCGCCTCACGCTCAACCCGTGAAGCCTCGCGGAGGTTGTACACGAAGAATGTCCTTGAATCACCGACTGCAATGGGGGGCGTGTTGGGTGGGGTTAGATCGGCGTCCGGGAGGAATTGCCGCGCAAGCGAATAGATATCCAGCGGAGTTGGTTCGGGCAGGGTGTCGAACGTCAGGGTTATGCCGTCATTGATTGGGGCGAGCTGCACGGTCTCCGGCGGTAGTGGAGTGGAGGTGGCTGCCGGTGTTGGGGTAAGGCTGATACCAGGTGTTGCCAGCGGTGTAGGTGTGGCGCTGGGAACCAGAGTGGGATTGGGCTGAGTTTCGCAGGCGGCAAAGATAAGAACCGCGATAAGGATTAGGAGTAGGTTGGCGTTGTGCGCCGCGTTTGCCCCCGCTCGCGCGAAGCATTCGGCGTAGGCGCGGGACGGTGGGAGGGAATGGCGGTTACGCGTAATCGTAGACTTGAAGTGGGACGGTTTTGGCGGGCGCAGCGCCGTTCCCGATAATGCGCCGTGTGCGTTCTACTGTCTCGCCGCTAAACGTGCGCTCACCACAACTCTGGCATACAGCCGCCGGGATGCCCTCGACAAGCACGTACTCACCATCAAAGTCAAAGATTTTGCTTACCAGCTCAGTCTTGATCTTCTTTGAGTGGCAAACGGGGCAGGCCGTCATCGCCGCCTCCTATAGTCTTCCCATTCGCTCGGGTCCGGCTCGTACAAGGTAATAATAAGCGTCTCGCTTTCTTCCGCAAGCGAAACCTGAATATGAAGAGGACGATCGCTGGCTGTGTACCCCAACACCAGGCAGCTTGGCCCATACTTGTCATCCGGGTAGTTTTCGATAACAGTTACGTTCGATGACGCTTGGACTATCTCTTCCCGTGTGATGCCTCTCACAATGGCCCGCTCAAAAGCATGATCTGAGTAGCGGAAAGCGTCGATGCTCAACTGCGAGCGGATTTCGACGAGTGATTTCACTGATTTCCAGACGGGGAGAGGCCATTGAACTCGTTCATGGCCTCATCGATGCCGTCTCTAATGAGGAGCTCCATGCAGTCGGCTGCGCGGTCGAGCGCGGCATTGAGAAGTTTCTGCTCGTCAGGACGAAAGCGGGCCAGGACGTGGCGGATAGGGTCAGAACCCGGATTATCCGGCCTGCCGACTCCGATGCGGAGACGGGGAAAATCCTGCGTTCCCAGGTTGTGGATGATGGATTTCATGCCGTTATGACCGCCCGCGCTGCCGTAAGGGCGGAGCCGAACGACGCCGAGGGGCAGGTCCATTTCATCGATCACTATAAGAATGGAATCAAAACGGCGACCAAAGCGGCGGACCATGGGGCCGACGGCGTCGCCGCTGACGTTCATATATGTCCCGGGCAGGATGAGCCGGACATCGCGCCCTGAGAGTTCGCCGCGTCCAACGACCGTGCCGTTGGACCGTTGCTGGAACTCGATGTTGTGGCGTTTCGCCAACAACTGCACGGCCATCGCGCCCGCATTGTGGCGGGTGTTGGCGTAGCGCGCCGTGGGGTTTCGGAGGCCAAAGATGAGGAGAGGGCCGGTGGGTCGGTCTTGCTCGGTCATGGGGAGGCCCCGGCTTGAGAGGAGGATTCGGAGGGTGCGGCCCGCGCTTCTTCAACGCGCCGCAGGAATTCGTCCTCATCAATGATGGGTGTCTCAAGGCGCTGCGCCTTTTCCAGCTTGGAGCCGGCCTCCTCACCCGCTACTACAAGTGTCGTTTTCTTTGTCACGCTGCGTCCCGCCTTGCCGCCCAGGCTGCGCACGATCTCCTCCGCCTGTGGACGCGATAGCTCCGTCAGCCGGCCCGTCAACACGATTTCCTGGCCGGTCCAGGGCAGGTCGCCGACGGGGCGGACAATTTCTTCCCGCATGCGGACACCGGCGTCCCGGAGCTTGGCAACGAGGCGCAGATTCTCGTCGTCGCGGAACCAGCCAAAGAGACTGTCGGCGACGACGCTGCCGATGGTGTAGATGTCCGTGAGTTCTTCTTGCGTGGCGGCGGTGAGGGCATCCATGTCGCCGTAGCGTTCCGCGAGGATGCGGGCGGTTTCCGCGCCGACATGGCGGATACCCAGGGCAAATATGACGTTGCCGAGAGGCCGTTCTTTCGATTGCTCAATGGCATCAATGGCGTTCTGCGCCGACTTCTCAGCCATGCGCTCAAGCTCGGCAAGCTGCTCGACAGTCAGCGTGTAGAGATCGGCGGAGTCGCGGATGAGATCGGCTTCCAGCAACTGCTTGACCAACGATTCGCCTACGCCGTCGATGTCCATGGCGGGGCGGCTGACGTAATGCCTGATGAGTTCATAGCTCTGGGCAGGGCAGGCGGGGTTGACGCAGCGATGGATGGCCTCGCCTTCATGCCGCACAACGGCTTCGTCACAGATGGGGCAAGAGGGCGGCATGTGGAATTCGTCCTCGGAACCCGTGCGGGCCTCGATGACGGGGCCAAGCACCTGCGGAATGACCTCTCCGGCGCGCTGCACGGTGACAATGTCGCCGACCCTGATATCGCGCTCACGGATGAAGTCCTCGTTGTGGAGGGTTGCCATCCTGACGGTCACACCGCTGACCTGCACGGGTTCAAGCTCTGCGTAGGGATTGAGGGCGCCGGTGCGACCGACGTTTATGCCGATCCTGACGAGGCGGGTTGTGGCCTGTTCCGCGGGGTATTTGTAGGCGATAGCCCAGCGCGGCTCCCGGCCCACGACGCCAAGCAGGCGCTGGAGACGGAATGAATTGACCTTGATGACGACGCCATCCGTGCCGTAGTTGAGAGACTCGCGCTGCTCAAGGGCGTCCTGGTAGAACCGCATGGCCTCTGCGAGTGTTGCGGCCTTGCGATTGTCAGGGTTGACCTTGAATCCCAGTTGCCCGAGCCATTCGAGAGTTTCCGACTGCGTTTCGGGAGTGTCGCCCTCTGCCCAGCCAAGCGCATAAACGTACATATCCAGCGGGCGGGACGCGGTCATCTGCGGGTCGAGCTGACGAACGGAGCCTGCGGCGGTGTTGCGGGGATTGGCGTACGTGCGCTCACCGCGCTCTTCGCGTTCACGGTTCAGTTCTTCGAACTTATCGATTGGGAAAAGGATCTCGCCGCGCACCTCAAAGCGGGCAGGGACGTTGTTTCCGCTCACACGCAAGGGAATGCTGCGAACGGTACGGAGGTTGGTGGTAACGTCCTCGCCCTCGACACCTGTGCCGCGTGTAGCGCCGCGGACGAGCAGGCCATTCTCATATGTGAGAGCGACGGCGAGGCCGTCGTATTTCAGTTCGCAGTAGTAGTCGATGGCTTCGCCGGGGATGAGGTTCATGGCGCGGCGCTCCCACGCCTCAAGCTCCTCATCGTTGAAGACGTTGCCGAGGCTGAGGAGAGGAACGGGGTGGCGGACTGTCTGGAACCGCTCGGACGGCTCGCCGGAGACGCGCTGCGTGGGGGAGTCCGGTGTTATGAGGGCAGGGTGCTGCTCCTCAAGGCGGCGGAGTTCACGGAGCAAGCCGTCGTATTCGCCGTCAGAGATCTCAGGGGCGTCGAGGACGTAGTAGAGATGGTCGTGACGGCGGATGAGGTCGCGCAGCCTTTCGGCCTGTTCCTGCGCGATGTCCATTGTGGTGCGGTTTGTGCGAGGGTCAGGAAGAGGGGTCGCCAGGGTTGTCGTCGTAGTAGCGCGACATGAACAGCAGTCCGTCATGGCGCACTGCCCAAGTATGCGCGTACAGGGTCTCTGAGGATCTGACGTTGGGGAAGATGTAATTGACCCAGATCCCCTCGTCCGTGGCTGCCGCCATCTCTGCTCCAATATTCCGGCTGTGAATCGCGACGTCCTTCAGGTCGGCGCCGATGAGATGCTGGGCAAGAGGAGCGACCTGAAGAATGTCATTCGCATCAGCCAGGGTCAGCCCCCATTGGCCGTCAAGGCTCTCATCATCGTTGTACAGGGTGACCGTAGCCTCCAGTCCATTGTTGTCGTAGTACTCGATGGCCTCCTGCACGTACGATATAGTCCGGCCAGCAGGGTCGTCAATGCGCGTGTAGTAGCCTGAGGCGAAGAGCATTCCGTCGCGCCGCACCGCGTAGGAAACCTTGGGGACTTCCTTAAGCGTGACCGGATGGGGCCACAGGTATTCCACCCAGACACCCTCCTCGGTGGCCTTGGCCAGTTCCGCGCCCAGTTCGTAGCCGTCAGAACCCCTCACATCCTTGATGTCGGTCCCGATCAACTGCGGCAGCAGCGGGTGAACGTGATAGATGTCATTGGCGTCAGTGGCAAAGAGATACCATTCGCCCTCGAAGCTGGCGACGCTGTTGTAGTAATTGAGCATCGACTCAAGGCCGTCGCGCTCGTAACGTTCGATTGCCGCGTTCACGAACGTGACCGTGTAGTCCTGCGGGTCGGCGTCACGCCACGCGGGCGGTCCGGTTTCAGGCTCCCCGGCGTAGTAGCCGGAGGCGAAGATGAGTCCATCGTGGCGGAGCGCCCACGTCACCTTTTGCTGTTCCTTGCGGGAAACGGGATGCGGCCACAGGTATTCCACCCATACGCCGTCTACGGTAGCCTGGGCTATCTCTTCGCCGAGTCTCTGCCCGTCGGAGCCCACAACGTCCTTGATGTCAGTGCCGATGAGGTGGGGAAATATGGGATGCGCCAGGTACATGTCGTCGGCGCCAATGAGGAACAAGTACAACTGTCCGTCCAGGCTGGCCTGGTCGTTGTACTGCGCGATGACGGCGTCCAGCCCCTCGTTTTCGTATGTGGCGACGGCCTTACCCACATAATCCTTGACGGAATCTGCCACGTCTTCCACCAGGGCCGAATGGCTGGCGGAGAATACCAGGCCGTCATAGAGGACAGTAAGAATTCGCCGTGGCTCTTCCTGCTTGGTGAGCGGATTGATGCCCTGGGCAATGCCCCAGGTACCCTCTTCGACAGCGTCTTCCATCAACCGAGTGAAGGAGGAATACGCCGACCCCGGGCCAACGTATTGACCTTCCAGGGTGGGTATGTTGCGGAAGACCAATAAATCGCCTTCGGCTTTGTCGATGAGGATTAGCGTCCGCCCGTTCTCCGTGCTCGCCGGAGTCCGGTAGAACCGGACCGTGGCGTCCAACCCGTTCTCTCTGTAGTAGTCGATTGCTTTCGCTATGTAGGCTTGCGTTAGGGCGTCGTTATCCACCATGCCGATTCCCGGCTCCGTATCCGGGGTTGCGGTGGGAACGGGTTCAAGCGTCGCCTCCGGTATTGGGGTAGCGACGGGGTCCGGAGCCGTCGTTGCAGCAGGAACCGATGTTGGAGTAGCGATGGAATCCGGGGCCGTGGTTGCAGGGGGAACCGGCGTTGGGGTGGTGTCATCGCCGCAGGCAACTGCGAAGACTGCGAGGGAAGCCACGATCAGGAGCAAGAACAGTGCTCGGGTAATATTCGGCATTCGCTGGCCCATCAAAACTGTCCTTTTGTTTTGCTTCCCGGTTCGCAACATGCTCTGCGTTCCTCCCGTCTTCTCTCACTGATTTTACGTTGGAGAGGTACAATGCACAAGAATTACGCCAGTTACGCTGGAGCTGAGTTCCACCTACTTATATGTTCAGAAAGACCCAGGGGCGCTCCGCAATCGATTATGAGCCGGATGAGAAGTGTCCACCTCTGGTGGCAATCACATCCGCCTTACAGATATTCATTCCCAATACTATCAGCCTGATCATGCTGGCGGCGCTGGTTGTGCGCGCATCCGGCGAATCGGAAGCCTATTTGTCATGGGTGACGTTTACCATCCTGGTCGTCACCGGAGCCGGCATGATCGTCCAGACTCTCCGGCTGCGGTATCTGGGTTCGGGCCGGCTCGTTGTCGCAAACTTCAATGTTCCGTTCCTGGCAGTTTCCGCCCTGGCGCTCTACGTCGGCGGCCCCGGTTTGCTGGCTGCCCTCATCGTGGCGTCCACACTTGTGCAGACTGTATTGACGCTGCGCCTCGCCTCCCTTCGGCGCATATTCACCCCGACAGTCAACGGCGTGATAATCATGCTGGTGGCAGTTTCAGCCGTGCCGTTCATCGTCAGCAGGGCGGTGGTTGCGCCGGAGGGCGAACCGATCCTGCTGTTCCTGGCGCCCGGCATGATTGCGCTGGTTGCCGGTCTCCTGATGTCGCTGCAGAATAAACAGGTCTGGCGCATGTGGATCTTGCCGGCAACCGTGGCCGTCGGCCTCATTGTGGCAGTGCCCCTGGGCTATTACGACTCAGACGCGGTACTTGCCACTCCGTGGGTACGCCTGCCGGAGTTCGGGTGGCCGGGGCTGGACCTGACCTTTGGCGTGGATTTCTGGGCGCTGCTGCCGGTCTTCGTGTTAGTGAATCTCACCGCCTTCCTGAAGGCGGTAGGAGACCTCTCCGTGATTCACCGCGCCTCGTACCGGAATGAAGCGGCCATAGACTATCGCACGGTGCAGGGCGGCTTGAATGTGTACGGGGCGGGCACGCTTGTTTCGGGATTCCTGGGAACCGTGCCTGTTGCCGCGCCGTGGTCGGCCACCGCAGTCTACATTGGCTTTACCGGCGTCGCCGCGAGGACTGTCGGGATATACCTCGGACTGTTGACCCTGCTGGTCGCCCCATTTTCCAAGCTGCTTGCCATCGTGGTCGCTATCCCCAGCCCAGTGGTGGGCGCGGTCTACGTGATCATCTTCGGGATGCTTTTCATCGAGGGCGCCAGGACAGCATTTGCCGGACAGGTTGACCAGAAGAAAGCGGCAATTATCGGGGTGTCCATGGTTATGGGGCTCTCCGCCAGCATTTTCGGTGGATTCTTCGAGGGGGCCTCCGGTTATCTTGTGGGCAATACTATTGTCGCCGGAGGTCTGGTGGCGGTCGCCATGACCGCATATACCGAATTATCGGGTTTTCGCGCCAGGAAACTGCGGATTGACTTGTCCGAGTCTTCAGTGCCTGCCATCGATGAATTTCTCTCCCAGTTCGCCGACAAACATTCCTGGCCGGAGGAGGCGAAAAACCGCCTGCGCCTGGTAGGAGAAGAAGTCGTTGTGAGCCTCCTCGGAGAGGAGAAGGACGATCCCGCCAAGCGCAATCGCAGGCTGGCCGCTACAATTCGGCCTGATAGCGGCTCGGCCGAGCTTGAAATCGTGGTCGCTGCGGGTGACGCCATCCAGGGCAATATCGAGAATCGCATCGCATACCTGGGACAGGAACAGACGCAGGAAGACGAACAGGAATTGTCACTCCGCATCCTCCGCCACTACGCCTCATCCGTACACCACCGCAAGTACTACGGCCTGGACATCATCAGCTGCCACGTGGATCGGTAGGGCCGGGTAGGGGCCTAGAGGTTCACCACGCGGACGGCGTCAACGCCATCAATGCCGAGAATGGCGGCGATGTGCTGCTCCTCCGGGGACTCATCAACGTTGACGACGGTGAGGGCGGGGCCGCGCATTGATTCACGGCTGACGTGGAGAGAGGCGATGTTGATGTTGTTCTCGCCCGTGACCGTGCCGATTCTGCCCAACATGCCGGGACGGTCCGTGTGCCGGATGATCATCCAATGGCCGCCGGTGGGGATGATGCCGACCTGGTAGCCGTTGACCTGGATGATCTCCGTCTGGCCGCGCTCGGTGAGCGTCGCGCCGACGGTTGTCTCCCCCGCCGTTGTCGACACATCAAGGCTGACGAGGTTGGTGTAGGGCGGCGTCTGGCCGGCGTCCTTGCTTTGCTGGACGTGGATGCCGCGCCGCTGCGCCTCCGTTCCGGCGTTGACGATGTTGATGCGTGTTTCCGTACCGGTCTGCAGGAATCCGCTGAGCACGGTGGCGGCGAGGATGTCCGTGGCGAGTTCCCCAACCGCGCCGCGGAAAGAAATCGACAGGCGCTCCGGCTGGCCGTCTGTAAGTTGAGATGCCAAGCGTCCCACCACAAGAGCGAGAGGGACGTACGGGGCGAGTTCCGCGGCGGTCTCCGGAGGGACAAGCGGGGCATTGACGGCGTAGCGGGGCGTGCGGCCCTCAAACACGTCGATCATCTGCTCCGCGACCTCTCGGGCCACGTTGGACTGCGCCTCTTCTGTGGACGCGCCGAGGTGCGGCGTCACAACGACGTTGGGGTGTTGAAAGAGTGGACTGTCCGCCGGAGGCTCGCTGATGAACACGTCGAGCGCCGCGCCGCCGATTCGGCCGTCCTCGATGGCGCTCCGTAGTGCATCCTCGTCGACAAGGCCGCCGCGCGCGCAGTTGATGAGAATCGCTCCGCTCTTCATCTGTGCCAGTTCAGGTTCACCAATAAGGCGGCGCGTGGAATCTGTCATGGGGGTGTGGAGCGTGATGATGTCTGATCGTTCATAGAGGGTGGGCAGGTCGACGATCTCCGCGCCGAGATGACGTCCGTGCTCCTCTGCAACGAACGGGTCGTATCCGAGGATGCGCATCTCAAAGGCGGCGGCACGCCGCGCCACTTCTGATCCGATGCGCCCCAGCCCGACGATGCCGAGCGTCTTGCCGCGCAGTTCCGTGCCGAGAAATTTGCGTCGATTCCATTCGCCGCCTGCGAGCGATGAATGGGCCTGCGGGACATGACGGGCGACGGAAAGCATCATGGCCAGGGTGTGCTCAGCGGCGGAGATTGTGTTGGAGGAGGGGGCGTTCACAACGACGACGCCGTGGCCGGTGGCGGCTTCGATGTCGATGTTGTCGTAGCCCACCCCGGCGCGGCCAACGACCTGGAGTTTTTTGGCTGCCGCCAGTACGCCGGGCGTGACCTTCGTTTCACTGCGGACGATGAGGCCGTCGTAGTCGCCGATGGCGGCGATCAGCTCATCTTCTTTGAGGCCAAGGCGCGTGTCGGCATCGACGCCGCGTTGACCAAGAATCTCCGCGCCATCCGGCGCGATTGGATCTGCGATGAGGACCCGCATAGTCATCTATGCGGTTGCCGTGACGGGCGCGAACCCGACCTGCTCCAAAGCCTTGCCAAGCACCTCAAGCGCCTCGTCAAGCTCTTGGTCAGGCATGTAGCCCAGGTGGCCGATGCGGAAGATGGAGTCTGAAAGCCGCGCCTGTCCGCCCGCGAGGACAACGTCCATGTCTGCAGCGGCCTTGCGGATATCTGCGACGGCAATGCCGTCCGGGCACTTGATGGCAGTGACGGTGTTGGAAGCAGTGGACTCGTCCTCGGGGAACAAGGAAAGGCCGAGCTTCTTGACGCCTGCTCGGATGCGGTCGCCCGCGGCCTGGTGGCGCGCGTGGATGGCGGGGAGGCCGCCATCAAGCAGTTGAGTGAGTGAAGCATCGAGGGCGTAGAAGATGGGAATGGCGGGTGTCCACGGCGTCTGGCTGCGGGCGGCATAGTCACGCGCCTGCTTCAGGTCGAAATAGAACTTCGGCATGGTGGATTTCTCGACGGCCTCCCACGCGCGGGGGCTGAGACTGACCATGGCGAGGCCGGGCGGGGCCATCCATCCCTTCTGGGAGCCGGTGACGACGACATCGATGCCCCACTCATCCACCGGGCAGGGGAGAGAGCCAAGGCTGGAGACCGCATCCACGACGAGCAGCTTGTCTCGCTGCTTGACGACCTGCGAGATCTCTCCAATGGGGTTGGTGACGCCGGTTGAAGTCTCGTTGTGAGTGATGAGGACGGAGGTCACGTCCGGGTTTGCATCAAGGGCTTCGGCCACGGATTCAGGCGTGGCAGCCTGTCCCCATTCGACGTGCTGCCATCGGACATCCGCGCCGAATGTCTCCGCCATTCGCCCAAGTCGGACGCCGAATGCGCCGATCTCAACGGCCAGAACCGGCTCGCCGGGCGAGAGAGTGTTGACGATGGCCGCCTCAAGTCCGCCGGAGCCGGAGGACGTGAGCATGAGGACATCGTTTTGTGTTTCGAATAGCTGCTTGAGGTTGGCGCTGACGCGGTCGTAGATGTCACGGAAGAAGGGGCCGCGGTGATCAATCATGGGACTGGAAAGAGCGTTGAGTATGTCCTGTGGGATGGGTGTGGGGCCGGGTGTGCGTAGGTTCACGTATAAGCTCCTATGACGTGGAATGTATTGCTGCGGCGGACAGGTTGGCAGTCTGCTTTCTGCCCTTGTCCGCTTGTACTTAGATTATAGGGGAATGAGTGGGGCGCTGTTAGGGGTTTTGGGTGAAGTAGGCGCGGGTTTGTTGGGCATCAGCGTGCATCTGTTCAACGAGGGAGTCGACGGTTGTGAATTCGACTTCGCCGCGCAGCCGTTCGAGGAACTCGACGCTGATTGTCCGGCCGTAAATGTCTTCGTCAAAGTCGAGGATGCAGGTCTCGATCATGCGCTCCTCATCGTGGAACGTCGGGTTGTCTCCGATGTTTGTGACGGATTCCAGGACGCGATCTCCCAAGTGGGCGCGTGTGACGTAGATGCCGTCCGCCGGAACGGCACGGCGTGCGGGAACTGAGATATTCGCGGTGGGGAAACCGAGATCCTTGCCGCGCTTGTGGCCTTCCTGCACGGTTCCGGAGAGAGAGTAAGGGCGGGCGAGCATGTCATTGGCTGTGGCAACATCGCCATCCTCAATGAGCAGACGTCGGATCACGGAGCTGCCGATGCGTTGGCCGCCGTCCTGCAACTCGTCCATCGGCAGCACGGTGAACCCCAGTTCCTGGCCGATTTCCGTGAGTACGGGTATCGTTCCCTCCCGCCGCCGACCCATCGCAAAGTCGGGGCCGACAACAAGGCGGCGCATTGAAAGGTCGTCAACGAGTTTCTGAGCAAAATCGCGCGCGCTGACACCGGCCAGATCACGGTCAAAGGTGACGGGCACGACGTAGTCCGCGCCCGCCTCCTTCAGGAGGGCAATGCGCTCCTCGATACCTGAGAGATTAGAGATCGGGGCGTCCGGCTGAAAGACCTCACGAGGCGTGGTTGTGAACGTGACGACGCCCGCTTGCAAGCCGTTGTCGCGCGCTTCCTGCACCACGCGGGAAATGATGTGGCGATGGCCGCGATGAACGCCGTCAAATGTGCCGATCGTGAGAACTGAGCCGGAGGCTGTCCGCGCTCGTTCGATTTCCTCAAAGGCTTTCATGGACGGGCGTCACGATTCGTCGGTGTGGATGCGTCCACGGGCACGCAGGTGGGTGGCGCCGCGCATGTAGACGAAATTCATCTCATCCTGCCGCTTGTCAGTGTTGATATGGATGAGGATGCGGATGCAGCGTTCGGCATCGTTGGCAACATTCATCTCGGTAGCGCCAATCAGGGCGAGATGCGGCCAATCCATGCCCACGCGTGCGGCGACCTGCGGGAACTCGGCTGTAATATCGCGGGTGGTGGTGAAGAAAATCGATGCGATATCGTCGGGGTCAACTTCGTTGACGGCGCAGATCTCGCGGAGGAGTTCCTCCGTGGCTTCGAGAATGTCTTCTCGCGTATCGGAATCCGCTGTCGTTGCTCCCCTGATGCCCCGTACCGCAGTCATTGTTTTCCTCCGAGTGTATCGAGATTCATGAGTCTCAGCGGCGTCCGGCTTCCGCGAGGCTCCGCACATAGTTTTCCACAACTTGCGTCCGTTCCGCAGCGGGGGTGTCTCCCATCAGGTTGACCATTGCGCTGCCGATGACCACGCCGTCCACAATTGCCGCGACAGACGAAACGTGGTCAGGACGGGAGATGCCGAACCCAAGCGCTAGCGGGACATCCGTGTGGGCGCGCACCCGTTGGATGAGGGCAGGGACACCGGCGGAGACGGCATCACGCGCTCCGGTGACTCCTGTAAGGCTCACGCAGTAGATGAAACCGCGGGCGCGCTTTGTGATGGCCTCGATGCGCTCATCGGGGCTGGTTGGGGCAATCATGTAGATCAGGTCAAGGCCGTGACGGCTGATAACGTCGTCCAGAGGGCCTGACTCTTCGGGCGGCAGGTCGGGGACGATGAGGCCGTCAATGCCAGCAGCCGCGGCATCGTCGGCGAGCTTTTCGATTCCGTACTGCAGGAAGGGGTTGTAATAGCCCATCAAGAAGATGGCGGTATCAGCAAAGTTGGCGCGGATCTGGCGTGTTGCTTCCAGGCAGCTTTCCAGGGTGACGTCATTGTTGAGGGCGGCGGTTGAACTCTTCTGGATGGTCGCGCCGTCCGCCAACGGATCACTGAACGGGACGCCAAGCTCGATGAGGTCCGCGCCGGCCCGGATGGCGGCGCTAACGCCTTCAACGGTGGCGGGAACGTCCGGGTAGCCGACGGTGAAATAGGGGGCGACGACGGCGCGGCCCTCTTCACGGGCGCGCCGAAAGGCCTGATCTATCCGCCCCACGTTTGCACTGCCAGCGCCGTCACTGCAATTGCGTTATAGCCAGCGTGTGTGATGATGCTGCTCCAAAGATTACCCGTCCAACGGTATATGCCCAACAGAATCATACCCACAAGCGCAATGGGGATGATGATGGCGGGGTCGATGTGGGCAAGACCAAAGACGAGGGAAGTCAGGATGACGGCAGGCCAGAGGCGCATGGTCTTGCGAAAGGCCTGGTACATGAATCCGCGGAAGAAGATCTCCTCAAAGAGGGGAGCGATTACGACCGCGGAGAAGGCGATGATGGCGAACGAAATCAGGTCGATGTCCCACGACTCGAACGGGTCTCCGGGTATAAGGAAATCGATGCCAAGCCAGTCGACGAATTGTACGTAGCCGATGACGAGTATTTGGCAGGTGGTGATGCCTGCAATAGCGATGAGCGTGGTCGAGATTGGCTTGACCCGACGAAATCCAAGCAACACCCAGCGCCCACCTGCGGGACGTACGGCAAAATGCCAGACGCTGAGCAGCATGACGCCCTGGAGTAAGAGCGTCGCAACGAGAAGGACGACGTGCTCTCCCCATCCCCTTACATCGACAATCTCCACGAGGCCGAGGATGCTTCCGAAGACCACCGCGAACGCGAGGACAATTGCGGCTACTGAGACCAGGACTTGCCGAGCCGTCCATGGAACCGGAGGAGAGGGAGGGCGCGGACGCGGGACTGCATACCGCGCTGCGTGTTCCGACAAAGGACCGGGTTGCCCTTGCCACGTTGGTTCCCGCAGCGGTTGAGGGGGTTGGGGTGTTTCAGGCTGAGAAGGTGTTCGGGGTTGCTCGGCGGCAAACCGGCGCGCCATGTAACGAATCACCACGACGACTACCAAAAGAGGAATGAGCAGCGCGGTGAGCCACCTCGGGATGAGACGCAAGAGAAACAGGAGAGGCCTAAACAGCACGGTTCTCATCCGCTATTGAGGCTGTTGGCGCCGCTCCTCCTCACTCGCCCTTCGATGGGCTCATGGTGAGCAGGAGGCGGCAGTCGAAACGAGGTTGGCGGCTGGGCCATGCGGCTCAGCGTCCATCCGGCCCGGCGGGGTAGAGGCGGCGGTATTCGTTGAGGAGTTTGGCAATCACACCGGCGCGGTCGGCAAGGGCGAGAGCCTCCTGGTAAAGGAGTTGGCGGCCCTGATCTGTGATCTGATATGTGCGGCGGGAAGGGCCGGGGCCGCTCTGGCGCACCCATTCAGACGTGACCGCGCCGGATTTCTCAAGTCGCCGCAGGCCACGGTAGAGGTTGCCCACGTCCGCCTTGCCGGGGAGGTAGCCGCGAGCTTGCAGCGCCTCAAGGAGCGCATATCCGTGCTGCGGCCCTTCTGACAAGACCAGGAGAACGGCGGGCTGCACAAGGCCCCACATAGGGGAGTTCCTGGACTGTGTTTCAGACGATGCCGTCATGACGCCTCGCTGTGCTTCTGCGGCGATTCTAACCCATTCAGGATAACGGAATGAGGGCAGGGTGGAGGACTGAGTGGGGCGCCGCTACAAGAGGAGGCTGCGCGCCTCCTGTGCGGCATCCTCGATCGGCACGATGATTGCAGAGTCACGGTCGCCGCGGCGGAGTTTGAGTTCGGCGTGGCGTCCGTCCCGCATGGATCGGCGGCTGACGGTGGCGCGCAGGGGCATTCCGAGTAGGTCGGCGTCGCTGAACTTGATTCCGGCGGATTCGTCACGGTCGTCATAGAGGACTTCGAGGCCGGCAGAGGTCAGCTGCTCGTACAGTTCATCGGCAGCGCCGGAGATTTCCTCGTCCCCGGGGTTCAGGGAAACGAGGTGAATATCATAGGGCGCGATGCTCGTGGGGAAGATGATGCCGTCGTCATCATGTCTGCTCTCGATGGCTGCGCCGAGCAGACGGCCGACACCGATGCCGTAGCAGCCCATAAACATGGGCCTCTCTTCGCCGTCCTGCGTCACGTAATTCGCTGCAAACGCCTCACTGAATTTCGTGCCGAGCTTGAAGACGTGTCCAACCTCGATGCCTCGTGAGAAGTTGAGCGTGCCGTCGTCACAGCGTGGGCAGCCGTGACCCTCTTCCGCCTTGGCAATATCAATGACGTCATCGAGATCGAAATCGCGCTTGTAGTTGACGTTCCTGAAATGCTTGTGGGCGGCGTTTGCCCCGGCCACATAGTTTGCGCCCCGTGTGGCGGAGATGTCTCCGACTCTCCGGACATTCTCAATGCCGACGGGGGAAGCGGAACCGGCCACGATTCCTGCCGCAGTGACCTCTGCGTCGGTTGCCAGCCGCAGCTCGCCGCCGCCCAGTGCGTTGGCGAGTTTCACCTCGTTCACGTCGAGGTCGCCGCGAATGGCAACGAAGATGAACTCATCGTTGTGAACATAGAAGACTGCCTTGAGGGTCTGGCTTTCCTCAATGGAGAGAAACTCGGCGAGTTCGGCGATGGTTGTCATGTTAGGAGTGTCGACGATCTCGATGTCGAGAGGCTCGCCGGTGTCCGGGGCGGGCGGGTAGCGGGATAGGGCGCGTTCCACGTTGGCCGCGTAACCGCAGGCAGTGCAGTTGACCAGCTCATCCTCGCCGGTATCCGCGAGGAGCATGTATTCCTGTGAGTCGCTGCCGCCCATCGCGCCGCTGTCGGCCTCGACAGCGACAACATCGAGCCCGCAGCGGCGAAAGATGTTCCAGTAGGCCTGCACCATCTTTGCGTAGGCGACGTCAAGGCCGTCCTGATCCACGTCAAAGGAGTAGGCGTCTTTCATGTGGAATTCGCGCACGCGGATGAGACCGGCGCGGGGGCGGGCTTCGTCGCGGAGCTTCGTCTGGATCTGGTAAAGATTGATGGGCAGGTCCCGGTAGGAACGGACATGGCGGCGGGCGAGATCGGTGACGGCCTCCTCATGCGTGGGGCCGAGAACCATGGGGCGTTCGCGGCGGTCCTGCAGGTGGAAGAGGGTGGAGCCGAATGCCTCCTCGCGCCCGCTCTGCTGCCAAAGCTCAACGGGTTGGATGACGGGCATAAGGACTTCCTGCGCTCCCGCGGCGTTCATCTCCTCGCGGATGATGTTCTCGATCTTGCGCATGGAGCGCAGAGCCATGGGGAGATAGGAATAGACGCCCGCGGCAACCTGCGCGACAAGTCCGGCGCGAATGAGGAGCCGGTGTCCCGCTGTGTCCGCATCGGACGGGTCATCCCGCAGGGTCTTGCCGAACATCTGGGACATGCGCATGGGTCAATGGTAGCGCGTGGCAGGTGAGGGGAGAAGAAGCGAATACTTGTGTGACACGTATTACATGTCTACAATTGCCACAAGTCAATCAATTTCCATCTACTGGTGACAGGGAGACAGGCATGACAGTTTCCATCCGGTTGGACGCCGAGACCGAAGCGCGGCTCAACCGCCTTTCTGAACAGACCGGACGGACCAAGTCGTACTACCTGCGGGAACTCATCGAAAACGGTCTCGATGATCTTGAGGACTACTACCTGGCGATGGAGGTCCTTGAACGCGTCCGCAAGGGTGAGGAACGCGTGTATTCGGCTGAAGAGGTATTTGGCGACCTTGGCCTGGACGATTGAGTATACCGGCACTGCCAGGACAGAAATCAGGAAACTTGACCGAACTACCGCACGGCGAATCAGGGATTATCTACACGGCAGGGTCGGTTCATCAGGCAACCCGCGAGACTACGGCAAGGCCTTGGCCGGTCCACTCAGCGGCCTTGGGGCGTACAGGGTGGGAGATTACCGAATTTTCGCCGAGATCCGGGACAACGTCATGACCATTCTTGTTGTTCGGGTTGGTCATCGCGGTAGCATCTACAACCGGCCCTAAGCCCATGTTGCCCGCGCCATAGCGTGGCATACCATCTCTGATTCAAAGACCACAGCCTTTCTCCTGCCGCTCGCTGTTGAGCGCCGTTCTTAGGCCATGCTACACTCAGATTCACTTAATCCTATTGGCATTGGAGGCAAACGGCGGGGTATGCGCCAACACCAGATCATCATCATCGGCGGCGGTCTCGCGGGCATGCGGGCCGCGCAAAAGGCGCAGGAGATGGGCGCGGACGTCGCCATGATCTCCAAGATCTACCCAACCCGGAGCCATTCAGCCGCCGCGCAAGGCGGCGTGCAGGCTGCGGTTAGCGAGGACGATTCCTGGGAATCCCACGCATACGACACCGTCAAGGGCAGCGACTACCTCGGAGACCAGGACGCCATCGAAATCCTGTGTTCGGAAGCGCCGGGCGATATCTACGCCCTTGAGCGCATGGGCGTCATCTTCAACCGGAACGACGACGGCACCATCGATGCCCGCGCGTTCGGCGGCACGTCCGTGAACAGGACGTGCTTTGTTGCGGACCAGACGGGGCAGGTTCTTCTGCACGTGATGTGGGAACAGTTGCTCAAGAGCGGCCTGACCACATATTCGGAGTGGTTCGTAACCAAACTGCTCGTTGAGGACAACAAGATCGCGGGCTGCGTTGCGATTGAGATTCCAACGGGACGCGTGGAGGTCTTTCGAGCGAAGGCCATCGTTCTCGCAACAGGTGGCATCGGACAGGTCTATAACCCAACGACGAACGGCCTTGTTGTGACGGCGGACGGGCAGGCGCTGGCATACCAGGCGGGCGCGACGCTGATGGACATGGAAGCCGTTCAGCACCATCCAACGACGATGAAGGCGAATGGCGTGCTCATCACGGAGGGCGCTCGGGGCGAGGGCGCTTACCTGTTGAATTCCAACGGCGAGCGCTTCATGGAGAAGTACGCGCCAAATATGAAGGAGCTTGCGTCACGGGACGTGGTGTCCCGCGCGGAGACAATGGAGATCCGCGAGGGGCGCGGTGTTGACGGCTGTGTGCTGCTCGACCTACGGCATCTCGGGCGTGACCTGATCATGACCAAACTGGCACAGATCTACGAGTTGGCGCGCGACTACGCAAGCACGAACATCCTCGAAGCACCGGTGCCGATTCAGCCCGGCCACCACTACATCATGGGCGGCATCAAGACGGACGTTGACGGCCGCACGTGGGATATCACGGGCGAGAATCGCTGGGCAGGAGTCGAGGGGCTATTTGCCGCGGGCGAGTGCGCCAACGTGAGTGTTCACGGCGGCAACCGGCTCGGCGGGAATTCACTCCTGGACACCATCGTTTTCGGCAAGCGGTCCGGGGCAGGGGCGACCGAGTACGCCAACGCCAACGACTGGGCGCAGATCAGCGAAGACACGGCGCTTGCGGACCAGGAATCCGGCATAAAGTCGCTATTTGACCGACCCGCAGACGGCCTTCGCTCATCGGCACTGCGGTTTGAAATGGGCACCGCGATGAATGACGGCATCGCGGTCTTCCGCACCGAGGAAGGGATGACACAGGCGCTCAACACGGTGCGTGACATCAAGGGACGTTTCCCGAACGTGTCCGTGCAGAACAAGGGGCGCGTGTTCAACACGGACCTGTTGTCCGTGCTGGAACTGGGCTACATGCTCGACGTGGCGGAGGTCATCGCGGTCAGCGCCATCAACCGCAAGGAGAGCCGGGGCGCGCATGCGCGGGAAGACTACCCCGATCGCAACGACGAGGAATATCTGAAGCACACCATCGTTCACCGCGGCGGCGACGGCGATCCCGTCCTCGACTATCTGCCGGTGACGATGACGAAATGGGAACCACAGGTGAGGTCCTACTAATGGATGTAACTCTGAAGGTCAAGCGGTACGATCCGGAGACGGACGAAGCGGCGCATTTCGAGGAATACCAGGTGGACCTGCCGGAGTACGGCGCGGTTCTCGACGGTTTGCTGGCGATTCGGGATGAGCAAGACGGCTCCCTGTCCATGCGATGCTCGTGCCGCAGCGCTATCTGCGGTTCCTGCGCCATGAAGATCAACGGAAAGTCGCGCCTCGCCTGCAAGACGATGGTCTCCCAGCTCAAGGAATTGGAGGGCGACGTTATCTCCGTCGAGCCGATGGGCAACCAGCCCGTCATCAAGGACCTCGTCGTGAACATGGATATGTTCTGGGACAAGGTCAACGCGGTGCAGCCGTACCTGCGTCCCGAGGGCCCCGTGCCGGACAAGGAATACCTCGTCTCGAACGAATCCATGATGGAACTCGCGGTCGCCATGAATTGCATCATGTGCGGCGCGTGCGTTTCCGACTGCACGGTGCTTGAGGTGGACAAGGGATTCCTGGGACCTGCGGCGCTGGCCAAGGCTTTCCGGTTTGCCGGTGACCCGCGAGACGGCCACAAGGAGGAACGGCTTCAGCTGTACACGGAGCCGAACGGGGTATGGGACTGCACGCGCTGCTTCATGTGTGTGTCTGCGTGCCCGAAGGATGTCGCGCCAATGGAGCGCATCATGGACGTTCGCGCGATGGCGATGGAGGCGGGACTGACGAATACACGCGGGGCGCGGCACGTCGATGCGTTCGCGTCGAGCGTGAAGCACAGCGGCCGCCTCGATGAGCTTCGCCTTGCGATGAAGACGTTCGGGTTCTTCAAGGCGGGAATCGAGCTTGCGCCGATGGGCATCCGTAGGCTGTTCAAGCGCCGACTGCCACCGCTGATGCACAAGAAGATCGCGACGGCCAGGAATATCACCCGACTATTCAACAAGCTGGGAGTATAGAAAATCATGCGCTACGCTTTTTGGCCCGGCTGCGTGTCCCGCGCGGGCACACCTGAGCTCTATCCGGCCGCAACGGCGGTTGCCGACAAGATCGGCATGGAGCTTATCGAGCTCGAGCAGGCAAGCTGCACGGGCGCGGGGGTGCTGGGCGAGCGGAATGAGGAGCTTGTCGATACCCTCAACGCCCGTAATTTCGCGCTTGCAGAGCAGATGGGGCTGGATACGCTGCTGACGATCTGCTCCACCTGCCAGGGCGTGATGAGCGGCGTGAATTACAAGCTGCGCGAGAAGCCGGACTATCTTGCCAAGATCAACGAGAGCCTCGCTGAGGAGGGCCTTGAGTACAAGGGCACTGTCCGCGTGACGCACATGATGTGGGCGGTCGTCGAAGAACTTGGGCTTAGCAACCTCAAGGAGATGGTTGTTCGTCCGTTGAACGGCCTCAAGATCGCTCCGTTCTACGGTTGCTACATTCTCCGGCCACGTTACGTTCTCGGCATGAATGAGGAACACGCGCATCGCGACCAGTATCTTGAGTACATCATCGAGGCGCTTGGCGGAGAGCCGATCGACTACGAGGGCAAGCTGCGGTGCTGCGGCTTCCCGATCATGACGATCAACGAACCCAACGGCCTCAAGATGGTGAGCAATCACACATTGGAGGCGAAGGACATGGGCGCGCACGCGCTGGTGACGCCGTGCCCCCTTTGCCACCTGAATCTCGACGAGTTTCAGCCAAAGGCGGCCAAGAGCGCAGGCAAGCCCATCAATATGCCGGTGCTGCACCTGCCGCAGATGATCGGCACAGCGCTGGGATTCAGCGTTCGGGACATGGGGCTACAGAGGCACATCGTCTCAACGGAGCCGTTCATCCAGCTTTCGGGGATGCCGCGGAAGTAGAGGACTCCCCACTCCAACTCTCTCCTTGAGGGAGAGGGGGCTGCTAGGGCAGATTCCAGACTCGCGCTTTGCCGTCTGCGGCGGTGACTGCAAGCAGATTGCCGGCGGGGCTGAACGATGCCAAGTGCACGCCCTTGATTGAGAGCGGAAACTCCGCCGTTTGCTCCAAAGAGGGCAGGGCAAGAACCCGGACACGCTTTTCTTCCATGACTGCCAGTCGCGAGCCGTCCGGTGAGAGTCGGACGGAGCGGGGCGCTTTGGATCCGATGTCGTGCGTTTCCTTTAGCGTCCAATCATCCGTTGACCACGTTCGGACCAGGCCGTCGAAGTCCTGAGTGAGGACTGTCTTGCCATCTGCGGTCAGTTGCATGTGGCGCGCGGATTGGCCGTGTCCGGGCATGGTGGCGGTGACCTCCCCTGAATCTAGTGACCATACAAGCGCCTCGTCGCCGCCTCCTGCGGAAATCAGTGTTTCACCGTCCGGTAGGAACTCAACGGCGGCGCTGATGCGGTAGGGAGGCTTCAGGGTGACGGGCTTGGCGTCCGGGTTGTCGGTATCCCAAATGCGGATGGTGGTGTCGGTGGCGGCAGAGGCCAGACGACTGCCGTCCGGCGACCATGAGAGGCCCATGACGGTGTTGCGGTGGCCCTTGAGGATCGTGGGGTCTGCGTCGCCTTTCCAGACACTTATTGTGCGATCGGATGAAGAGACGGCAAAGGTCTCATTGTCCGGGGCAAAGGCGATGTGGTTGGTGCTCTTCTCGTGGTGGACGTGTTGGCCGACTTCGTCCCAGGAGCCGGTGTCGTACACGCGGATGAGGCCGCCAAAGCCGCCGACGAGCAGTCGTTTGCCATCCGGCGCGAAGGCGACGGCGTAGGCGTGGCCCTCAAACGCGTCCAGTTCTGCTATGAGCTCGTTAGACATCTCTCAGTCTCCTACTTGGATAAGGGTTGGGCGGTGGACAGATGTTGAACCCATAGTACCGCTTTATGGAAGTCGAACCGGCGTCGGGTAATTCGCCTAGACTAAACCCATGTCTACGCGAGACGACGGCGGCAACGATCGCTCCGAGCCTGTGAAAGTGAACAACCTGAGCGAGCAGTTCGGCAAGGGTTATTCGTCTGCGCAGCTATCAGGCTACCGGAAGAACGGCCTTGGGCAGCGCGCGCTGGCATTGATTGAGTTCCTGCAGGAGCGTGGGCTGGAAGGTAAGTCGGTGTTGGACATCGGCTGCGGCATCGGTGCGCTCCACATGGAACTGCTGTTAGCCGGGGCAGAACGTGCGACAGGCGTGGATGCCTCTCCGACGAACATCGCCGCAGCACTTGAATTGGCGGACGAGATAGGCGTCGCGGACAGGGTAGAGGAGCGGCAGGGGGATTTTGTCGACTTACAGGGCTCAGTGCCGCAGGCCGACATCGTAACGCTTGACCGCGCTATTTGATGCTACCCCTCCGTCCAGCAGTTGCTGGCTGCTTCCGGCTCTCACTCCCGTGAGTACCTGGCGTTGACGATGCCGCGGCGAACCCTCTGGATGCGGACGGGTATACGGATCATCAATTTTATGCTCATGGTGGCGCGAAAGAAGTTCCGTGTGTATGACCATCCGCCAACTCTGATCGACGAGACGCTGCACGATGCAGGTTTGCGCAAGGTCTATCAGCGCCCGGCGGGACTGTGGGAGGCGCGGATCTATGAGCGGGAGGCGTACGCGAGAATCGCTAACGATTCCTAGCCCAGGTTGGCCATGGCCTCCTTGAGCTCTTCCACGGCTTCGACGGACTTGTTGAAGCCCGCCTGCTCTTCGTCGGTGAGCGCCAGTTCGATGACCTTTTCAACGCCGTTCGCGCCAAGGATCACCGGCACTCCGATGAACACTCCTGACACTCCGTATTCGCCCTCGAGGTAGGCGGCGGCAGGAACGATGCGGCGCTTATCCAGCAGGATAGAATCCACCATCTGCAGGACGGCCGCAGAGGGCGCATAGAAAGCGGAGCCGGTCTTGAGCAGGCTGACGATCTCGCCGCCGCCGTCGCGCGTGCGCTGCACAATGGCCTCAACGCGGTCCTGCGGCAGCCAATTCTCCAGCGGAATGCCACCAACGGTGGTATAGCGCACCAGCGGCACCATGGTATCGCCATGGCCGCCAAGCACATATGCCTGCACGTCCTCAACGGACACGTTCAACTCCTGCGCGATGAAGGTTCGCATTCGAGCGGTGTCGAGAACTCCTGCCATGCCAACGACGCGCTCCTTCGGGAAACCGGAGAGCTTGTGCGCGTGGTAGACCATTGCGTCGAGGGGGTTGGAAACGACAAGAAGGATCGAATCGGGCGAACTGGCAACAACCTCACTGACGACGCTGCCCATGATTCCCATGTTGGTGCGGAGGAGGTCGTCGCGGGTCATGCCGGGTCGGCGGGCGATACCGGCGGTGATGACAACGATATCGGAGTTGGCGGTCGTCTCATAGGAGTTCGCGCCCGTGACGGCAGAATCGTATCCGAGAACGGGGCCACTCTGTGCGAGATCAAGGGCCTTGCCCTGCGGCATCCCTTCAACAACGTCAACGAGCACGACGTCTGCATAGTCGCGCTCGGCGATTCTCTGCGCCGCCGTCGCGCCCACATTTCCGCCGCCAACAACAGTTACCTTCTTGCGCATGATTGTCCTTTCCTTTGTGGTTCTTTTGGGTTCGAATTGCTCTTGGGCGCGGCTCAGGAACGCTTGCCGGCCTGCATCTTGCTGATGATGGCGTCCGCCATCTCCTGCGTGCCGACGGCAGACGGATCGTTGCGGTCCGGCTTGAAGTCGTAGGTGACGTCCTTACCTTCGCGTATGACTTCGGCGACCGCGCCCTCCACTCGCTCGGCGGCTTCCTGCTCACCAAGGTGACGGAGCATGAGCGCGCCGGTGAGGATGGTGGCCGTTGGATTCACGCGATTCTGGCCGGTGTAGCGCGGGGCAGAGCCGTGAACGGGTTCAAAAACAGCGCCGTTCTCGCCGATGTTGCCGCCGGGGGCGAGGCCCAGCCCGCCAACCAAGCCGGCGCAGAGGTCGGAGATGATGTCGCCGTAAAGGTTCGGCAGCACGAGAACGTCGTACTCCTCCGGCCGGGAGACCATCTGCATGCTGAGGTTATCAACGATGCGGTCGTTGAACTCGATGTCCGGATAGTCCTTGGCGACGTTCTGGGCAACCTCAAGGAAAAGACCGTCCGAGAATTTCATGATGTTGGCCTTGTGGACGGCCGTCACGAGCTTGCGCCCATTCGCCTTGGCGTATTCAAAGGCGAAGCGCACAATGCGCTCGCTGCCGGTAACCGAGATGGGCTTGATGGAGATAGCGGAGTCATCGCGGATGGGTTGGCCGGAGGCGTTGCGAAGGAAATCTATGACTTCGGAAGTTCCTTCGGCGTCCTTCTCGAACTCGACGCCCGCGTAGAGGTCTTCGGTGTTTTCACGGACGACAACGATGTCAACGTTCGTGTAGCGGGAGCGGACGCCCGGATAGCTCTTGGAAGGACGCAGGTTGGCATAGAGATCCAGTGCCTTGCGAAGCGCAACGTTGGCGCTGCGGAATCCGGTTCCGACAGGTGTTGTGAGCGGCCCCTTGATGCCGACTCCATTCTTGCGAATGGACTCAAGGACGCGGTCGGGGATCAGCTCTCCCTCGCGTTCAAGGACGGCCTCACCGGCCTCCTGCACATCCCAATTGAATTCAATTCCGGTTGCCTCGATAACTCGGCGCATCGCGCCTGAGACTTCAGGCCCAATCCCATCGCCCGGAATGAACGTGACGTCATACGCCATTGTCGATCCTCCCCCCTCTCAATTCACCTTCGCGGCACTGTGGCTGGAAATTGCGCGATATTGTCGGAGTTGATGATTGCTCATATTGAAATACTCTGCGACATAATTCACATAGTGCCGATGCTCACCGGCGGTTCCTGGGCGAACCAATCCCGGCAGGAATCCATGGCATGTTTCTTTCAGGTGTTCCAGCTGCATTACGTGCCTATGAAACAAAAACTCTCAGGATCGGGAACATGTTCATCCAGCCCGGAAGTGCTGAAGTTCACAAGGTAGGGGTCAGTTCCCGTAAGGATTCTGTATTCCACCGCATCACTCTCGGACAGGTGGCCAACTACTCTAGCGGAATCACTGGCAAACATATAGTCGGTTAGCTGAGCTCCTTGCTCTTCCTGCCAGGGAACGTATACCCAGGCCTCCTCCATTACACGCCCGTCAGCTCGCACATTAATTTGAATTTCTTGCCTCGAGCCACCGGGTGCGAAAATCCCGCCAAGCCTTGCCATCGTTATTTCAAGTCCTGATGGAGCGCAATGCACATTAGCCACCCAGAAGCCGCCAGTATCGTCTTGCCCCAATATGGCATATCCATCGGAGCTCCTAAGCCAGGCATCCTTTTCGAGCACTGTGTGGACGACAGGCGCGAGAGTCGGATCCGGCGTTGCTGTCGAACTGTCGGCGGAAGGATCTCCGCACGCTAGTATCAGCGTTGCTAACGAGACCATTACCAACCCCGGCCATTGTAGATTCCCGGGTCGCACTCTTGATCCGCCGGGTATCAGGCGTTTGGCCAAGAGAAGGTTGGAGGTCATCACGTGCCATAGCCCTATGTGCCCTGCGGCGGGCCGATGACGGCAAGGATGTCGCCGCGGGCAACACGGTCGCCGGCGGCGCGCGGCAGTTCAAGGATGACTCCATCCACGGGGGATGGCAGCATGTTCTGCATCTTCATCGCCTCAATGACGATGACGGTGTCACCCGCTTTGACTTCTTGTCCCACCTCAACCTCGTGGCGGATAACCAAGCCGGGCATCGGTGACGTGAGCAGCGCGCCTCCCTCGGGGGCGTTCTGCGTTGATGGAGCAGGGGTGTCCGGAGCAGGCGGTGGTGGCTGAGCCGCTCGGACTGCGCCCGGGCGAGGGGCCATAGGGCGAATACGGGGATTCGCCTGGCCATCCGCAGGATCAACAATGACCTGGAATCGCTCCGTGCCAACGTGGACGTTGAAGGTTCGCGCAGCCGCGCTGAGGTCGGCGGGCGGTGTGCCGGTGGCAGGAGCGTTCTCATCGGGCGGCCTGTAATCCGGGCTGACCTCCGGCGGCGGCTCTTCAAGGCCGTACTTCCAGCGGAGGAATCGGAGGCCCGTGACGGGGTAGAGGGCATAGATGAGAACATCACCATCGTTCTTGGCCACGCCATCTGTGGCCTCGCGGGCGGCGTCCATTTCAGGGTCGAGGATATCGGCGGGGCGTCCCTTGGTGGGTCGACTTCCACGCTCGTAGCCCTTGAGAGCGGTTCGCTGGACAGCCTTGTCCATAGGCAGGGGTGGCTGGCCGTAGAGGCCGTAGGCGTAATCCTTGACCTGCTGACTGACCAGTTCATATCGGCCAAAGAGGACATTCTGGACGGCCTGGATGCCGACGATCTGGCTTGTAGGAGTTACCAAGGGCGGGTAGCCGAGGTCTTTACGGGTTTGCGGCAGCTCCTCCAAAACGTCCGGCAGGCGGTCGAGGGCATCGGCCTCCGCAAGCTGGGACATTAGATTGGAGGTCATGCCGCCCGGCACCTGGTGCGTCAGGACGCTGGTGTCGATGATGCTGAACTTCTTGGTATCGAGCAGATGCAGGTATTTCTCTTGCAGGATCTGCTCAAGCCGGTCGCTGGCCTCAATAAGGCGGTTGAGATCGATGCCGGGGTCGCGCGGTGTGCCCTCGAGCGCGACAACCAACGGCTCGGTGGCCGGGTGGGCGGTGCGGAGCGCAAGGGGGGAAAGATCCGTATCAACGATATCGACTCCGGCCTCGATGGCCTTGAGCTGTGTCATCTGGCCGAGGCCGGACGTGTAGTGGGTGTGCAGGTGGATGGGGATGGAGATCGCATCCTTGAGGGCGCTTATCAGATCGTAGGCATCATACGGAGCGAGCAGGGCGGCCATATCCTTGACGCAGAGGGAGTGGGCGCCCATCTTCTCAATCTCTTTGGCTTTGTTGACAAAATAGTCGCGGGTGAAGACTGGGCCGCCCATGTGTCGTTCCGTCACGGAGTAGCAGACGGTTCCCTGGATGTGCTTGCCGCTGTTCGCGATGGCTTCAAAGGCGGTCTCAAAGTTGCGAGTGTCATTGAGGGCGTCAAAGACGCGGAAGATATCGACGCCGACCTCTGCCGCCTGCTGGACGAATGCGTGAACAACGTCATCCGGGTAGTTGCGGTAGCCGACAAGGTTCTGGCCGCGGAGCAGCATCATGAACGGCGTCTTTGGCGCGACCGACTTGAGGAGGCGGACGCGCTCCCAGGGGTCCTCGTTGAGGAACCGCGTCATGACGTCAAAGGTTGCGCCGCCCCAAACCTCGAATGCGTAGAAGCCAACATCATCCAACATGCGGATGATTTCAAGGATGTCAGGCGTCCTCATGCGCGTGGCAAGGATGGACTGGTGGCCGTCACGCAGCGTGATGTCCGCAATGCGGACGGGTGCCGCGTCGGCGGCGAACGGGCTGGCGCCGTTTGATGTCATCAGGATGTTCTCCCATGGGTATGAGATGAAAGACGTTTGCGGTAGGGAAGCGCGGGCAGAGTTCTGCCGGAGGCGTAGCGCATGTTCATGAGCATGCGGCGGCCGCGGTTCCGCCACGCGTCCGTGGAAGAGGACGCAAGGTTGTGTCTGGGCATTTCGTCCTGCTCATAGGCTTCGATGGCCGCGATGATTGCGGCGCGCAGGCTTTCGCTTATGCCGTTACTGGTCATATTTCTTTAGATTCACTCCGCGCCGCACGCACATTAGAGGGGAATGTTGCCGTGCTTGCGTGGCGGCATAGTATCTCGCTTATTGCGCAGCATATCAAGAGCGCGAATGATGAGCTTGCGCGTATCGGCAGGATCGATCACGTCCTCGATGTAGCCTCGGGCGGCGGCGATATAGGGGTTCAGGAACTGGTCGTTATACTCCGCGATTGCTCGCTGGCGCTCCTCATCGGGATTCTCCGCGCTGCGGATGCGGTCGCGGAAGATGATGTCCGCCGCGCCCTCCGATCCCATGACGGCCATCTCTGCGCCAGGCCACGCGTAGCCGATGTCGCCCCGCAGCATCTGAGACGACATGACGAGGAATGCGCCGCCGTAGGACTTTCGCGTGACGACGCTGACCTTCGGCACGGTGGCTTCGGCATAGGCGTAGAGGAGCTTCGCGCCGTGGGTGATGATGCCGTTGTGCTCCTGTTCGACGCCGGGCAGGTAGCCGGGAACATCGGTCAGGGTGACGATGGGGATGTTGAACGCGTCACAGAATCGAACGAAACGGGCAGCCTTGATGGCGGCGTTGATGTCCAGCGTTCCGGCGAGAACCATCGGCTGTTGGGAGACGATGCCGGCAGATCGACCGTTGAACCGCGCAAAACCGACAACGATATTGGCGGCCCATCGGGAATGGACCTCGAGAAACTCGCCGTGGTCGACGATGCACTGGATAACATCCCTCACGTCGTAGGGCTCGTTGGGATTGACCGGCACCATCTCACGGAGTTCCGGGCAGAGTCGGTCAGGTGGATCGTCCGTGGCGAACTCGGGAGGGTCGTCCTCGTTGTTGGAGGGCATGAAACTCAGGAGTTGGCGGGCGAGATCGAGGCATTCATCCTCACCGGGAGCGGCAAAGTGGGCGACGCCGCTCTGGGTAGTGTGGGGCGTTGCGCCGCCTAGCTGCTCATGGGTGACAACCTCACCGGTGACGGCGCGGATGACATCCGGCCCGGTGATGTACATCTGGCCGACGCCTTCCTCCATGATGATGAAGTCCGTGATGGCGGGGCTGTAGACCGCGCCGCCCGCGGACGGCCCCATGACAAGGCTGATCTGTGGGACGACGCCGGAGGCCAGGACGTTGCGGACGAAGACGTTACCGTAGCCCGCGAGGCTGTCCACGCCCTCCTGTATGCGCGCGCCGCCGGAGTCCATGATGCCGATGATGGGCGCACCGGTCTTGGTGGCCATGTCCTGCACCTTGTTGATCTTGCGGGCGGCGGTCAGGGAAAGGGTGCCGCCGAGAACGGTGAAGTCAAAGGCGTAGATGAATACGGTTCGGCCATCGACTGTGCCATAGCCGGTGACGACGGAGTCGCCGGGAACGCGCCGATCGGCGAGACCAAATTCGAGGACGTTGTGGGTGGCGAGGGTGTCAAGCTCAACAAAGGAATCCGGATCAAAGAGGCGTTCGACGCGCTCATGCGCAGTGAGCTTATTGCGCGCGTGCTGCCGCTCAACGGCTGCCGCTCCGCCACCGGCGCGTGAGGCCTCGTGGCGCTGGGCAAGCTCTTCGAGTTTTTTGTCCATCGAGCCTGCGTCGGCACGAGGTTCTTCGCTGCCTTCCGTAAGGTCAGCGGGCTTATTCTGAGCGGTCATGGGCTGTGTGAATCCACCCCCGAATTCCAATTCAGCGTGCGGTTTATGCTAGCAGAGCTAGTCTATTCCGTACAGAGTGGGGTTCGTTGGGAGTAATGGCAGGTGTTTGAGTGGGGGCGGCGGACGCTTGTGATGGGGATTGTAAACGTCTCGCCGGAGTCGTTTTCCGGGGACGGCGTGGCGGACGTGGAGGCGGCCGTCACGCAGGTGCTTCGCTTTGTGGAGGACGGGGCGGACATCCTCGATGTTGGTGGGCAATCGACGCGGCCCCGATATTCGGCGACCGTTGAAGCGGGTGGGGCGGCAAGCGGGTACGAAGAACTCTCCGCCGAAGAGGAACTTGAGCGCGTCCTGCCAGTGATTGAGGGCATCGCCAGAGTCTGTGATGTTCCAATCAGCATCGATACCTATAAAGTTGCGGTTGCTGAGGCGGCGATTGATGCTGGCGCACGAATCATCAATGACGTATGGGGGTTGAAGAAGGACGCAGCACTTGCAGGCGTGGCCGCAAAGCACGGCACGCCGCTTATCTTGATGCACAACCAACCGGAGCCGGGCTACACGCGGCTGATTCCGGACATCGTAGCGAGCCTGCGCAGGAGTGTGGCAGCTGCGACTGAGGCGGGCGTTGGGCGGGATCGAATCATCGTCGACCCGGGATTCGGGTTCGGGAAGACCATAGAGCATAACCTTGAGGTTCTGCGGCGGTTGGGCGAGATCAAGGCTGCGCTGGGGTTGCCGCTGCTGTTGGGAACGAGTCGGAAATCAACGATCGGGCGGGTGCTGGATCTGCCTGTAGATGAGCGCGTGGAGGGGACTGCGGCGACGGTTGCATTGGGGATCGCGCAAGGGGCGGACATTGTGCGTGTACATGATGTGAAGGAGATGGCTAGGGTGGCGCGGATGACTGATGGTGTGGTGCGTCTTTGAGCACAGTCTACTTAGGTTTAGGTGGGAACCTGGGGGATCGCGAGAAGGTGCTGCGCGACGCAATCAGTGAGTTGGCATCGGTTGGGGACGCTTTGACGGCTTCGTCGTTGTATGAGACGGCACCGGTAGGGTACCTGGACCAACCGGCTTTCCTTAATGCGTGCGTAGTGTTACAGACAGAATTGTCTCCTGAGTCGTTGCTGGATTTGCTTAAGGAAATGGAGGCGGGGGCAGGGCGGGTTGAGAGTTTTCGTAATGCGCCGCGGCCTTTGGATGTCGACATTCTCCTCTATGTGGATGAGGACGGGGAGCACGTGGTGATGGAGTCGGAGCAGTTGACGATTCCACATGCACGGATGCATGAGCGGGGTTTTGTGCTGGTTCCACTGGGTGAGATTGCGCCGGATGCGGTTCATCCGGTGCTAGGACGGACGGTGGGGGAGTTGAGGGATGCGGTGGGTGATGAGGGAGTGCGACCGTTTACCGGGTGAGTAGCTTTGCCCAGCGGTTGAAGATTTCGGCGGCGATAGGCTTGAGGGCGGCGGCGTGGGCAGGAGTTTCTGAAAGCAGGAATTCGGGCTGGAGGCCGCCGCGGCGAATGTCCTCAGGAAAGAGCGTCGCCATCTCCGTGATCTGCTGCTCGGTCATTTCAAGGTGAAAGAGCAAGGCGTACGTTGTCTCGCCATAGGTGAAACCCTGGCACGGAGTCATCTCAGAGGAACCTATGGATGTTGCACCATCCGGCAAGTCATAAACATCGCCGTGCCAGTGCAGCGGGGTGAACGTTTGCGGCAGCGATGACAGGACAAGATCGTTGGCAGTCCCGGCAGAGCGGGTTACGTCTTTCCAGCCGATCTCAACATCTCCGCTCGGATGCACTTCTGATCCGAGCACATCCGCGATAATCTGGCTGCCAAGGCAGACACCGATGAGCGGGATGTTGTTGTCGATGGCCTGACGGGCAAGTACTTTTTCCGCGCGGAGGTAGGGGAACCTGTCTTCTTCATAAACCGACTGGGGGCCGCCCATGATGATGAGGCCGGAATAGCCGTCCAGCGATTCCGGCACAGATTGATCGAGATCACCGCGGACGGTTTCAAGCGTCCCTCCCACGCCGCCCACGGCATCGGCAATGAGACCGGGGTGTTCGGGGTTGGCGTGCTGGAGGACGAGGACGCGGGGGGCGGGGTCAGACAGTGGCTCACTCATCGTCAAGCATGGAATTTTCCCACTGATCAAGGTCCAGCGGGTCCAGCCTTTGGATGCCGTCGATTCGGTCAAAGCCTGTATCGGCGGAGATGATGCTGGTTATGCCAAGTCGGCGCATGACAGCCGTATGGACGAGGTCTCGAGAATCTATGCCCGAATATCGATCCACCATCTCTGCCGCGAGCAGAACGTCTTCCGAGTAAACAGGTTCTATGCGGCCCTGCATGGTCTCAGCGAATTGCTCCAGGGTAGCTCGTCCTTCTATCCACCGGCGTCCTGCGATGTAATAGTGAATGATCTCCTGCAGAGCCTCAGAATCGGTGACGAACTCTCGCGGACGCTCGTTCGCCAAGTCGAGAATTCGCCAGGCAAACTCCCGGTACGGATGCGCCCGGCCAACCGCATAGATCGGGATGTTGACATCAATAAAGTGGGCCAATTTTACGGGCCTCACGTATAATCCGGAAGATTTCTTGGGGATCTTCGGGAACATCAAGCTCCATAGACTTCATTTTCTCAACAGCTCGCCGTCTGCGGGCGCGGTCTATTTCCTCGTAGGCGTCGTCAATTAAGCCGCGGACAACCTCGGAGATGGGCGCTCCCTTTTCGCGCGCGATTGCCTCCAGGCGCGAACGATGTTCGGGGTCGAGACGCACTTCCAACCTGGTTGCCATGATTACTCCTGTACGGCAGTCTGTGTACGGACATTATTCTCCGTACGCCAGTGTACGTCAATAGCCCGGGCGCATGGTCTCGCTCATGCCTTCCGGCAAGCCCAGGGCGAGCGGAGAGGCATATCGAATCAAACGTCACCTTATAATACGGGGGATGGCTGGCACCGACCCTCAGTTAATTCGCAACTTTTCGATTATCGCCCATATCGATCATGGGAAGTCGACGCTTGCCGACCGTTTGCTTGAACGGACACGGACAGTCTCTCAGCGGGAGATGCAGGACCAACTGCTGGATCAGTTAGACCTGGAGCGTGAGCGAGGCATCACGATAAAGTCGCAGGCCGTCCGCATGATGTATGAAGCGAAGGACGGCAATACGTATCAGCTGAATCTCATCGACACTCCGGGGCACGTCGATTTCAGCTATGAGGTGTCGCGGAGTCTGTCTGCCTGCGAGGGCGCGCTTTTGGTGGTTGACGCATCACAGGGAATACAGGCGCAGACGCTGGCGCACGCCATGCTTTCAGTGCAGTTGGGCCTGAGCTTGTCACCCGTGTTGAACAAGATTGACCTTGCGGGGGCGCGTCCCGACGAAGTGACAGCAGAACTTGAGGACATGCTTGCCATTCCCGGCGAAGATGTCGTGCTGGCGTCAGCCAAAGAAGGCCTGGGCATGGAGGAGGTGCTGGAGTCCATCGTGCATGGCATTCCGGCGCCAAGCGGGAATCCCAATGCGCCGCTGCGAGCGCTTGTCTTTGACTCCAAGTACGATCCGTACCGCGGTGTAGTGGCATACGTGCGTGTGTACGACGGAACGGTGACGCCGGGAGCTCGGCTGCAACTGATGTCCAACGGCACGGAGGTGGAACCACTGGATGTTGGGGTGTTCACGCCGTGGCTGATTTCGACCCGTGACGGGCTTTCAATGGGCGAGGTGGGATACATCGCCACCGGGCTGAAAGACGTGCGAGAGTGCCGGGTAGGGGACACGATCACGTTGGCAGAGCGTCCTGCATCCGAGGCGCTGCCGGGGTATCGTCCGCTCAAGCCGATGATCTTCGCAGGACTGTATCCCGCAGGGGATTCGGAGTACGGAGAGCTGCGGGACGCACTTTCCAAGCTGCAGTTGAATGACGCCGCGCTCACGTATGAACCGGAGAACAGCATGGCGCTTGGCTTCGGTTTTCGGTGCGGTTTCCTGGGACTGCTGCACATGGAAATCGTGCAGGAACGGCTTGAGCGTGAGTATGGACTTGAGATTCTGATAACCGCGCCAAGCGTGGCATACGACATTCTTCGAACGGACGGCTCCACGCTGACGATCCACAACCCGGCCGAACTGCCAAATGCGACCACCATCGACACGATGTACGAGCCGTGGATCCGCGCGACGATCCTGTGTCCGAACGAGGTTGTCGGTTCGGTGATGGAGTTGATGTCCGAGCGGCGCGCCGAGTACGAGGAGATGGAGTACATCCAATCCGGCGCGGGGGCCGTCGGTGGGCAGGCCAGGGTTTCGATGCGGTACAAGATGCCCCTGGCAGAGATGCTCATCGATTTCTTCGACCAGTTGAAATCACGGACACAGGGATATGCGTCGCTGGACTACGAGATTATCGACCCGCGTGAGGCGAACCTTGTGAAGCTGGACATTCTCGTGAACGAGGAGCCGGTGGACGCGCTCAGCGCGATCTACCCACGCGAGGCCGCGTATCACCGAGGGCGGGCACTGGTTTCACGGCTGCGAGAAACGATTCCGCGCCAGATGTTCGACGTGCCCATACAGGCCGCGATTGGCGGGCGAATCATCTCACGCGAGACGGTGCGGGCGCTGCGCAAGAACGTGCTGGCCAAGTGCTACGGCGGCGACGTGACACGCAAACGCAAGCTGCTGGAGAAACAGGCAGAGGGAAAGCGCCGGATGAAGCGCGTAGGGCGCGTGGAAGTGCCGCAAGAGGCGTTCTTGGCGCTGCTCAAGTTGGGTGATGAGTAGCGATATGGCGCGGATTAATGAGGTTAAGCAGCGGCTCAATAACGGCGAGGCTGTTGTTGGGTCGTTCTGCAATCTGCCCAGCCCGGAGGCCGTTGAGCTTCTTGGGTGGGCGGGCTTTGATTTCGTCATCATCGACGCGGAGCACGGGCCGCAGGGACCGGAAACGGTTGTGAATATGGTGAGAGCGGCGGAGGCCTCCGGGACGACGCCCCTCGTCCGGGTCGCAACCAACGAACCTCAGAATATCCTCAGATACCTCGATACAGGCGCGCAGGGCGTGCAGATCCCCATGGTGAACGGGCCGACGGACGCGCAGCATGCCGTGGCAGGTGCCTTGTATCCACCGCAGGGGAGGCGTGGACTCGCCGGTGTGCGGGCAGCCGGGTTCGGCTTGAGAGAGTCCGTCGCCGACTATGCCGCCACCGCCAACGACGAAATGCTCGTCATCGTGCAAATCGAGACGATGGAGGCGCTTGTGAATCGGGACGCAATCATCAGTGTGCCCGGGATCGACGTCGTGTTCTTCGGCGCAACGGACCTGTCGTCATCCATGGGGATACCGGGGCAGACACGAGACGACCGCGTGGTGAATGTCATCGCGGATGCCGGCAAGGCCGTAATGGACGCAGGTCTTGTCGCGGGGACGATTGTCGGCTCACCGGAGCAGGCCGTGGAGTGGCAGGCCCGGGGGTTTCGGTATATTGCGACGAACTTCGCGGGGTTGGTGGGACGCGCGGCGCAGTCGTTCGTTGAGGGGGCCAAGTCGTGATCCAGGACATCATCGGGGTGAATATCTTCACGACGCGGCTGCAAGAAATGGCGGCGTTCTACCGGGATGTGGTTGGACTTGAACAGCACTCGGATCACGGCGAGTTGATCACGTTCGACGTGCGGCCCGGCCTGCGACTGAATATCGGCCGCCACAGCCAGATATGGACGGAAGAGGCGCTTGACCCGTTTCGGATCATGCTGAACCTGGGCGTGGATGATATCCATGCCGTTCATACGCGAATGGTCGATAATGGGGCAGAGTTCATCCGTCCGCCGGAGCAGGAAGCGTGGGGCGGCTGGATTGCGACGTTCAAGGACCCGGACGGGAATACGCTGCAGCTGATGCAGCAGCCGGAGGGGGAGTGATGGCGCAGGCAGTTGAATTGACGGGGCAGAAGTGCGTGGCGTGCCGCGCAGATTCGCCACGCGTGACTGAGGAGCAGATTGCGTCGTTCAAACCGCAAGTGCCTGAGTGGGAACTACTGGATGACAGCGACGTTCTCAAGCTGCGGCGGGTGTACCGCTTCAAGGATTTCGCCGGGGCGCTCGCGTTTACGAATCGCATCGGCGAGATCGCGGAGGATGAGGGGCATCATCCACTGTTGTCCACGGAATGGGGCAGGGCGACCGTTTGGTGGTGGACGCACAAGATCAAGGGACTGCACGTCAACGATTTCATCATGGCGGCAAAGACGGACACGATATTTGATGAGGGGGACGCACGATGACACAGACTCCGGCGCCAAAGCCGAATTCGTGGCAGGTAACGGACGGGGTGGAACGCGCGCCGCATCGCTCGATGTTCTACGCGATGGGGTTCACACCGGAGGATCTGCGCAAGCCGCTCATCGGCGTGGCGAGCACTGCCAACGAGGTGACGCCGTGCAACCTCAACCTTGGCCGTCTGGCCGAGTATGTGAAACAGGGCATCCGCGCCGCCGGTGGCACTCCAATCGAGTTCACGGCCATCGCAGTCTCGGATGCTATCGCGATGGGGCATGAGGGAATGAAGGCGTCGCTGGTGAGCCGCGATGTCATCGCTGATTCCTTTGAACTAGTGGCGATGGCAGAGGCGCTGGACGGCATGGTGACGCTAGCGGGGTGCGACAAGTCGCTGCCCGGCTCCGTCATGGCGATGGCACGGACGAATATCCCCTCTATCTTCCTGTATGGCGGCACGATTCTGCCTGGGAACTACGAAGGACAGGACGTCACGATTGTTGATGTATTTGAGGCCGTTGGAGCGTATGCTGCCGGGACGATTCCGCTGGAGGCAGTGACGGCGCTGGAAGAGTGCGCGTGCCCGGGCGAGGGGTCGTGCGGCGGCCTGTTCACGGCCAACACCATGGCGTCCGTGTTCGAGGCGATGGGCGTGTGCCTGCCCGGCTCGGCATCGGTGCCTGCGGTATCCGCGCGGCGTGAGCAGCTGGCGTTCCGCAGCGGCGAGCAGGTTGTGGACATGGTGCGTGAGGACCGCCGTCCGCGCGACATCATCACGCGCGAATCTTTGGAGAACGGCATCACCACCGCGATGGCGATGGGAGGGTCGACAAACGTCGTCCTGCATCTGTTGGCCATCGCGCATGAGGCGGGCGTGGAGCTTGATATCGAGGACTTCGGTGAAATCAGCGACAAGACGCCCTACATCACGGACATGAAGCCGGGCGGGCGGTACGTGATGTCGGACCTGGACAAGGCGGGCGGCGTGCCGGTTGTGCTCAAGCGGCTGCTCGACGCGGGCTATCTGCACGGCGACTGCACGACAGTAACGGGCAAGACGCTGACCGAGACGCTGGAACCGGTGAAGCCCGGCGGCGGTTCGGGCATCCTGCATGAACCCTCTGAACCTCTCGGGCCGACGGGCGGCATTGCGATTCTCAAGGGCAATCTCGCACCGGAGGGCGCGGTTATCAAGATTGCCGGAACACCGATTCGTCATCACCGCGGCCCTGCGCGTGTCTTTGACCGTGAAGAGGACGCCTTTGACGCCGTGCAGGCGCGTGAGATTGTTGAGGGCGACATCGTTGTAATCCGCTATGAGGGTCCGCAGGGCGGGCCGGGTATGCGTGAGATGCTTGCCGTGACAGCGGCCATCACAGGGCAGGGGCTTGGCGAGAAGGTCGCGCTGCTCACGGATGGGCGATTCTCCGGCGGGACGCATGGACTGGCCGTTGGGCACGTTGCGCCGGAGGCAATGACCGGCGGACCGATGGGGCTGCTTGAGGACGGCGACATCATCGTGCTGGACGTGGAGAGCCGCGAGATCAACGTCGAACTCTCAGAGAGCGAGTGGGCTGACCGGCGGGCGCGCTGGCAGGCCCCGCCGCCCAAGCATTCGACGGGCGCGCTGGCCAAGTACGCGCGGCTGGTATCCTCGGCGTCACGGGGTGCCGTGACGTACTAGGGGAGCAATCTCAATGAGCGCTGATGCACAAACCGGCGGCCGGTTCGACGTTATAGAGGCAACGATTGCCGATATCCACGACGCCTTGGAGTCGGGTGCAATCACCTGCCGGGAGCTGGTCAAGACCTACATCCAGCGCATCAGCACGTATGACAAGTCCGGCCCGGCATTCAATTCCATCATCTCCATCAACCCGGACGCGCTGAGACTGGCTGAAGAGATCGATGCACAGAATCTGCCCCGCAGCCAGTGGGGCGCGCTGCACAGCATCCCCGTCATCATCAAGGACTTGATGCATACGGCAGATCGCATGCCGACAACGGGTGGCAATCTCGCGCTCAACGGGATGATCACCCCGGACGACGCGACGATTGTGGCGCGTATGCGAGAGCAGGGCGCAATCATCCTTGCCAAGGCGAATCTTGATGAGATGGCGCGCGGCATCAACGGCGCAAGCGGCCTGGGCGGGCAGACACGCAATGCGTACGACACCGCCGTGAATCCATCGGGGTCCAGCGCCGGCTCCGGTGTCAGCATCGCGGCCAACTTTGGCGTGATCGGCATCGGCACTGATACTTGAGGCTCCATCAGGAACCCATCGGCGTATGGGTCACTCGTCGGTCTGCGGCCAACGTATGGGCTGAACAGCAACGCGGGAATACTCCCTGACGCGCCCACCTCCGACACGGTTGGGCCGATGACACGCACCGTGCGGGATGCCGCCATTGCCCTTGGGGTGATCGCCGGCCCCGACCCGAGAGACCCGGTGACAGCCGATGCAGAGGGCCATGTTCCCGCGTCCTACACGGAAGGACTGAGTGCAACAGGGCTTGAGGGCGCGCGGCTCGGCGTGATCCGCTCATTCTTTGGGACGGGACCGGAGGCCGATAAGGTCACGGCGGTCATGAATGCCGCGCTAGCGGACCTGGAACGTCTTGGCGCGACGGTCGTGGACCCCGTTGAGATCCTGCATGCGGAGACCATCCTCTCGCAGGGGAGCACAACGTGGGGGCGATGGTTGTATGAGAATGCCGACGCTCTCGATGAGTATTTGAAAGGGCTTGGCGATCTCGCCCCCGTCACGTACGAAGAGCTGCGGGACATCGGCTCGGGCGCGCCCCTCATCTTGCCGTATTCGGCGACGGGAGGGACGAACTCGCTGGAGCACCTGAAGGCGCTCCAGGAGAGCACGGAATACACGCGGGCGGCAGTTCAGTCCGCCATGGCAGAGCACAATCTGGATGCGCTGGTGTATCCGACGCTCAGCATGCCGCCTGCGCCGATTGGCCGACGCCAAGAGGGAAGCAACTGCCATCTCTCGGCGTGGAGCGGCTATCCCGCCATCACGGTGCCGGCCGGGTATACCGTGGACGGTCATCCGGTCGGCGTGGAGATGATCTCCACGCCGTGGACGGAGGCGACACTCCTCAACTACGCATATGCCTTTGAGCAGGGCACACACTATCGCAGGCCGCCGCCGTTGGCGCTGGCGTTGCCATAGTGAATAGGGCCGGCTAACCCGCCAAGGCTGTCCGCGCGATTGGCGGCACATGGTCTGCCGTGTACTGACACATCTCGCCGCCCAGGGTTTCCGCGTCAATTACGCAGACTTGCTGATAAGTGACCGTGGGATCATCAGGCAGCGGGCCACCGAAGACGACTACCCATACGAGGGAATCATCGGGTATGTCCACGGTTGTGAGGTGTGTGTAGGAGAGAGCCTCACGGGTCATCTTTTTGAGAGACATGGTGGATGTTGGTGTGATTCTGGCGCGTTGCAGTGCAAGCTGGGCGATCTGTTCCGGAGTGGCCGGTTCGAGACCGGTCAATTCGTCTGCGTTCAACGCATCCTCGACTTCAATCTCAATCCACTCATCAGAACACGCCAGGAACAGAAGGCCAGTCATCGCTATGAATACGGCCAAGGCTAGCCGCTGTGCTTTGCGCATTTGCCGTTAGCGCAGGTGAAAGCGCGAATTTAAGCGCCAAAGATATCTGCCACAGGCACAGAAAACTGGGGTAGGACGTCTTCACCTGTGAGGCTGTCGTTTTCGCGGAGGGTCTGGACGGGTTGAGTGGGTCGATGAACTTCGACCATCTTTGTTTCGGGCCAAAGCACCCAAACGAGATCGACTCCGGCGCCAAGCCACATGCGGGCCTTGTCAAAGAGTTCACGCCCGGCGTCCGACGGCGATCCAACTTCGACGACAAGATTGGGAGGAACTTCGGCGTAGCCCGGCACGTCTTGCTCGAGTGGCAATCGTTCCCGTGAAAAGTAGGCGATGTCCGGCTCACGGACAGTATCCGGATCTGACTCGATCTTGACGCCGGAATCAGACCCCATCAGCCTGCCCAGCTTGTGTTCCTCGATTACATTTCCAAGTAGTCTTCCAAGGCGCATTACGATTTCGCCGTGCTTCATCCCTGCTGCCATGGTCTCGCAGAACACCCCCCGTATCAGTTCCCCGCGCATGCCCCTGGAGTGCATCTCCAGCAACTGCTCCGCCGTGACGGGCTCTGTTCCGATGACGGTCATCTGCGCTTGTTCAGTCGTTGCCATTGTTCCGTTCCCGATTAGGGTTTCGCGTGTTTCATTGTACTAGCGGTTCCATGATCTGGACGCGGACTTCTGTGATGAGGTCTGCCTCAGCAGTCTCGGCCGGGTCTGAGAGATAGACCTCCATCGGCGGGGCGGCGGGCTGAATCTGCTGCTGCGCAAGCCATGTGAAGAGCAGGCCATACGACGCGGGAATGCCGTCATAGGGCCCCTTGTGGAGGACACTCGCGTAGCGGCCGTCGGGGACGGTGACGACGCCGATGCCGTCGGCGTTCCTTTCCTGCTCGGGTGTTGAGAGGGCGATGGGCGCCCATGCGTCCCAATCCAGCTGGTCGGGCGGGGTGGTGGAGGGGTCGTCCTTGTAGGTGCCGCCGGGCGGGCCGATTATCTGCGCGCCTGCGGATTCTATCCACGCGAGAAGGCGGTGCATCGCCTCCGGGAACTGCTCGTAGGGGCCGCGCATGTTGATGTAGGCGATGCGCTGCTCCGGCAGCTCCGCGATGCCCGGTTCTCCGATTGGCCGTTGCCCTGTGGTCACTGTCTGCCCTCCCCGTGTGCTGTGTCCCTCACCCCAACCCTCTCCCTGGGGGAGAGGGGGAAGACCTGCCTGCGGTTTGTTCTTCGATGCGTCTAGTGTACGGCGTGACGTACACTGAGCGCATGACGATAAGCCAGAACCCGGAGCGCGTTCCGGGCATCACGATTCTGCGACTTGAGCCGGACGGCATCCACGCCGTCTGGGAGGACGGACATGGCAGCCACTATCCGTATCGGTTCCTGCGCGGCAACTGCCCGTGCGCCATGTGCGTGCTGGAGGGAACGAATCAGCGCGTCGTGTTCGAAGACGACGTGCCGGAGGACGTAATCGCCCTGGACTGGATGCAAGTGGGGCGCTACGCGGTGCAGTTCCTATGGTCGGACGCCCACGAAACGGGCATCTTCACGTTCCAATACCTGAGGCATTTGGATAAAGAGCTGCGGGGGACGGGGTAGAATCAGGCGCTCCCCTCATTCGGGTAGACGACGTTGGCGCCGCCATGTAGACGGTCGAAGAGGTCGTAGAACTCCGCCTCCATTCCTTCAGGAACATTGGCGGCGAGGACATCATAGATTTGCTGATCCGTGATGGGCTCGGTCCATCCGGAGTCGCGGGCATCCACGTAGAGTTGGCGCATGGCGGCAGACGTGGCGTCATGGCCAAGCAGGAGATACATCTCCATCAGGAAAAGCTCGCCGAAAGCGTAGACGCAAATGCCGCGATCAGCGGCGAAAGGCGAGTTTGTTTCCTCGACATGGTAGTAGTCGGAGATGTTGTCGATGCCGCGATCCCAACATTCGCGCTCGGTATCTTCCAGCAGGTTGGAGCGCCGGGTGGACAGGCTTTCATGGCCGAGGGCGTCTCGCGCATAGTCAGGTAGGAATCCAGCCGCGCCCTCCGTCCACCATGGGGGTGCACCGGTGTGGCCGCCCCAGTAGAGATGGCTCATCTCATGAAACACGGCCAAGTGGGCGCCTTCGTTGTAGAGCGGCGCAACCATCTCGATGTGAGCTCCCAGAGCATACGCCACACCATATTGTGGGTCTTCTCCTGCTGCGATATCGGGTTCGATTATCAGAATCACGGCGGCATCTAAAGGAAATGGGACTCCCATGAATTCTTCGAGCTGCCGAGTGATTTGCTCCATGAGGTCAAGAGTAGGGTCGTTCGGTGGGAACTCTGTTTTGCGGACGACGTATAGCTCAACGTCCCCGGCGAGTGGGAGTGTCAGAGTTCTCTGCGCAAGGTTGGGCTGGCGCAACAACAAACCCTCATATTCACTGAATGAGCGGAATTGGGCGCTGATGAGAGCCATTACAAGAATCGCATCCCGTTCAGAGATGCCGTCCCGAACCCATACCTGTTCGACAATCTCGGGGATTGAAATCAACCCGGGCCAAATGTTCGACATGATTTCCGCGTCAAATCTATCGATTTCATCCTGGAACCATCGCAGGGAGGCGAAGTCGAGAGCCTTTGATTGGCCGATTAGAGGAATTAATTGATGGAAAGCCGCTAGCCATTGCATTTCCACAAGGGAAAGCCCGTCTTGCAGCCAAGCGAAATTCGGGGCGACATCCAGAGCGCTATTGGTCCTTCGAACAAGAGGAACGAGTCTTGACAGATTCTGTTGTGTCCTGTGAAGTTCTTCAAGGAATGAGTCCGAGAATTGACCCTGCAACCATTCGTCTCCAAGCGATACGCTCATCAACTCATCACTTACAGGGTCATTGACAGGGTAAGGAAGGGCGTCTACAAATCGGGCCAAGAATCTCGCCTGAAAGGTTATGTCTCTGACCCTGGATAGGCCATCCCTCTCTTCATATGAAAGGCCGTCCAGGACCCAATCGGATTCCAAGAAAGGAACCATAAGCTCCGGGCGTTCCCTTCCAAGGAAAACTACCATTTCCACAAACTCACCCAGATCAATTTGCTCATGGACGTCACCATAGACGCTAATGCCATCGGATACCCAATCGAAAGCGAGAATCATTTCCTGTGCGGTTACGTAATGGCTTCCTTCGGGGCGTAATAAGGCCTCGAATGCTCGCAATGCGTCACCATCAAAGGAATCGTCCGCAGAGTCAGCCAACCAGGGGTAGCCAACAATAGTCTTAAGCGCCTGAGCATCTTCCTCAAAACTTGCGTCGAAGAGGTAGGCGAATCGCCTGACCGAGGCGATCTCGGACACAATCAGCCCATCCGTAACCCAAGAATATCCAAGCACAGTCTGCAAGGCCTCGGCGTCTTCGGTTCCTGCCTGCTCAAACAGGGGATCAAGGCGTCGCAAGAAGGCAGCCTCTATCCCATCGATCCCATCCGCTATCCAGCCATATGAGGCGACAATATCAAGAGACTCCCCGTGGAAATCGCCCATAGTCCGTGTGAATTCGGTTAGCTGGCCGAGGAACGCGACCTCCGCTGAGGTGACGTCATCTCGTGTCCAGTTATATGCCCATACGGTTTGCGCCGCACGCGAGCCGATTGTCGCTGTCGCGCGCATGAACTCGCCCCACGCGCCTATCGCTTCGATTTCAACATTTTCGACTTCATCCTGGAGCCAGTCGCCGCGAAGGAATTCTCCAAGGAAAGTTGGATCGTGCGGATCAAAGTAGGATATGGCTTCGACAAGCTTGTTTAAGGCGTCAGGCTCCGACGCAGTTACCCCGTCCTGCAACCAAGGATAGTCGGCGACTATTTGTGCAGCGTCCATGCGCGCCAGGGAGACGTCAGGGACACCCATTCGCATCGCGCCGATGCCCGTTGCAGTCTGCGTGGTGAAGCCCGGACTGACGATTTCCCCGATGGTTTCCAGGGCCTCAACTTCATGTTGAGACACTCCGTCCGTCAGCCATTCATACTCTAAGAGGTTTGCGCCAAGGTCCTCGTCGGTGGACGCTGTCGCGCGAATAACACGGAGCGCGCGTCGATCATGCGGCGCGATGACGCCGTCTGTGGCCATCCACGGCAAGCTCAGGGCAGTGCCGGCGATGGCAGGATTTTCACGAAGGAGCCACGATACATCATCCAGAGCGCCGGCCTCGTCGGCGGTTATGCCGTCAACTACCCAGTCAAGCGAAGCGATCTCCTGGGTGATGGGCTCGTCATCGACGGCCATTCGACGAAGCGCGGCCCACGCGATCCAATGCGCGGTATCGGGTCGGGTATCGAACCAGGCAAGGCGCTCCACTGCGGTTGGTTCGGGTGTTGGCTCAGGAGTTGGAGTAGGAGTCGGGGGCGGCGTTGAGGTGGGAGAGGGCGTGGGTTGTTCGCAGGCGAACACGAGCACGATTATTGACGCGGCGATCAAGAGAATGATCAAGCCAGAACGGGGGGGCTCGCCATTGCGCTTCTCCGGCTTATCCCGACGAGATTTGCTGTGAGTTAGTCGGGCAGGTTATGGAACATTATAGGCAAGGGGCCTTGAAGCGGGGGCGTTCGCCCTTCGACAGGCTCAGGGTGGGTGGGAGTGACTGGCGTAACTGGGCTCTGGACCCTTCACTGCGCTCAGAATGACATGGCCGCCCTGTAGGCGGCACTGGATTCCCGTGTCAAGCACGGGAATGACGGAAGGGGGCGGGAATGACGGAGAGCTCTTCGACAGGCTCTGGGTGAGCGGCGGCTACCGGATAGCGCCGGACTTCTGCCCCGCCGCGTAGTCCTCGTCGGTGAGGCCAAGGAGGGTCTTGAAGACGTAGTCGTTATGGACGCCGATCCAGGGCGGGGGGCCGTCGCCGTGCGCTTCAGCAAGCGAGGGGATGCCCGGCAGGCCCTGGTGGGAGAGGTCGCCCCACGGCGGCTCATGGACGTCCACGATGTGGCCGCGCTGCCGGAAGTGGACGTCTGAATAGAGGTCCTCGCCGGTGTACTTGGCGGCGGCGGGAACGCCGTTGTTCTGCAGAATGCGCATGGCCTGGCGCTTGGTGAAGCCGCTCGTCCATTCGCCGATCTGCGCGTCGAGCTCGTCTTTGGCGGCGACGCGGCCTTCATGAGTGGAGTAGGCGGGGTTCTGTGACCACGTGGGCGCGCCCATCGCGTTCACGAAACCTTGCCATTCCTCGTCCGTTTCAACGGCAACCACCACCCATTCGTCGTCACCCTTGCACGGGTACGCGGCGTAGGGCGCGTAGTGCCTGCCGAGGACCTCGTTGTAGCCCATCGCCTCCCATTCGTTGCCGTTGACGGTGGAGTCCAGGATGGCGGGGCCCATGATCGCGCCCTGCGCCTCAACCTGCGCGAGTTCGATGAACTGCCCTTTGCCGGTGAGGTCGCGGTATTCAAGCGCGGCGATGGATGAGAGGGCGACAAGGCTCGCGCCGAGGTAGTCCGGGATGACGAGTTTGCCATGCGCGGCCATCTCCGATTCGGTGTAGCCCCACATGTAGGAAAGGCCTGTGTAGGCCACAAGCTGATTGCCCCACGTGACCCACGAAGTCAGAGGGCCGTCCAACCCCATGCCGGGCGCGGTGATCTGCACAACGCCCGGGTTGACCTCACGGTTGTGCTCCCATCCAAATCCAAGGCGATCGATCACGCGCGGGGAGAAATTGTCAACGAAGACATCGCTCTCCTCGAGCAGCCTGTCCATGAGTTTCTTGCCGTCCTCATGGCGCAGATCGATGGTCGCGCTGAGCTTGTTGCGGTTCATATCAGGGTAGAGGGGGCCGTTGGCGTCACGGTTGGCGACAAGCAGCTCCGACTCAACCTTGATGACCTCCGCGCCGTAGAAGCCGAGGAACATGGTGCCGATGGGGCCGGCAAAGAAGCGGGTCAGGTCTGCCACACGGACGCCGGTGAGCATGGAATCGTCCTGCGCGTGGCCGTTGCGAGAGGCGGTTGAGGCTATCGGCTGTCGTCTGTTTTGCGCTTCGGTCAGGATTTCTTGCTGATGCTCACCCAACCTGGGAGAGTGCTTCCATGCCCGCATGGGCGTCTCATACATCTTGAAGAGGAAGCCGGGGGCGCGGTAGCTCCCGATAACGGGATGCTCAAGCTCCTGGATCCATTGCCGGTGCGTGAGCTGCGGGCTTGTGAGGAAATCGCCGGGCGTGTTCACGGGCGCGCAGGGCAGGCCGCGGCACTGGCATTCCTCGACAAACTCGTCGGCGTCGAATTGCTCGATGAACGCCTGGAAGATGGCGTTGATAACGTCATCATTCGCGCCGCGGTATTCCTGGTCGTCCCACTCGGGCGCGGAGAGAACGGCGTCCTCCATCCATTCACGAGTGAGGAGATGCCAGTGCGGAAGGATGTAGATGGCGAGATAGACGTACTTGCCGTCCCTGCAGCGGAAGATGTTGGACGCGCCGCCCTGTGGCTTTGCGCCGTTGCGCTCCACAATCTCGCTCCGCTGGGTGTAGCGGGCGATGGCGCTGGAGCCCATGTAGGTTGTGGCCTCCGCGATGGAGAGATCGATGCGCTGTCCCGCGCCGGTGAGGCGGGCGTGGCGAATGCCGGCCAGCGTCAGATAGGCGGCGTGGACGGCGGCAACCTGGTAGGTCTGGTGGGCGGGCGTGGCAACCGGCGGCATCGTGTCATCGCCATGGGCGCTCATGAATCCGGAGAGCGCCTCGATGACGGCGTGGCTGCCTTTGTAGTCGGAGTAGGGACCCCATTGGCCAAACGGCGTCATGGAGGTGGTGACAAGGTAGGGATTGCGCTCAAGCAGGGATTCCTGCGTGAGATCAAGGGATTCAAGGGTGCCGGGCGCGGTGGCCTCGATGAGGGCGTCCGCTCCTGCGAGCAGATCGATAAAGGTCTGACGATCGGCATCTGAGTCCATGATGTCGAGGACGATGGAGCGCTTGTTGAGGTTGGCGTTGATAAACGTGAGGCTGCGCTCCGGGTCCTCGACGTTGCCTGCGAAGGGGGGCAGGTGGCGGTTGGGGTCGCCGCCGGGCGGCTCAACCTTGATAACGTCCGCGCCGAGATCACCGAGCCATCGGGCGGCATATGCCGCCGGAATATCGCCGTACTCGATGATGCGCAGGTGGCTGAGCGCTCCCCGCTGATCGCTGCCGGAATTGCCGTTGCTATTTGCACCCGTCATTGTTCCGTCCCCTCATCCCGTGTTTCTGTATGTGATTGTACGGGGTTTGGGAGGGCGCGGGGATGCTCATGTCCTTCGACAGGCTCAGGACGAGCGAAGGGCGTTAGAGCGGGGTGGTTTGGATGAGGAGGCGAGGGCGGCGGCGCGTGTCTTTGTAGATGACGTTGTTGAGTTCTTCCCGGACGGCAGATTCGATGGTTCTGAGGCCGGTCGAGGGGTTAGAGATGGCGGCATCCTGGGCCTTGGCGACGGCATCTTCCAGCACTTCAATCAACCGGATACAGAGATCGTCCGCACGCTCCTGGTCAAGGAACCCAATCATGGCGACGACGGGATCGCCAACGAGATCATAGGTCTCCGAGTCCAGGGGGAGGGCGACAGTGACAACGCCGTCACGGGAGAGGGCGGCGCGTTCTCGTAGGACCTCGTTGTCGACGCTGCCTATGTGTAGGCCGGAGACGAACCTGTCACGCAGGTCGAGATTCTCGGTGATCTGCGCAGCTCCCGTATCGTCTATTTCGAGCACATCGCCGTCCGTCATGAGGAAGATGTTGTCGTCCGGAATGCCGACGGACTCCGCAAGTCGGGTGTGGTGGACGAGGTGGCGAAAATCGCCGTGAATCGGCACGAAGTAGCGGGGCTTGGTGAGGCGCATCATGAGTTTGAGGTCTTCCTGGCCGGCGTGGCCGCGCACATGGACCTGCTCCGTGCGGCTGTAGAGAACGTTCGCGCCAAGGCGGAACAGGCCATCAATGGTCTGACCGACGACGGCCTCGTTGCCGGGGATGGGATTGGAGGAGAGGATGACGGTGTCGCCCGGTTCGATGTGGACCTGCTGATGCGTACCGCGCGCCATGCGGACGAGGGCGGACGTTGGCTCGCCCTGAGCGCCGGTGGTCATGATGACGGTCTCCTCAGGCACGCTCGAATCAAGCTGGTTGGGAGGGATCATCAGGCCGTCCGGGATGCGGAGGTAGCCAAGTTCCGTGGCAAGGCGGACATTGTCGACCATGCTGCGACCAACGATGCCTAGCCTGCGTCCGTGCGTGGCAGCGGCGTCCGCCACCTGCTGGATGCGCGATATAAGTGAGGCGAAGCTGGCGACGATAACACGCCCCTCCGCCTCACCGATGTAGCGGGTGAGCGCCTTACCAACTACGGCTTCTGACGGGGTATGGCCGGAGACATCGGCGTAAGTCGAGTCGGATAGCAGCAGGAGCACGCCGTCCTCGCCTGCCTGCGCGAGTCGCTGGAAATCCGTCGGCTTGCCGTCAACAGGCGTGTGATCCAGCTTGAAATCACCGGTGTGGACAATAGTGCCAACCGGTGTGTCGATGATGACGCCCGTCGCGTCAGGGATGGAGTGGTTGACACGGAAAAGGGTGACGTCAAACACGCCAAGGCTGAACGTGTCGCCCGGCTCGACGGTTTCAAGACTGATGCCGCGCAGGCGGCGAGATTCCCGGATTTTGACCGAGACAAGGCCGATGGTAAGGGCAGTGCCGTACACGGAGGACCGGAGTTCGGGGAGGATGTGGGGCAAGCCGCCGATGTGGTCCTCATGGCCGTGCGTGATAACGACGCCGACGACATTCTCAGCACGGTCGATGACATATTGGGCGTCCGGCAGGACGATATCGACGCCGTGATGCGCCTCATCCGGGAACATGAGCCCGCAGTCGATGATCAGTATCTCATCGCCGTACTCGATGGCCATCATGTTCTTGCCGATTTCGCCAAGCCCGCCTAGCGGGATTATCCGGAGGGGTGGGCGTGAAGTACTCATAGCGGCCTCATCACCTAGAGGAGGCTCAGCTGCTCCCCGGAGCTTTCATCAGTGTCTGTTTGGTCGGAGCCGTAGTCGGCCTGTTGGTCCGCTACCGCGCCGGTCAGGCGGCGACGGGCGGTCTCAAGGGCAGCGGGGAGATTCCGAAAGTCTTCCAGGATCACATCCCGTAGGCGCTGTTGGTGCAGGGCGGCGGCGGGGTGATAGATGGGGTAGACGGCGAGGCCGTCCTTGTAGAGAAGCTGGCCGCGGGCTCGCGAGATGGCCTGGCCGGGAAAGAGGCGGGTCAAAGAGAATCGACCAAGCGTGACAAGCAAGGTAGGGTTCACAGTCTGGAGCTGCCTGCGGAGGTAGAGGGACTCACAAGTGTCCAGTTCATCATCGCGAGGATCACGATTGTCGGGCGGGCGGCACTTGACGGTGTTGGTGATGTAGACGTCCTTGCGGGCCCAACCGATGGAGGCAAGCAATTCATCGAGGAATTTGCCGGCGGCGCCGACGAACGGGCGCCCCTGCTGATCCTCATAGAAACCCGGCCCTTCGCCGATGAACATGACATCGGCATCGGGCGAGCCCTCACCGGGGACGGCGTTGGTGCGGCCTTCGGCAAGCCGGCACTCCCTGCAGACCGCGATTTCACCGGCGATGGCGCGCAGCGCCTCCGCGGCGTCAGCGGTGGGAGAGACCATGGCCAATAGAGATTGGGACGGGTTCGACTCTAGTCATGAACCACGTCCCAAGACCTTGCGTTGAACCCGGGTCTACTCGTCAGCGATTCCAACCTCATCCTTAAAGTAGTTGACCGCGTCCTGAACCGTGAGAATCTTCTCCGCGTCTTCATCTGAGATGGAGAATTCGGCGCTCTTTTCAAATTCCTCTTCAAACGCCATCACGAGTTCAACCATATCGAGCGAATCGACATTGAGATCTTCTGTGAAGGACGCTCCGGGGGTGACGTTTTCCGCTTCGACACCGAGTTGTGCGACGATGACCTCTCTGACTCTCTCTTCAACGGTAGCCACGTAACAATTCCTCCCTGCGCTGAGTATTTCTTCTTGTTTTACACATTAGGGGGCAATCGAGAGTTCCGCAAGCACACCGCCCAAGACGCCATGAACGAAACGCGCCGATGATTCCGTGCCGTATGTGCGGGCAAGTTCCACGGCCTCGTCAATGGCAATCGCCGGGGACACGCGCTCGCGCGTGATTTCGGACAAGGCGAGGCGGAGCGCGTTACGGTCAACAGTGGCGAGTTGGCTGACGGGATAGGCAGTCGCGTGCGCCTGGATCAGTCCGTCAAGACGGGCCTCGTCCTGCTGAACGTCCGCGACGAGGGCGGCTGCATATGACAGGATGGGCTTACGAACCGCATCTTCAATGAAATCGTCAGCAATCCGTCCTACCGAGTCGGCGGGTGAGTGCTTAACCGCATCCCATTCATAGAGCGCCTGGAGCGCAATGGCGCGGGCGCTGCGCCGGGATTCGGCGAATCTCCTTGAGTTGGTCTCGTTGGGGTTAACTGCGGAGTTGGCAACGGTGTCCACGCTGCCGTCAACAGTGGTGTCGTTGGCGCTTTCCACTTGGGCCGATAACATGGTTGTCCGACGCTAGGCCTTGAGAGCCTCAAGCTCCTCAAGGTTGCCGACGTTGACGGTCTCCGCTTCCGCGAAGGTGCGCTTGACGAGTCCGGTGAGAACCTTGCCGGGGCCCATCTCAATGAACGTTGTGACGCCGTTATCGCGCAAGTACTCCACCGTGCGGAACCACTGGACGGAACTGCGAATCTGGCGGGCCAGCTCATCGACCACCTCATCCGCCGTCTCGAGCGGCTGCGCGGTGACGTTGCCAACGACAGGGTAGGTGGGGGCGGAGATGGCGGCGCCCTCAAGGGCGGTCCGCATGCCGGGGACGGCGGGATCCATGAGGGAAGAATGGAAAGCCGCGCTTACCGGCAAAGGAACAACGCGTCGCGCGCCACCCTCTTCAGCTGCCTTCTGTGCCGCCTCAACACCTTCCTTTGAGCCGCTGATGACGATCTGCTCGGCAGAGTTCAAGTTCGCCATATCTATGCCATTGGCTTCGCAGATTGCCTGCAGCTGGTCTTCAGGCATTCCCATGACAGCGGCCATGGCTCCCGGTTGAGCATCACCGGCGGCCTGCATGAGGCGGCCTCGCTCACGGACGAGCTTGACGGCGTCGCTGAAGGTCATGGAGCCGGCGGCGACGAGTGACGAATACTCGCCGAGGCTGTGGCCGGCGGTGTAGGAGGGCGTAAGGCCCTTGTCGCCGAGGATTTCTCGAGCCGCCTCAAAGGTCGCAACGGATGCGGTGAGGATGGCGGGCTGGGTGTTGATGGTCTGCGTCAGATCCTCCATGGGGCCCTCAAAGCAGAGCTGGGAGAGTGAGAACCCAAGGGCCTGATCGGCTTCGTCAAAGATGGCCTTTGCGGCGGGAACGGCGTCATAGAGATCCTTGCCCATGCCGACTGCCTGTGCTCCCTGGCCGGGAAAGAGATATGCAACTGTCATTTTCGGCTTACTCCCTGTGTGTCCTTTGTCCTCGCGCTGTGCGCCCTGTGCGTTTCGTTTGCCAACCTGCCTCGGGCGCCGTAAGGCAGGCTAACTCAAAACTGTCTGCTATTCGGCGGCGCGGCGCGGCGTGGTGACCTGCCTGCCGTTATATGTGCCGCAGGACGGGCAAGCGCGGTGGGAAACTCTCCGGTTGCCGCAGTCGGGACACTGTGACGTGATGATTGGAGATTTGGCAGTGTGCGCCATGCGTTTGTTCTGGCGGGCGCGGGAGCGTCGCCTCTTCGGTAGTGGCGGCATATCTTAAAGGCCTTTCCAGCTTTGAGAGCTTATCTGTGTTCGGTTCTTATTCGGTGATCCAGCAACGAAGGGCTTTAGGGGCCTTTCCAGCTTTGAGAGCTTATCTGTGTTCGGTTCTTATTCGGTGATCCGACAACGAAGGGCTTTAGGGGCCTTTCCAGCTTTGAGAGCTTCTCTGCATTCGGTTCTTATTCAATATCGTCTTCGGGTCAGTTCTCAGATTTGGTCGCCCATAGCTCCTGGAGCTTGGCCCACTCACTGCGAGCGGGCACGGGCGGACATTTGCAGGATACCGTATTGCGGTCGACTCCGCACTGCGGGCAGAGGCCGAGGCAATCGGCTTTGCAGATAGGGTTCTGCGGCTCATGCATTATCAGGTACTGGCTGACGGCATCGGCGACATCCAGATGGTGTTGCTCATTAATCTGCAGATCCTCTGAGGTGTCACGCTCCGGCATCTTGCGGCCGGTAGAGATGTCGATGACGGGGAAAAACTCCTCTTCGAAAGAGAATTGAAGTTTGTGAGGGTAGGGGTTGAGGCAGAGAGAGCAGGTCTGCTGGCTCTCCGCGTCGCAGGTGGCGGAGACAAGGACCCCGGCATCCGTGCGCATGAGTTCGGCTTCACAATTGACGAGGGCAGTGCCGACATCTTCGCCAATGAAGCCATATGAACGGCGCGCGCCGATCGGTTCCTGCATGAGACCGCTGACGTTAATCAACATTCTTTGGAGTTCTGAATCCGGCTTTGCGTGTTTATGCGTTGACGTACTGCGTTTCGGCTTGGGCAGCTATGAACGATTTCCGAATTCCCGCTTTCGCGGGAATGACGGGGTGGACGCCCTTCGACTCCGCTCAGGGTGAACGGGAAGGCGAACCTAGTCTTCTTCGGGGGCGGGGGTGCCCGTCACTTCGCGGGTGAAATCGACGATTTCCTTGAGACTGGTGCCGGGGCCGAAGATGCCCGCGATTCCCATCTCCGTCAGGGCGTCATAGTCTTCCTTGGGAATGATGCCGCCGGAGAACACGGGAATCTCAAGGCCGTTCTCGCGCAGGCCGTTGACGATAGCCGGTAGCAGGTCAAGATGCGCACCGGAGAGGATGCTAAGGCCAATGGCGTCCACATCCTCCTGCACGGCGGCCTGGACGATCATCTCAGGCGTCTGGCGTATACCGGTGTAGATGACCTCAAAGCCGGCGTCGCGCAGCGCTCGCGCGACAACCTTTGCGCCGCGGTCGTGGCCGTCAAGGCCGGGCTTCGCAATAAGAACTCGCGCGGGGGCAGTTGCTGTTGTCATCGTTATTGCTCCTCTCCCTTGGGCGGGGGCTATCTACCGCGTCGCCCTTAGTGCGCTGCGCTGTCCGCGGGCTGCGTGCGGTTCATTCCCGCATGCGCCGCGTCACGCTGCGCTATCAATACTAGAGTACCGAGGAAATCAAGGGGATGGACAGCACGGAGGACGTTGGTAGGCTCGCCGTCGTCGACGATCATGCGGACGCCTGCGGCCCGCACGCGCTCTTCAACGGCCACCGGGTCGTCCGTTTCCAGCACAACGGCATGGAGCCCCTCACCCATGAGCTTTAGGGCGCGAGCGACGGGGCCGTCTTCACGCAGGTCCTGGGCGAATTCAACCTCGGCGTCACCGGCGTCGAGCCATGCGGTGTCCATGCCGAATCCTTCGGAGACGGCACGGCGCTTGAGCGGCATCCTAAACAGGTGCTGCCAGGTGGCCGACGCGGTGCCAACATCCTCTGTGCGGATGGTGACGTGATGGAGGCCGATGTCTCGCGACGTGCCGGGCGTGAAAAGGGTGGTTTCCTTGATCTCCACGGGAACACCGCCGGTGCTGGCAGGGGAGATGATAGTGTTCTTGCCGGTGATTCCCTGCTGGGCCTCATGAACGATGAACTCGCCGCCGCGCTCCTGGATCTCGGCCGTTGCCGCCTCAACATCATCGACGTGGAAGCTGACGTGGTGCATGCCCTCGCCGCGTTCTTCAAGCTGTTTGGCGAGCGGGGAGTCGTCGGTGGTGGGTTGAAGGAGCAGGATGCGTCCAACGCGGAGAGGGATGATGGCGGCGCGATAGCCCTCGTCCTGTGCCTCTCGCTTGACGGTTGCGGTCAGGCCGAGGACATCTTCGAATTTCTGTGCCGCCTCGTCGATGTCTCGAACGAGGAGGCCAACCTGGTCGAATCGCTGTAGGAGGAGGTCGTTAGAGTCAGTCATATTGGTTTGCCTTTCGGAGCGGACTATTGGCGCGTCTTGTTTCTGGCGTTAAGCCATTGGTTGATGGATTTCTCACTTTCGGCGGACTTTCGGCCTTCCAGGAGATGGCGAACGCTGATGTCTTCATCGAGGTCCGGCCATTGAATGCCTTGGCCGTCTGCGATGAGGCGCCAATGTTCCCTCTCTGCCGGGGTAGCGTGCGCTAACCTGGGAGACCAGGTGATTGGCACGGACAGACTGCGGCCGTCAACCAACTGCAGAGTCAGTTTATCGCCGCTAAAGGCGACCGCCGTTGCACGGGCAACCGCCGCGTCAACTGCCGAATCGGTCATTCCACGCTCCCAAGAATTGTTCCTGCCGCGCCTCTATAATACGCGCGATTCTATTGATCTCCACAGATCGAAACCGTCCCTCGTCTGCAATCGCTACTGGGTTCAGCCAGAACTTGGCTTCAAAGTTGTCTCGCTCTACGTGAATATGCGGCGGTTCGATTCCGTCACCCATGTAGAAGAAAAACCGGTATGGGCCCTCACGGTGTACAACCGGCATGCGAGGGGCTGTTAGCCACGCTGGTTAATCATGATGAGGGTGCCGAAGAAGTCCTGTGGGTGGACGACGCGGATGACGCCGTCGCCCTCGCGATCTTCAATGACACGCAAGCCCTGGCTCTTGACGTGTTCGGTCAGGCCGACGGCATCGTCCGACTCCAGCACGATGCCAAAGATGCCGGGGCCGCGTTCCTCGATGAACCTGGCAAGCGGACCTTCGTCCGATGTCTGCTGGGCGAATTCAACTTCCGCGTCTCCCGCGTCAAGCCAGCCGGCAATGATTCCGGCGCCCTCTCGCTCCGAGGTGCGATTCAGCTTCATGTCAAAGCTCTTCGACCAGTTCTCGACGGCGGCATCACGGTCGGGCGCTGCGATGGTAACGTGGTGGACTTTCAGATCGTGCTCAACCGGCGTACGGCGGGTAACCTGCGCAATCTCCGTGAGGACGCCATTGGCGGCGCGGGGGTGGATGAACTCCACCTCGCCGACGAAACCGCCCTCCGGTTCACCCTGGATGAGCTGGACCTCACGCTCCTTGAGCGTTGCGATGGTGGAGCGGATGTCCTCAACCTCAAAGCAGATGTGCTGGATGCCCTCGCCACGGCGCTCGATGAACCGGCCGACGGCGCTCTCCGGGTTGATGGGCTGCATCAACTCGAAACGCACGTTTGTGGTTGGGACGAGGGCGGCGATGAGGCCGCGTTCTTCGATGGTCTCCTGGGCGGCAACTTTGAGGCCGTAGAGATTCTCAAAGGCGTCCGTTGCCTGCTTGAGGTCGCGGACGACGACGCCGATATGGTCAATTCTCTTGAACATCTTTAAAGTTGGCCTCCTTGGTCTTGCGTTACGAGTTCGTGATGTTTTGCTTCAGTAACGGCGAGCATTCCTCGTTCCGCCCCCCCGCCTTCGCGGGAATGACGGTCGGCTTTAGACGACGAGGAGCTCCTTGTGCATGCCGAATACGCCGCGGAGCACATCGCAGATCTCGCCGGTTGTGGCACTTGCCTCCACGCAGTCGATGATGGCGGGCATGGTGTTCTCGTTGCTCTTTGCGACGGCCTCCAGCTTTTCAAGCGCCGCCTGCGCCTTGTGCCCATCACGGTTCCGGCGCACGCTTTCCAGCCGGTCGACTTGCCTCTTGGTCTCCTCCGGGTTGATGCGGAGAATCTCCATGGGCGTCTCATCGCCGGAGGTGAAGGAGTTGACGCCAACGACGGTGCGCTCGCGGCTCTCAACCTGCGTTTGGTACTTGTATGAGGCGTCGCCGATCTCCTGCTGTTGGAATCCGTTCTCGATGGCCCGGACGGCTCCGCCCGCCTTGTCGATCTGCTCGATGTAGGCGCGGGCCTCTTCTTCCAACTTGTCTGTCATGGCCTCCACGAAGTAGGAACCAGCAAGCGGATCAACGGTGTCCGTGACGCCGGACTCGTATGCCAGAACCTGCTGGGTGCGGAGCGAGAGCGTCACCGCGTCCTCCGAGGGCAGGGCAAGGGCCTCATCCTTGGAGTTCACGTGCAGCGATTGCGTTCCGCCGAGCACGGCGGCCAACGCCTGCAGGGTGGAGCGAACGACATTATTGTCCGGCTGCTGTGCCGTCAGCGTGACGCCCGCGGTCTGCGTGTGGAATCGCAGCATTTGGGAGCGGGGGTTCTCGGAACCGAACCGCTCAACCATGATTTTCGCCCACAACCGGCGCGCGGCGCGGTACTTGGCGACCTCTTCAAGCAGGTTGGATTGCGCGACGAAGAAGAATGAGAGCTGTGGACCGAAGTCGTCGACCTTGAGACCCGCCTCGATGGCGGCTTCAACGTAGGCGATGGCGTCGGCGATCGTGAATGCGATTTCCTGCGCGGCGGTGCAGCCGGCCTCGCGCATGTGGTAGCCGCTGATGGAGATGGTGTTCCACGCGGGCGTCTCCGTGGCGCAGTACTCAAACAGGTCGGTGATGAGGCGCATGGACGGGGCAGGGGGATAGATGTACGTGCCCCGGGCGATGTACTCCTTGAGGATGTCGTTCTGAACCGTGCCGCGGAGTTCCTTTGTGGGAACGCCCTCTCGCCGCGCAACGGCTATGTAGTAGGCAAGAAGGATGCTTGCGGTAGCGTTGATCGTCATGGACGTCGAGACCTTGGCGAGGTCGATGCCGTCAAAGACGATGGCCATGTCCTCAACGTGGGAGACGGGGACGCCAACCTTGCCGACCTCACCGAGGGCTAGCGGCGCATCGGAGTCGTAGCCCGTCTGTGTGGGCAGGTCGAATGCCATGGACAGGCCGGTCTGGCCCTGCTCAAGCAGATATTGATAACGACGGTTGGTCTCTTCAGCAGAGGCGAAACCGGCGTACTGCCGCATGGTCCACAAGCGGCCACGATACATGGTGGGCTGGACGCCGCGGGTGAAGGGGAAGCGGGCGGGGTAGCCTACCTTACTCGCGTACTCCGAGTCTGAAACATCGCTGGCGTCGTAGAGCGGCTCAATCTCGATCTCAGAGGTGGTCTCGAATCGCTCCTGTCGCTCCTTATTGCGGGCAACGGCGGGGCCATAGACGCTCTCAAGCCAGTCTTGCTTGGACATGTCTGAACCGTTAGTCACGGGCTGATCCTCCCATTGGGCGCGAGAAACCGGCGCAAAGAGGCGCGCGGCTTTGGCGCGAATTCACTTGCAACAGGATACAGCGCGAATAGGCGTGTTGTCAGTTGGGGACAAGATTGGCGGTAGGGTTTCCACTCTTCGACTGTGCTCAGGGTGAACGGGGGTAATGACTCCGATGGATGCATGCCCCGTATCGGGGTACGGGGCATGCTTTCGCCGGAATGAGGAGAATGAAGTGGCCTTAAGCAGTGAGGGCGCCCTGCGGCGCCCCCAGTGTCTACGAAACCAATAGGGTGTTAGGTGGTGGCGGCTTCGGGGTCGAGTTCGATCTGTTCTATCTCTTCCATGAGAGCGGAGACGAACTCGGACTCGGGAACGACGCGAACCTTCTGGCCCTTGCGGAAGATGATGCCGCGGCCATTGCCTGCGGCGATTCCCACGTCGGCGTCCTTTGCCTCGCCGGGGCCGTTGACCTCACAACCCATGACGGCGACACGCACCGGCTTGTCCACCTGCTTGAGCGCCTCGTCCACCATCTCGGAGTACTTGATGATGTCAACGTCCGCACGTCCGCAGGACGGGCAGGCGATGAGCGTGACGCCCTTGTTGCGCATGTTGAGCGACTTGAGAATCTCCCAACCGGCTTCGACTTCTTTCACAGGGTCTCCGGCGAGGGAGACGCGAATGGTGTCGCCGATACCTTCGTAGAGGAGGTGTCCGAGGCCAACGGCGCTGCGGATCGAGCCGCCAAACGGCGTACCCGCCTCCGTGATGCCCAGGTGCAGGGGATAATCGACCTGCTCAGCGACGCGACTGTAGGCCTCAACGGTCATTGGGACATCGAATCCCTTGACGGAGATCTTGATCTGGTCGAAGCCCATGTCTTCGAGGATTCCGACCTCCCAGAGCGCAGTCGCCACCATGTGGTCGACGACGGTGTAATCACCCTCGCCCTCCTGGCTGGCCTTGGCGAGCTTGTTGACGCCGTCGGCGAGGCGGTGGAAATCACCGGTCTTTCCGATGCCGCCAATGGGGGGCAGGGAGCCAAAGTTGACGCCGATGCGGATGGGAATCTCGTATTCTTTGGCAAGCGTGACGACTTCACGAACCTTGTCAGCGTCACGGATGTTGCCGGGGTTCAATCGGATGCCGCTGACGCCGCTCTTGATCGCCTCGAGCGCGAGCAGGTGATGGAAGTGGATGTCTGCGATGACGGGGATGGGTGCGCGGCTGCAGATCCATTTGAGGGCCTTTGCGGCTTCCATGTTCGGGACGGCGCAGCGGATGATGTCACATCCGGCGGCCGCAACCTCATAGATCTGGTTGACCGTCGCTTCCACATCACGGGTATCAGTCTTGGTCATCGACTGCACGGCGACAGGGGCATCGCCGCCCACGGGGACCTTTCCAACATGGATTTGCCGAGAAACACGTCGCTCCGGCATGGTCTTTCTCCTATCAGTAAGGCGACTCTAAACCTACTTACACGATACCACAGAGAGCCTAAGCGACAGGCTAGGTGAGACTGGTTATCAGAGGGAGGCTAGTAAGGTCTTACCGCCAACGCAGCTTTGGTGGATGGTCATTTCGTCCAGTCCACAACGCCACAGATTGCTAAGATAACTACGACTACCAAGGCTATATGCAGAGCGGTGAACAGGATAGGAATCCATCTTTCTGTGGCAGTCACTGCGCGATAGGTCTTGCCACGCCCCTCTTCAGCCAGCGTCCACTCATGCCTATACATCGCGGCTGGCAGATGTTCCTCGAACTCATGAATCACGTCAAATTTAATGCGATTCAGGTCTGCATGTGACTTGATGATCAGAAACCAGAGTATGGACACGGGAATCCCTATAGCAGGAATCAACAACGTCCAGTAACCGTGGCCAAAATTCGCGGACTGCACTCCGTACAGCGCTACGAGCGCGGCGCTGATGGTCAACAGGTAGCGGTTTGATGCGACACGTCGAGCGCTCACGTTCTCTGCCGACTGTACGTAAAGTTTGTACTGCTCCAGAAGGTTCGCAGAGAATGAGCCGCTGTAAGTATCTTCTTTGTGATTGAAGAGCCCAGTTTCGTTCAAGGCTGACATGATTTATCTCGATTCATTGATCAGTCGCCGCAAGGTCTCGCTTCTCCAAGGATGAATCACATCGGTTCGCAACGCCGATCTCGGCTTGGTGCAGGTTCTTCTTCTGCGGCCTTTGAGTAGGAAATATGGCTTGCCCTCCTCACGTGTAATGGTTAGTTCGGCTGTCACACCTGGAGCATCATGAGTGTGTTCTCCACAAATCACTATGACAAGGTCAACTCTACGAATGCGGTTGCGTACTTCCCGTCTCCAGTTCTCGTCTATCGGCTCATGAAGCGACCAGTCTGTAATGTTGAATGGCGATTCAGAATCCTCGGCTTGTGCTACCAAGTTGCCTCGCAAGTCGTTATCGTGATCAAAGTCAAAGCTTATAAAGACGCTTTTGGTGGTCATTGTTTCCTCTCTGCGGCATCTGTCCAAGCGACGCGAGTAGTTCAGGGAGTGCTTTGGGTGATTCCACCTCGATCCTACCGAACAACTGTCTGAGTAGCAATCTGAAAGCAGTTCGTGGCTATACAGGAGTGCGTGTGGGGCTCTAGATTCTTCGCTGTGCTCAGAATGACAGTGGGGAGACGAAGAGATGGATGTGGCCCCATGGGCCACGGGGTGGATTCCGGCCTGCGCCGGAGTGACGGTTGGGGGATGGTTTACGGCAGTACGCTCTCTCCGCCCAGCAGCCGCGGCAGGTCTATGCCGACGGTGACGAAGAAGACGAGGGAGAGCAGGAAGACGAAGCCGATGAGGTGAACGACGTTCTCGCGCTCAGGTGAGAGGCGTCGTCCGCGCCGAACCACTTCCAGGATGAGGAACGGGATGCGGCCGCCGTCCAAAGCAGGGATGGGCAACAGGTTCAGGATGCCCAGGTTGAGGCTCAGCAGGGCGACGATGATCAGCAGGGAAATCGGTCCATCCTGTGCCGCCTCGCCCGTCGCCTGCGCGATGCCCACCGGTCCCGCGATGCCGGGGTTGGTGGAGGAGCCGACCGCACGTTGGATCTCCGTTGCGGTGCTTGTAATCACGTTGCCCATGAGCACGATACCATTCCACGGCGCTTGCCAGACGGGAGCGGCGCGTCGTTCAAAGACGGGATTGAGCAGGCGAATCGACACGCCCATCGGCCCCTCGCCGGGCGGGGGATTTGCGCGCGGCGCAAGGTAAACGGCAAGCGGGGTAGATCCACGCAGAACCTGCAGCTCTACGTCATCGCCGTCGGCGCGGTTGATACGGTCGGAGAGCTGCCCCAATGTCAGTACTTCTTGTCCGTCCACGGCGCGGATGACGTCACCGACACGCAGGTTGGCCTCGTCTGCCGGAGAGCCGACGACGACGTCTTCAATCACGATTTCGCTGTCAACGAGCCGCTCGACAGGCAGGGAGGCGAGGGCGCTGAAGATGAACCAAGCGAGCAGGATGTTCATGGCGGAGCCGGCCACGAGCACAGTGGCGCGCGCCCAGACAGGCTTGCCCGCGTAGCCGTCCGGCACGGTTGGATCGCTTTCACCTTCCAGCCGCACAAATCCGCCGACGGGTATCCAGTTCAGGGAATAGACGATGCCGTTGCGCCAGATGCCCTTGAGGCGGGGCGGAAAGCCGATGCCGAGCTCCCGCACGCGAATGCCGAGCAGGCGCGCCGCCCAGAAATGGCCGAGCTCATGGATGAGCACCAAGAAGCTCAGAACAACTGCAAAGGCGGCAATGGTGATGAGGATAGACATTGTCAGCGCGCCTTCGCCGAACTTCTGACGTGGTCGCGCGCCCATGCATCGACCGCAAGCAGGTCATCAAGGGTTGGCTGATTTATAGGCGTGTGGGCGTCAAGCGCGTCCTTGATCAAGGACGGTATGGAGGTGAAGGGGATGGCGCCGGAGAGGAAGAGTTCGACGGCGATTTCGTCGGCGGCGTTGAGGACGGCCGGGTATGTCTTACCGCTTCGGGCAGCATCGACAGCGAGCCAGAAACACGGGAATCGACCACGATCCAGCGCCTGAAACGTCTGCTCAACCGAGTAATCCATCCCGCGCCAATCAGAGGGACGCTCGATGCGCTCCGGCCAGGCCAGCGCGTATTGGATGGGGAGGCGCATGTCGGGCATGGAGAGCTGCGCCTTGAGCGTGCCATTGGTGAATTCGACCATGGAATGGACGATGCTCTGCCGGTGGATCATGACATCGATGTGGTCGTAATCGATGTCGTAGAGCCAGCGCGCTTCTATGACCTCCAACGCCTTATTCATCAGGGTGGCGGAGTCGATGGTGACCTTGGGCCCCATGCGCCACGTTGGGTGCGCCAGCGCTTCTTCCGGCGTGACGGATTCAAGTTCCCCTTGGCTGCGCGTAAAGAACGGGCCACCGGAGGCGGTCAGGATAAGGCGGCTGACTGAATCCCTCGGCTCCCCGACCAGGCATTGCCACAGGGCGTTGTGTTCACTGTCAACAGGGAGGAAGGCCGCACCGGTTCTGGCCACTTCGTTCATCACGAGTTCACCCGCCACGACGAGGATCTCCTTGCTCGCAAAGGCAACGGTCTTGCCCGCCTCGATGGCGGCAAGGGCAGGGACAAGCGCGGCGAGGCCGGGGATGGCGAGGACGACGGCGTCCACATCGGGGCTGCGGGCGATTCCCGCGAGCTTCTCAGGCGTAGACGCCTCACCTGAGGCGGAGAGGGCGGGGGTAAATTCCGCCACCTGGGCGCGAAATGCGTCGCTGTCATGCCCGGCGGCGAGGCCGGTCACGTGGAACCGGTCGGCATTACGTCGGACAACATCCAACGTCTGTGTGCCGATGGAGCCCGTTGATCCAAGGACGGCGATGCGCTTCTGCTGCTGGTTCATGTCATTCCATAGTAGTGACGATGGTCACATAGACAAGGACGGCGGGGAGAATCGGAAGCAGGGAATCAAGCCGGTCAAGGACACCGCCATGCCCGGGGAGCAGGTTGCCGGAATCCTTGACGCCCGCCTTTCGCTTGAGCCAGGACTCCCCCAAATCTCCCAACTGACCAAGCACGGAGAGCGCCGCACCAAGTGGGATGGCCGCGGCAAACGGGAGGGCGTCCAGCTCGGCGAATACGGTGAATGCAGCGCTCACTACCGCCGCGCCGATGATTCCACCCGCCGCGCCTTCCCACGTCTTGCTGGGGCTGATCAACGGGGCGAGTCGGTGGCGGCCAACAAGACTGCCGACGGCGTAGGCGGCGGTATCAGATGCGAACGTGATGAGGATGGCATAGGAAAGCCAGGCGAGGCCATCATGCGATTCCCGGAGCACGAGACCGGACGCGAGAGCAGCGGCGACAGCAAGGGATGCAAGGAGCCAGAGAATGAAGCTGAATCGCCGGAGCAGGGCGCGCAGTTCCCAGATTGCGATTAGTGCTGCCGCCACTGTGACGAGCAAGAGCAGTATGCTGCCCAGCCAGACAGCAGCGGCCAGCAGTGGAATACCAACAACTGCCGTGAGCAGGCGGAGAGGCAGGGAATCCCTGTTTCCTGCCGCGTCCTCTTGGTTCATACCCATAAGGAGATTATGGGGGAGAGGGCCGGGATAGGGTTGCCTACTCCCCCTCTATGCCTCCGAAGCGGCGTTTGCGGGCGGCGTAGGCGTCGAGGGCTTTGGTGACTTCTTTGGGACCGAAGTCCGGCCATAGCGTCGGGGTGAAATAGAGCTCAGCGTAGGCTGCCTGCCATAGCAAGAAGTTGCTGATACGCAGTTCGCCGCCGGTGCGGATGATCAGGTCCGGGTCCGGCAGGCCGTTGGTGAACAGGCGGCTCGCGAATGCGGATTCGTCCAGGTCGTCCGGCGCAATATCATCCTTCAGCAGGGTTCTCGCCGCTTCAAGAATCTCCTCGCGGCCTCCATAGTCAAACGCGACACTGAGCGTGATGCCGGTGTTGCCCTTCGTCATGTCAACGACGCGGTCGATAGCAGCAGCGATCTCCGGGTCGATGCGGTCTTTGCGTCCAAGGTGAACGAGCCGCGCTGCCTCCTCGTGTAGACGTGGGGCGTCTTGCCTGATGGCTTCGGCGGCGAGCGTCATCAGGCCCTGAACTTCGTCGGAGGGGCGCCGCCAATTCTCGGTGGAAAAGGCGTAGAGAGTCAGGTAACGGACGCCTCGCTCAGAGAACGCGCGGACGACATCATGCAGCTTGATACGGCCATGCTGGTGCCCCTGCTCACGGGGGAGTTCCCGTTCCCGTGCCCAACGTCCATTGCCATCCATAACGATGGCGACGTGCTGCGGGGCGGCAGTGGGAAGGCGAGATTCGTCCGACGGTGTCATGCGCAAGTGAATTTGGCGCTAGACTTCCATGACCGCGGCTTCTTTGGCCGCCCCCATCTCATCGACCTGACCGGTGTAGCGGTCGGTGATCTTCTGGAGCTGGTCTTCCGCGCGGCGTTCCTCGTCTTCGGAGATTTCCTTGTCGCGCTGCAGGCGGCGCAGGTGATCCATGGCGTCGCGGCGGACGTTGCGTATCGCCACACGCTCATCTTCGGCCTTGGAGCGGACCAGCCGACTCATTTCCTTGCGGCGTTCCTCCGTCATCTGTGGGATGGGAATGCGAAGCAATTGTCCGTCCGCAGCGGGGGATAGTCCCAGGTCCGTCTGGAGGATGGCGCGCTCGATGGCCGTCATGGCGGAGCGGTCATAAGGTTGAACGACGAGGAGACGCGGCTCCGGGGCGGTGATGGTTGCCAGCTGTTTGAGTGGCGTGGGCGTGCCGTAATAATCGACCCGGAGTTCCTCAATCAGGGTAGGGGAGGCACGTCCGGTTCGAACGCCTGCCAACTCGCGGTCAAGAACCTCACAGGTGACCTGCATCCGATGCTCGGCATCGTCGAGAATCTGTTGTGTCATGGCTTGATCTCCCTCCGGGCGGGCGTGCTCAGCGTGTGCCGTTCGCGTTGACGAGCGTGCCGACCGTTTCACCTTTCAGTATTCTGCCAAGACTTCCCGTGTCAAAGATATCGAAGACAACGATGGGCAGGCTGTTGTCCATGCAGAGTGTCAGCGCAGTACTGTCCATGACGCCGAGCCGCAGATTGAGAGCCTCCATGTAGCTGATGGCGGAATAGCGTTTCGCATCAGGGTGCTCGTTTGGATCGGCGTCATAGATTCCGTCCACCTTGTTCTTGGACATGAGGAGGACGTCCGCACCGACTTCAACGGCACGCAGGGAGGCCGCCGTATCCGTCGTCATGTACGGGTTGCCGGTTCCCGCAGCGAAGATGACCACGCGGCCCTTTTCCATGTGGCGGATGGCGCGGCGGCGGATGTACGGCTCCGCGACGGCCTGGATGGCGATGGCAGAGAGGGTGCGGACATCCGCGCCGATGCTTTCAAGCGTTGTCTGGAGCGCAAGGGCGTTGATGACGGTGGCCAACATGCCGGAGTAGTCGGCCGTGGCGCGGTCCATGCCGGACTCCTCGGCGATTCTGCCGCGCCAGATATTGCCGCCGCCCACGACGATGCCCATCTGCACGCCGGTCTTCAGAACGTCAGAGATCTCGGATGCGACGACACGGACGGTATCGACGTCAATGCCAGACTGGCGAGGGCCCATCAGCGCCTCGCCGCTGAGCTTGAGGAGGACTCGCCGCGGTTTGTCGCCGTCCAGCGTGGCAGCCTCTTTTCTCTGCGTCTCCGTAACCGCTGTCTATTCCTCGCCGATGCCGTAGCGGGCGAATCGCCTGATGACGATGTTCTCGCCGACCTTGGCAACGGTGTCGGTAAGAAGGTTAGCGATAGTCTGGCTCGCGTCCTTGACGAATGGTTGATGGAGCAGGCGGGGCTCTCCGGAGGACATATCGAGATCATCGAGGGGGATTTCATCATCGATGGCCTGTGGATTCATCGCGGCAACCTGGAGGGCGATGTTATGGGCGAGCTCCCTGAAATCCTCCGTGCGAGCGACAAAATCCGTCTCGCAGTTGAGCTCAACGATGACACCGATGCGACCACCTGCGTGGACGTAGGTCTCGATGAGGCCCTCGTTTGCAGCGCGTGAAGCCTTCTTGGCAACGGTGGCGATGCCACGCTCCTTGAGCAAGTCGCTTGCCTTGTCCATGTCGCCCTGCGCGTCTTCGAGGGCACGCTTGCAGTCCATGATGCCCGCGCCGGTGCGTTCCCGCAGTTCCTTGATGGCATCAGCCGAGATTGTCGTCACTCCACACTCCTGTCGCTATCGTTCACGCGCTGTCCATCGTGGGCAGCGCGGTTAGTTCCTGCTGTTTCTTGCCGGAGCCCGCGCGATTGCAGGCTTACATGGCTTGATTTCAATCAATCAGGACAGGGGGTCAGGCGGTCGCTGCAGCGGCCTCACCTTCCTGCCTCATGTTCTGTCCTTCGGTGGCGCCCTCGATGATGGCGTCGGCGATGTGGCCGGTCATCAGGCGGAGGGCGCGGATGGCATCATCGTTGCCGGGGATAGGGTAGTCAATGAGGTCAACGTTGCAATCTGTGTCCGCAATGGCGACGATCGGAATCCCCATCTTGCGCCCCTCGGCAATCGCAATCTTCTCACGGGCCGCGTCGATAACGAAGATCGCTCCGGGCATCTCCGTCATCTCCTTGATGCCGCCGAGATAGCGGTTGAGCTTGGCGATGCGGTCCTCAAGGCGTCCTGCCTCTTTCTTGGGCAGAAAGGCGAACTCCCCCTTGGAGCGGCGATCCTCCTGCCGAACGAGGTAGTCGATGCGGGACTGGATGGTTCTGAAGTTGGTGAGGGTGCCGCCCAGCCAACGCTGGTTGACCCACGGCTGATCGGCTCGCGTGGCTTCGGACGAGATTGCGTCCTGCGCCTGCTTCTTGGTGCCGACGAAGAGCACCTTTTTGCCGGACAGTGCGACCTCACGAACGAACTCAGCAGCTGCCTCAAGGCGATTGAGAGTCTTCTGGAGATCGATGATGTGGATGCCGTTGCGCTGCGTGAACACAAAGGGCTTCATCTTTGGGTGCCAGCGGCGAGTGGGGTGTCCGAAATGGACTCCGGCCTCCAACAGCGTCTTCATCGTGATTTCAGGCTTATCGCCGTTTTCCGGAGTCGGCGGCGTTTCCGCCGCGGCCTGAATCGTCGTCGTTTCGTCGCTGGCCGTTGTTGTCCCACCGTCAGTCGTCAAGAGCCACCCCTTTGAATCCGCAATATATATCTGGCTCAGTATAGCATGCGAGCCATGAGCTGCTTAGGTTGACCGCAGATACGACCACACATACAATCTTATGTGCCGCCGAATACGAATTGGAATCGGAAATATGCCCGCATGGCCACCGGCGGTTGACACGAAACCGAGTCATTCCGGCCACAAGGGAACGGGGAAATAATGGCGCCACGATACGATTACGATTGCCCAGAATGCGACCTGCGCTTTGAGCTTCGGCAGAGTTTCGATGCGGAACCCGTCGCGCCGTGTCCAACCTGCCAAGCGGAGAGCAAGCGAGTACTCCACGTTCCGCAGGTTGTTTATAACGCGGACGGGTTCTATACGAGCGACCAGAAGAAGACCGGCTTCGGCAGCTATTGGAACCGCAAGGCGGAGGCCGAAGACCAGGGCAAGATGGATCCGGATACGGGAGTCGGCGCCTACTAGAGCGAGAGCGTCATCTCACTCAGGCCTTTTCGGTTCAATCACCAGTCAACGGGAATACCAGCTATGCCGATGTACGACTATGAGTGCCAATCATGCCCGCATCGCTTTACCGTGCGGCAGGGGTATCACGACGCCCGGAAGGCGACGTGCCCAAAGTGCGGCGACGAGGCGCAGCAGCGCATCTCCATGCCCGCCGTCGTGTTCAAGGGAAGCGGCTTCTATGTGAACGATTACGGCGGCAGGAAGACCGGGCAGCCGCCTGCCAAGGGATCCGACGACAGCGGTGACAGCTCCGGCGGCGATGATCACGACCACGCCTCTGCCGGCACATCGGACCACTCCCATCCACACCCGCATCCCCATCCGCATTAGCCCGGCAACACACGACAAGCTCTCCTCATGAGAGTCGTCATTCAGCGAGTGTCACGCGCAAGCGTGAGTGTTGACGGCGGGATCATCGGGCAAATCGGGCACGGAGCGCTGATCCTGGCCGGTGTGAAGGACGGCGACACAAAGGATGATGTCCGTTACCTTGCCGGGAAAATCACAGGCCTCCGCATCTTTGCCGACGGCGAAAGCCATTTCCATAACTCCGTGATTGAGACAGGCGGCTCAGTTCTCGTCGTCAGCCAGTTCACGCTGTACGCGGATACGCGCAAGGGACGCAGGCCGAGTTTCGTAGAGGCGGCGCAGCCTGCGGAGGCAGAGCGGCTCTATGAACTGCTGATCAGCGAACTGCGGAATCAGGGTTTGACCGTCGAGACGGGACGCTTCGGGGCGATGATGAACGTGGAGCTGGTCAATGACGGTCCCGTGACAATCATCATCGACAGCGAGGACAGGCAGCGAGCGCGCCGGGGCTAACCCCCCAGGTCCGGCGGCCTAAGTGTCAGTTCCGCGGAGATCAAGGCCAGTACGATGGCCACAATAACAACCAGCGAGATTCCAACGAACCACGGGATGTACTTCTGGAACGGCAACGGCTCTTCAGGTCGCCTCAGCGGTGGCCACGTCGAGCCTCGATAGGCCAGGATCAGGTTCTCCAATGACTGACCGGCAATAACAGTGACGCCGGCCTCTTCCACACGCTCCCGAGCTGCGTCCGAAAGCTCTCCGTCAGTGACCAGAAAGGCAGCCGTCGCCTGAAGCGACTCCTTTTGGTTGCTGAACTCCTCCACCACGGACGGGTCGAGTTTTCCAGGCGACACCCCGAACTCGAATCGCGCAACTGCACGATGGCCGCGACCGTGCAGGATAACGAGATCACCGATGGGCGGCTCTTCGCCGGACTCATTGGTAGGCAGCATGTAGCCGCCGCGCCCAAGGTAGCCGAGAATGACGTCTTTGACGGTCTCGGGCTCGTAACGCCTCATGGCGGGCGGATGAGATCAGCGCCTGCGGCGGCGTCGGTTTGCGTTTGGCCTCATGCTGGGCGGAAGACGCTTGCCGCCGCCGGGGCCGCGATACGTCGGCTCGCCGGGCTCCGCGTCTTCAATGGGCGCAGGCGCTTCTCGACGAGGAGTTTGTCCGGCGTTGCGCCTCCGACGCCACAGCCAGATGTAGACGGGAATCATCACTGCTGTGAAGTAGACGGTCGCGCCGACAATGATCTGTGACTCATACGTGGCGACAAAATCGCCCAGTGGAGTGCCGGCCTGATTCTCAATGAACCATTGCATCGTCCATGGCAGGTGCAACGGGTTGAGGACAATGAAGCCCACGGCGACGAGGCCGATGATGTAGTTTCGGTAGACTTTGTTCATGACGATGACGGAGCAGGGCTCCACAGGATTATCGTGGGGTCAGGGGTTGGGGGATGTCAACGGCGCGAAGTTCGGATTCTGCTTGACCCACGCTTGTTCATAGCTATTTGAAAGCAACATAATATCTATTGTGCGAAGTCAGATATGGCACACGGGAAACGGCCATCAGTCCACTGCCCGACAGTTTTCAAGGTTCGATCCCATAGAGAAAGGCGTACACCGTGAAGCGTTCCGTCTCGGTGGCGATCCGCTCCGTACAGGCAGACGGCGCTGAGCGCGTGGTCGCCGTTCTGCGGCCACGAGTCCCGGACGATCCACTCGGCGGGCTGTGGGGTTTGCCTGCGGCGACTGCGCAGGACAGCGAATCAGAGGTCGAAGCCGTCTCACGCGTCCTAAGGGACAAATTGGGGTTCCGGTTTCCCGCAGAGGGCCTTACGCGAATCAGTGGCGGACAGCGCAGTGATGGTGCGAATCTGCTATCAATGACGGTCTACACGATGGCGTGGGACGAAAACTCTCCCCTACCCGTTGCGCTGCCTGAACTCGCCCCCGCCTTCGCGGGGGATTCGGCTAGGCCGGTCACGCTCTACGAGGACTGGCGCTGGGCCGCGCCGGAGGAGTTGCGCGAGGCGGCGAGTCGAGGTTCGCTGTGTACACGCCTCTACCTGGAGTGGTTGAAGGTTCGATAGGAGTCGCTGGGACGGTTAAGCGCGGACAGCGGAAGCGAGGTTGAACTCGATGGCGCTGCGGAGGTCATCAAGGCCACGGCCTGACAGCGCCGATACCGGAATGATCGTCAGGTCGGGCGTCTTATCCAGAGCCTGATCCACCAGCGTGCGGTACTCCGGCGACGATTCGGCATCAACGAGATCCATCTTGTTCATGACGAGAATGCGCGGCTTGTCCGCCACCTTAAGCTCGTCCAATAGCGAGAGCACAGACTTGTAGTGCATCGACGTGGCAGGCGCGTTGGCGTCCGCCACGTGGAGCAGCAGGTCGGCGTCCTGCAGTTCCTCAAGCGTTGCGCGAAAGGCCGCAACGAGGTTGTGCGGGAGTTTCTGGATGAATCCGACGGTGTCCGTGAGGAGACCTTCACCTCCGGCCGGAAGCCGCATCATGCGCGTAACAGGATCAAGCGTCGCGAACGGCTTGTCCTCCGCAAGCACGTCGGCACGCGTCAGAGCATTCATCAAGGTACTCTTGCCGGCGTTGGTATAGCCAATAAGAGAGACGGTGGGCAGACCCTTGTTCTTGCGGGATTCACGGTGTTGAGCGCGGCGGCGGCGTACGTCCTCCAACTGCCCCTTTAGGCGATGGATACGGTTGCGGACAAGGCGGCGATCCGTTTCCAACTGGGACTCGCCGGGGCCTCGTGTCCCAATGCCGCCGCCAAGGCGCTCAAGGTGGCTCCACTGCCCACGAATGCGCGGCAACAGGTATTCATGCTGCGCCAATTCAACCTGCAGGCGTCCTTCCATCGACTGAGCCCGCTGCGCGAAGATGTCCAAAATCAGCGCCGTTCTGTCCAGAACCTTGACCTTGAAGGACTCTTCGAGATTGCGCTGTTGGGTTGGAGTCAGCTCGTCATCGAGAATGACAGTGGAGATTTCCTCATCACGCGCGAGGAGAAGCATTTGCTCGAGCTTTCCGCTGCCCATGTAGTGAGGGGTGAATCGATCAAGTCGTTGACGCTCAACGGCCACGACTGTGGCGCCGGCGCTCTGCGCAAGGGCACTCAGTTCTTCAAGAGACTCATCGAGCGACCAGGACGCTCCCCTGCCCTTGACCGCCGCGCCGATGAGCAGCGCACGTTCGCCGGGCCGGGCCGTTGCGTGACCGTTTGATCCCGGACTGCTGCCGTTGCGTCGCTTGCTCATCTGCCTCCGCTTTATTCGCTCCGGACGGGAAACCGTCAAGGGTCGTTGTGCGTTCAAGTATACGATGCGACCGCAGGAAACCCACTCCGTGGGTGTGACTATGCGACGCGCGTAAAATGAGGTCAGGTCATGAATCTGCATCAACCTGAGTCCGAAGATCGCCCTGAAACTCGACCGAACCCGGGCCGTGCGCTGTCGTTCACGGTTGGGCTGACCCTGCTCCTGACTTTCATCATCCTGGCTGTCGGCGTCCGCGAGACGTTCGTTGCGCCGGGCGCTGAGCGGATATCGTTCGGTGGCCCGGGAAACTTCGGCATTCTCACTGAGGCCATACGTGTCTTTGAAGAGACCACTGGCATTCCGCTGCGTCCCGACCAGGACGACATCGACCGCACCATCTACTTCATGACCATCGCGGCTTCAGGCGAACGAGGCTTCAATACGGCCGAGCGCATCCTGTCCGAAGTGGAAAGTTCGAGTGAGGACGTACCGTCCGCTGTACCGCCCGGACTCGAAGACGTGTGGCGGGCGATGCAGATCCTCCAGCGAGATTTCCCTGACGCGCCGCTCGAGGCGGTTACGGAGGCTGCACGGCGAGGATTGTTCGTGCGCGGGGAGGACCCTGCCCTGACGTTCCTGGACGCCGGACAGTATGAGGACGCTCAGGAATTCTTCGCGGAGAGCTCCTATGAGGGCATCGGAGCACGGGTTGGGAACACAGGCGCAATCAACGTCATCTCGGACGTGTTCATCGGCGGCCCGGCAGAGGCGGCCGGACTGCAGGCAGGCGACGGCATCGTGTCAGTAGACGGCGTGGACGTGACCGAAATGGCAGTCAATGACCTGGTGGAAATCGTCAAGGGAGAGAGCGGCACGGAGGTCGTACTAGAGATACGGCGGCCGTGGGACGACCCTGATGCCCAGATGAGCGTTACGGTCCTGCGCGGAGTGGTGCCGATATCCATTGAGACGCGGATCTTAGGCGAGGACACCGGACGCCCGCTCATCGGCTACATACGCGTCGAACGCTTCCACCGCGAGACGGATGATGATTTTCATGATGCGCTCGGCACCCTGCTCGAGCGGGACATCAAGGCGCTGATCCTGGATGTCCGGTCAAATCCGGGTGGCTCGCTGTCCGGCGCGGTCAGCATCGTCGGGGAATTCGTGCCGGAGGGACTCGCGATGTACGAAGAGACGCGTGAGGGCCGTCGCGTCGACTGGGACGTTGACGAGGACGGACAGGCCTATGAACTTCCCCTGGCGGTGCTCGTCAACGGGTTCTCAGCCAGCGCGTCTGAGGTCGTGGCCGGGGCTCTTCAGGATCATGATCGCGCCACGGTGTATGGCACCCGAACATTCGGCAAGGGCAGCGTGCAGGCATTCCAGGAACTGAGTGACGGTTCCGCTCTGTACGTGACCGTCTCCAAGTGGCATACGCCGTCAGGGCGTCAGATCCAGGACACGGGAATCACGCCAAACGTGGTCATTGTCCCCACGCTAACTGACTACCTAAACGATCGAGATCCGACGCTTGCCGCAGCCTATTGGGACCTTGTTGATGAGCTTGAGACTGCGCCTGCAGCCTGAGCGGGCTTAGTCGTTGCTGTCAGAATCCTCGCCGCCGCCGAGATACGCCTCGGGGTTGCCGATGAACTTCTGCCGCTCAGACAGGCTCCTGAAGTAGTACCACTTGCCGTCATGCCGGAACTTGGTGCCGACGCGGTTGTTGCCGTTGTCGATCTCCGTGACTTCGCTGTCGGAAAACTCGTACCCGGTAACAGGATCAGTCTCAGCCATCCCCACTCCCCCACTTTCTGCGTGTTCAAGGCAATAATTCATGCCGACTGTACGCCGCCGCCCAATTACGTGTCAAGGAGCGAGACGTGTCCTGGATCGACCACGTTAGTATTGATGAGCAGTCATGCAACACAGAATGGCGCAGGAAGAATGTCAAGACATCTGCTGATTCGCTACCACGAGGTGGCGCTCAAGGGAAAGAACCGCGGCGTGTTCACCGGCGCGCTGGCTACCAACGTACGCAAGGCGTTGGGCCGGGCGGGGCTGGATCATCCTGTTAAGCAGGAACGCAGCCAGATTCGTGTGGACTTGCAGGATGAGGCAGATGCCTCCCCTGCCCTGAGCGCGCTTTCCCGCGTCTATGGAATCGCCCGCATCGCACCCGCGCTCAGGACGGGTCTGGAGTACGGCGAGATCGTTGACGGCGTGAGGGACATCATTCGCGAAGAGTGGAACAGCGCAGAGACCTTTCGGATTTCGGCATCCCGGTCAGACAAACGCTATCCGTTGACCTCCGCCGACCTGAACAGGCAGATCGGCTCACTTGTGGAGGAGGAGACCGGAGCTGCGGTCAAGCTACGGGGGGGCGACATTGATCTGCGCGTTGACGTGCGGGAGAGGGACGCGTTCGTCTACGTGGAATCCGTTCCCGGCGCGGGCGGGCTGCCGGTTGGCAGTTCCGGCCACGTCATGGCGCTGTTGTCCGGAGGTATTGATTCGCCGGTCGCGGCGGCTCGCATGTTCCGACGTGGATGCACGGTGGACTTTGTGCACTTCCACAGTTTTCCTCTTGTGGATGGTTCATCGCGGGACAAGGCACGAGACCTTGTGCGCGTGCTGGACGAATCGCAGTTCGGGTCTCGGCTGCATCTTGTGCCATTCGCGGACGCGCAGCGGCAGATAGTCGCGGCGGTCAACCCAGCATATCGCGTGGTTGCCTACAGGCGATTCATGGTGCGGGTGGCCGAGGAGTTGGCGCGGCGAGTGGGCGCATTGGCGCTTGTAACCGGAGAGAGCATCGGGCAGGTGGCCAGCCAGACCGTAGAAAATATCGCCACGATTGACTCGGTTGCGACGATGCCAGTGCTGCGACCGCTCGTTGGCATGGACAAGAACGAAATTATCGCTGAGGCCCGGAAGTTGGAGACTTTCGATATTTCGATTTTGCCGGACGAGGATTGCTGTTCCCTCTTCGTACCGAAACATCCGATTCTGCGGTCTTCACCCGGCGAGGCTGAGCGCATGGAAAACGCTCTGGACGTGGACGAGCTGGTCAGGATGAGCGCGGACGCCGTGCAGACAGTGACGTTCGGGGAGTGAGGCCAGAAGAACTGCTCGGCGGCGCTAATGAGACCGGAAATATGACGCAACCCAATGACGCATTGGGGCGACGGCGGCTATACTAACTGCTCAAGCGTGACGCGCCTGGGGGAGGTGCCAGTGGTCTCATCCGACTATCCCGAATACGGCTATACCGTCACCATACGCCTTGAGTATCCGAACAAGATCGGCATGCTCGGCATGATTACGACCACCGTTGGCGAGCACGAGGCCGACATCACTGCCGTCGATCTCGTCCGCACGCGTGGCAAACGCATCGTCCGTGATCTCACCATCGGCGTGATGAACATGGAGCACGGACAGCGCGTCGCGCGTGCGCTGCGCAAAGCCGGAGCAAAGATCATCGCCTTTACCGATCCTTCGTTCCTAGTTCACACGGGCGGCAAGATCGAAATGCACACACGGACACCCGTGGAGAATCACCGTGACCTCTCGCAGGTGTATACGCCGGGTGTGGGCCGCGTAGCCTCCTTCATCGGTGAGAACCCGGAATCGGTGTGGTCGCTCACATCCAAGGCCAACACGGTGGCCGTTGTGTCGGATGGGACAGCGGTGCTGGGTCTCGGCAACATCGGGCCTGAGGCCGCCCTGCCCGTCATGGAAGGCAAGGCGATCCTCTTCAAGGAACTCGCCGACGTGGATGCATGGCCAATCTGCCTGGATACCACTAATCCGGATCAAATTGTAGACACTGTCAAGGCGCTGGCCGTCGGGTTCGGCGGCATCAACCTGGAAGACATCTCCGCGCCGCGCTGCTTCGAAATCGAAGAGCGGCTGAAGGAAGAACTGGATATTCCTGTGTTCCATGACGATCAGCACGGGACCGCGGTCGTTGTGACGGCGGCTCTGCTCAACGCGCTCAAGATTGTCGGAAAGGACATCGGCCAGCTTCGCGCCGTGATGACAGGCGCCGGGGCGAGCGGTGTGGCAACAACACGGATGCTCGTCGCGGCGGGCCTGCGGGACATCATCGTTTTTGACCGGCAGGGAGCAATCCACCGCGACCGCGGCGATATTGAGGGCAATACAGGCAAGATGTGGCTTGCCGAGAACACGAATCCGCGCAACGTCGCCGGTGGTATTCGCGCCGGACTGAACGACGCAGACCTCTTCATCGGCCTCTCCGGCGCAGGAGTCATCGAGCCGGAGGATCTGGCGCGCATGAACAGCGACGGCATCGTCTTTGCGCTTGCCAACCCCGATCCTGAAGTGTCGCCGGAAGAGGCGCATCGATACGTCCGCGTGGTGGCAACGGGACGCTCGGACTACCCGAATCAGATCAACAACGCCCTCTGCTTCCCCGGCCTCTTTCGCGGAGTGCTGGATGTCCGCGCGCGCACCATCAATGAGGAAATGAAGATGGCAGCGGCGCAGGCTCTCGCCGCCGTTGTGTCCAACCGCGAATTGAGCGAGGAGAACATCATTCCAAGCCTCTTCAATTCACGCGTGGTGACGGCGGTCTCGCGCGCCGTGAGTAAGGCGGCGCTGCGGACAGGTGTTGCGCGCCGTTCACGCAGCCATGAGGGAGAACACATGCCGGATCTTTCGCCGCTGGCGCACTAGGCGTCCCTAGAGGAGAAACTCCATCAGATAGTCGATGGTGCGGCGGTCGCCTACGGTGATGATGCCGGTGGTGTTCCCGTAACCGATGGCGATTATTCCCGTGCTGTTTACGCCGCCGATGGCGATGATCCCTATCGAATTGACGCCGCCTATGGCTACTACGCCTATCGAGTTCAAGCCTCCGACAGACACCAGGCCAAGCGCCATCAGCGGAGACATCACAACCGCGCCGAACGCCACCAACCCGGAAATTGACACATAGCCCAGCGACACCTGCAACAAGCTGATGGAGAACGCTGGCATATCCCGAATGAGTCCTCCGAGTATTCCTAACACCTTGTACCTCAGAGCCAAGCTGATACGAGACGACCGTGAACATCCCCGGCGCTAGCCAATCATATGAGGCAAGAGTTAAGGGCAAGTTAGGTCTCGCCAAACTAGGAGAATGTGACGCAGGACTCTTTTGGTTGATTCTGCCTACCCACTTCTGCGTTTTCTCCACCTGTAGGCGCGCCAGCCGAAAAAGCCCACGACAGCCGCCACAATCAGTATCAGCGTAGCGTTCTGATAAGGCCCCGTAATCTCGGTGATTGTCTCCCAGTTCTCGCCCAACACTCGACCTATATAGGTCTGGATGAGGCTCCAGATGAATGTTCCGAGCGTCGTATACAGGAGAAACTTCAGGAGGTTCATGCGGGTATAGCCTGCCGGAATTGAAATCACACTGCGGACAATGGGGATGAGCCGCCCAAAGACGATGGCAGCCTCCCCGTACCGCTCGAACCACGCAGTTGCGCGGTCAAGGTCGTTCTCGGAGATAAACGCATACTTCCCGTATGTGACGACAATGCGGCGGACGCCGGCTTCTCGGGCGAAATACCCGACGCCATAGAGAACCAGTGCCCCAATCACGGAGCCCGCGGTGCCGGCGGCAACAACTCCCCAGAAGTTCAACTCGTCTCGTGCGGATAATGCGCCGGCGAATGGGAGCACGAACTCGGACGGCACGGGAGGGAAAATGTTCTCAGCGGCCATGAGAAAGACGATTCCGGGGTAGCCGATAGCAAGGATAACTTCCTGGATCCAGCCGCCCAGAGTCTCAATGATGCCGGTCACGGCTTACGCCTTGAGAGTCTCCACCAGCCAGTTGACGGCGATGTCCACGGCCTCCACGTTGCTGCGGAATCGATGTCCTGCTCCCGGCAGCATCATCAACTCCGTCACGGATTCATCGGACGCCGCCAACAGCGCGTGGGCGTCCTCCGGCGGCACCACGTCATCCGCGTCGCCGTGCATCAGGAGCAAAGGCCGCGGCGCGACACGCGCAACCGACTGCGTCACGTCCATCTCCCGGTACTCATCAGCCCATTTTTCAGCGGACGGCGGAAAGTCGGGGTCACGGATGATGCCAACGTCCCTGGCGTTCTGCACCATCTCCTCAGGTGAGCGGCTCCACCGCGAGCGGGCAGGAGAGGCAAAGGAGAGGACAGCCGCAACCTCCGGCCTGCGCGCCCCAACGTGAATCGCCACGCGGGCGCCCATGCTTGAGCCAAGCACGCCGATACGGTCGATATCCACCTCAGGCCGCTCCCACACCCACGAAAGCACGGCTTCCAGATCCTGCGCCCATCCCAAGGGATGGAAGTTGCCGCCGCTCTCGCCTGTGCCCCGGAAGTTGAAGATCACGGCCGCAAGGCCACGGTGGGCGCACAGTTCAGCAATCTCGGCGTAGGTCAGGCCATCATCTGTTGGAGCGGAGAGCGTAATGTCTGACGTTGGGGTTGGCCGGGCCGCGGGCATCCCATGACAGAGAACCACTGCCGGATGCGGCCCCTGCCCCTCCGGTATGGAGATAGCGCCGACCAACTCGATGCCGTCGCTGTCGATGGTGATGCGTTCAGTCGTGACGGCCATGGTCTTGCCTCCGCGAACGCCCTACCCTATGGCGTGCTGGTCGATGGGGCTGCTGAGGGAGTCGAGCCGCCACGCCCGCCGCCGATGAACGGCAGGCTGCCAAAGCTGCGGGTCTCCCACGACACGATCACCTGCGAGGCGGTGAAGATTGAGCTGTAGGTTCCGGACACGACTCCGATGATCATCACGAAGAGGAAATCGCGAATCGTCGTCGGGCCAAGCAGGAACAGCGCCAGCAGCACGACGGCCGTCGTGAAGCTCGTGTTGATTGAACGCCCCATGCTTTCCATGATCGAGTAATTGGTGGTGGCGACGATGTCTCGGTTCGTATCTCGCAGGATGTTCTCACGGATGCGGTCGAAGATGACGATGGTGTCATTAATGCTGTAGCCGAGCAGGGTCAGGACGCCGACAAGGAACATGCTGCTGATTTCGAGGTGCAGCCACTGTGAGCCGATGAGCATGAACAGCCCCGCGACGGCAAAGGCGACGGCGATGTCATGCACAAGGGCGATGATGGCCGCGATGCCATAACGGAACGGGTGCCGGATGCTGCGGAAGGCGTAGACGATGTAGCCGAGAATACCGACGACGGCGATCAAGACAGCAATCAGCCCGTTCCGCACCGTTTCACGGGCGACGGCGGGTGAGACGAGGTCAAAGCTGTAGCCCTGCAGCGGCCCGGCGTATTCCTCCAGCGCGTTGCGCACGTCCAGCTGTTGACGCTCAGAGGCATCTGCCAATGGCAGCCGCAGGAAATATTCGCGGTCGCCAAACCCCTGCACCACTGCTCCCTCATACCCAAGTGAATCAATGGCCTCGTCAACATTTTCCTGTGGGGTCGCATTCACGAAAGTCGCGTCCACGGCGGCGCCGCTGCTGAACTCGATGCTGAAGCTCAGGCCGGGGCCGAGGAACAGAGCGGCCAGCCCGGCGGCGATGAGCACGAGGGAAAAGAGGAAGTACGTAGCTCGATATTTGGCAAAGTTGATCACTGTCCGTTTCTCCTAGGGAATATAGAACCTCGTCTTGCGGAGCGGCTCAAAGTTGGTCACGAGGCGCAACAGGCGGCGCGTGATGACCAGGGCGCTGAACATGCTGAGCACAACGCCGATGGCAAGCGTGAGCGCGAAGCCTTGTACGAGACTCGCGCCGAGCCGCTCACCGAACCAGAAGAGGATGGCGGCGATGATGAGCGTCGTAAAGTTGCCGTCCCGGATGGCGGGCCATGCGCGATTGAATCCGATATCGATAGCCGAACCGATGCTGCGGCCTGCCCGTAACTCCTCTTTCATCCGCTCGAATATCAGGACGTTGGCGTCAACGGCCAAGCCGAATGAGAGAACGAATGCCGCGAGACCGGAGAGGGTTAGCACGACGGGAATCGACTTGAACACTCCAAGCACGAGGATGGCGTAAATGATAAGCGCAATTGCCGCCACGACGCCGTTCATGCGGTAGTAGAGCACCATGAACAGCGCGACCAGCAGGATACCGACCATGCCGGCTCGGAGGCCACGCTCAAGGGCATCCGCTCCAAGGAATGCGTCCACATCACGCTCGAGGATCGGTTCTTTCTCCAGGGGGATGGGAAACGCGCCTGCGTTGAGCTGAATGGCGAGAATCTGTGCCTCTTCAAGATCGAGTCCGGTGATGCGGGGGCTCGTTGGGATTTCAGATTGTATTCGGGGCGTCAGGATGGCCTCTCCGTCAAGGAAGATACCCAGCAGTTGGCCGACCATCCGTCTTGACACCAGTCTGAACGCCTCGCGGCCCTGGCTGTCCATCTGGAAATAGACTTCCGGCGCGCCCGTAGTCGGATTGAACCCCACCTGCGCGGATCCGGGTTCAAGCCGGTCACCCGTCAGTTCAACTTCCTCTCCATCGACTACGGCCGTCGCGATCTCCCATTCGAGGCGGAACTCGGCCTCAGGCTCAGGCGTGGGTGTTTCCGCTATCGTTTCGGCTTGGTCTTCCGTAGCTGTTGCTTCAGGAGTTGTTTCAGCGATAGCGATTGGCTCAGCAGTCGCTTCGCCGGTGGCAGTTGATTCAGGGGTTGGCTCGATGGTGACGGTTGGCTCAGGAGTGGTCTGAGCCGCTATCGATTGGGAGACATTAGCCAGCTTGGGCGCCGCCGTCGTTCCATCCGACGGCCCCGCAGTCGACTCTGCGGCATTAGATGGTGTTTCATCAGCCGGCGCAGGCGTCGATTCTGCACCTTCACCAATGGTCGGTTCAGTTTCAGGAGTTGCCTCCGCATCAGTCGCATCACCAGATGACGTTTCGGTTTCGGTGGCCGTCTCCTCGCCGGGTTCGATGGGAATCGGGATAAGTTCGCGGAAATCAAGGACGGCGGGCGCGCCGATGAGGTCCTTGGCCGCCTGCACGTCCTGTACGCCCGGCAACTGAACGACGATGCGATTGGAGCCGAGGGTCTGAATGAGAGGCTCCGCCACGCCGAACTGGTCGACGCGCGTGCGGATGATTTGCACCACGCCCTGCAGCTGCTCCGGTGTAGGATTCGGATCGACGGTTTCATAGACGAGGTGGACGCCGCCCTGCAGATCAAGGCCGAGGGTGAGGCCAAGCGGAGTATCCTGTTGGCCGCGTTCGATGTCCGTTAGTGGGATGCGCCACTCATCACGCACGAGGCTGAGCGCCGCAAACAGGACAAAAAGAATGATGAAACCGGGGATAATCCATCGGCGCAGCCGAAGACCGACTGCGCCAAGTAAGCCGCTCAATCGCTCCAACTCAGTTCCCTCTCCTCACTGCATTGTCTCCCCGCGCTCACCTGCCAGGGGGCCGAATCGCGCCTCCCATTCCCGGCGGGCAAACCCAATCGCCTCTTCGGGAGTCGACACCTCGTCTGCGGCCAACGCCTCCCTGACAGCTTCAAGTATCTGCCCCAGTTGCGGGCCGGGGCCAACGTCAAGAGCTTTCATGAGCATGTCGCCGTTCACCAACTGGGGCGCGACCATGTCATTAGCAGGCTCAGCGAGTATGGACTCCATCACTAGGCTACAGTGGCTGACCCGCCTTCGCCACTCATTTGGGTCGAGCATAGGGCCCTTAGCGGCCAGAAAGTCGGCCATGCTCAGCCACACTGCCCCGATTGCCGCATCACCGAGATCACGCTTGAAGCGGTAGAGAGCGCGGCGCGTTGGCATTTCAAGATTGTTGCTGAGCTGCATGGGGCGCAGGTGCTGCCGCACGACGAGTGAGACGTAGGTGGTGGCACGGCGGCTGAAATGCAGCCGCTCCATCACCGCCTCCGTCACCTCGGCTCCCTGCTCCGGGTGGCCAAGAAAACGTGTCTTGCCGGATTCTTCGACGGTCTTTGTTTGCGGCTTGGCGACATCATGCAACAGGCAAGCAAGCCTGGTCAGAACGGCGCGGTCAACGCCGCCGGATACCTCTTCTGCAAAATAGTCGGCAACGTGCTCGCTCCACGGCATCTGGAAAAGTGTGGGATCGGCGGTACGTCTATCCTCGTCAAGCAAGCCGTCCATGAATCCGACGGTCTCCACGAGATGGTCGAACACGTCCCAGTAGTGCTCTATCGGCTGCGTCACGCCGCGCGCGGCATCAAGTTCCGGCATGATCCGGCTGAGCACGCCGATGTCATCAAGAAGGCGCAGGGCGGATTTTGCATCGCTCAGCCCCAAAAGCTTGCACAACTCGTCACGCAGCCGATCCGGTGAAACGTCCGCGATGTGGGCGGCGTCACGCTCTGCGAGCGCCTGTGTCTCTTCATCGACAGTGAAACCCAACTGCCCTGCCAGCCTGGCCATGCGCATGAGCCGAATCCCGTCATCGGCATAAATGGTGGGTTTGATGGCGCGGAGGACACGCTGCCTGAGATCAGCGCAGCCGTCGAGCGGATCGATGAGTTTGTCCGGCGTGTGCCAGTTTTCCAGCGGGAGCGCCATTGCATTGACGGTGAAATCGCGCCGCGAAAGTTCAGAGGCAATGTCATGATTGCCGAGCGGCGTGATATCCAGAAGAGCTCGCGCGCCTGCCGCGTCCGGTTCAGAAAGCACGCGGACATAGTTCCGATCCTGATCAAGGTGATAGAACGCGCCGCCGATTTCGTTTGCGAACTGTCTGCCTAGCTGTGGAGCGTTCGGTGTATCCACCACCAGATCGGCGTCCGCGGTCGGGACACCAAGCAGCATATCGCGGACGGAGCCACCAACCACCCACGCTTTGACCTGTCGATTAGCAAGAAAGACGCGGGCGCGTTCAAGCATCTCGCCGATAGCTGTCCCGCGAATGTCAGCGGGGGACGTCATCGCGCTCACTGTCGGCGCACGACCGGCGCGACGGGTTGACGTAAGCGCCAAATAAGGTTGGGATCGGGCGGCGGCTTTGACTCCCCGTTCTCGGCGGCCTGCCGTTCTGCATCTTCATCGGCCCGCAAATCGAGTGGATACAACTCCTCGATATTCTCCATGCGATCGATGTACACGATGCCGTTGAGGTGGTCGGTCTCATGCTCCAGCGCTTGCGCCAGCAGTCCGTCCGCCTTGATCCTGACCTCTCGTCCGTCCAGGTCAAGTGCCTTGACCGTCACGCGCTCGGAGCGAATCAGTTTGCCACGCCAGCCCGGAATGCTGAGGCAACCTTCCTCAACCTCCCGTTCACCGACTCGGCGGATGATCTCCGGATTAATCAGGATGTGTGACGAGTGTTCCTGCACGATGTTGCCGTCCTCATCGTGCTCCTCAGGAATCTCGATGTACGTGATACGCAGGCTGCGCCCCACCTGGTTGGCCGCGATGCCGACGCCGTGCTCCTTGTACATGGTTTCGATCATGTCATCGACAAGCGAACGCAGCGCGGATGTGATGTTTGGCACGCGCTTCGTCTTTTCGCGCAGGACGGGGTCAGGTATGTGACGAACCGGGATGACAGTCATAAGCGGCAATTTCGATTATAGCTGAGCCGTCGCCTACAACAACTGCGGACGGTTCGGGTCCGGGCCGCCATTCTGTGGTGGTGGCTCTACTCCCAGGTGTTCGTAGGCACGACGGGTGGCACGACGGCCTCGCGGTGTCCTATCTAGGAAGCCCAACTGCAGCAGGTACGGCTCATACACATCCATCACTGTGTCGGGTTCCTCCGCGATTGACGATGCCAGCGTCTCCAGTCCCACCGGCCCGCCACTAAACGTATTGATAAGGCTGTCCAGAACGCGGTGATCCGTGTCATCAAGACCCAGCGAATCGATACCGAGACTGTTCAGCGCCTCACGGGCAGCCTCGCCGGTCACTGTGCCGTCGCCCTTGACCTGGGCATAGTCACGGACACGTCGCAGCAACCTGTTGGCGACACGCGGCGTTCCCCGTGACCGCCCCGCAATCTCCGCAAGGCCGTCGTCCGCCGCATCAACATTCAGCACCGTGGCGGAGCGAACGAGAATCCGCTCGATCTCCTCCGGTGTGTAGAAATCCAGCCGATACGTCGCGCCAAAACGGTCGCGGAGAGGGTTGCTGAGGAGGGCGTAGCGCGTGGTGGCGCCGACGAGCGTGAACGGCGGCAGGCTGACCCGAACGGAGTGCGCGCCCGGCCCCTTGCCGATCATGATGTCCAGCACATGATCTTCCATCACTGGGTATAGCACTTCCTCCACAGAGCGCGGCAGGCGGTGGAACTCATCCACGAACAGGACATCGTGCGGGCGAAGCTGGGTAAGCATCTGCGCGAGGTCGCCGGCGCGGGTGAACGACGGCCCGGCGGTGACGCGAACGCTGACGCCCATCTCCGCCGCGATGATGAACGCGAGTGTCGTCTTGCCGAGGCCCGGCGGGCCATGCAATAGGACGTGATCCAGCGGCTCATTGCGCTGCAGGGCGGCCTGGATGGAAACCTTGAGATTGTCAATGACGCGGCTTTGCCCGACGTAGTCAGAAACGCGGCGCGGGCGCAGGCCGCTCTCAAGCGCGGTGTCCTCGTTCTGCGTTTCCGGCGCGACTAACCGATCCTCTGTAGGCTCCGTCATGCCGGTATTGTGTCACGTACGGGCGCGAGACTGCATCCGCCGTTGCATGGCTTCCGACGGTCTTGCCAACTTGTGGCCGGTGGTGAGCTTGTTCTGAACCTCCCGGACGATGCGGGGCGCGAGGCGGTTCCCGTACTGTTCTACGAACGCCATGACAGGCGTGGGGTCACGCTGGCCGAGTTCACGCAATGCCCAACTCAGCGCCTTGATGTGAAGGTCAGCCTTGTCATCGATGAACAACTCGCAGATTGCAAGTGTACGCCCGGCGTCGCCCTTGCCAAGATGCCGTTCGTTCAGGGCGATCGTGGAAACGAGTCCTGCTCGCCGCCACCAGAAATTCGTCGACTTTGCCCATTCCAATATGCGTTCGTCGCTGAGTTGTCCGCGCTGCCACGCAGGGCCGCTCAGCTTGCGGGCAAAGTGATCGACCGATGCCCACCCGTCCAGCGTCCGGCCAAGCCGTTCCAGCTTTCGCCAATCCAGCGCGTCTCGCAGTACGCGATGCCTGTAGGCAATCTCAAATGCCACCGTTCGCGCAGCGTCATGGAGTTCGTCCGACTCAATCAACCCGTCGCACAGCGCGAACACGGACTCGGCATCCGCGCCGTCGGTCTTGAGTTGTTTGGCAGCAGCAGTTGCTATCGCGCGCATGTCAGGCGTGCGCAGAGGCTGTTCGCTCTCTGCAAGCGAACGCAGGATGGATTCAACCGTGACCGGCATGCGCCCCGCTCCGGCAGAGCCGCCCCGTCCGCTTACTCGTTCAGTGCGCGGTGCAGTTTCTCCGCCGTGAACGGCACACTCTTGATCCTGATGCCGACGGCATCATCGATGGCATTGGCGATGGCCGGGAGTGTGGTGAGGTTGGAATGCTCGCCGACGGCCTTGACGCGGTACGCGCCCCTGCCCTCGCTCGTCTCGACGAGCCCTATGCGGAGTTCAGGGATATCCGGTTCGGTGGGCATCTTGAAGTCGGCGAATGACGGGTTCGTCACGCGGCCGCCCTCGTCCACCGTCAACTCCTCCATCATGGCGAAACCGTAGGCATTGATCATGCCGCCCTCGATCTGTCCGTAGAATCCCACGGGATTGATGATACGGGATGTGTCATGGACGGCGGTAATGACCTTGACCTGAGGCTCACCCGTTTCGCGGTCGACTTCAACCTCCGCAACCTGCGCCACAAACGATGTGTAGGGGCTTTGAGCGGCCTCTTCCAGCCTGCCCAAGCCCGACACCGGCTCTCCAGACCGCTCGGCAATGCGCTCCATCGGCACCGACTCGCCGGTCCGCGTGTTGGTGAGGGCGCCCGCGCTGAACTCAACTATGTCCTCGTCCCAGCCGTTGAACTCCGCCGCGAGGCGCTTGAGCTTGCCGCGGACATCATCTGCGGCCATGAAAGCCGACTCCGTGATGATGAAGCTGCCGCGGCTGCCGCCGACACCGGTGTCAAAATCCGCCTGATCCGTGTTGAGCGGAACTACGGAGACGCGCGAGATGTCGATTCCCAACTCATCCGCAGTGACCTGCTGCATCATGGTGTGGTTGCCCATGCCGGGGTCGTAGATGGAACTGGCGGCGAGGACGCTGCCGTCCGCGTTGACGGTGATGTTGATGGTGGTCTGACCGCCGCCCTGCGTGCGATGCCCAAACGCGATGCCTCGTCCGACGTTCTCAGCCTTGGGGGAATCCCACTGGGAGAGACGGCCTGCTTCACGCAGCACCTCTTCGGCCTTCACGTCGAGGAAGACGCGGCCAACCGGTGTTTCGTCGCCATCATGAAGAACGTTCCTGATTCGCAGCTCCAGCGGGTCCATGCCGAGTTCCTGCGCAATGAGATCCATATGGGACTCGCCGGCAAAGATGCCCTGCACCTCGCCGGGCGAACGATGGAAACCGCACGGAACGGTGTTGGTATAGACCTGGTAGGCATCGATCTGCACATGCGGGATCACGTACGGACCCGCGATCTCCGCGATGCCGGGGAGGTTCGAACCGGGCACGGGCTTGTAGCTGCCGTACCCGCCGGAGTTGAAATAGACCTCCGCCTCCCACGCAGTGAGAGTGCCGTCACGCTTGACGCCCGCCTTGACCCGCATGGTGCTCTCATGGCGGGGATTCATGGCGGAGAACTCTTCCGAGTAGTCGAACGCCAGCTTGACGGGCCTGCCCGTCTTCTTGGCAAGGAAATAGCAGATGGGCGCGCCGTTGATGTCGCCCTTGCCGCCGAAATCGCCGCCCACGTACGCGTAATTCACGGTGATGTTGTCCGGTTCCTCGCCGATAACAAGCGCGATGGCGCGGCGGTTGGCGAACGGCGACTTTGATCCCAGCCAGACCTGCACGTGGCCGGTCTCATCGATCCAGACAATAGTGTTGTGGACTTCCAGATAGCCCTGGTGCGTGCGGGGCGTTGTGTACTCGTGCTCGACGATGAGGTCAGCCTCGGCGAAACCCTGCGAAACGTCTCCTTTGCCCCACGTTCCTTTCGCGAAGATGTTGGACGGCGCTTCCTGTTCGCCCGGGATGCCCTCGTATGAGTTGAATTCCGGGTGGAGGATGGGAGCGCCGTCCGCCAGCGCCTCGTCCATCGTCACCACGGCGGGCAACTCTTCGTACTCAACGTCGAGGAGCTCCAGTGCCCGCTCGGCGATATCCTCATCCTCAGCGGCAACGGCTGCAATCCCGTCACCGATGTAGCGCGCTGTATCGAACGCCAGAACGTGCTCATCCATGATCCGCTTGCCGAAACGCAGTCCCTGCACATCCTCCGGCGTCAGGACGGCATACACGCCCGGCAGCGCGAGAGCAGCGGAGGTGTCAATGGACTTGACGCGGGCGTGGGGGTACGGGGAGCGGAGAATCTTGCACCACAGCGTCCCCGGCAGCGTCACGTCAAGCGAGTATTGACCGAGTCCGGTGACCTTGTCCGGGCCGTCCGAGCGACCGATCGGCGCGCCGACGGCAGGCTGCTGTGCTGTTGTCATTGTGTGCTTCTCCCCTACCCGATTAGCGTGTCAAAACTGAGGCCAGACGACCTCTCAGGAATGTGTGATTCCTGTAACAAAGTATAGAGAAACGGGTTTTCTATCGCTAGGCTGGGGGCTTCCTATGTGGACACCGGTCCCGCAAAGTCCGGCGGATCATCGCCCTCATCACTCGCAAGAACGGGCCTTTGCACCGAAGTCAGCGTCTCAAGCGCCTCATCGGATCCGTCGGCCAGTTGGCGGACGGCGATAGTGACCAACGTCTCTATGTGGACGTGGGCGCGGGCGCCAAGTTCAAGCGATAAGCGGGCAGCATCCTCATGCGTGCGGGCCTCAACCATGGCAACGTAATCGTATTGTCCGAGGACGGCATAGCGAGCCAGTAATTGCGTGCCCTCCACATTGACGTCGTCCGCGACGTGTGTAAACATCTCCGGGTCGCGCAGCATCGCCTGCTGCCCCTCTTCCGTGACAGTACACAAGAAAATATAGAGCATCCCGCCCTCCGTTTGTAATCATTGTCATAGTAGCGCAACGGGGATGGGTGTTGGGGGAAGGCGGGTGGCTTCTCCAGTCGAACCCTCAGGCCAGTCCGCCCTCCATGTAGAGATAGCGGAGGAGGCCGGCGATGGATTTGGCGTCACGGATTTCTCCGCTGCGGATTAGGTCCGGGATTGTGGCGGGAGGAGTCGGCACGACGGTGATCTCCTCGTCCGCGTCCGGCTCCACACCCTCGACGGGAGCCAAGCCCGTGGCGAGAAAGAGGTGCAGGAACTCGTCGCAAAAGCCGGGAGCGCTGTAGAAACCGCCCAACGGTGTCATCGTTCCGGGATCATGGGCGATCTCCTCCTGCAGTTCACGGCGTGCGGTAACGACCGGCTCTTCGCCTTCCTCGCGCGTTCCGGCGGGAAGCTCAAGCAAGACATCACGCGCTGATGGGCGCGGCTGGCGCACCAGGAGAATGTTGCCGTCAGAATCGACGGGCACCATGACCACTGCGCCCGGATGCTGAATGGTCGTCCACATCTGTTCCCGTCCGCCATCCAGACGCATGTGGTCCTCATAGACGGTGACAATACGGCCTTCATGGACGGCGCGGCGTGACAGACGTTCCATCATGTCCTCCAAGAATTGGCTGCCGGTTGAGCGGGACGGGCTCCCGTTTTCGTGGGAGAGAGGGATTGTTGACTAGTGCGGAATCGGGTCGAGCAGGTCGTCATCGTCCGGCAGGTCTGCCGTGAATTCCCGGGCCACCGGTCTGCTCATCGCGATCTCGTTGCAGTTGGAGAACTTGGGGCAGCGGATGCACTCCGACCACACCTTACGTGGAAACGCGAGTACATCGGCGCGCTCGAATTGCAGCTTCTCATAGAAGCCGGGCTTGTGGGTCAGGACGAAGACGGTCGGCAATTCCATCCGCGCCGCTTCTTCGACACACTTCTCCACGAGGTACGCGCCGATACCCTGCCCGTGCAGTGCCTCGCTGACGGCGACAGATTTAATCTCGGCCAGATCGTCCCAAAGGATGTGGAGCGAGGCAGTGGCGGCGACCTCATCGTTCTCGTCTGCGATGATGAGAAAGTCGCGGATGTTCTCATAGAGCTCGGATGCGCTGCGCGGCAGCATCTCGCCCTGGCCGGCAAAGTTGTTGATCATTTCCGCCATGCGGGGGACATCACTTAAGCGGGCCGACCGGACGCGGAAGCCGCGTTGCGCGAGCGCAGCTTCCCTGACGGCAAGCGTTTCAGCAAGGGTGGTCATGGCACTGTAACCCCCTGCGGCACGGCAACATCATCGCTAGCGCCGTCCACATCCGGCAGGTCCGGGTGACGGCGGCGGCGATTGAGAAGATCACCGAGGCTGCGGTAGAAATAACCGGAATCACGGAATCTCAAGAGGCGTGCGTGATACGGGCTTCGGCGAACGGTGACAACAGCGTTGTCATGTACATCGAAATCATCCTGTCCGTCGAGGCTGAGAACCGCTCCGTGATCCGTCCTGATGCGAAGCACAATCTCTGCGTCAGGCTCAACAAGGACGGGAGACTCAGACGCCGGGTGCGCCGAAACGGGATTGATGATTAACTCCGCCGTCGTGGGCGGCAACACGGGGCCCCCGGCGGCAAGGTTGTAGGCGGTGCTGCCGGTGGCCGTTGCGACAACCACGCCGTCGCCGCGAAAAGCCAGCAGTTCAACGCCGTTCACAGTGACGCCGACCTGCACAGTGCGAGCGGGGCCACCGCGGCTGATGATGGCGTCGTTGAGGGCATAGGATGTTGCGCCGTCATGATTGACTGCAAGCATCGTCCTCTCCTCAATGCGCCCCTCACCGTTCAGGGCGCGCGGCAACAGTTCAGACGCAGTGGATGCCTCAATCTCCGTGAGGAAACCGAGCCTGCCGGCGTTGACACCGAGGATAGGGATGCCGGAAGGAGCGACGACACGGGCAACCCGCAGGAGGGTTCCGTCGCCTCCCACACTGATGATCAGACCGGTATCGCCGTTGATCTGATCGATGCCGTCATCCCATGACGATTGAAGCCAGACATCGTGTCCGAGTTCCTTAACGCGGTCGGCCAGCATCACCGCGACCGCCTCCGGTTGCGGCGTTCTGGTCTGGTAGAGGATGCCGACTCGTTTCATGGGAACGCCATTATGCCGAGATTGCGCGGCGGCGTCAGATGGTCGGCGCGGTCTCGTCTCCGAATCGGGCGAAAACCGTCTCGCGCCTCTGCCCCGCCGCTATGCCTCGTCCTTCACTATCTGGATGAGCACTCCGCCCGCACTCTTGGGGTGAATCCACGCGAACTCGTCGTTGGGCTGGCCGATAAGCTTCAAACCATTGCCCTGCACGAAATCAGCGGCCTCCTTCACGTCCTTCGTCGCAAAGGCCACATGGTGCATTGTGCCATTCGCGCCTCCGCCGTACTTCTCAAGAAAACGCGCTGTGCCGCTGGTGTTGTCGTCCGGAGAGACAGCGAGGATTCCTCCGCCGCCATCGCCAACCGGGATGCTCAGCACGCGAACGTTGTCCGACTCAATCTTGCGGCCGCCCTTGAGGACATTCGTCTTGAGCATGTCGGCCCGCATCCCGATGACGTTGCACCAGAAATGACGCGCCTTTTCCATGTCTCCCGCGACGACGCCGATGTGGTTCATCCGCGTGAACACGCCCTTGCCCTGGTAGCGCTGGCCGACGTGATGGTCGTCCGTGAACCAGATTTCAAGCAGGATTCCCATGCAGTCGCGCGGGTGGAAGAACGCAACACTATCGAACGGCTCGTTCTTGGCAAGCTCCTCCGGTGAGGCCGCAATCTGTTGAATGCCGGACGCCCGCAGGTGGGCGACATCGTCCGGGACGTTGGTGGAGTGCAGGCATACATGGTGAAGCGCGCCAACACCGCCGCGCCGCTCAATGAACGTGTGCGTGCCGCCGGGCGGCGTGCCGTCCGCGGGCGGGGCGTTCATCTCAAGCTCGGCGTTGCCGATGGGAATATCGAGAATGTCCGTCGGATCGGGGCCACGCTGCTTGCTGCCCTCCGGCAGCGGCGAGCGGGTCTGGTCGACGTTCAGGCCAAGCCCGTCCGCAAAGACGTTCTTGGCCGTCACAAGGTCGGCGATGGCTATTCCTGCATGGTGGATTCGATCAAACAATGTAGTACTTCCTTGTCGTCTTGTGTATAACGGCGGACGCCGTTACTACGGGTTGGTCTGGGTTGTGTCCTTTGATCAGTTCCGGCTGCCTTACTCGCCCAATATCCCGGCGACCTCGGCTTCAGTCACGCCGTATTCGGATGCAAGTTCCTGGTTCGTTCGGCCAACCAGTTTCCCCTGCCGGATTGCACGCGCGCGCTCTGAGGGGCTAAGGGGCCTGGGTTTGCCCAAATCGTCCTTGACGATCTCGATCAGGACGCCGGCAGCGCTCTTCGGGTGAATCCATGCGCTGTCATCGGTTGCGGGACCGATGAGTTGCAGACCACGCGACTGCACGATGTCCGCGGCGGTCTTAACGTCGGCGGTGGCCAGAGCGATGTGGTGCATCGTGCCCCCTGCCCGCGCGCCGTACTTCTCAAGGAAGCGCGCCGTCCCGCTCTCACTGTCGTTCGGATGAACGCACGATATACCGGAGTCTCCCATCGGCAGATCCAGGACGGTCACGTTGTCGGAGTCCACATGCTGCCCGCCCTTGAGGACGTTCGACTTGAACATATCGACACGGAAGCCAATGATATTCGTCCAGAAATGACGGGATTTCTCGATGTCCGCCGCGACGACGCCAATGTGCGCCATGCGAGTGAACAAGCCCTCGCCCTGGTAGCGCATATCAACACGGTGATTCTCAGTCGGCCATATCTCGAACAGGATGCCCATGCAATCCCGCGGATGGAAGAATGCGACGTCTGTCCATGGCTCGTTCTCAGCAAGGACTTCCGGCGGCGCGGCTACTTGTTGCAGACCCGACGCTCGAAGATGTCCAACGTCATCAGCCATGTTTGTGGTGTGCAGGCAGACATGGTGGAGCGCGCCCAAGCCGCCGCGTGATTCCACAAATCGATGAACGCCCGTGCCCTCGGCAGCGGCGGCGTTCAGTTCAAGTTCTGAATGCCCGATGGGAATATCGATGATGTCTGTCGGATCCGCCCCTCGCTGCGCCCGACCCTGGGGGCGTGGAGAGCGAATCCCGTCGACGCGAAGCCCAAGCGCGTCTGCAAAGATGTCCGTAGCTCCTGCGAGATCGCCGACGGCGATTCCGGCGTGGTGGACACGGTCAAACATAGTTGCTTACCTCCAGCAGGTTGTGTAATCAGGCCTCAGGCCGCAATGGGACTGTTGCCGTCGCTCGTTAGGAAATCATAACGTATCGCGTCCTGCCCGTGATATGGGAGACGAACTCAAGGCGTGAAGGAAGCGGCGGCCTCCGTGGCACGTGATATGAGCCAGAACGGAACAATGCCGAGGATGATGACGCCGATGAGGCTGAGTGCCATGGAGGCCCGCAGCGAAACGGAACGCGTCGCCTCGCTCACGGCGTCTGCCGGGCCACCTGCTTGCCAGAGTCGGCGCACGGGGCGCAGGTAGTAGTAGGCGGAGACAAAGCTGTTGAGCGCGCCCGCCAGCGCCAGCCACCACAGGTCGCCCTGCACTGCCCCGTAGAAGAGGTAGATCTTGCCAACAAAGAGCCCCGTGGGCGGCAAACCGACAAGTGAGATGAGCGCCACCGTCAACACAACAGCGGCAAATGGGGAGCGCGAGAATCCGCCTGTCAACTCCTCGATGGAGTCGTTGCCGTTGGGCTGGCTGAGGGCGATGAGTGCGCCGAACGCGGCCAGGTTTGAGAACGTGTAGGCGGCAAGGTAGAAGATAACGCCGCTCGTTGCCAGTTCATAGACGTTCGCCGCGCCGTTGCCCATCACGGCAACGCCGATCAGGATGTAACCGGCCTGCGCTATCGTGCTGTAGGCAAGAAGCCTCTTGATGTTCGTCTGAATGATGGCGACGACGTTGCCGATGGTCATGGAGGCGATGGCAAGCGCGCCGATGAGCAGCGGCCAGTCAAGCGCATCCAACCCCGCCTGCTCAAAGGTAACGATGAAGAACCGCAGGAGGACGGCAAATCCGGCGGCTTTGGATGCCACGGAAAGGTAACCAACGATGGGCGTGGGCGCGCCTTCGTAGACTGCCGGCACCCACATCTGGAACGGCACGCTGGAGATCTTGAAGCCGAACCCGACGATAATCAGCACGGCGGCCATGACTAGCGCGAGGTTGTTGGCTACGCCGCCTTCTGCGACGCGCTCCGCCAACACGCCCGGCATGTCCGCGATGAACGTCGTGCCGGTCAGGCCGAACAGGATCGCCATGCCGTACAACATGACGGCTGTTGCGACGGCGCTGAGCAACAGGAATTTTAGGGCTGATTCCGTCGAGCGCTCGTCCTTGAGCAGCGCTATCAGGGCGACAAGCGCAAATGTCTGAATCTCCAGCGCCAGCACGATGGAGATCAACTCACCCATCGAGACGAGCAACATCATGCCGACGGTCGCCAGCAGGAGGAGGCCGTAGTATTCGCCGTGGAAACGCGCTAGGCGGCGCTCAACATAGGCGGGCGAGAATAGAATAGCCAGCAGCGTCCCGCCAAGCACAATCAGCTTGAACATCGTGCCGAAGAGGTCTGTGATGACGATGCCGGAGTAGCTTGTGCCGGAGGCATCGGACGTCCAGAGCCAGACGGCAGCACCTCCCGCCATGGCTACGCCCAGCGCGCTAAGCCACGCGAGAACCCGTTTGTCTCGCGCGACCAGGTCAACCAGCACGACGGCGATCGCGGCCAGCGTCAGGATGATCTCCGGCGCAAGGTGGACGAAGTCGATGCCCAACGAGGCGGCGTCAATCTGCATTGGCATAGCCGCCTACCCTCCGCCCACCAGCAGGGTCACCCCGTCGCGGAACACATCGGCCACGAGCGCCGGGTACACGCCGACGATGATGATCGGCAGCACAAGCAGTGCCATCGCCACGAAATCGGCCTTCGAGGCGTCCTTGACGGACTGCCACCGCTCCTTCAACGGGCCGAGCAGCACGCGCTCGACCGTCCAGAGGATGTAGCCCGCCGTCAGGACGATGCCCAATACGGCGAAACCGGTTTGCCAGGGGTAAGCGTCGAAACTGCCGAGGAAGACCATCAGCTCCGCCGCGAACCCACTCAACAACGGCAGGCCGAGGCTGGCAAGTCCGGCAAAGATAAATACCGCGCCAACAATTGGCATCCGAGTGATGAGTCCACCTAGGTCCGGGATATGGCGCGTGTGGGCATTCTCATAGATGATGCCGACGACAAGGAACAGCAGGCCGGTGATGGTGCCGTGCGCGAACATCTGCAGCGCTGCGCCGGTCACACTCACTGCGCCAAGCGAGGCCACCCCCAATAACACCAGGCCCATGTGGCTCACGCTTGAGTATGCGACAAGTCGTTTGAGGTCGGTCTGTCTGAAGACGACCGCCGCGCCATATAACACGCTGATGACGGAGAAGATGACCAGCACGGGCGCCCATTGCTCCATCTCATTGGGGAACATTCCAAGGTTGATGCGGATCAGGCCGTAGCCGCCCATCTTTAGCAGCACGCCTGCAAGGAGCACACTGACGGCGGTCGGCGCGTCCGTATGCGCGTCAGGCAGCCATGTGTGGAGCGGCCAGACAGGGAGCTTGATGGCGAATGCGGCCAGGAACATCAGGAAGATGGCATCCAGTCCAAGGAAGGCGACGCGGAGAGTCTCCTCCTGCCCTGCCAACGTCATCGCGCTCATATCGAACGAACCGATGGCGAATCTCAGCGCGAGTACGCCCACCAACATGAACGCGCTCCCAAAGAGCGTGTACAGGACGAACTTCATCGCGGAGTATTCGCGGTGGCCGGTTCCCCACATGGCAATGAGGAAATACATCGGCACCAGCTCAACCTCCCAGAACAGGAAGAAGAGGAGCAGGTCGCCCGCCACGAATACCCCTTGCACGCCGGTCAGCAGGAGCAACAGCCAAACGTGGTACTCGCGCACTCGCTCCTTGACGTGCCACGACCCAAGCACAGCCACGACGCCCAACAACGCAGTCAGGAAAACGAGCGGCATGGAGAGGCCGTCGATGGTCAGCAGATAGGAGGCGTTGACGCCCGGAATCCATGGGTTTGATGCGTAGTCTCCAAGTTGTTCGATGATTGGGCCGTTGGCGTTATAAGAGAGCCATGCATATGTGGCAAGAAACAGGTCGAGGATCATCGCTCCAAGCGCGATGCGCCTGACCAGCATCTGCTCGCGTCCCGCGATCGCAACAGCTGCTGCGCCGATGACCGGCAGGAAGACGATGAGCGTTATGAGGCCGTCGAAGGCTTGCATGTTTCTAGCCCACGCCTCCCCAAGCAATGTACGCGGCAACGATGATTACCGCGCCGATGGAGAGCACAGTGAGGGACATCTGCAGCTGACCGTTCTCAACCACGCGGATGCCCTTGCCCACGTTGCGCCCCACCAGGCCAAGCGTGTTGACCGCCCTGTCCACGACTCCCTTGTCGCTGTCGAACCAGGCAAGGAACCGCCACATCCAGCCGTACAGCGCCTTGCCGACAAACAGGTTCTCGTATAGCTCGTCCATGTAGTACTTGCGGGTCAGGAGATTCGTGATGGGGGCTAGCGGGCCGCTGACGGACGGCGCGCTTGTCCTCCCGCCCCGGTAGAGGGCCGTCGCCACGCCGATGCCGAGCAGTCCGGCCACAAGGCCGATGGCCGCTGGAACGACTTGAATCTCTTCCACATGAGCGCCCAGCGGTTTCAGAAGATCGGTGAACCAGTGCGTTGCTGGGAAGTTGATGAACCAGGAGCCGATCGCCAGCACGGCGAGAATCGCCATCGGAATGACCATGACCCACGGCGATTCGTGCGGGGTTGCGCCATGTCCCTCATCGTGGGTTTCATGGGCATCGGCAGAGTCGTGCGCCTCCTGCGCCTCGCCTCCCCGGTATTGGCCGTGGAACGTCATATACAGCGCGCGGAATATGTAGGCGGCGGTCATGAACGCACCGACGATGGCCAGCACGAAGAGGAGTGTGCCAAGCGTCCCGCCATATGACCACGCGATACCGAGCACCTCGTCCTTGCTCCAGAAGCCGGAGAACGGAGGGATGCCCGCGAGGCTCAGCGCGCCGATAAAGAACACACCGTACGTCCATGGCATGACACGTCGCAGCCCGCCCATCAGACGCATATCGAACGTGCCGGTGGCGTGGTTGACAGAGCCGGAACCGAGGAACAGAAGCGCCTTGAAAAAGGCGTGATTGAACAGGTGGAACAGCGCCGGGCCGAGGGCGCCAAGGCCTAATGCCAAGAACATATAACCCAACTGGCTCACGGTGGAATAGGCGAGAACACGCTTGATGTCATTCATAACCAGGCCCATCGACGCCGCAAAGACGACGGTGAATCCGCCGATGAGCGCCACGATTGTCCGCGCAGTCTCCGCCTCCTCGAACAGCGGCAGGAATCGTGCAACGAGGAACACGCCCGCAGCGACCATCGTGGCGGCGTGGATGAGGGCGCTGACGGGCGTTGGACCCTCCATCGCGTCCGGCAGCCATGTGTGGAGCGGGAATTGGGCGCTCTTGCCTGCCGCGCCCGCCATGATGCCCAAACAGATAAGTGTTAGTCCTGTTCCCGTCAACGCCGCCCCGCCCGCGCTGAGCAGGTCCATGGAGGCGTTCGGGTCGCTGAGGGCGAACGTGACAGGTTGGTCATCGGGCCACAGGAGGAAGATGCCGAGGATGGCGAGCAAGAAGAAGAGGTCGCCGAAGCGGGTGATGATAAACGCCTTCTTGGCTGCCGCTGCGGCGCTCGGTCGGGTGAACCAGAACCCAATCAGCAGGTAGGAGCACAGGCCGACCAGTTCCCAACCGACGAACAACAGGATCAAGTTGTTGGCCAGCACGAGAGTCAGCATTGCCGCTGTGAACAGTGCCATGAACGTGTAGTACCGGACGTAGCTCCTGTCGTCACGCATGTAGCCGTGCGAATAGATCTGCACGAGGAGGCTAACGGACGTGACGACCACCAGCATGATGGCGGTGAGGCCGTCGAGTAATAATCCTATTCGAAGCGAAAATTCATCGACACGGATAATCTCGTGCAGTGGAAGGACGACCTCCTGGTCTGTCCAGACGGCGGACAGCGCCCAGAGGGAGAGAATGAACGATATGCCTATGGCGCCAACGGTCGCGTCGAATGCGACACGCGATACCGGCCCACGCAGAGGACGGATAACCAGACCGTTGAAAACGGCTGCCGCGAGCGGCGCGGCAATGATCAACCAGACTGCTGCCTCAGGCATTTTTTAAAGTTGGTCCTCTTGCATTAGTTTCATTGTTTAGCGGTTTAGATTCCGTTGCATTTTGGTTTGGGTCTCTTGCTCTGTGTTCATTGTTTGGCCGTGAAGATTCGGTTGCGTCTCGAACTAGACCTTTCGCTCAATCTCTTCGGCGACGTGTTCGCGGGCGCGGGGAATGCAGACCTTGAACTCGGCGAACTCGTCGCCCCACTGCTCCACGCGGTCAGGCATGATGCGCGTGGGAAGGCCCTCCCCCTCATAGAGGGTCTTCCACATCTCCGCGGCCTTCAGTCCCTTCACACGTTTGAATTCAACCCACATGTCACTTTCCTGTTCGTCACTTCAAGAGATTGATCTCGGCCGCGTCCACGGTGTTGCGGCGAGCGAAGATGGTCAGCAGGATGGCAAGGCCGATGGCGACCTCCGCCGCCGCGACGGTGATGATGAAGATGGCGAAGATATGGCCTGCAAGCTCGTCCACCGGGGAGTAACGAGAGAAGGCCACGAGCGCGACGTTCACGCCGTTCAGCATCAACTCGATGGACATGAGAATCACCACGACGTTGCGCTTGGCAAGGACGCCGACCAGCCCAACGGCAAAGAGTCCGGCTGAAAGCAGGAGATAGTGTTCGAGAGCGAGCGTGTCCATACCCTGCCCGCCTCACCGCGCCCGCGCGATCACGAGCGCGCCAATCGTCGCGACAAGCAGCAGGAGTCCCGCCAGTTCGAACGGCAGGAGGTACGTGCTGAACAACAGATCAGGCAGATGGATGCCCGCCGATGCCGCATCTCCCACCATTGGGGAGATCGTTTCGCCCCTGTCCTCACTGCGCCATTCCGTGTTGATCATGATGTAGGCGAGGCCGGCGAGCGTGGCCGCTCCGGTCAGGAGGCCGAGCGGCCAGAGTCGATGCGAACTGCTCGCCCTATTGATCTGCGCCGTCATCATCACCGCGAAGACGATGAGTACAGCAATGCCGCCAACGTAAATCAGGAACTGGGCGAGCGCGAGAAAATCGGCGTCAAGCGTGATGTAGATGCCCGCCACGGCGGCGAGGCTGACAAGCAGGCCAAGCGCGGCGTAAAAGAGATTGCGCGCCGTCACGACGGCGAGTGCGCCGATCATGGCGGCGGTGGCGAGAAAGAAGAACGCTAGAGTGACCACCGCCCCGCCTCGTGTTCTTCCAACTCGTCCTTGCCGGTGTGGCCGATCATCTCCATCTGCGGGCGGAACTGCGTTCGTGGTTTCTTGGGCATTGCCTTCAGGTCCTCAACGCTAATGACCATGTCCTCTCGACCGTACGACGCCTGCTCAAAATCGCCGCCCATATGGAGCGCGTCGTAGGGGCAGACCTCCACGCAGAGCGCGCAGAACATGCAGCGGCCCGTGTCGATGTCGAATACATCGACGTGGTAGTCGCTGCCGACCTGCGAGTGCGGCTCCGGGTGAGTGACGATGCGAATGATGCCGAGCGGGCAACCCTTGGCGCACGTGGCGCAGCCTGTGCAGCGCTCCTCGTACCAGACGAAGGTGTTGCCGCGGAATCGCGGCGATTGCTCCAACTTGTCCTCCGGGTACTGCGTGGTGAACGGCTTGCGGCGGATATAGCCGAGCGTCACCATCAGCCCCTTGATCGCTCCCGCGCCGAATAGAGCCATAGCGGCCTCCTAAACCTTCGCCCCGGCGGGCGCCGCCAGCTGTTGGTCGAATTTCGCAAGGCCGGGCACGCGCCCCAGCACCGCCAGCGTCACGACCGTCAGGCCGATGTTGATGGCGGCGATGATGGCCAGCGCGGCGGTCGGCAGGGCCTCTCCGGGCTCCAGTGAGAACAACGCCTGCATCGCCAGGACCTCGCCCGCCGTGACAAGGATGTTGATAGTCGCGAGCGGGAAGAGGAGCTTCCACGCCAGCGCAAGCATCTGGTCGATGCGAACGCGCGGCCACGTGCCCCGGAACCAGAAGAACAGGAAGATAATCGCGGATGTCTTGAGGCCAAACCAGATGATTCCGCCGATGTCCGGCTTCCAGCCCGCAAAGAACAGGGTGACGATGACGGCGGACCAACCCAACGCCGCCACGTACTCCGCGCCGTAGATAAGGGCGAATTTGGTGCCCGTGTACTCCGTGTGGAATCCGGCCACAATCTCCGACTCCGCCTCGTTGATATCGAACGGCGTGCGGTTCAGCTCCGCCGTCACGGCAATCAGCATGATGAGGAATCCGAGCGGCTGCACCAACACGAACGGGATGCCCTGAGCCTCGACGATCTCCTGCAGGTTCAGGGAACCGGCCAGCAGGATCACAGATGTGACGGCAAGGATGAGCGGGACTTCATAGCTGACCAACTGCGCCACGCCGCGCACTGCCCCATAGAGCGAGTACTTATTGTTGGACGCCCACCCCGCCGCGAACGCCGCCAACGACGATATGGACGTCACGGCGATGACATACACGATGCCCGCGTCCAGGTCCGCCACCGTCCAGCCGTCGAAGAACGGCACGACGGCAAACAAGGCGATGGCGGGCGCGAAGAAGAGGATAGGCGCGATGAGAAAAACGAGCCTGTCTGCGGCGCGCGGCGTCAGATCCTCCTTGAGCACCAGCTTCATGAGGTCGGCGACACCCTGCAGCAGGCCGAACGGGCCGACGCGGTTGGGGCCGATTCGGTTCTGCATGCGGGCAACCAGACGACGCTCGGCATAGGTCAACATGACGGCGCTGCCAAGCAGGACATTGACCACGATGAAGAGACCCAGCAGCGGCATGAGGATATCAACCCAATCGACCGGCAGGTACCCCTCAAGGATGTCGCGGGTAAGGTCGGCAATCATCGGTCAACCTCACCCACGTTGATGTCCAGAGTGCCGAAATTGACGATAAGGTCGGCCAGCTTCCAGCCGATGCAGAGTTCGCGCAAGACGGTGAGATTGATAAACGAGGGAGCGCGGATGCCGCAGCGATACGGGGCGATGGTGCCGTCGCTCACAAGGTAGAAGCCAAGTTCGCCCTTGGTGGCCTCGATGGCGCTGTAGACCTCGCCGGCGGGCGGGCGGATGAAGAAGTCTGCCGGTGTGCGCGTGATGCCCTCAGGCAACTCGGCCATGCACTGCCGCACCATCTTCGCGGACTCTTTCATCTCCTGCAGACGCACCCACATCCGATCCCAGTTATCTCCGTTCTGCGTCACGGGAACATCGAAATTCATGCGGTCATAGACTTCGTACGGCGCCTGCTTGCGGAGATCAAAGTTCACACCTGAAGCGCGGAGGTTGGGGCCGGTGACAGAGCATTCGATGGCGCGCTCGCCCGTCAGCGGCGCGATTCCCTTCATGCGGGAGACGAGTATCTCGTTCTCCAGCAGCAGCCTCTCGTATTCCGCCACGCGGTCCTCGAAATCGTCGAGGAAACCGTTGACGGCGGTGTCGAATCCGGGCGGCAGGTCGTGGGAGACGCCACCGATTCTCATATAGCTGAACGTGATGCGCGCGCCGCAGATCATCTCAAACAGGTCCAGAACCTTCTCGCGCTCGCGGAACATGTGCATGAGTGGGGTGACCCACGCGCCAAGGTCGTTGATGAGGAATCCAAGCGCCATGAGATGGCTGGCAATTCGCATCAGTTCGGCGGTCATCACGCGGAGGTACTGCGCGCGCTCAGGCACTTCCACGCCCGCCAATGCCTCCACTGCGCGGACGTAGGCCAGATTGTTGGTCATGCCAGAGAGATAGTCGAGGCGATCCGTCAGCGTGATGACCTGCGTGTAGCTACGCTCCTCCGCGAGCTTGGAACTGCCGCGGTGCAGGTAGCCGAACACCGGCTCAACGTCCACCACTTCCTCGCCGTCCAAAAGCGCGCGGATGCGAAACACACCGTGCGTGGACGGATGCTGCGGCCCCAGGTTGAGCAGCACCGGCTCAATATCGTAGCCGGACGAGTCGATCGTGTTGGGTTGCTGTGGCGACTGCATATGTGTCCTACGCAAAGTCCTTGCGGAGGGGATGACCTGGAAAGCCCTCCCACAGCAGGATCCGCTTCATATTCGGGTGGCCCTCAAACTCGATGCCGAATAGGTCGTAGATCTCACGCTCCTGGAGATTCGCGCCCTCCCACACCGGCGTCACCGACGGCAGGCTAAGCTCATCCCTGCCCCACACACGCACCTTGAGTGTGGCTTCCTGGTTGCGGCGGATGGAAAGCAGGCCGTAGCGCAACTCGAACCGGTCGATGAAATCGACAGCGTCGATGGAACGCAGCATCCGGAAATCGGTTTCATCGTCGTCTCGGAGCAGTCGGCAAACGTCAGTAATTGATTCGGGAGAGACAACGACCCACTCCTCGCGCTCCTCCTTCACTGCATCCGGCAGCGCGGCGCGGAGTTTCTCAGCGATATCGTGACCTGAAAGGGTGGTTGTCATGCGACCTCAGGAGATGAGTTTTCTCAGGCGCGGCTCCTGTTCCCGGACGAGGGATTCGCGCTTGATCTTTTCCTGGAGTTTGAGCAGGCCATGGAGCAAGGCGTCGGGCCGCGGCGGGCAGCCGGGCACGTAGACGTCCACGGGCACAAGGCGGTTGACCCCCGGAACCACGCTGTAACCCTGGTAGTAGGGTCCGCCGCTCGTTGCGCAAACGCCCATGGAGATGACCCACTTGGGATTCGGCATCTGCTCATAGATTCGCCGAACGACAGGCGCCATCTTCCATGTGACCGTGCCGGACACGATCATCAGGTCGGCCTGTCGCGGCGAGGCTCGGAAGATCTCCATGCCGAACCGCGCCTGGTCGAATCGCGGCATCACGGCGGCAATCATCTCAAAGGCGCAGCAGGCCAAGCCAAGCGTGACGGGCCACACGGAGTTGGAGCGCCCCCAATCCAGCAGGGCATCAAGGGATGTGACGAGAACCGAGCGCTTGAGCGACTCGGGAACCTCGATCGGTTCATCGACGTGCTGCTCTGTCGCAAGGGCGCGCAGCCGCTCGATAACTTCACCCTCTTCGTTGTCCAACTGATTGGTCGTGACGGTAAGGGGGATGCCGTAAGGCGAGGGCAACTGCTCAGGCCCGGGCGGCGTGGGGGTCATTTCTGCCACTCAAGCGCCTCCTTCTTCCATTCATAGAGGAATCCGACTAGCACGAGTATGAGGAATATCGCCATGCCGATGAACGCCACCCATCCCAACGAGAGGAATCGCGCGGCCCACGGCAACAGGAAAATGACCTCAACATCAAAGATGACGAAAAGCAGGGCGAACAGATAGAAGCGGAAGTTGAATTGCACATTTGCCTCCCCCGTTGGAACCATGCCGGATTCATACGTCATCCGCATGAAGCGAGGTTCCTGGTCGGCGGGAGTGGAGGGGCGGATGCGGATGCGTTGAAGCATCCCGGAAAAGATCATGAGGCTAAGAGGAACGAGAACGGCGGCAACACCCATAGCCGCGATAATCCAATACTTGCCACTCTCAACCACTGTCGAGGCTCCCTTAGGCAGGTTGGGTTCCGCTTGCCACCATAGCTCACTCTATGTACGCCCGCGCGTACATGTCAAATAGCGCGGGGCGAAACGTACCGTATCCTAATCGCATGACAATTCCTGCCGAACCGCTGCTAAGCGTCGAGAATCTCCACACGTCTTTTTTCACACAGGACGGCACAGTCAAGGCCGTGCAAGAGACAAGTTTCGCCGTGCGCCGGGGTGAGATTCTCGGCATCGTCGGCGAGAGCGGCTGCGGCAAGACGACGGCGGGCCTGTCCGTGATGGGACTCGTGCCCTACCCCGGCCAGGTTGTGAGCGGGCGCATCAGCTTTCGCGGAACCGACCTCGATGACGTAGACGATGACGAACGTCGCATCATGCGTGGCGAGGCCATGGCCATGATCTTCCAGGACCCACAGGCCGCACTTAATCCGCTGATTAACATCGGCGACCAGATTGCGGAGATCTTCAATGCCCATGGGCGCATTGACGTGGATGAGGTTCGTGAACAGACGCTTGAGGCCCTCGCTTCACTCGGTTTGCCGGATCCTGAGCACGTCATGCAGAGCTACCCGTGGGAGCTGAGCGGCGGCATGTGCCAGCGCGTGATGCTGGCGATGATGCTGGTACTGGAACCGGAACTGCTCATCGCGGATGAGCCGACCTCTGCGCTTGACGTCACGCTGCAGGCCGAGATCCTCGAACGAATCATGGGGCTGGCGAAGGACTCCGGCACAGCCGTCATCCTTATCACTCACGATATGGGCGTCATCGCTCGGGCGGCGGACAGAGTGATGGTGATGTACGGAGGCCGCATCGTGGAATCCGCTGACACGGTCACGCTGTTCCACAACCCCAGGCATCCCTATACTGCGGCGCTGCTAAACGCCATGCCCCGGCTTGATCGGGACACGCGGCCTTTGCACGGCATCCCGGGTGCGCCGCCGGACCTGCTGGACGCGCCGGACGAGTGCCCGTTCCTGCCCCGCTGCAACAAGGCAACCGTCGTGTGCCGAACGAATCCGATGCCGCCTCTCGTGACAATCGATGAGGGGCACAACCTCGCCTGCTACAACCCCCTCACGGAGCCGCGGGTAGGCTGACCTACCTTTTAGTTAGCGCCGCCCAAGTGTCCCGATCCCGCAGAGGTCTGCGATGAGCAGTTCCATCGCCGTGTCCTCGTTTAGTTGACCTGTCTTGAGGGCGATGTCGTAGTCCAGAATTGCACGATGCATCTCACGCAGGCGCGGCATCGTGAAACTGCGGCTCTGGTTGACAGTCTTGCGGATAGCGAAATCAGAGCGCGTGCCGATGGCGTCCTGGAGTTCGGACTGTGACACGCGGCGATCCGTCGCGTCCTTGGCAGCAAGAAGCCGCCGCACCTGCGTGCCGAGCATGGCCATGATTTGCGGCACCGCCGCTCCCGTGTCCGATCTCAGCCTTTCGATTCGCTCCCGGGCGCGGGGGTAGCGACGCTCAATCACGTCATCCACCATCGCGAAGATGTTTTCTTCACGGGTCGAGCCGGTCATGGAGCTAACATCTTCTACCGTAATTGGCCTGTCAGGGCCCGCATAGAGCAGGAGTTTATCGATCTCGTTGGAGAGCGCCCAAAGGTTGCTGCCATGGGCGTCGGCCAGCGCACGCTGGGCGGCGTTCTCGATTTGGCCTCCCCGTTCTCGGATAGTTTGGCCGATCCATCCGCTCAATTCATTGCCCCGCAACGGCGCGAAAACACGGACGTTGGCAACGGGCGCGAGATGTTTCAGTAGCGGATTGGAGTCCGCGGCAGCGCCATCGGACAACACGAGGATGTTCGATTCCGGCAAGCCGGGGGCTAAGCCCTTCAGTTGTCCCCAGCCACGGAACGAGTCTGTCGATTGTGATTCGGAATCCTGGAGAGCAGCCTGCCGGGAACGCGAAGACCGCCCACCCCCTCTGCCGCCTCCACCGCCCTGTGAGCGGGAGAACATGGCCAGCAGTCCCTCAACAACTACCAAGCGGCCGTTTGCAAGGAACGGCACTGCGCCCGCCTGTGCCACAACTTCCGCCGGCGTCGTTTCGGATGCGGTAAGAGTTACGGTATTGAGGGACGCCATCTCCGGGTCTCCCAACTGTTCCCGCAAGGCATCGATGGCGCGCTTACGAGAATAGTCGTCTTCCCCGTAATAGATCTCCAACATGACGGTTCCCTGCTTTTTCCTGTTGCCGTGCAGCGCGCGTCTCCGTACAATATGCCGCAATACCCATGACAGCATCGCCCGCGTCGCTGCAAGAGCGATACGACATTATTGCCGCCCTGCCCGGGACATCCCTGTATTCAGTCTATTCGGCCATCGAACGTGAAAGCGACGACGCGGTAGAAATCCGTGAGCCGCGGGTTCGCGCCCTTGAGAACACGGCCACGCTTGGGCCGTTCCGCTCACTCATGGAGCGCCATCTGGATGTCCACCATGCACATCTGGGCAGATTGTTGGAAATCCACCCGGACGGCGAGACATTCTGGATGGTGTATGAGCCGGCGCGCGGCGAGCAACTCCGCGGATGGCTCACACGAGGGCTGCAGCTTGATGAGGCGTTGCAGCTCATAGCCCAGGCAGCTTCGGGACTCCAGGCGCTGCATGATGCAGGCCTCGTTCACGGTGACGTTAATTCTCGCGACGTCTTTGTCACGCCCGTGGCAGGCGCGCAACTCCGGAACGCGGGGCTGTCCGAGTTGTCGATCAGCATGAGCGGCCTGCAGTCGTCTCTGCAGATTCCTCTGCCGGCGTTTATGGCGCCGGAGGTCCTCCGCGGTTCCGAGCCAGGGCCAAAGTCGGACATCTTCTCGCTCGGGATGGTGCTGTATGAGACGCTGACCGGCCACCTGCCCTTCACCGGCAACAATCGCGACACTGTGCGCGTGAAGCAGCAGCAGGGGCAGATCGCACCGCTCACCACGCTCAACCCTGCGCTGCCTGCCGCTTTGGACGAGATTGCAGGCAAGGCGCTTGCGTGGGACCCGAATGAGCGCTTCGCGTCGGCCCAGGAAATGCGAGAAACGCTGCTGGAGTTCCGAAATAACCTCTCCATGCCGGATGCGCAGATCGTTGTCCCAGACGAGGCCGCGCGGCAGGAAATCCTGGATGACATTGCCCAGTTCGAGCCATCGCGCGTGAGTCTGGACGGGGACGGAACGGGAGAGTTCCGCGTCTGCAACGAATGCCTCACCATCAACCTGGCCAGCGTCACACGCTGCGCCGTGTGCTGGCGGGATATTCGAGACGCCCCAGTTCATAGTCGCGTTGAAGGAGAGGCATTCGCGCAGCGCACACAACGTCAGCGGACTATAAGGAAGTGGGTGCGTCGCGGGGCAGTCGCTTTTGCCGTGCTCACGTTGCTGGTCCTCTTCATCTATGACCGCGGCGCTCCACCCGGCCTTTTGACCGGCCCCCCAACAACCACGCTAACGGCACAGGTCGGCAGCGGTCTGTGGACGACTCCGCGAGGAGGGGCAGCCAGCATCGGAAGTGTTAGCGGCGCAGACATCATTCCTGAGGGCGTTGAACGATGGCGCACGGAATTCGAAGCCGAAATCACATCGTCGCCGACGATCGACAATGGTCGTGTATTCGTGACGACTCTCGATGCCCGAATCCTCGCGTTTTCGGCTGAAGACGGCTCTCTGATCTGGGAACGGCAGGGGCCCGGGCCAATGGACTCATCGCCAATAGTCGCAGACGATCGGCTCTACATCGCATTCAGAAATTCGAGATTGGCCGCGCTTGAAACCGCCACCGGGGATGTGATCTGGGAATCCGCGATTTCCAACCCGCTGTTTTCCTGGGTCAACGTTGCTGACGGCAGCGTGTACCTTTCGTCCCAGAACGGCGTGATCCAGTCATTTGATGCGGGAACAGGCGAGAAACGATGGGAGATAGATAGCGGGGACGGAATGTTCGCGCCTCCATCCATCAGCGAGGGGATGGTCATCATTCCAACGCGGGGCAACCAGGTACTTGTTCTCGTCGGCGAGACGGGGCAGACGCGGCTCAGCTATGTTGTTCCCGGCGCGGTTGAGGGGGCTGCCGCAGTGAGCCACGGCACGGCCGCGTTTGGTGACGTGCGCGGGTTCGTCCGGGCGATCGATATCCGGTCACGGAATCTTCCCCTTGAAAAGACCGTGCTCCGATTCTGGTCGCAGTTCTATATCTGGGGCCTTGCGCCATTCCCGCCCGCGCAGAGCGGCACGGTATGGACGCAGAGCATTCGGGAAGAGGTCTGGGCGGACGCAGCCATCGCTGGCAATCGCGCCTTCTTTGCGACGCGAGAGGGCAATGTTTACGCCTTTACCCTCGGCGGCGGGCAGGAATTGTGGAAGACGGCGCTAAGTGAAGAGCCTACCTGGACCGGCTCCCCCACGGTTGTGAATGACGTGCTGTACATCGGTTCAGAAGACGGGCACCTCTATGCTCTTGACACACTCACAGGCGACCACTTGTGGAGCTTTGACCTCGGGGACTCCGTGTCCTCAGCGCCGGCCTACGCGGACGGCAGCATCTTTGTATTGACCGATAACGGCACGCTCTACGCTTTCGAGTAGCCGCGCGATGGACGTCGGCATCATCGGTCTGCCCTCAAGCGGCAAGACCACCCTGCTCAACGCGCTCACACATGCCCATGCGGAGACGGGCGCATTCAGCGCCGCCCAGCAGCCCAACCTTGGCGTCGTCCGCATCCCTGATCCACGGCTGGACCGCATCACAGAGTTGGTTGAGCCGAAGCGCGTCGTTCAGGCGGAGCTTTCGTTTATCGATATTCCGGGACAGCCGCCGGAGATGGGCAAATCGCGCGGCATCCAGGGACAGTACTTGCTGGAGGTGAGCCAGGCCGACGCACTGCTGCTGGTCGTTCGCGCCTTTCGCTCCCCGGCCCTGCCCGATCCCACACCGGAGGCCGACATCGAAACCATGCTCATGGAGATGGTGTTCGCGGACACGGCCATCGTCACGCGGCGGCTTGAGCGTATCGAAGATTCTCTGAAAGGGGCCCGCGCCACGGAGCGGGAAGGCCTGTTGGCTGAGGCTGATCTACTGCGCCGACTCCACACCGCGCTCGAAAAGAGTGAGGCTATTCGAAGCGTAGACATGACGCCGGATGAAGCCCGTATGATCTCCGGGTTCACATTCCTGACAACCAAGCCGCTGATTATCGTGCTGAACATTGCGGAGGATGATCTGGCGCGCAGCAATGAACTGTCGGCTGAATGGAACGCACAACATGGAGGCCCGACAACGGGCTGCATCGCCCTTTCAGCTCGCCTGGAAGAGGAGCTATCACAGCTCGAGCCGGAGGAGGCTGCGGCGTTCCGGGAGGAGATGGGCGCGCCTGCAGATTCTATCGGTGAATTGTCACGACTCGCGCAGAACGTGGCGGGCCTGATTACGTTCTATACCGTTGGGCCGAACGAGACACGGGCCTGGCAGCTTGAGGCAGACACGCCTGCCCCACAGGCAGCGGGCAGGAAGATCCACACGGACATGGAGCGGGGGTTCATCCGAGCCGAGGTTACGGCCTACGACGAGTTCATCGCGGTGGAGGGCAAGTTCGCCGAGGCGCGCCGTCGCGGCACGCTCCGCCAAGAAGGCAAGACCTACATCATCCAGGACGGAGACGTCGTAACGTTCCTGTTCAACGTGTCAGGGCGGTAACAGGGATGGGTTCCGGCTTTCGCCGGAATGAGGGGGGTTCTGGATTCCCGCTTTCGCGGGAATGACGAAGGCAGTTATCCCTGTGCGTCCTGGATGGCGCGCCAGACACGTTCCGGCGTTAGCGGCATCTCAATGTGGCTGACGCCGAGAGGAGAAAGCGCGTCAACAACGGCGTTCACAACCGCTGACGGCGCGCCCGTCGTCGGACCTTCGCCCATTCCCTTCACTCCCAGCGAGTTCAGCGGTGAGGGGGTCTCCGAGAACGCCACGACGAACTCCGGCGTCATCTCAGCCGTCGGTATCGCATAGTCCATCAGCGAGGCGTTCAGGAGCTGTCCGGCCTGATCGTATTCGGAAATCTCGTAGAGCGCCTGGCCGATGCCCTGCGTCGCGCCGCCATGCACCTGCCCCACAACGGTCATGGGGTTCACGATGACGCCCTGATCATCAACAGTGAACAAGCGCTGCAGGTCGACGTCGCCAGTTTCAGTGTCCACATCAACGACGGCGATATACGTGCCGAAGTTATAGGTCAGGCCGCTGGGCTGGTAGAACGAGTCTTCATCCAGGCCGAATTCCATGTCAGCCGGGCGCGCCAGCACCTGGAATGATGCGTCCCCTACCTCGGCGAACGGGAGTCGGCGTTCCCTGTCCGTCGTGCAGATGAAAATGCCGCTTTCCAGCGTCACCTGGTCGGGTTGGCACCCCATTATATGGGCGGCGAGTTTCAGCATCTTGTCGCGCACCTTTTCGGCGGCGATCTTGGCGGACATGCCGCCCGTCACAAGCGCGCGGCTGCCGTATGTCCCAACTCCGTGCGCGACGGTGGCCGTGTCGCCATGGAGAACGGTCACATCATCATCGGAAATGCTGAAAACGTCGGCGACAATCTGAGCAAAGACAGTCTCGCCGCCCTGCCCGTGCGGGGACGAGCCGGTGAACAGGGTAACCTTCCCGCCGCGGTTAACACGCACCCTGCCCCATTCGTAGCGGCTGCTGCTGGGATCGAGCGGGCTAGGGCCGGAGCCGCCCGTCTTGACCCACGACGCCACACCGATGCCCATGTGTTTGCCATCGGCGCGCGCCTGCTCCTGCTGTTCACGCAGTTGTTGATAGTCGCTGAGCTCCATGACCTGGTCCAGCGAGGCTTCGTAGTTTCCACTGTCGAAAACGTCTCCGCCGCCCGAGCGCATCGGTTGATCGAACGGCGGCAGGTAGTTGCGGCGTCGGATATCGGTTGGGTCGAGGCCAAGCTCTCCGGCAAGGCGGTCCATGCCGCGCTCGATAAGATGAATGCCTTCCGGCCTGCCCGCGCCGCGGTAGGGGCCCTGCGGGGTCTTGTTTGTGTAGGCGTTGTGAACCTCAAACTCCACGTTCGGGATGTGATAAACACCGGTGGAAATCATGGCGGAGGAGGCCGAATGCAGCGGTTCCGGGCCCTTTGCGTACGCGCCTAGATCATGCAGGTGGCGTACCCGAAGGCCGGTCACCTTGCCGTCGGAGTCCGCCGCGACTTCGAGATATGAGGTTTTGCCGCGCGCCTGGTGCATCGCCAAAAAATCCTCGGTGCGCGTGGCAACCCACTTGACCGGCACGCCAAGGCGCATCGAGGCGATGCAGATGAGCGCATACTCGGGGTCCTCATGCTTCACGCCGAAACCACCGCCAACATCCGGCGCAACGACGCGAACGCTGTCATTCGACAAGTCCAGAATCTCGGCAAGGTGATCACGCAGCGCGTGCGGCGTCTGAACCGTCGCCCACAGGCTCATCGTCTCCTGTACCGCGTCCCAGTGCGCGAGACCGGCGCGGGGTTCCATCGGCACGCCATTGATCTTCTGGTTCACGATTCGCTCACGGACGATAACCGCTGCCTCCTCGAAAGCCTGCGAGACATTGCCGAGCTGATAACGCCAGTCAACGATCCCGTTCGGTCGGTCATCGTGGACGCGAGGGGCATCATCTCGGAGCGCCCTCTCAATATCCACCACTGCCTCCAGCGGCTCGTAGTCGACAAAGATGAGGTCCGCCGCATCCCGCGCTCCGTAGCGCGTATCCGCAACAACCACAGCCACAACTTCACCGACATGCCGCGCCTTATCAACGGCAATCAGGTCATACGGAGCCGATTCGGCATCGAAGAACTTCAGGGAGACGGTCGGATTGGAGCCGAATCGCGGGTGAATGTCTTTCCCTGTCAAAACCGCGGTGACGCCGGGCGTCTGCAGAGCTGCGGAGGTATCAATGCTGCGGATGCGCGCATGGGCATGCGGGCTGCGAACAAGGCTCGCCCACTGGATGCCGGGAACCTTGATGTCTTCAACGAACGCGCCGCGGCCACGCAGGAGTTTTTCGTCTTCGCGGCGTGCGACCGACTGACCAACGAGTTTCGTGTCCGTGGCCATGTCTCCGTCCTTTCTCGCGGCTATTCCCGGGCGCGCTCCACCGCCTGAGTGAGCGCGCGCTTGGTCAGCACGCGGCACAGGTTCTGCCGATACTCCGGCGAGCCGTGCAGGTCTGCAATGCACTCAAGGCCGTCCGCCGCCATGGCGGATGCCGCTGCAATGGCATCCGCTGTCGGCACCTGCCCTCTCAGCGTCTCTTCGACGGCCGTTGCACGGGCCGCGCGCGACGCCGCGCCGGTGATGCCGACGGCGACGCGGGACAGATAACCGCTGTCATCCAGCGAAACGGCCGCAGCCACGCCGACGATGGCAAAGTGTGATGCCTTGTTCGCGAATTTGAGATACGCCGCGCCCGTCCGACCCTCTGAGATGGGGATGATGATCTCCGTGATGATTTCATCCTCCGCCAACGTCGTGATGAACGCGTCCAAGATGAGTTCATCAACGGACACGACACGCACACCGTTCGGCCCCGCGATCTCAACTTGCGCGTCGAGCGCAAGCAGGGTGGCGGGATAGTCGGCTACGGGATCAGCATGAGCGATGCTGCCGCCGAGAGTACCGAGGTTCCGCACCTGTACGTCTGCAATCTCAGCGGCCGTTTCAGCCAAGACCGGAATCGTATCAAGCACGACGTCTGATCCTGCGACGTGTGCATGGCTCGTCATCGCGCCGATTCGCAGATTATTGCCGTCTGAACTGATGTGGGACAACTCGCCGCGCGTCTTGCGTAAATCAACCACGAGGCCGGGCATGGCAACGCGGAGCTTCATCATCGGAAGGAGGCTCTGCCCGCCGGCAATGACCTTGCCCTCACCGGGCCGCTGTTGGAGGAGGGTGATCGCCTCCGCCACAGAATCAGGGGCGGCGTAGTCGAATGCTCCGGGAATCATGACTGATCTCCATTCTGCGCGTCCTGTATGGCGCGCCATACGCGCTCCGGCGTTAGCGGCATCGCGATGTCACGAACGTTGAACGGGGCGAGCGCGTCAACAACTGCGTTGACCACGGCGGGCGGCGCGCCGGTTGTCGGTCCCTCTCCCATGCCCTTCACACCGAGCGGGTTGGTGGGCGACGGGGTCTCGATGAATTCGGAAATGAACTCCGGCATCATCTCTGCCGTCGGCAGCGCGTAGTCCATCAGGGACCCGCTGAGCAACTGGCCGTTCTCGTCGTAGATGATGTCTTCATAGAGCGCCTGCCCAATTCCCTGCGCTGCGCCGCCGTGAACCTGCCCCTCCACGATGACCGGATGAACCACCACGCCCTGGTCATCCACGCAGAACAACTGCTGCAGGTCAACGTCGCCTGTTTCAGGATCAACCTCCGCCACAGCGACATACGTGCCGTAGTTGAAGGTGAGATGGGTGGGCTGGTAAAAGGACGACTCATCCAGACCCATTTCCATGCCCGCAGGCCGCTCCAGGACCTGGTTGATCCGGGCAGCAACCTCGCGGAACGTGATGGACGAGCCGTTGGCGGTGAACACGCCATCCGTGAACTCCACACCGTCCGGGTCACTGTCGAGAGTGTGGGCAGCGAATCGGGTCATCTTGTCAAGAATCTTCTGGGAGGCCTGGAGCACTGCCATTCCGCCCACCACCATATTGCGGCTGGCAAACGTGCCCATGCCGTACGTCACTGTCGCAGTATCGCCGTGCGTGACGGAAATATCGTCCAGCGAGACGTGGAGAGTGTCCGCGGCCACCTGCGCGTAGGTGGTGTAGTTGCCCTGCCCGTGCGGTGACGAGCCGGTGTAGATGGTCACAGTACCCGCGGGCGACACTTTCACACGCGCCCACTCAGGCATGGACGAGGAAGGGTCAAGGGACGACGGGCCGAACCCGCCGGTCTTGACCCACGACGCGAGCCCGATTCCCAGGTATTTCCCGTCCGCGCGCATTTCGCGTTGCCGCACGCGCAAGCCCTCGTAGTCACTGACCTCAAGAGCACGTTCCAGCGCCTCGGGGTAGTTGCCACTGTCGTAGATATCCCCGCCGGGAGTGCGGTAGTACGGGAACTCCTCCGGTTGAATCATGTTGCGCCTGCGAATCTCCGCAGGGTCGATGTCCAGGTCACGCGCCAGCATGTCCATGGCGCGCTCGATCAGGTAGATGCCTTCGGGCCGGCCGTACCCGCGGTACGCCCCCTCCGGCGTGTGATTGGTATAGACGGAGTGGACTTCAAACGAAGCTTCTCGAATGCCATAAACACCGGTGGCGATGATGGCGGAGGTTTGCGCGACGATTGGGGTTGCGCCTTTAGGAAACGCGCCCAGGTCCGTGGTGTGGCGGAGGCGCAGCGCCTTGACGCGGCCGTCACGGTCCGCAGCTACCTCGAACTCCGAGGTTTTTCCACGCGCGTGGCTGAGAGAAAGGAACTCCTCCGTGCGCGACGCAGCCCACTTGACGGGCAATCCGAGTTCCATCGACGCGATGGCCAGCAGGAAATACTCGACCTCTCCACCGTGCTTCGCGCCGAATCCCCCACCGACGTCCGGCGCGACGGAGCGAATCTGATCAGGAGAAATGCCCAGCACTTCCGCCATCTGTGTTCGCAACTCATGCGCGCCCTGGATGGAGGCCCAGATGGTGAGGAACTGCGTGGCCGGGTCCCAGTGGGCGATGCCGGCGCGCGGCTCCATGGGGACGGCGTGGATACGCTGGTTGTTGAAATCGTGCCGCAGGATGACCTCGGAGTCCTCAAAGGTGCTGGACACATTCTCTGTGCTCTTGAGCCAACGAACCTGTTCATTGGAGCGGCCATCATGCACTTCCGGCGCTCCGGGCTCCATCGCCTGCTCCGGCGTATTGGCTACCGGCAGCGGCTCGTAGTCGACCATCACCAGGTCAGCCGCATCGCGCGCCGCCTCCCGGGTTTCCGCAACAACTATGGCGACGATTTCCCCGGCGTATTTGGCCTTATCCCTGGCGATGAGGGTGAATGCGGGCGCGCCGGCCTCATTGTCGCGATTCTCTGCATCTCGCACGGCGAGAACGGGCGGAATCGGGTTATAGCGCGGATGGACATCCTCTCCGGTGAGAACGCGCAGCGCTCCCGGATGAGCCATCGCGGCTGAGGAGTCTATGCTGACGATACGGGCGTGGGCATGCGGGCTGCGAACAAAGTGCGCCCACACTGTGCCGGGAATGTTGATGTCGTCGGAGAACGCGCCCTGCCCCCTTAAGAGGCGGTCATCCTCCTTGCGCCGGGGCGACTGGCCGATCTGTCGAGGCGGGCTGTCTATGGTCATGGCGCTCACCTCACCTGGAAAGTTGTTCCGCCGCGAATTCAATCGCCAGGACGATGTTCTGGTACCCCGTGCATCGACACATATTGCCCGCAAGCGCGTGGCGTATCTCGTCGCGGGTGGGATTCGGGTTCTCGTTGAGAAGCGCCTTGGAGAGCATCAACATGCCGGGCGTGCAGAAACCACATTGGAGTCCGTGCTTCTCCGCAAACGCCTGCTGTATGGGATGCAGATCACCGTCCGCGGCGGCAAGGCCCTCCACGGTCTCAATCTGCTGGCCGTCTGCCTGCACGGCGAGCATCGAGCATGACTTGACCGCTTCCCTGTTCAGCAGAACGGTGCATGAGCCGCACTGGGACGTGTCGCAGCCGACGTGCGTGCCGGTCAAGCCGATGACGTCACGGATGGCGTGAACCAGCAATAAGCGCGGCTCAACGTCAATGGAATGCTCGGTAACGTTGATGGTTAGTGTAATGGGCACTAAATCAGCCATTGCCTCACCCGCTCCCGTTCCCGTGTCTACCCTGAGGCGATGCTATTCCTGCGCGGCGCGGCGGTCAACTAGCCGACGGACTATTGAGGTGCAGCAGCCTCTCGTGCGAGGGCGTCAAAGAACTGCCCCATCAGCATCCGCACGGCGGTCTGGATCATGCGCGAGCCGATCTGCGCCAGCGTCCCGCCCACCTGCGCGTCCGCCTCAACAGCAACAAGCGTCCCGTCGCCGTCATCGCTCAGGGTGATCATCCCATCCCCGGACACGAACCCCGTTGGCCCCTGCCCGCTAAGCGTCATCTTGTACGACTCATTAGCGGCAATGTCTTCAATTTCCACCGTGCCGTTGAATCGGCCGCGAATCGGCCCCACACCAACGGCCAACGCCGCAGAGAATTTCGTTGGCGTCTCGACATCGAGGGTCTGACAACCGGGGACCATCCGCTGCAGCGCATCGGGGTCATGCAGCAGTTCCCACACGCGCTCGCGCGGTGCGGAGACGGTATGACTTCCGCTGATGTTCATGCGCTTTACTCAGACCGCCCCGAGACGGGAGTGGCCGGGCGCGGCGGCTCAATGGCGACGCGCATCCCCTCTTCAAGTTGCCCGCGCACATCGCCAATGCCGCTAAGGTGGTGCGTTTCCACATAGGTCTTCAGCCCGTCGATGACATCAAGCATCGTTGTGGGGCGCGTGAAATTGGCGGTGCCGACGGCGACCGCCGTCGCGCCCGCAAGGATGAACTCCAGCGCATCTTTGGCCGCCGTGATGCCGCCGATGCCGACAACCGGCAGCGAAACGGCGGCGCACACCTGCCAGACCATGCGCACAGCGATGGGACGTATGGCAGGACCTGAGACTCCTCCCGTCATCGTGCCGGTAACCGTGCGTTGGTTGTCCACGTCGATAACCATGCCGGACAAGGTATTGATGGCGGAGATGGCTGTTGCGCCGCCCTGCTCGGAGGCCCTGGCGATGTCGGCAATGTTGGTGATATTGGGCGTGAGCTTGGCGATAACAGGGCCATCGAAACGGTCAGACACGCCGCGCACAACACGCTCAACATTGGTCGGGCTCGCGCCGATCTCCATGCCGCCTGCCTCAAGGTTCGGGCAGGAGATATTGACTTCAAGCCCCGCGACGCCCGGCTCACCGTTCAGCCGCTCGGCAAGGCGATCGTATTCCTCGATTCCCAGTCCGCCGATGCTCACAATGACGGGCGAATCGTACTTCGTGTACTCGGGCAGGAGATCGGTGAGGAAATGCTCGACGCCGCGCGACGGGATGCCGATGGAGTTGAGCATTCCGGCGGGGGATTCGGCCGTGCGGGGAGCGGGATTGCCCGCGCGTTCGCCGTAGAAGATGGTCTTGGGAACGAGCGCGCCCAGTTGACCAAGGTCAAACAGGGTTCCCATCTCCGGCCCGAAACAGCCGGATGCGGGCATGACCGGGTTCTTGAGGGTCAGCCCGGCGCCGAGGTCAACCCCCAGCCTGCTGTCGGTCTCAGTGTCCTGTACGGCCATCCCCTATACAGTAACGCCTGCCGGGTGACAGCGAAAGACGGGGCCGTCCCGGCATACGAGCGGCGACTCCGCCGACTCCCCAAACGCGCCCGTCGCACAGGAATGGCAGTAGCCGAGACCGCAGGCCATGTGGGCCTCAAGAGAGACGTAGGTCTCAACATCCGCGGGAGCGCCGAGTCGGGTTGTCAGCTCGATCAGACGGTTTGAGCCGCAGACGTAGGCCTGCTGCACGCGGCCGGAGTCGATGATTTCGCTGATCCACGGCTCAACGTTTCTAACGTCGCTGCTCCCGTCAGTGTCGTCCACATAGAGGGCGTGACCGCGAGCCTTCTTGATGATGTCCTGGCCAAGGATGACGTTCTTGTTGCGGGCGCTAAACACGGCGTAGATCTCGATGTTCCGCTCTCGCGCTGCATCGACAAGCGTCGTCAAGGAGCACACGCCGATGCCGCGCCCGACGATAAGGATGCCATTGGCCTCATCAGAAATCGGGAAAGGCCGCCCGACCGGGCCCACAATCTCCACGATGTCTCCCGCTCTGCGCTGGGCCATGGCAGCCGTGCCATACCCCACAACGCGGTAGACGAAATCGGCTGTGCCCGCTGCCTTGTCATAGCGGTAGACCGCCATGGGACGCGGCAGGATGGGGTGAACGTCCGTCGCTGAGCCGGGGCGAATCACGCCGAACTGGCCAGGCGCGCCGTTCGCCAATGCTTCGGAACGCACACGCATCAGATAGTGCTCCGGCGCGATCTCGTCATTGGAGATGATCTCGGTCTCGACAAACGTCGCTGCGGGCGCTTGATGACCATTCGTGTTCATCACTTCAAGTTGCACGCTGGACGGCAGGCGAAGCTGCGGGACGTGTGTGCCCGCGAAAACGGGAATAGTCCCGTTGGCGTCTATAAGTTCAGTTGTCATTCGGCGACCTCTTTCGTCAGGAAGGTATCGATGTCCCGGATGCTCTCCGCGAGCGCTCGCGCGCCGATGGCGATGTCCTCCATGCTCGTCCACTCTTCCGGGCAATGGCTGAGGCCATCACGGCTCGGCACAAAGAGCATCGCGGCCGGGATGGCTCGCGAGAGTATACCGGCATCGTGCCCTGCACCGCTGGTTGTCACGCGATGCGGCACATTGAGGCGGTCGGTGGCTCCGGTCGTTAGATCGCGCAGCCACTTGGGCAAAACCACGGGCGACGTGTCGGATACAACTTCCCACTCGCAGCGCAGTCCGCGGCGGGCGGCCGTTTCCTCCGCGCGGGTGACAATGTCATTCGTCGTCAGTCGTTGGCGGTCGCTGTCCACGTCGCGCACGTCAAGATAGAATTCCACGTCGCCGGGGATGGTGGTGATGCTGTTTGGATAGACATGTAGGCGTCCGACAGTGGCGACGGTCGCGCGGCGGCGCGGCTCGTTGGCGATGGATTCCGCCGCAAGAATGACTTCCGCGGCGGCGGCCAACGCGTCACGACGCTGGGACATTGGCGTGCCGCCGGAGTGATCCTGGCGACCCTTTATCACTAGACGAATGCGCGTGTTTCCCGCGATGGCGTCCACGAGGCCGATGCGTTCTCCACCCTCTTCCAGTGATCTCGCCTGCTCGATGTGCAGTTCAAGAAACGCGGCGAGGGTGTTGGGCGCCCATCGGGCCTGCGGCAGCGCGAGCGGATCGAAGCTCAGAGCGCGCATGGCCTGCGCGAGCGTGATGCCGTTTGCGTCACGGAGCCGTTCCATGTCCGCCTCCTGCAACACGCCGGCAACTGCTTTGCTGCCAAGACACGGCTCGCCGAATCGCGCGCCTTCCTCAGAGGCAAAGGCGATCACCATGAGAGGATGGGCCGTTGTAATGTCCGTCTCAGCGAACATGCGAATGACTTCCAGCGCGGCAAGCACACCAATTGCGCCGTCAAATCGTCCCCCGTGCGGCACCGAGTCAAGATGTGAGCCGAAGCCAATGGCGGGCCGTTTCGGATCAGTTCCGGGCATTGTTCCGATGGTGTTACCGAAACTGTCCGTGCGAACGGAGAGGCCGAGTTCCACCATCCATTCCGACACAAGATTGTGGGCGGTGCGCTCTTCCTGCGAGAACGGGATGCGTGAGATGCCCCCGCCCGGCTCTGCCCCTATCGCGGAGAGAAGCTCAAAGTCTGCGGCTATTCGTGAGGGAACGGCGCGCAATTCGGTATCAGCGGCCTCGGATTCCTCCACCGCGTCCGCCGATTCTACGTCCTGTTCCTGCTCAGTCGTTGCCATCAACCCCCACCCCTACTGAAACGAGCGAAAGCTCGTTTGCAACCTGCCCCACTCCAACGAGGGAGGCGGTAACCGCCAATCTGCCGCCCCTGTTCTCAACGAATGCGCGGGCGAGATTGGCGTCGCGTTCACTTAACGTTACTCCAACCAGCGCGACTTCCTGACCCGCCTCAACATTGCCTGAGGCTGTGACCAGCCCTTCAGCATCAGACAGCAGGACGACCGGCTTGTCCACCTGCACGCCGACGGCGAAGGCCAGCACGACGTTGGACAGCCCCGGCCAGGCAGCGATGAGGTCGGGCGCAGGGGACGGCAGAGCCTCCGAGAGGCATCCGGCCAACTCAGAGACGGCAGTGGGATTCGCCAGCGGCTCCATCGCCCCGGCAACCCAGCCGCTTTCCCCGTCGGAATCTGCTAACTGCCCCTCTATAAGGCAGCCGGTGGATTTCAAAAGGTCAACAATATCTGTGTTGTTCATCGGACTACGTGTTGTGACGCTTATATTCCGAGATCGCGCCGCCTGAACAGCGCGCGGAGTTGGTAGCCCGCGGCGGCAAGCATCTGCTGTGCCCCCTCCTCGCGGTCGATTACGACTAGCACGTCGGAGACTGTTGCGCCTGCCGCGCGGAGGGCAATGCCCGCCTCAATGGCCTGGCTGCCGGTCGTCACCACGTCCTCCACGAGCAGGACGCGCTCACCGGCAAAAAGCTCTCCCTCAACAACGTTGCCCGTCGCATATGCCTTCTGCTCCTTCTTGACGATAACGAACGGCAGGCCCATCTCAAGGGAGAGTGCCGTCGCGAGGGCAACCGCGCCGAGTTCCGGCCCGGCGATACGATCCGTACCGGGCGGCACGAGCTCCGCCATGAACGCGGCCAAACGGCGCAGGATGCTGGGTTTGGTCTCGAAGAGGTACTTGTCGAAGTAGTAGTTGCTGGTGCGGCCAGAACGGAGAACAAAGCTGCCGCGCAGATAGGCGGCGCTGAGCAGATCGCGGCCAAGCTCCGAGATGCGCTGCTCACGCGACAGGCCAATCGACCGGCCCAAAGTCGCCACGTGTGGTTCTCCTTTCCACGCTGTATATCCAAATCACGCCACGGGCGTCCCATTAATGGTACTCGATTCGCCAAGCAGTCCCGGTTCGGGCGCGGGCGCTACAATAACGACGGATCGACCGGCCGCAATTGGGGGAGTCTGGAGTTTCCACTGATGCACATCGACACGCACAATCATTTCGCCGTTCCCGAGTACATCAACCTGCTGCTGAACCGCAACACGTTTCCTTATATGGAACGGAGCGGCGATGACATCATCTTCCACGTCAGCGACATGGACACCTATACGATGCCCGCCGGAATGCACCGGCTCGAGACGCGCGTCAATGACATGGATGAGGCCGGCGTGGACATGCACGTGATGAGCTGCATCGTTCCCGCCGGCGAGGTGGCCGATGACCCCGTGCTGAACGTGGAGCTTGCCGCCGCCGCGAATGAGGGCATCGCGCAGATCCAGAAGGACAACCCCGACCGATTTCTCGGCATGGGCACGCTGCCGCTGCTCAACGCGGATGCGGCGGTGAAAGAACTCGATCGCGCCGTGAATGACCTCGGCCTGCGCAGCATGATGTTGACCTCAAACGTGGCGGGTAAGCAGCTGCACGAGCCGGACCTCTGGCCGATTTACGAGCGGGCCGAAGAGTTGGGCGTCGTGATGATGATTCACCCAAGCTGGCCGGTCATGGCGAAACACCTTGAGGGCTGGACGATGGCGGTCAATATGGGATTCCTCTTCGACTCGTCCGCCGCCATGATGCGCATCATCCTCAGCGGCGTCATGGAGAAGTACCCCAACCTGCAATTCGTGCTCTGCCACCTCGGCAGCACCCTGCCCTTCCTCATGGGGCGGCTGAATCGCACGGGCGGGCCGCGTGCCGGTCGCTGGGGTGAGAACGACAAGGGCCCCTGGGAGTACTTCAAGAAAGTGCATATCGATACCGTTTCGCGGCTGAGGCCGGCCATCATGTTCGCCCGCGAGTTGATGGGCAACGACATGATCATGTTCGGAACGGACTATCCATACGCGCAGATCCCGCCGATGAAGGCCGACGTCACGGAACTTGATCTACCGGAAGATGACCGCGCCGCCATCCTGGGTGGCAACGCGGCGCGGCTGTTCGGGATTGAGGTCGGATAACACCCCGATGGCTAGCAAGCCGACAATCGCCATCGTCCCGACGGGCGGCACGATTCAGAACGGCCTGCCTTTCGTAACATCGAGCAAAGCAGGCGGGCCCCTCAACGTTCTCCGAGCGCAGCGCCTACATGAGCCGGTCACGGTGCGGATTCGCCGCGAGGATAGGGACGGCAATCCGGTGGCCGACGGCGGCGATGAGTTCCATGAGGTAACGCTGACCCCGGAGGATGGCCTCTATCTTTTGCCCTACATGGAGCCGGGGCATGAACCCCCGCAGACGTATTCTCAATTCCACCTTGCCGCCGAGCGGGTGATCGAGGAAATCGATCGCTTTAGCGTGGACACGAACGGCCGCAACGGGCTGCTGTCTGAGGTCGCAGACCTGCGGGTGGAGATGGTCATTGATCCGGACACGGGCGGCGAACTGCGGCGCGGCGGTGAAACGTTCTCCATGCGGGAGCTGGTGCTAATCGCCAACACGGTCAATGAGGCGCTCGCGCAGCCTGATGTGGACGCCTGCATCGTCACACACGGAACGTTCACGACCGAAGAGACCGCCGCTTTCCTTAACTACACCGTGAACTCACGCAAACCGGTGGTCGTGGCCGCCTCGCAGCGCAGGCATGGCAGCATCGGCAACGACGGCGACTGGAATCTGTGGGATGCAGTGCGCGTGGCAGCCTCGCCGGAGGCCGCCGGCAAGGGCGTTGTGGTCGTGCTGGACGAACAGATCTTTCCGGCACGCGACGTGACAAAAACGAATCAAAGGCCCGGAGGGTTTGCGTCGCTCGGCGGCTCAGCATCCGCCATCGGATCCATTGAAGCCGACCAGGTCTCGTTCTATTTCACGCCGACGCGGCTGCATACTGTTGAGTCCCGCGTGCGCGGCGACGGCCCCCTGCCCTTGGCCTTACCGACGGTGGACATCGTCAAGACATACGCAGGCGCGGACGACGTGCACGTTCGAGCGCTGATAGACCGCGCAATTGCTGAATGTGAGGCAGACGCAGACCATCCCGGCCACGGCATCGTGGTTGAGGGTTTCGCCTACAGTGGCGTGCCTCACCGATTCCAACGTCCCGCTCTTGAAGAGGCCGTACGGCAACACGGCATACCCGTCGCCCTGACCAGCCGCGGGCTGCGCGGGCGTATTCCCAGGGAACCAACTCAGGACACGTTCATCACGGGGGACAACCTTTCAGCCATCAAGGCGCGGCTTCTGTTAACGCTGGCTATTCGGACATTGGGGCCGTTGACTCCTTTCGCGGATGCGGACAACCCAACTCAAAAGGAGCGTGAAAGGCTGCTGGCCGAGATCGGGCGCTATCAGCAGATATTTGATACGCACTAAAGGTTGAGGGAAGCATGGCACAGCCGGACGCAGTTCCTGAGCGCATAGAGTCGCGGCTGCGACAGTGGCAGGCGGACGGGTTCATCAAGCGAATGCTTGAGCATGACCCAACGCTCTGGGCGCCGCGCGGCACACCCGAGATTGAGAACCGACTCGGCTGGCTCGACCTGCCCTCAACCATGGCGCCCAAGGTTGGGGATCTGACACAGTTTGGCCGTGATGTCGCAAGTGAAGGTTTCACTGACGTTGTCGTTCTCGGCATGGGCGGCTCAAGCCTCGCGCCGGAGGTCTTCCAGACTACTTTCGGCAATGGAGACGGCCACCCCCGCCTGACCGTGCTGGACAGCACCCATCCGGCCACCGTGACCGCCCTTGCGAACACGCTCGATCTCTCACGAACGCTATTCGTCGTGTCCAGCAAGTCTGGGACCACGACGGAGATGCTTTCCTTCTTCTACTACTTCTGGGCTAGGCTAACCGAAGCGGGAATCGATCCCGGACCACACTTCGTTGCGGTCACGGACTCAGGCACGCCGCTGGAACGGCTGGCACAGGAACGTGGATTCCGTCGGGTTTTCTCCTCCCCCGAGGACGTTGGCGGACGCTACTCGGCCCTTTGTGAATTCGGTCTCGTTCCCGCGGCCCTCATCGGCGTTGACGTAGGCGAGCTTCTGGCAACGACACATTCTGCACGAGACATGTCCGATGAGGAAACGGCGCTAGCCCTTCGGTTGGGAGCCACTATCGGCGAGTGCGCGTTGGCGGGTCGCGACAAATTGACCTTCGTGACTTCGCCGAGTCTGCGCAGCCTGCCAACCTGGATTGAGCAGCTGGTTGCCGAAAGCACCGGCAAGCTCGATGTGGGCATCGTTCCCATCGACCAGGAGCCCCTCTGGGACTACCCCGACTATGGACATGATCGGGTGATGGTCTACATCGGACTGAGTTCCGAGCCGGAACCGGAGAAACGAGCGTCTGTCAAAGCCCTTGTCCCTGAATGGGCGCACGTTGCCCAGATCATCGACGACACGCGCGAGATCAGCAGCCTAATGATGCGGTGGGAGATCGCCACCGCCGCCTCGGGTGCCGTGCTGGGCATCAACCCGTTCGACCAGCCGGACGTCCAGTTGGCCAAGGACCTGGCGCGTGAGGCGATGGCGGGCGGCAGTGCATCTCAGGATTCGGGTCGCATCATCTCCATTGACGATGCCGACCTGGAGTCTGCGGCGGCAGCTTGGCTGTCATCAGCGGTGTCCGGCGACTACATCGGTATCCATGCCTACCTCGCTCCAAACGACGAAGTCTCGGAGGGAATCCGAAGCTTGCGAAGCGTTTTGGGGGGCAACGCGCGTGTCGCCACAACGGCCGGATACGGTCCTCGTTTCCTCCATTCCACCGGGCAACTCCACAAGGGCGGCGCGAACAACGGCCTTTTCCTGCAGATAGTCGATGATGCATCCGCGAACGACGTCGCTGTGCCGGAAACCGAGTACACATTCGGGCAGCTGCTTACGGCACAGGCCGCGGGCGATGCGGGCGCGCTGATTCAACGCGGACGGCGAGTGCTGCGTGTGAGCGTCGGGGCGGACGCGCAGGCCGGGCTTGTGCGGCTAGCCTCGCTGTTCGAGGCCTAATAGCCCTGCCCTGCCTCACGGTGCCCCACATGGCAGCGCACCGTGCCATAATGGATAGCGCACAACGGACAGCCTGATTGTCGAATTCGGGCCGAGGTGGCGGAACGGCAGACGCGCTGCGTTCAGGGCGCAGTGCCCCTAGCGGGCGTGAGAGTTCAAATCTCTCCCTCGGCACCACGACAGGCTGGACAAAATGTGGCCGGAGACGGCCATGAGTGACACGCGCTTGTAGCTCAGTCTGGATAGAGCGCAGCCCTGCGGAGGCTGAGGCCGTGGGTTCGAGTCCCGCCAAGCGCGCCACTTTCCCAATGGTCGCGGTGAAAGCCAGGGGCGGCTAGCTCAGCTGGTTAGAGCGTCTGCTTTACACGCAGAAGGCCGGGGGTTCGAGCCCCTCGCCGCCCACCACTCCATTTGCACCCCGGTGTTGCGACGCAGAAATTGGCTGCCAAAACCGCGAGCAGGCTTTCAGCAAGCCGAGCTGCAACCCTCATAGACGGGGCATGCACAGGCGGGCTCCTCTTTACGTGGAATCGATCATTCATATTCTGCTGGGCATGACTGCCTTTAAGCACGGCAAATCCACGGGCAACGAGGTAACGATTAATATGATTCAGTGATGCACATCCTCGTCATCAATTGCGGCAGCTCAACGCTGAAGTTTCAGGTCATAGACGCTGATGACAAAGTCCGTTTGGCTTGGGGGCTGGTCGACAAAATCGGGCAGGATGCGTCGATTACGTTCGAAAGCGCGGGTGGCGAAAGAGTGGTCGAGAAAAGGCAAGTTGTAGACCATGGCGAGGCGGCGCGTTTGGCGTTGCAGTGGGCCGGTTCAATAACCGCAGTCGACGCAGTGGGCCATCGCGTGGTGCATGGCGGAGACCGTTTCGTGTATCCGACACTCCTGAATGAACACGTCATCGACGCGCTCGATGACATGGGATCTCTGGCCCCTCTTCACAACGCCCCCTCAGTGGCTGCTATGCGCGCCGCCCTGCAAGCGATGCCATCAATTCCGATGGTGGCCGCATTCGACACAGCGTTCCACAGCACCGTGCCGCAGAGGGCATCGGAATACGCCATCCCTCACAACCTGGCAGAGAAGCATCACATACGCCGATACGGGTTTCACGGGCTGGCCCACCAATACATGGTGGAGAGATATGCGGAGTTGACCTCCAGGGATTTGGCCGGTACCAGGCTGATCACTCTCCAATTGGGCAGCGGCTGCTCGGCGGCGGCGGTGCTTGGCGGAAAGTCCGTGGACACGTCGATGGGTTTCACACCTCTGGAGGGACTGATGATGGGGACGAGGTCGGGCGACCTTGATCCATCGTTGGTAGGCTATCTGGCGCGGCGTGAGGGGGTCGACCTTCAGACAGTGGAGAACTGGCTCAACAAAGAGTCGGGGCTCCTGGGAGTGTCCGGCGGACACAGCGACATGCGCGCCCTACTTGAAGCGGAACGGCAAGGCGATGCCCGCGCCGCGCTGGCCGTGGAGATGTTCTGCTACCGCGTGAAGAAGTACATCGGAGCCTACATGGCGGCCCTGGGTGGCGCCGATGCCGTGATTTTCGGCGGCGGGATCGGGGAGAACTCGTCGGAGATACGCGAGCGCATCTGCGAGGGTATGGAATGGTGCGGACTGACGCTGGATAAAGAACGCAACGCTCGCGCAAATGAGGGACGGCTGACCGGAGAAGAAGCGTCTGCACACGCATTCGTTATTAAGGTGGATGAAGCAAGCATCATCGCAAGAGAAACGGCGAAGCTGCTGGCGTGGAACGAGGAGAGCAAATGACCGGGGAAGACGGAGTCGGTGAGGTCAGGAGAGCCGAAAGAGTATCGCTCTATAAGAGCGCGAACCCGGCAGCCGATAGATGGGCCGCGGGATACGGCCCGATCCAGCACACGGTAGAGACGCAGGACAGGATATTCGCGCTGGCGGACTTGCTTGCCGCGCGCGGTATCAAAGGCGACGGCGTGCCCCTATTCGAAATGCTCCATGCGTTGGACAGGGTGACGTCGGCTGCGATGTGGCTGGTCGCCCATGAAACATACGCGCAGAACGTGTACCTGGACGGGCGTGCCCTGGGTGCCGAGGATTTCAAACAGACGCCGGAGGGCCACACCGGCGGCGCGCTGAATATGGCGCCCGCCTACATGGGCTACATGGCGGCCAACGCGATCACCGGCCACACCAGGTCCTGGATCATGGGACAGGGCCATACGGTGGCCGCAATCGACAGCGCAAATCTGCTCCTGGACAACATGACTCCCGCCCACGCCGAACGATACTCACTCAGCGATGACGGGCTAACACGCTACGTGCGGGACTTCTATTCCTATGCGCTGCGAGAAGACGGCAGGCAGGAGTCCCCGCTGGGCAGTCATGTGAACGCGCACACGGCCGGCGGGATGGCGGAGGGCGGCTATCTGGGATTTACGGAACTCCAGTATGTGCACATGCCCCTGCCCGGCGAGCGGCTTGTGGTGTTCCTCAGCGACGGCGCTTTCGAGGAACAGCGAGGCAGCGATTGGGCGCCCCGCTGGTGGCGGGCCGACGACAGCGGGCTGGTCACGCCAATCATGATCAACAACGGACGCCGCATCGACCAGCGGACCACCATGTCGCAACAGGGAGGGGCGGACTGGTTCGTGGATCACCTCAGGCTGAACGGGTTCGACCCATTCATCTTTGATGGCAGAGACCCGGCGGCGTTTGTGTGGGCGATTCTCGAGATGGAGAATCGCCTTGAGGCTGCCACACAAGCGATACGGCAAGGCAGCGGGCGCTATCCGGTCGCAATGCCCTACGGGATAGCCGTCGCGCCGAAAGGCGCAGGATTCTATGGAGAGGGCACCAACCTGGCGCACAACCTTCCCTTGATGGGTAACCCCCATACCGACAGCACAGCGGCAGACCGCTTCAACCACAGTGCCCGCCGGCTATGGGTTCCACTGCCTGAACTGGAAAACGCGATCGGCAAGTTCCAATCAGGGAGGCTCAAGGAGCGTGACCACGCCCTGGCTCACAGGGACGTCCCACTTAAGGAAGTGCCGCTGGCCACGCCAAGGTCTGTACCGGACGATAGGCGGGATGCTTCACAGTGGACGCGATCATCACCAATGGATGCGATTGACCTCACTTTCTTGAGAACGGTGCAGGCGAACCCTCACCTGAGACCGCGAGTGGGCAACCCGGATGAAATGAAGTCGAATAGGCTGCAGAACACGCTGGACGCACTGAAGTTTCGCGTCGTAGACCCTGAGCCGAACATCCCGGAAGAACTGGATGGCGCGGTCATCACGGCGCTCAATGAAGAGGCTGTCGCGTCTGCGGCGCTCGCCAACAAGGGTGGCATTAACCTCATTCATAGCTATGAAGCATTCGGGCCGAAGATGCACGGTGTGGTGCGCCAAGAGATAACGTTCGCCGACCAGAGCAACGAAGCGGGGCGAGCGCCGAAGTGGCTATCGGTGCCCCTGGTAATGACCTCCCATACGTGGGAGAACGGCAAGAACGAGATATCCCACCAGGACACGGCCCTGGTCGAATCGCTGCTCAACGAGCCGTCGGACGTATCACGAGTGATGTTCCCGCCCGACTACAACACCGCGCAGGCATTGATGCGCGGTCTCTACCAGACACATGGACAGATATGGACACTGGTCGTGCCCAAGAGGCCCGGCATCGCCGATCTGTTCAGCCTGGAGGAAGCAGAGCAACTACTGAAGCAGGGCGCAATGCGGCTGGATTGGTCAGGGAATCGTCCATCGGAACAGAGCGTCGTGCTGACCGCCGTTGGCGCATACCAGCTGGAACAGGTCGTGCGAGCCTCCGACAGGCTGGCTGAAAAGGACATAGCGCACTCCGTCGTCTACATGTTGGAACCGGGGCGATTCCGGATCCCAAGGAACGAACGTGAAGAGGAGCACTTGGCAGATGAGGGCCTGGTCAGCGAACTTTACCCGGAGTCGGTGAAGGCAAGAATCTTCATGACGCACACCAGACCGGAACCGTTGCTGGGGACACTGCAGCCCCTCCATACCGGCGCTGCGCTCACCGCGGCATTGGGATTCCTGAACCGGGGAGGAACGCTGACGACCGACGGCATGCTGTTCGTCAACCACAGCACCTGGGCGCACCTTCTGTTGGAGGCGGGGCAGGTGTTGGGCATCGAGCGTGAGGAACTGCTAACCGAGAGAGAGCTTGCGGCCCTGGACTGCAGGGAGACGCCTCACGGCGTAATCCTTGACTAAGGGTTGTGAAGGCACAAAGTCCTGCTCACGCGCCCCTGAATCGTTGCCTTGCCCTTGACCTGTCTCGCGAACCTTCAAAGTGAATACGGCGGCGAAACGGCGGTGTGGCAATAGAGCCTACGGCGGGTGCTGCCGACACGACCCGAATACGCCATTTCGTTGACAAGCAATAGGTAGCGCAATAAAGTTGCGCTAGACCCGGCCCCGGACCTCTTTTAGAGCCGCATATAAGTGAGATGGAGTCTCATTAATGACTATTCGCCGGTTCGTCATCATCGCATTGGCCCTTACCATCCTCGTAGTCATTGCCGGCTGTGGCTCTGACCCCACGCCAACGCCAATACCAACTGCCACGCCCACGCCCGAACCCACAGCAACCCCTGCGGTCGAGCCCATGGGGTCGCTCGAAGACCTGTTCATTACCGATGCCACCTTGGGCCGGGAGGTGATGGCTCGCCTCTCCATGACCGAGACGGATTGCATCCGGGGATCCCTCGGGGAACAGGTGTACAGCGCTGTTCTCGGCCTCCCGATGACAACATTGATGAGGGAAACCGGTGCGACGGGCGCAGGTTCCTTCCTGGGTTGTCTGACGGACGACAACGTGGTCCTCATGGGCCTCGTGCTCATTGACGCCACGCATGGAAGGGTCGACCCGGAAGCGCGGGCGTGCAGCATCGAGGTGGCGCGAGCGAACCCGGACATGATTCGGATAAGGTACGCCTTGCTGCGTCCGCCACTGGACACGCTTGATGCTGAAGCCGTGTTCCAGTCCACGAAGGAGTCGTTCGAATGCCTTAGCGTGGCGGACCAGGTTGATCTCCTTGTCCGACTCACCAGGAGGCTGGACCAGGAGGACACATTCACCGGTCAGGATGTCATCGGCATGCTCGCGGAAGAAGAGGCGTCCTGCATAAGCGAAGGTCTCGGCGAGGAGCAATACGCCACTTTCCTCAACGCCACAGTCACGGAAGCGTTCACTCCTTCCGCCTCCCTGCTCGAGTGCATTTCCCCGGAAAGCCAAACGAGGCTCTTCGCCACCTTTTCCGCATCACGGGTTGAGGGGCTGAGAGCGGAGGCTGTGTCCTGTATGTCCGGCACTGTCGCCGGCAGCCCGAACCTCGTGGCCATCGGGTTCGGGACCCTGGACGTTGACCAGTTGGAAGAGAGTGAACTCGCTCAACTCAGTGACGAGGCCGCCAAGCTCTTCGAATGCCTCAACGAGGATGAGATGCTCCAGGTGCTGACGCTGCCCGCAGTCATTGAGGAGTCATAGAAACCCGCACCTAACCTGGCAACAGGCTGCAGGACATACCGCTGACCGTGTATGAGCGGTCAGCGGTGCGGGAATCATCAGGGCCTATCCCGGCTACAATGTTCGATATGGCGCTTTCAGGATCTTCACTACTCTCTCCCGCCCACTGGAATCAACGCCAGCGTCCCGGCACAGAGACGTTGACTTGGGCTCTCACTGTGGCGCTGCTGGTGGTTGGCTCCCTGTTTCCTGAGGCCAGCACCGATATGTTGGAAGTAGTGGGCCGAAATCTCCTCGCATTGTTGCCTGTTGTCGCCATTGCCTCGCTCATTGCAGGTGCGCTAACAGTGGGACGCTGGTCTGATCGAGCGCTTGCCTGGCTGAATGGACGGCAAGTGCGTGCCGTGGCAATCGCCAGCCTCGTGGGCGCCATCACACCTGTGTGTGGTCTGGGTATGCTGCCACTGATAGCCACACTGATGCGTAGGGGTCTTCCTCTAGCTCCGATTATGGCGTTCTGGATAGCCTCGCCGGTGACCGATCCCAGCATGTTCCTGATAACCGCCGGCATCATCGGCGTTCCCTTTGCGGTCGCCAAGACTGTGTCAGCCTTCGGCATAGGCCTGCTGGCAGGTGGCGTGACCGGCTTCTTGCCAGGCTATCGAAACGCCGGTCCCGAGCTGATGCGCCCTGAAACGTTGGCGCAATACGAGTGCGAGGAAGAGCAACCGCGTTTCTGGCCGGCTGTTTGGAGCAGTACGCGGCCAATGATACGTTGGCTGGCCCTCGCCCTGGTATTGGAAGTGTTCCTGCAACGGTTGGTGCCCGATGTGTGGGTGACATCCCTGTTCGGTACGAACTCAGGCTTTTCAGTCCCCCTGGCCGCTGTAGTGGGTGCTCCTATGTACCTGGACGGCTACGCGGCGCTTCCCCTTGTCAGCGGGCTGATGGATAAAGGAATGAGCTTTGGCGCTGCCCTTGCACTCATGATTTCCGGCGCGGCGATCAGTCTGTATTCAGCGGTGGCGGTTGCCGCCATTGTGCGTGCCCGCGTCTTCGCCCTCTACATTCTGTTAGCGATGCTCGGCGCTTGCGTGGCAGGGTACATAGCCAACTGGCTCATCTAGTCCGTTCTGATATGGGCTCCCTGCCCTACTTCTCCAGGAACATGGTCACGTAGTCCGCGCCGAGGTTTGGCATTGTGAGACCAATTCCGGCCAGCGCCTCCGTGAACTTGCTCATGTCGTAGACACTGGTATCCGTTAGATACGGCTCGACTGAGTCCAGTGAGCGGAGCAGCATCTTCAACTCCAGGTCATCATCCTGATCGCCCACTTCCTGCAATCTCGACTTCCATTCCGCCAGGGGAATCTGCCCGGTGATATGTCCGTTGCGCTCCATGAGGTCAAAGACCTGGCCAGCCGGAGTCGGATCCTGCTGGACAACGTTATAGACCCTGCCCAAGTGGTTCGGGTCATCGGCAATCCTGCTGATTGCAGAGACCAGGAAATCGACAGGGGTCATTTCGAAGTACCAGTCCGGCGCTTGGGGCGCGCTGCCCAGGCGAGCGCAGGCCTTGAGGATGATCAACAGATAGTCGTTGGGATTACCCGTGCCCGTCTGGCTATGATGGCCGATGTTGCCGGGCCGATACATGCAGACCGGCAGTCCTCGCGAGACGGCATGCCAGGCCAGCCGCTCCGCGACCCACTTGGACTGGTTATACCCACCCTCCATTCGGTCCACCCAGGAGTCGATTTCGTTGTTCTCCAGGTACGGAGTGGTGTCCCCGCCGGGGAATACGCCGCTGGATGAGATGTACTGGAGTGTCTTCGGCTTGCCGGCGCAGGCGAATCTAAGTATCTCCGTCGTGCCGCCGACGGTGTGAGGCTTGGACACTGAATACGGGTAAACGTAGTTGACGGAGGCGGCGCAGTGGAATATCAGGTCGATCTCGCCTGCCAGTTCGTCATACTTGTCGCCGCCCAGTCCCATCAAGGGCTGTGTGAGGTCTCCGGAGACAGCGACGATTCGATCGGCCGCAGATTGGCTGGGGAGTCCATAGAATTTCTGTGCCTCCAGCACCCGGTTAGACGGCTCGCCCTCCCCGGAATTGCCATCGCGTGCGAGGCAGTAGAACGTCGTATCCGGCTCCGTGGACCGCACCAGTTGATCAAGCAGGAATGCGCCGAGGAATCCGGTTGTTCCTGTGACAAAGATGGAGGAGGCCTCGCTCAATCGCGTAACCCCGGCATCACCTTGGGGCGCAATTGCCGGATCCAGTTTGGCGTCTTGAACCAGTATCTCGCCGGACGCCCTTCCCTCTTCCCCGCCACTCTCCAGATGTGCCGCAAGTTGACCTATGGTCGGATACTCATACACCTCGACGCCGCTCAATTCGATTCCGAACGTTTCCTCGATGGCGATTGTGAGCGCCATGCCCGCCAAAGAATGACCGCCAAGATCAAAGAAGTTCCAGTCGTCCTCCAGATCGTCGAGATTGAGCTCCAGCGTCTCGGCCCAGAGTTCGCGCAAGATCGCGCGGCGCTCTGCCGCGGTAGCATGCTCGGTGAGCTTTGTTCGCCGCTTGTCCGGCGATGCCCCATTGCGCAGTGACGGTAAGGCCTTCCGTTGCAGCTTGCCGGTCTGCTGATTGATCGGCAGGGCGTCCATTTCAATGAAATGCGATGGGACGGAATAGAGGGGCAGGTATCGTTCCAGCAGGTTTCGCAGGTCCCTGCTTGCGCCGCTTCGGGCATCCAGTTTCCACGCGGCATTCGGACCCCGCACCACATACGCCACCAGCCGTTTGCTGGTTTCATCCAGGTCTTCAACCACAACGGCGGCATCCGCGGCATCGCAGTGTCTACGCAGCATCTCTTCAATCGCACCGAGATAAACGGTGTACCCCCGAATCTTGACCATGGAATCGGTCCGACCCACGATCGTCGTCATTCCGTCAGGAGCAACTTCGGCAAGATCGCCGGTCGCGTAATAGCGCTCCCCATCCAGCGTGACGAACCTCTCGGCATCCAGGTCAGGCCTCTTGAGGTAGCCGCGTGCCACACACTTGCCGCCGATGAGCAACTCCCCTACACCACTCGTCTCCACGGCGGAACCGTCCTCCGGGCGTACCCGAAGCTCGACGCCGTCCATCGGGAAACCAACCGGGCACGTGTCCATCCCATCAAGTGGCAGATCGGTCAGATCAATGGTGCAGACATCGTGGGTCTCACTGATGCTGTACGTGTTGAACAGGCGGGCGGTTGGCGGCAAGACGTCCCGCGCCTGCCTGAGCAAGCTGACAGGCACCACCTCTCCATTCAGCCAGACGACTCGCAGGGACGACAGCTGCTGCCGGAGTTGCTCACGGTCTGAGGAGTTCAGGACGCTCTGCAGCAGAGACGGCGTGAACAGGATCTCGGTTAGCCGGTGGTCTGAGATGAACCTGGCGAGCGCCCGAGGCACGAATATGACTTCATCAGGGATCACATACACTGTCCCGCCCTTCAACAGTGGGCGCAGGAATTCCCAGGGGAAGAAGATGTTGCAGCCAACCCTGTCTCCAACGTCATAGGAACTGTACGTGTACCTGGCCTCGTAGGAGGACATCATCGCTCCCACCGGCAGCATCACGCCTTTCGGGTCACCTGTGGTGCCGGAGGTATAGGGGATGAATGCCAGATCGCCGCTGTCAACGCGCGCGATACGGTCTCCCATCTCGTGGCTGCGCCAAGAGTGATCGCTGTCGATGGGAAGTATGCGAGGCTCGGTGAACTCAGCGAGTTTGGGCAGGAATCGTTCTTTGGTGAGCACGACCTTTGGTTGAGCCTCGGACACGATGCCGCTTAGCAGCGGCTTGGGAGAGTCGACGGCCATGGGCATGAATGCCCCGCCGGCCTTCAGTGTTGCAATGGCCCCGAGGATGTATTCGGAGCACGTATCCATGAAGATGCCCACGGGCTCATCAGTTCCCACACCACAGCTTCGAAGCCAGGCTCCCAGCGCGTCTGCCGAACGGTTCAATTCTGCATACGTCATCTGCCCATCGCCGAATACGATTGCTACGGCATCCGGGGTACTTTCAGCTTGCATTTCAAACAATTGATGAACGCCAGATTCAACTAAAATCATCTCGTTTTCCCCACCACCCCGCACCTGGTCGCTACGGAACAGGCAATCAATTTACATCTGTAAGGATGAAAAGCGATTTTACAAGAATGTTAAGTCAATGTAAAATCAAGCGGTGGCCTTATATCGTTGATCTGGCCCAATCATTCGCCAAGTCCGAAAGGATGGTCGTATATGCAGTTTGAGTCGTTAGAGTTTTACAGGGAGCATGGCAAGAGATACTCCCAGATGTCTCATGAATTCTCGCATTCGCAATACGATGAGATTTCTCATCCGCGGCTGACCGGCGATATGGCTCTGTTGAACCGCGCAACTGACCTGGCGTCCGGCAATCGCAGCCTGGATGCCGGATGCGGCGCCGGGGCCCGAGATGTAGCCCTGCTCCACTCCCGGGGGTTTGATGCGTACGGCATCGACGCCGTGAAGGAGAACATCGATCTGGGCAGGAGGCTGCACCCGGAAATCGCTGACAAGATCAGCGTTGCCGACCTCCGGGAGCCCCTGCAATTCGAGTCTGAGTCCTTTGACCTTATCCTGTGCAATGCCGTTATCCAGCATCTGTCACCGGAGGACGTTGAGTCCACAACGCTCCCGGAGTTTGCCAGGGTTCTGGCTCCCGGAGGCGTCCTGCAACTGATGTTCAAAGTTGGCTCCGGCATCGCAGAGGTGAGCGACAGCGCTTTCGGGGACGGCGGTGTGGACAGGCTATTCCAGCTCTATGAGGAGCGTCACCTGCTGAGCGTCCTTGACGAGTCCGGCTGTTCCCTCGTTGAGGAGGAAGGCAGCGAAAAGCTTGGCGGTTTGCTGTACTTCACCGACCACAAGCCGATGCGCTATTGCGTCTTCTGGGTAAGGAAGAACTAGAACCGCTGACTCAGAGCTGCAGGAGCTGCGCCTCGACGGATGCGGCAGTCTTCTGGACATCGCTGACCGGCACTTCCGCAATCCCGGATATCCCGCACTTGAGCCCGGCATAGGCGGCGGCAAATCGTCCGATTTCTTCCAGCGACCAACCTGCCCACAGACCATACATGATGCCGGCTGAGCAGGCTGCGCCCGCTCCATTGCCGTCCACCACGTCCACTTGAGGAGGCCGCACGAGATATGCCTCTTCACTCCGTGCAACCACGCACCCATCAGCGCCCAGGGTCACGACCGCCATTTCCACTCCGCGGTCAATCAGACTGCGAGCGATGTCGGACGGATTACCGGATGCTTCGGGAATATCCAGGGAGACCTGGCAGATGCTTGCTTCTCCAATCAGATCCGTAATCCACGATTCACCGTCGTATTGGGATTCCAGGTTGAGATAAACGGGCACGTCCTGAGAAACGGCGTCCCGCACGGCATGAACCACGCTTGGGCCGTCATACCAATCAACATAGAGCAGCCCCGCGTTCTTGAGCTGGGAAGGATCGGGCGGCCTCAGTTCCGCCATGGAAGCGGGGTCTCTTCGCTGGAAATACGTTCGGCCGCCGTCTGGATCGATGATTGATACTTCGAACGGAGTCGGCCATCCGTCCTTGATGGTCTGCTGGACATTCACGCCCCATGCGTCGAGATGTTCCCGAACCTTCTCGCCACGACTGTCATTTCCGGTCGGTGACGTGATGAGCCGTGTTGGAACGTCCCAGCGGGTCAAGATGCTTGCAGCGATGGCGGCATCATCGCCCAGTGATTCCATTGAGTCCAGGATCGGGGCGCCGCCATTGTGTTCGGGCAGCTCGTCGACCCTGAGTAGAAGGCAGTGAGTCAGTAAACCAAAGCAGACCACGTCTCCCTTGCCAACATCCGCCGGAAGCCGGTTGCCGTTCGAGTGCATTCCGTTGCTTGTCATAGGTATGTCATTCCCCCCAATCGCTCCCCTTCCGAAGTCAAACGTCGTCATGCCGAGAATCGGAATTGAGGAGGCAAACGTTTGCCGATGTTAACGCACTTAACACAGAATGTCCATTCAGGTGGACGCCGCCTATTCTAGGGAACGCCCGCGTTTTGCTAGGATGGCCGCGATCATGATTGCCAAGTGGTAGTCACGCGCAAAGCTGCACACTCGGTTGAATGGGGCACAGATATGCGATACATCACACGCTTGACTGAAAAACAACTCGGCGGATGGTCCCTGTTGGTGGGAACCGTCGCGGTAGCAGTGGGCTATGCGCTTTCGCCGGGCCGTGGCGCAGTGGATACCGTGCCCAGCACCAGCCTTACCGACCTCACGCTTGCGATGGCACGCAATGAGGCTCTGGCTTACACGGTCCCCGTTGTGATTATCTTCGGCGCGCTGCTCATGCTAAACGGCCTCCTGATCCTCCGGCGCCATGCAGCGCCTGTGCCGCGGCTTGGCATTATGGCGATGGCCCTCGCCCTGGTTTTGCAGATGGTAATGCGGGGCTTCGATTACATGATTGTCGGCATGGGCGTGGCCGCCCTGGAGACCGAAGCGGTGGAGTCGGAGGAATGGCTCCAGGCGGCGCTGGCGATGCAGCGGATGGTGTTCGGTCTGCACTTCACATCGAGCGTTGCCGGGTTCGCCGGGACCGCGATTATGGCGCTCGGCCTCGCTTTCAGGCCTGAGCCCGTGCGCCTGCCTCCCGCGCTGAACGGCATCGTCGCGGCGCTGGCAGTAGCATCAATGGTGGTTTTTATCGCGGCGTGGCATTCCAACGCATTGGAACTGGCATTGGCGCCCGTATTCGCCGCAATGTCCATCGCCGGGCTCGTCTACATGGGTCTATTGGGACGAGGTTTGGTGCGATCCCGAGACAGCTAACCGCCTGTCGCGACGGGCCTCTACGAAACGTAGCGGATGCCGGTGCCGGGTAAAGCCAAAGCGAAGGGGCCGCTCCCATTAGATGGGAGCGGCCCCTTTACGGTTGCTCTTTTGTCGCCGAGACGGTTTACCCTGCTACCTTGGCGCAAACTGCGTAGACGGTGAGCGTCCAGTTGCCGCTGACATCATTCAACTCTACAGCACTTGCCTTCCATCCTGTGGAGACTCCGCCAAGCTGTCCCACCGGGATGCTCTCTACTATGGCCACATCCCCATTAGAGACACTCACAACCGCGCCGCCGGAGATTGCGGAGAAGCCTGCGCCCACTGTCGAGCAAAGTATGGTTTCGCTCTTATCGTCATCGCTGTTCGACGAGCTTTGCGATCTCGCGATTCGAAGGTCGGATACTCCCGGCTCGCCCTGCTCTCCCTGGGGACCGTGAGGACCTGGCGCGCCCGTAGCTCCCGTCGCTCCGCGTTGTCCGGCCTCACCTTGCGGTCCTCGTTGTCCTTCCGACCCCTGGGGACCTATAGGCCCTTCCGGTCCCATAGGTCCTTCGGGACCTACCGGTCCTGCATCGCCCTGCTGACCCCGTGGTCCCTCAGGCCCGGTTGGACCAATCGGCCCTTGCACGCCTGCCGGTCCCTCAGGTCCGGTTGCTCCAGGAAGTCCTTGTGGACCCCTATCACCTTGTATGCCCTGTGGGCCCTGCGGGCCTGCCTCGCCCTGTGCGCCACGCGGTCCGATGGGTCCCTGAGGTCCGACTGGTCCTTGCTCACCCTGTGGTCCTTCAGGCCCGCCTGCAGGTCCCGGAGGTCCTTGTACGCCCTGTGGTCCCTGCACGCCCTGTGGCCCTGTCGGCCCAACCGGCCCTGGAGGTCCTACTGGCCCTGCAGGCCCAGTTTCGCCTTGAGCTCCTGTCTCACCCTGCGGTCCTAGCGGCCCTGTAGCTCCGGTGGCACCACGCGGCCCTTGAGGACCACCTGGATCTCCCGGATCCCCCTTAGGCCCTGTCGCTCCCGCCGGTCCTGCCACACCCTGTGGGCCTGCCGGTCCTGCCTCGCCTTGGGGTCCTTGAGGTCCTGTCGCTCCTGCCGGTCCTGCCGGTCCGGGGTCGCCCTGCGGTCCCTGAGCCCCTGTAGCTCCTTCGCATGCGGAGGCTGCAAGAACCGTGACTATCGCAATGGCCGAGATAGCCGCGATCACTGCCCAGCTCCGCATGGGCTCAATCGATTTCACATACTTAGACAAGGCTGGCATTATACCCATTCCTTTCACCTCACCCCAACGCTCTCTTTCATATCCTCAAGTGAAACATCATGAATGTCAAGAACTTTGCTCCACTATCTATGACTTCGCACAATGCAGGGGTCGGACTTGCGCGCCGCGCCGGCCATGCAAACTCAAAGACTGCTCGATTGGCATCACATCTTTGATCCTGTGACGCTGGCCGGAAGCGCCCCTAAACAGAGTACCAGCAGTCTTACTTCATGGACACCCCCGCCGACCTTGCACCCAGCGTCAAGTCATCCATAGGAACAGGACGAGCATCCCTTATAGGAGGTCCGCGAAACTCGCCCTGCCCGGCACGCCATGACCGGAAGAGGGCTTCACACGGCAGCGCGCTGCGCCTTCAGTAGATTCCGGGCATGATGCGCCACTTGACGCGGGACTTGTATTCGGCCCATTTCTCAGCCCCGTACTTCTCCTCGCAGTGCGTTTCATCACTGCGTTGACGCCACGTGAAGAATGTCACCACAAAGACGAAGTATGCCCACGCCCACGGATTCAAGAAGTGGCCGAATGAGAGCGCCACCGCGAAGGACAAAAATCCCTCACCCATGTAGTTGAAGTGGCGGGCGACACCCCAGAGGCCGGTGTAGAGTATCTTGCGGTCGCCGGCCTCGATGTACTCCGGTTCGATGATCCCAAGGAACTTGCGGTCCGGCCATCTCTTGAATGTGTACTTCTGGAGATTTGCGCCGCGTCCAATGCTCCAGCCAAAGAGGAAGAGCGCAGTGGAGCCGATGAGCCAGACGTATGTCCACGCGGTGGAGAATCCGGGGTGCGGGTGGGCGGCCATGCCCCACAGCGGCAGGATGAAGACCCAGCCGTAGATGACGATGCCACCCCAGAACATCTTGAATCCCATGCGTTCATAGATAAGGTCGTAGGTGTAGAGTTGGACGCGCTCCCAAATGAAGTAATCGAACACGTAGAACGTGAAGAACGCTGCATAGAGGAAGACGCCGGGGTTGAAGTCGCTCCCAAATTGGTCGTAATGCCACGCCGCGCCGGACATGGCATTGAGCGACAACATGGTGCCGCCAACGACGTAGAAGTACATCTTGATGTCGACGCGTTCCCCGAAGAGAGAGAGCTCCTGCGCGCGTCCTTCCCACAGCGCGAGCAACGGGTTCTTGATGTCTCCCTGCGGCTGACTGTAGACCGCTGCGATGGACATGATCAGGGTGAAGACGGTACCACCTGCGATGGCATATAAGGAAGATCGATAGAACCAGTCACGCGGCATACCGGTAATCTCAGTCGCCCAGATAACGACCGCCAGGAGGAAGACGAGGATGCCGTTCAGTCGATAGTTGCGCGGCTGGCCGGTTTCCGAATTGATAACGTAGCCGGGCGCTTTTCTGCCCGGCAGAATGAACTGGGCTAAGAAGAAAGCGGCGAAGATAGCAAGGGGGGTGAAGAATCCCGCGATCGCCTCGGTCCCTGAAAGCTCAAAGAGGTGCTCGATGCCAAGCCATTCAATCATGACGGAAGACCCCTCTCTCCCATGACGAGATCATTATGCCCTATTCAGGTTTTGCGTAGGTGAGCCGCCAGTCTCCCGCGAATTCTTCATAGATAAACACCATGTTGATCAAGCCGCCCTGGAAGCGCGCAGTGTGCTTGATCTCCCACCTGCCTGGGGCGATCTCCATGGGCGGAGACGTTTCCTCGGCAGTAAGAGTAAGACCCAGGTTCCTGAAGGGCTCCATGTTTGCACGGATCTCGTCCACTTCCTCCTGCCAATAGTCTTCCGAGTAAAAGACCTCTAGCGCGTCGGGGTCATGCATGTTGTAGACATCCCATAAGCGCATGGTCTTGTCGCTAAGGTGCTCGGCGATGTCTGTTGATTCGTCGGAGGCAGGTTGCTCCGCTGCTTCCTCCGTTGGTGTGGGCTCTATCTGGGGCGTTTCAGCAGCCGTCGAGGTGGGCGCGGGCGTGTCTTCGGCTGATCCGCCGCACGCAGCCAGCACAAGGGATAGCGCCAAGGCGGCCGCCAATGCTATTCCTCTCTGCAAAATAGCGGCCTCCTTGCGCAGGCTATTTGGAACATCAACCCCTTTATAAGGGTATTGCCTTCCTCAATAGCCCGTATACTCTCCTAAAGGTCAGGAAGGAAGCACCCTGTGGCAGCGCCGCCTGAGTCATACCTCACACGCCGTCGGATGCAGAGTCAGTGAGAACTCTAGTGCATTTGTCGCCGACAAGGCTGCGCGCATTACGCAGCATTGGCCTGCTGCTCTTGTTGGCAGCATCCGTCGCCGGCTTCATGATGCTCATCGACCTGCTTGCAGAAACGACGCCGCAGGACGCGAACGACCTATTCGCCGAGACTGATTCCCAACCCGACGTCATCAGCCTACCCGGCTCCGGCTCGCTATTCGCCATCGGCCTCGCGACCGTGGCCATTATCGTCGCTCTTGCCATCATCGCGGCGCCGTCCAATTGGCGCCGGTCGCAGACCGGGCTCCCGCGCCCGCGCTGGACCTCCATGAGTATCGCCGGCGTTCTCGCTCTCATCATTGCGGTGACTGGACTATTCCTGGCTTTCGCCGATGCATCGCCTCTCTTTCAACAGCAGACCGGCACAGAGAGCGTCGCCACAACTGGAGTGGTGGGAGGCCATGAAGTACACACCAATTGGGTGGCGCCCGCCGGCGTCGCTCTGTTGGCCGCCTTTTTCTTCACCGTTATCCTGATCGGATTTCTTAGGCCCCGCCTGATTCTGCCTGTCCTTGCGCTATGGCTCACCGCAAGCCTCTTCTTTGGATTCTTTAGTTCCAGCGCGATCGCCGGTTTGAGCCTGTTTGACCCTCTTATCACCCTCGAAGCGCCGGATGCCTTTGCCGATGAAGTGGCAAAACATCGAACGACGGTAACCTCACCCACCATTGATGGCGACGGCATATCGGGCCCGGATGATCCGTCGTCTGCTCCTAACGATTCACCCGGCGATGATGGCCAGGAAGATCCGGCCACCGAAGGAGCCGAAGGTGTCAACGATGTTGGCCAGGATGCCCCCGGAGAGATTACGGAAGCCGCCCTCATCGCCAGGCTCCAGGGCGCGCCCGGCCCGGATGACCGCGCGGACGCCGCGCAAGGGTTGGCCGGGTTCAGATCCGACGTTGCGTTGGATGCCCTTGCACACGCGGGGCTTTATGACCCGTCCCTAATCGTGAAGAACGAGGCCATCGACGCCATTGCGGAATGGGACTTTGAGACTCTTGTCGAGCTGCTGCAAGAACACCCCGAACCCACTATCCGACGCGCAGCAGCAGCAGCCCTGGGCCGACTGAATGACCCTCGAGCCGTCGAACCTCTCGCCACTGCCCTGCTCACAGACGAGGCCGCCGAAGTTCGCCAGGAATCCGCCAAGGCACTCCGCATACTCGGCAACTTGGAGGCCGTCAGCCCGCTGATACAGTCCCTCCTGCAAGATGAGGAGTCATCCGTCAGGACCGAGGCGGCGGCCGCGCTCGGCGCGCTGGAAGATGAGCGCTCCGTACAAGCGCTGCTCGACACACTGCAGGCCGATACCTCGGCGCTAGTGCGAGAGGCAGGCGCCAAGGCGTTGGGACGCATACGCGGCTCTAGTCCGCTGGCGGAACTCGATGCCGCGCGAGCGGATGATCGATCGGCAGGTGTGCGCCAGGAGGCGAGTTTCGCCCTCAATCGCTATTCGATTGAAGAGTTGAACGATGCCCTGCTGCACGCTGCCGCGGCTGATGACCGCGCGACGGCTGCAAGGTTGCTTGGTGAACGGAAGAACCCCACTTCGACTCCGATCCTCATCCTCGCCCTCAATGATCCGGAGCAAATAGTCCGGGACGCAGCGGCTGCCGCCCTGGCAAAATTCGGCAGTTTACAGGAACTGGAGAACGGCAGCTCCCTCCTTTCGCACAGCGGCGGGTTGGCCATGATTCCGGGAACCACGACACGTCAATCATCCGGCTTGCCTCACATGCCTCTTTACAGGCTCGAAGGAGCGGCGTCGACGGATTTTCTGCGTACAGCCGTCGGCGATGTCTACACGGGTCACGGATGGTCGGATACCCCTGATGAAATCACTCCTTATACAGCAAGTCACAGACTTACTCTGACAGACGCCTCCGGTGGCAACCTAACGCACATCTTTTGGATGCCACAAGATCGGCTCACCCTCCGCCCGGCCCCGGAGGTTCCATCGCTCCCCACCGGCGCAATGCCGCTGGGTTACGTGATGCAGTCAGCCAGTGTAAACGGATTCTATCGGACAGACAGTTCGACATTCTTTTTGGCTGAACGGCGTGCCCAGGTTGATGTCTATGCTCGCCCGACTCAATATGATCAATGGATATTGCAGTCTGCTATCCCGGACCAGGATGTATCCGCTGCGCTGCCGGATTCTGTCCCGAATCGCGTCCACGAACTTGCTGCCCGGATTACCGCCGGCCACAGCTCGGCTTACGACAAAGCCAAGGCGATTGAACAATACCTGGCACACAACTACACGTATGGGCTGGCTGATGAGACAACGGCTCCCATCCTTAGAGGACACGATCCCGTTGACTGGTTCCTTTTTGAGAGCCGTGAGGGAACCTGCGGACAATTCAGCACCGCCTTCGCCGTGCTCGCACGGTCTGTCGGCCTCCCGGCCCGGGTAGTTGCCGGCTTTGCGATTTCCCCAACCGGAGATGAACAGATCATCTATGCCGATCAAGCTCATCAGAGAGCCGAGGTCGCTTTCGAGGGATTGGGATGGGTTGCCTTTGAACCCACGCCGAGCGGTGGGGGGGCTCCCGGCCGGGCATCGGGTTACCTTGAGGCCAGTCAGGCGGAGAACTCCGAGCTCAATCGACTCAGTGAGTTGGCCTCAGGACTCGGTGGTTCTAACGATGAAGAAATCTTGCAGAAAATTATGGATGCCGGCGCAAGTGTCCGCACCCTGGAGAATGGGAGCAATCTCATAACTCGTGACGGGGCCAGCTTTGCCACAACTCCAAAGGCTACAGCGAGTCAATGCTATGACGTGGCAGATACTCCTTTGTTCACGGTTACGGGAGCACAGGAAACCGGATACCTGGTGGCGGCGACCGGCGACATTTATACCGGTGACGGGTGGCGGCAATTGGATCCGGTGACCCTGGACTACGACAAAACTGAATCAGTCCCTGGCCTGGTTCGCGATTCGTTGGAGAGCCGCCGCGCACCGTGGAGCGATCTTCCGGAGTCTCGAATAGAGCCGATCCTTCTGGCCCCGGACGAAGGAGATTTTGACAATAGCTCAAGCATAAGGTTGCGCGTTGCCCCTATTGACGATTCCGGCGGAATCCGCGCAGGAGTGGTGCCGGTTTCGCGCCACGTCAGCAGTGTGGATCTCGACGGTTCATACCAACCCTTCAGCGGCACCTTTGAGATGGACGAGCCGGTTCTTGGCTACCAGTGGTGGTCAACACTCCCGCGCCTGAGCGAACGTGAACTCAACAGGGCAAGAACCATCGACGACCCCACGTACACCCAGTTGCCTGATGACCTTGATGAGCGCATCCATGAACTCGCTCAACGCATCACGTCAGGCCACCGGACACCCTATGCCAAGGCCCAAGCCCTTGAGAGTTACCTCAAGAACAACTACAAGTATGCGCTGGGCAAAGACTCGAACTATCCTCCGCGCCCGGAGGGATTTGATGCGGTTGAGTGGTTCCTCTTTGAGACGAAAGAAGGATCGTGTGGTCAATTCAGCAGTGCCTTCACGGTCTTGGCAAGATCGGTAGGCCTGCCGGCGCGAGTCGTGTCCGGCTGGATGATTCAATCTACGCCCAACACACAAACAGTTAGGGCCTATCAAGCCCATCAATGGGCTGAGGTCGCATTTGAGGGCATCGGCTGGGTCACCTTTGAGCCGACGGCTTCAGGCGGATCGCCTTCGCGTGTCGGTTCAGATGGGCCGCCTGGCAGGCCATCAGGGATAGTTATCGAAACCGGCCCAACAATCACCGTCACGGATATCACATCCTGGCCGCGAGAAATCGAGCGTGGCAGGCCATTCATCATCGGCGGCACCGTGCAGACCGAGCGCGGGTGGAACGTTGACGGTATGGAGGTCGAGATCTTCGTCAATGAGATCAAGGCCAACGGCGGGCTGCGCATCGGGACAGGGACGACGCGGAACGGCCGCTACACGATCGAAGTCACAATCCCGCCTTCGTTTGAGCGCGGCAATTATCAGCTCATTGCTCACGCCATCGCCAATGACAGTTACTACGAATCGTGGAGTGACCCGGATATCGCCGTCTTTTCACAGAGCGGCCTCGTCTTCTCCGGCCCGCAAGAGGTGAACGTAGGAACAGAGGCTGTCTTCCGCGGCCAGGTGACGGAAGACAACGGCAGCGGGGTGCCGGGAATACCGGTGTCCGTGATTATCGATGGCCGCTCGTTCCCTCAGCGCACCACGAGCGCCGACGGCAGTTTCACCTTCTCCAACACGTTCCTTCTGCCCGGCACGCACTGGGCCGAAGTGCGTTTCCCCGATACCGATCACCTTCGCGCCAACTCAGCCCGGATTAACGTGCAAGCCTTCATGCCCACCAACCTCACGTTGGACGTTCCCGTGCAGGCGCGGGTGGATGAGCCGTTCACCGTCTCGGGCGCGTTGGCTGACTGGCGGGAAACGCCGCTCAACGGCAGGCAGGTCACGATTACCGCCGGTGACAGTGCAAGCGCCACAGTGGTTGCGGGCGTCGATGGATCGTTCACCCACCAGGTCACCCTGCCCTCCGCCGGCCAGGTCACCGTGAGGGCAAACTACGGAGGAGCCGAATACGTGCTCCCCTCGTCGGCATCAGCCAGTGTCGTTGCTCGGGACGTAACCGTTCTATCACTCGAAGGGCCGGGTTTGTTCCTGGCCGGTGAGGCGGCAACATTCCATGGCACCGTCACATCCCCAACCAATGAGGAGCTTGAGCCACTGACCGTTGAAATCATCAACGGCGGCGATATCATCACTACCATTCAAACCGATGAGAACGGGTTGTTCACCTACGACACCGGCAGCCTTGCCGAGACCGGCCCGCACATGCTGACCGCGCGCGTGCCGGAGCAACAGTTCCTGACATCGAGTGCCGCTACTATCGTCTACTCCGTCGTACACTCCACCGTCATGACCCTCGATGGTCCGCCGGTCGCCATAGTCGGCCAACACATTGAGTTCAGCGGTACGCTTATGCAGGGCGATGGACAGCCGGTCGGTAACGCCTCCGTGCTTCTGGACGGAAACCCCGTCGTCACCGCGGGCGACGGCACGTTCAGTCATGTTGTCACACTGCCCGAAACGCTGGGCGGCGGGACTATCGAGGAGCAGATCGGCATCCAATATGAATTCGAGGGAACGGACCACCTCGCCCCTGTGTCCGGCAGCCGATCAATCATCGTCGGCGTTCCTCATATAACGGCAGAACGGACTCCCCCCATCGCACGCGGCGGCGTTGCCCTGCTTCGCGGCGCGGCTTTCGCAGGCACGCGCCCGCTTCCCAACACGGCTGTTTCCCTCACCGGTGGCCAGACGGATGAGACCGGCCCGTCCGGCCAATTCCTGTTCGAATACCAGGTCCCGCCGAATACGCCGATCGGTCCGATGCAGCTGACCGCATCATTGGACGGCCTGGACGCACAGATCCCCATTGAACTGGACATACGCTCCGGAACGCATTTGGTCGCGATGCCGCTCGATGACGTGCGGCCGGGCCGCGTCATAGACATGCAGGTTGCTCTCTACGGCGACACCGGCGCGGGCATCAGCGGCGCAAACCTGCAGACAACCACCGGTCTCAATCTGCTCACTGATGAACTCGGCCATGCGCTGTTTGAACTGACCGTGCCGGATTCTGAGACGCTTCTCGCCGTTCCCATCACGTTCACATACAACGGTGACAGCCAGAACATGCCGCTCAATTTCTTCCTTGTTATCCCCGTGAGCCCACCGTCATTCAACTGGTTCCTGTGGATAGTCCTCCCCGCCTTCCTCCTCATCACAGGCGCAGGCGGTTACGGGGCGTATCGACTGCGGGCGGCAGGGATACCACTTGCCGTGCAACGTTGGTCTGCGGGTGCGGTGCAAACGACCAGGATGCCAGCCGAAGCGGACATTGAAGAGGTGGAGTCGCTCTCTGAGCCTCTCGTGACCACGCTTGAACTAGACATCAGCGGCCCCGGCACGACGACGGGGAATGTGTTCGGCCTCGATGAGGACGTAGTTGTCACCGGCAGGCTGATCAACGAGGACGGCGCACCGATTGCGGGACGATCCGTCGAGCTGCGAGAGCCGCTTGGCGATCTCGTCGTGTTTGAAACGGACCCCTCCGGAGAATTCCGGCTTGTACTCAAGGCCGAGGAGCGTGGTGAATTCTCACTATCGGCGGGATTCGAAGGCGATTCCTTCCATGTCGGCTCATCAGCCTCCGTCTCCTATCGTGTCGTTGAATTCCGCGAGGAGATGGTTCACGTCTTTGGCGAGTTCATGGAGTGGGCAGCACGGCTTGAGATTGGCATTGCCGGGCAGTCACCCCGCGAAACCGAGTCCATCCTCGTCTCATCCGGCGTGCCCATCGACCAGCGCGCGCTCGACGAACTGGTTACTCGCTTCGAAGAGGCCGACTACAGCGAACATGACATAGAGCGCCGCCACTATGAGGCTATGTACCAGGCATGGCGGACGGTGATTGGAGACCAGGCTTCTTGGCAAGCTCCGTAAACTCTCAGCTTGCGCCGCTAACAGCCCCGCTGTTGGCGCTCGTCACAGTCGCGGCCTTTGTGGCGACGCTGTCACTAACCGCGCTCTATCCATGGCTTGCGGCATCCCTCTTGCTGCTTGGAGTCAGCAGGGTTCTCGTGTCTCTACAAGGACGCGCATGGCGAACGACCGCGCAGGAAGGAGAAGAGCGGCGTATCAGCCCTACCCGCCTGCTCTCCACGCTGCGCGCACATCCGGACGCAGTTGGCATTGCCTTGCATGGCCTCGCGATTGCGTTACTTACGTACACTGCGTTTGCCGCCAACGCTGGCATCGTAGATTCATTGGAGATCGGTATTGCCGAGGGAGATAGTGGACCTTCCCCCTACTCCGCCGTCTTTGGTTCCCTCGCGTGGCTGTCACTTGCAGCGGTTATCGTCGTGACCGCTGTCCGTGTGACGACATATCTCCGCCCACACCTGGCAGCCCAGTGGCCGCTACCCTCGGGGCGCCTCATACTGCTTGCTGCTGCGTATCCGTTGCTTGCTGACGATGGCGTGCTAAGCACAGCCCTGGACGCGCCAACTGCGGCTCTCTTCCTGGCTGTTACTCTTGGCGTCGCCGGGACATACATCGCCAACGCGGTCAGACCTATTGCGGAATCGTCCGAATCCCCACGCCACCGGTGGTTCGCCCACGCTGTGTTGGCCGCAACCGCAGGGCATCCGTCTGTGCTCCTGCTGTTCGGCCTGATCCTTGCCGCCCCACTGACGAACGGTTTTGAGAATAGCGGAGATGGCTATAACGGCACTATCGACTCACTCGCAGCGTGGTCTCTACTGTTGATCTTCCCAATGTACGCAGTGCGGCTCGGGGCAACAAGGTGGTCGATTATTGCCGAGGTACTCCCCTCGCCCATCGCCCACAGCGTCGCGTTCGTCATTTCCATCATCCTCTTTGGACAAACCGGAATACTGACAACGGCCTATGAGTACCCGGCCTCCGGTCTTGCGTCTGCAGCCATTGCCGCCATCCTCCTTACCTACGCGGCGTGGGTGCTGCGGAGGACAGTCCGCCTGGAGTATGAATTCCGATTCAAAGGAGCCTTGAACGCCGCGCTTGCCCCCGCGTCCTCCGTGCTCATCACGCTTGGTGCAACACTGCCGCTCCTCGCTCTCTTGAACGATGTGCCTGTTATCAACGCCTTGATGCTGGATTACGTTGAGACCGAGGAGATCGGCAGGCTCTATCAGCCGTACATGGCTGCCGTTCATGACACTCGCAGCCTTATCGCTTTCCTGTTCTTCATCGTTGTACTGGCCCTCACACTGCCGCAGGCTGCGTGGAACCTTCCGCGATGGGAGGCGAGGCCGCTTGCATCCGCAGTCGGCTTCGCATTCGCCGGCTGTCTCGCGTGGCTTCTCGGACTCGCCATGGCCGATCTCGGCTACGGTTACGCCCTCGGCGGGTCCGTTGTGGGAGCGGGATTCTTCTCCATAGCCATCACGCAGATGGGGCTGCAGTTTTCGGGCGACTCAAGCTCAATCGTGGCTGACGCGATACGTTGGATGGCAGAGTCCAAGACGCGCTCATTCATGCCCGGCGCGGCCATCGCCATCTATGCTCTGCTCCTGCGGCCAATCTTCTACGACACGCTGGCGTTGGCTGCCATTTTGGAATGGCTTGCCATTCTCACCGCGATAGTCGGCGTTATTCTCAGGATGAGAAGTCGCCTGCAGACTGACATCAACGTCGTCGAAACAGGCGCTGCCCCTACCGTCGACTGGAGCCGCCACCAACAGCATCTTGAAACCCTGCCGGACCCTCGCGCCGCAACCGTGTACAACGTGCGGCGAGCATGGATTCAAGTTGGTGATCCGAGCGGCATCTGGACGTACATGATGGGGTTGCTCTGCCGGGAGGGCGCGCCGCCGGACTTTGTCAGACGCGTCATGTCTCCGCTGCGTGAAAGTTCCGCGCGAAAGAGCGCTCAAGGCCGGTACGACGCGCTTTCCGAGTCATTCGAGGCGAATAGAATGACGGCCGGATCGACCAGCACCGCAGAAAACTATACGGGCAGCCTGCGGGAGTTGAACGAACTCGCTGCTGCGTTTGTCGAATCAGGCGACGATGCCGATGTCTTCGCAGCGTATGTCACCGCCGCCTATTCGCTGCGCGGCGCGAACGTTGGCCGCGCTGTCAATCTCTGTTTCCATCTGACTCATGATGAGACCACATGGCGTGGCGAGGGCAGCCCACTGACGCGTGGAAGAATCCGCAGGCGGATGCGTGAGCGTCGTGAACGCCTCATTCGGGCCGTCCTGGAGCACCTTGCCGGGGAACGGGACATCTTGTCTTTGCCAATCGCCGTTCTGGCGTCGCCTGCTGAGATGTATCGGACACCCGCTGCCGCCCTGAGCATGGTCAGTCCAATCGCGACAATCCTCGCCGGACAGGCAGTGGAGATACTGGCCGATACGGGTGCTGCCTTATCCGTGCGCGCGCCGGACGGCACTCAGGGTTACATCGCAGCTCAATTGCTCGATAGGCACGCTTTGCTGCCGAGAGACGCGGCTGTTCTGCGGGCCGACCGCCTTGCGCGGCTGGGGACGACGGATCAGGAAATCAGTGATGATTGGATTGGCGGCCCGGCCGGAGATGATCAGCATGAGGCAGCACATCAAGAGGAAGAGATAAACGCATGAACGAACATGAACTGGAGCGGGTGCGACAAACATGCGATTACATCATCGACCGCGTTGGCGAGGCTTTTGTTGGCAACCGCCTGCTTCTCCGTAAGCTGTTGGCTGCCGCCCTTGCCAACGGCCATGTCCTTTTTGAGGACTACCCCGGCCTCGGCAAGACGCTGCTGGCAAAGGTCTTCTCCCGGGCAATCGGCAGCGAAACAAAGCGAGTGCAGTTCACCCCGGACCTGTTGCCGTCAGACATCCTTGGCGTCAACGTCTGGCGGCAGAATGAGGGCATTTTTCAACTTATCCGAGGCCCGGTGTTCACCAACGTCCTCCTCGCCGATGAGATCAACCGCGCCCCGCCCAAGACGCAAGCCGCGCTGCTTGAGGCGATGGAGGAACGGCAAGTCACCATCGACGGCAACACGCTCAGCCTTGGCAGCCCCTTCATCGTCATCGCAACGCAGAACCCAATTGAACAGGAAGGCACGTATCCTCTGCCCGAGGCACAGCTTGACCGCTTTCTCTTCAAGCTCGGCACAGGCTATCCGGCGAACCAGGAGCTTGAAAGCGACATCCTCAACCGGCGAATTGCATGGCAAAAGGACGATCCCACCGGAGACCTTGAACCGGCCATCTCCGTCGAGGGCTTTCTTGAACTCCAGAGGCTGGTCGAGACTGCCGTCTACATCGATACCGTCATCGTCGATTACATCACCGAGCTCGTCAGGCTGACGCGAGACCATCCGCGCGTCGCCGTCGGTGTCAGCCCTCGCGGCTCCCTTGCCCTTCTGCGTGTGTCCCGCAGCATCGCGCTCATCCATGGGCGGGATTTCGTCGTGCCGGACGATGTCAAGATGATCGTCACGGATGTCCTCGCTCACCGCATCATCCTCAACATTGAGGACACGCTTGAGGGCGTGAGACCGGAGTCGATCATCGACGAGATCCTGGACCAGGTTCCCGTGCCAACAGAGCTAGGGGTGCGGCCCACTTAGCCATGATTACTCCCGCCCTGCTGAGCTGGACGTGGCTCAGCCTTGCGCTCCTCATTGCGGGGCTGTTTCTCGGCAATATTGTCCTGCTGGCGGGCGCAGTCTTTCTGTTCGTGGCAGTCCTGACTGCAGGCGCTATCCGGCCTCCGGACGACGTGGCGATCGAGCGCAGCCTGCCCCGCGTCATCTGCTGGGTTGGCGACTCCCTGATTGTAGAGCGGCGTCTGACCGCGCGCAGCGGCATCGGGCCTATCCGCGTCGTCGATCCTCTGCCGGAGGAAGCCGCCGTTGTTGACGGCAATAATTTCCGCATCGTCTGGAAATGGCCCGGCGAGGTGAGCGTTGATCTCTCCTACACAATCGCCTTTGCGAAACGCGGCGAGTACACCCTGCAGGAAACCGTGTGGGAATCACAGGCCCCGCTTGGAACGGGGCACGCGCAGTCCGGCGCTGTGGGCCGCGAGTTGAACGTGCTCGTAGCGCCGCGAACCGCTGACATCACCCGTCTCAACTCAGTCCGGGCAATGACACGCAGCACCCTGCTCATGGATGACATCGCCCGTATTCGTTCCTCCGGTGAGGAGTTCCGCGAACTGCGTCCGTATCAGCCCGGCGACCCAATCAAAAGCATCAACTGGAAAGCGACGGCCCGGAACTCTGACGTGTACGACGTGCCGCTCGTCAACGAATTGGAGCCGGAGGGACGTAAAGCCATCTGGATCTTTCTTGACACGGCAGACTACATGAACGTCGGCACGGCGGCATCGAGCCCCATGGAAAACACGATTGAGGCGGCAGGAACCCTGGCGCAATACTACGTCTCGCAAGGCTCCACGCTTGGGGCATACGCCTACAACACGCAGGGTGGCGGGGAATTGCTTTCGCCTGACAACGGCCAGAAGCAGTTTCGACGCCTTACGCAGATGTTCACCGGACTCACGCCCGGCCCTCCTGAACAGGATCTCCTCCGTTCAGTCGAATGGTGCAAATCGTTCCTGTTCAGGCTGCGTCCGCAGGTGTTCATCATCACCCGCCTGGATGCCCATTACCCGCGCCCGGGAGACGATTCGGAGCAGCTGGACCGCCTCACGACCGCAGTGATCCGGCTCACCGCCCTCCGCGCTCAATCTCGCCGAGGGGGCCGCGTGCGCGTCATCCACGTTAGCCCACCCTCACAGCATGAGCCAGGCAACTGGGCTGACCCACAATCAGACATGTCTCGTTGGGAAACACAGGCCACAATCGCAGCGCTGCAGCAGGCCGGAGCCACTGTGATGGACTGGGACCCGTCACGTGAACGATTCATAACGACCCTCGTACGCCACATGGACAGGTACCAATGAGCCGCATACGCACGTCCATACTTGCTCAACTGGCCGTGGCAGAAGCCGCGCTCATCGCCACCCTAACGATAGCTGCATTGTTGATCGTCTCAAGCTCAGCACAATACGCAGACCCCGAACGCACGCAGTGGCCCGCATTTGTCGTTCAACTGGCCCCCAACCCTATTTCGTGGGCAGCGGTCTTTATTGTCGGTGGAGCCGCCGCCGCTTATCTCGTCTTGCGAATCGCCAATACGGGCCGCTTTCCATTCTGGGCAATTACAGCGCTGCTGATGGCCGCCCATATCCCGGATCTTTGGGCGCACAACCGGATTGACTGGCACGGATTCTTTGGACGCTACATATATTTCTCTGAGCCGCTCCCGGTACTGGCATCTGCTGCCATATTCCTTTTCACCGTTGCGGGCCTCGTTGCTCTACACAGGATCATCCAACTGGGCGCACAGGCCCGGGAGATGGAGAGCCGCGGTGTCAATTCAGAGGAGCGAGACGCAGTCATACGCAACGAAGCCGTTAGCATCGCGGTCATCATCGTCGTCTCGCTGGCCCTTGCATCCGTCACGGTTTTGATAGGGGCAGCCGTTGGGCGAGCTGACACTGTTTCCGGACTTGGACCGTGGACTGTTGTGACCGTTGGAATTGCGGCAACACTGTTACTCGCGGGTTTCCTGCTTTTCCTCTATCGGGGGTTAAGCGGCGGCCCTGAGTCATCCATTACCGATATTGAGGATGACCCTTTTCTCACTGAGGAACCTGGGGCGGAGCCCTCATGAGCCTTCCTCTTGTCTTTCGCCAATTTGAAAATTGCTAATGGCGCTGTATCCTTATCTGTAGAGCAGTTTTGTTCGCGTACTGATTGGAGCACGCTATGGAAGCACGAGCATCTGTGTCCAGCGCCCAACAGGGCGGTCTTGTCGGTGAAGGCCAATACCAGATTTATTCGTACACAATTGACATCCATTCAAGCCAGGCGCCCGAGTTTGTGGATGTCACGGATTGGGTACAGAACATCGTGGAAGAAACAGGCGTCCAGTACGGTTCGGTGGTCGTCTACGCCAAGCACACCACAACCGCCGTTGTCATCAATGAGTTGGAGCCGCTGCTCCTCGAAGACGTGGGGCACATCCTTGAGCATTTCGCCCCGCGCGAGGGCGGCTATCAGCACAACGACTTCGAGATTCGCACCGTCAATATGAACGACGACGAACCTCCCAACGGCCATGCCCATTGCCAGCAGATTATCATGGGAACCAGCGAAACGGTTCCCATCCTCGCGAATCGCCTTCAATTCGGTATGTACCAGCGGATCTTCTTTATTGAATTGGATCGCCCGCGTCCGCGCCAATTGATCGTCCAGGTCATGGGAGTTCAGGGAGAGAAATAATGCGGACGCGCGAGGCGGCTAATGTTCCAGCCTCACTAGAGTCCGCCTACCACGAGTGCATCGCTATTGCGCGGTCGCACTACGAGAATTTCTCCGTCGCGTCACGCCTCATGCCGCGCGACATGCTCCCCCATGTTGCCGCCATCTATACCTACTGTCGAGGCGTCGATGACCTCGGCGATGAGGCCGAAGGGAACCGCCTTGCGTTGCTGGACGAATGGGCGGCGCAGTTGGAGCAGTGCTACTCCGGCTCCCCGACCGAGCCTCGATTCCTCGCCCTCCAACACACCATTTCTACCTTTGACATTGAGCGGCAGCCGTTCCTCGATCTTATCGAGGCCAACCGAATGGATCAGGTCAACACGCGCTACGAGACTTACGAAGACGTGCTGCACTACTGCCGTCATTCGGCAAACCCCGTCGGCGACTTGTATCTGACCCTGATCGGCAAGAACAACCCGGAGCGGCGGGCGTTGTCAGATGCCACCTGCACTGCCCTCCAACTCGCCAACTTCTGGCAGGATGTCAAACGCGACTATGCCATGGGTCGGATTTACATCCCGCAAGAGGACATGCGCAGGTTTGGGTACACGGAAGAGGAGTTGGCGCGCGGCGAGTACACTCCTGCCTTTCGTGATCTCATGGCGTTCCAGGTTGAACGCACGCGCCGGCTGTTTGGTGAGGGTTTTCAGCTTGTCGATACGCTCGAGGGCGCCTTCAAAATGCATGTGAAGTTATTCACACTCGGAGGCCTCCGCGTCCTGGACGCCATCGAAGGTCAGAACTACGATGTGCTCTCAAAGCGACCAACGGTGACGAAGGCGCGCAAGACGTGGCTGCTGGCAAAGACGTGGCTCCGGATGAAGCTCACGAGGCAGATCTAGAGGGTGGGGATGGCAACATTGGCCGCGCCCCTTGAGGCATATGAGCACTGCCGCAGGATAACCCGGGAAGCGGCGGGCAATTTCTACTATGCCTTTGTCACTCTGCCGCGCCGCAGACGCCGCGCCATGTACGCCGCCTATGCCTATTGCCGCCTCTGCGACGATCTCTCTGACGATGACCTGCCCATCGATGAAAAAACGAGACGAATCCAGGGCATCGACGCATTGCTAGAGGAGGCGCGAGCCGGGAACCCGGACGGGCCTGTGTTTGAGGCGCTCGCCCATGCCGCAGGGGAGTATGACATTCCCTACGAAGATCTTGTGGAGGTGGCACGCGGCGTTGAGATGGACCTCACCATCTCCCGCTATGAGACCTTTGATGACCTGAAGACGTACTGCTACCGCGTTGCGTCAGTTGTCGGATTGATCTGCATCCAGATCATGGGCTACACGGATCAGCGTGCTCGAGAATATGCCATCGACCTCGGCCTTGCCATGCAGCTCACAAACATCCTGCGGGACATCCGCGAGGACGCCGACCGCGGACGCATCTATATCCCGCAAGAGGATCTGCGGCGATTCGGCTACAGCGAGGAAGACCTGCTCGCGGGCACGGTGAACGATCAGTTTCTGAGCCTGATGGAGTTCGAGGTCGCTCGCGCCAGGGAGTATTTCGAGCGCGGAAAGCGGCTGCTCAAGCTCCTGCCGGTCCGCACCCGCGCCTTCCCTGCCGTCCTCGGCGGACTCTATGGCCGCGTCCTCGATAGAATCGAAGCAAGGAACTACAACGTCTTTGAAGGTCGGGTTGGCCTGTCAACCCGCGAGAAAGTCGGGTTGGCGGTGCGACTGTGGATTCAGAGTTACGTCCCGATGGAGCGCGTAGCCACTGCGTGGTGATTGGCGGCGGACTTGCCGGCCTCTCCGCGGCATGCGCCCTCGCCGAACGCGGCATCACTGTCACCCTTATTGAGCGCCGCAACTACCTCGGCGGTCGGGCTTTTTCTTTTGTTGATCCCAAAACGGGCATTGAGTTGGACAACGGCCAACACGTCTTTCTCCGTTGCTGCACTGAGTACATCGACTTTCTCAAGAAGATTGAAGCGTTCCAGCAGACAACGCTTCAGCAGCAGCTGCGCGTGACGGTAGCCGACAGGGCCGGAAAACGAGGCGCCTTGTCGTCAACACGGCTACTCCCTGCCCCGCTTGACCTCCTGCCCTCCCTCCTGCTCTATCGGCATCTCGGACTGATGGACAGGCTGCGAATCATCCGCGGCATGTTGAGCATCCGCGGCACGAACAGAGAACGCGAGCGCGAGCGGTTGGAGGCGACGTCCTTCCGCGAGTGGCTCCTGGAGCACGGGCAGAACGAGAAGACGATTGCAGCTCTTTGGGAACTCATCACACTCCCCATCCTCAACGACACAATCGATGCCGCCAGCGCCTATATGGGCATCATGGCATTCCAGGACTCCCTGCTTGCCGGTAAAGGCATGGCCGATCTCGGTTATTCGCGCGTCGGGCTGTCAACCCTTGTCAGCGACGGCGCGCGCCGTTACATCGAATCGCGCGGCGGGAGGCTTCTCATGGGCCGCCGAGTGAATGAGCTGTGTATCACGGATGGCCGCCTCACGGGGGTCAGAGTCGGCGAGGAAACCATAAACGCGGACGCAGTGATCAGCGCCATGCCGTGGGACGGTCTTGAAAGGCTGCTAATCAGCCAGGATGCGGACACTCCCCTGAAGAACGTCAACCCGCCGCAACTGGAATGGGCGCCCATCGTAGGACTGCACATCGGTTATGACCGTCCGATTATGGATGAGCCGTTCCTGACCGTTCTGGACAGCCCAATCCAATGGATATTCAACCGCTCTCTCATGCAGGAGTCAGCCGATGCGAACTCGCGTGTGTCGGTGTCGATCAGCGCCGCATGGCGTGAGGCCGGCATGACAGAGGACGAGTTGCGTGACATGGCTGAGGCCGAGCTGCGGCCCGTGCTGCCCGAGACACGCACTGCTTCAATGACATTCTTCCGTGTCGTCAAACAGCCGCAGGCAACCTTTCGATGCCTGCCGGGCATTCAGGACCGCAGGCCGACTCAAACAACAGCTATTCCCGGCCTCTTCCTCGCCGGAGACTGGACCCAAACGGGGTGGCCGGCAACGATGGAATCGGCAGTCCGTAGCGGAAATCTCGCCGCCGCTGCCGCGTCCTCCTCGCTCTCCTGACAGCCCGTTACCAGGGGCTGGAGTTCTCGGAATAGACGTGATCCGGCATGTTGTAGTGAATGTCTGTTTCCTGGACGGTCGCCGCATCAAGCAGGCCCGTAAACTGTGTGAAATTATTCTGGTTGGTCAGGCGCGGAATCCACCGTGACAGGAAGTTGTGGTATTTGGCCTGGAACCTGAAGAACGGGAGAACGCCAATAACCGGCGTCTTCGGATAGCGGAGCTTGTCAGCCATATCCGGCCCGATCACGGCGCGGGAAATCCGGAAGACATAGTTGGCCAGCTTCTGGCGTTCCTTCGGGTCCTGGATACCGACAACGAGCGGCGCAGAATTGATCAGCGCGTGCGCCATGACGACCCCTTCCTGGCTGGGATTAGGCTCGCACATGACGGCAATTCTATAGAGTTCCAACGCCTCTTCTTCATCCTTGAACAGGATCGTTTCCGGAATGCCCATGATGTAGCCGGTGTAGCGCCATATGGCCATGAAGCTCCGCCGCTCCTCATCGGTGTATTTTGCCCCCAGCCGTTTCATGTGGTAGAGAAGACGCGCGGAGAATCCCGCAATCGCCATCCCCAGGTGCGCCGAGCTCAAAGGCACACCCCATGCCTCCGTATCCCATTCATCCGATTCTTCCAGCAGTTTGCGCACCTGCGCATGAACCAAACGCAGGCGCATGCTCAGCTTGAGACCGTCACCGGCGCGCTCCAACCCCCCCGGCAGAAATGACTCCAGCATATGCCGATTGTTCTGCATGAGGCGTCGCACGCCCTGATCACGAACGCGGCCGGTAATGAAGAACGATTTGCTGATGTTTGTGGTGAAGCCTTCGACAAGCGTTCCGCCCACGAATGCCGCGAGGATGATGCGCGCGTTTCGCAGAAACATACGCGATCCCGGCATGAACTCGTCGTAGTTCACCCAGTCCGGGGGTGTATCCAGCCCGCCAACGAGACGTTGAACGCTCGCAGGGGCATTCTTGAGGACACTGCCGTCCGGATCATCCATCACCGCACGGATGAGCATGGCGGACTGCGCGCGATCCATATCGCCCAGTTCTGCGATGACGGCGTCCGCCTCAGGGTCGGCGATCAGATGGTGGGCAAGATAGTTGTCTGCGACGACCTGATTGGCTTGGCGGGCGTGCTGATATCCCGCGATGTAATCAGTGGGAATTGGCGAACCGGACGGTAACAGGATAGAATCACCCTCCCACGAGAGTTCAGATGTCATATGCGTCTTCTAGGTCGCTATCCTCCCGTTGCAATGTATTCATTATAAGGGGTCAGTCTTGTTCGCTGTCTCTGGAGTACCCTAGAGACCGAATCCCGGTTGAGCGAGATTGAGGAAGGAGACAAAGATGGCACAGATACTCACTCGCCTCTTCGGAGCCTATCTCTTGCTGACGGCGATTGCCGTCGCCCTGTTGTTCATCATCACGCCGCTTATTCATGACGGCTCTCCCGAGTACCCGTACTGGAAGATCATGAATTACTTCATGGCCCTCGGCGCGCCCCTGATGCTCGTATTGACGTTTCTCTACCGATGGCGGCTCGATCCGGAGTCGACGGACAACTACACCTGCGCCATCGTAAACGGGCTCTTCTACGGCTCCGTCGTATTGGTGATGCTGTTCTTCTGGGAGTATTTCTGGCTGCTGGATACGAGCACTGAGTCGGGCGACGCGGCCCTGTCGCACACCATCTATTTCCCGTTGATGGATGCCATCTACGTAGTGCTCGGCCTGATCATCGGCGAACGGCTGCTGCGCTACGGCGGACAGCAGTAGCACCAGTTACACGCGTCCTGTCACGGCGGTCCTCAGCAGCTGCAGAAGCGGCGGCCGGTGTCCGTAGACGAGCAGGTAGCTGCGGAAGAGGCGCTGCGCCAGCTTCACGGTTACCACCACCGAGATCGTCAGCGCCAACAGGCTTGCGGCGATCTCCAGCGGCCCCATGGCATCAAACGCGAGGCGCGCCAGGGACATCGTCGGCGCGGTGAACGGGATGTACGTCATGACCTGCGGCAATATGCCGCCCGCGTCATCAATGATCGCAAACGAGAACCAGAACGGGGCAACGGCAGGCAGGATGACGATAACTGTCAGTTGCTGCGATTCTCGTTGCGACGTTGTAACTGCGCCGAGCGCGGCCATCAGCGCCGCGAAGAATGCGTATCCCAGCAGGAAATATGCAAATCCAACAAGAATGAGCGGCAACGAGGGCAGCCCAAGAACAGGGATGTCATCCAGGAAGAACGAACTTCCAATGAGGATGCCCGCGGCCGACCCCATCCACACGATTATCTGAACGATGCCCGCAGCGCCCAACCCCAACAGCTTGCCCAGCATCAGTTGATCCGGGCTGACCGTGGAGAGCAGGATTTCCATGACGCGGTTCTCTTTCTCCTCGTTCAGCCCCTGCAGCAGGTAGCCGGTGATTGCCAGGACGGAGAAGATTACGGCAAACGCCATCGCCAGGAAGAAAATCAGCGTCTCGGGAACAAACGAGTCCTCGGCAGGCCGGCCGCCTTCATCAACCTCAAGCGTGGTGATGAAAGCCGGGGACAGGATGCGCGCAGCCCGGGCATCGTCCACTGCCTCCGCAACCAGGTTGATGCGCAAGAACTCCCGGAGCGAGCCGCTGCCTCCGCCTGTGATGTTCAGACCTCTCTCGCCTTTGACGACCTCAACAACTCTGCCGGTGGAGATGTAGTCGCGCCCGATTACATACGCGGCATCGAGTTCCCCGGACGCCACTGCCGCACGCGCCTGATCCTCACTCCGGATCGGCACGTACTCGGTGGTTCCCAGGGTCCCCGGCTCGCTGATGACGCCGGCGAGATCCACGTAGCCGACTAACCGGGATTCCGGTTCATCGTCCTCACCGGACGTGAAGAGGACATACGCCCCAATGCTGCCTACAAGCAGAAGCATCCCGACCGGCACAAGCGCAGTCATGACAAGGAAGCCGGTCCGCGACAGCATCGTTGTCAGCTCATGGCGAGCAACAACCCAAGCCTTATTCATGCCGTGCCTCTCCGCCCCTGTACTTCACGGATGAATATCTCTTCCAACGTCGGCAGCGCGACCTCAAATCGCTCTATATGCATACCGGCGTCGAGCAGCTGCCTGAGTACCTGCTCCGCCGTGGCTCCCTCCATGAGGCGCATTGTGATGTTCTCGGCAGAACGTTCAATTTCCACTGCTCCGGTGATTCGTTCCGGCGGCGCGTCCGGAGATTCAATGCGAATGGTGTCGCCGCGGTACCGCCGGCGGAGTTCGGACGGCACGCCGTCCAACGCCACCTCCCCGCCGTCAATCATCAATACGCGGTCTGAAAGTTCCTCCACGTCCGTCATCTGGTGCGTGGAGAAAATGATCGCCGCGCCGCGTTCCTTTTCCTCAAGCACAAGTTCCTTCATCCGGCGAGCATTGACCGGGTCAAGGCCCGAGAACGGCTCATCAAGGACGAGGATGTCCGGGTGGTGCAACAGAGTCGCCGCAAACTGAACGAGCTGCGTCATCCCGCGGCTCAGCTCACGCACCTTTTTGCTTGCGTGCTCCGACATGCCGACGGCTTCCAGCATTTCAGCAGTTCGAATGGCGGCCTCACGTCGGCTCAGCCCCTTCAATTGACCCAGGTACGAAAGGACGATAGTGAGACGGAGGCCTTCATACAGGCCGCGCTCCTCCGGGAGGTAACCGATGCGTTCCTGCGTTTCCTCGGTGAGCGGCCCGCCCAACGCTCGCGCCTCGCCCTCATCGGGCGCGAGAATGCCGAGCATCATGCGGATCGTGGTGGTTTTACCGGCGCCATTGGGGCCAACAAGCCCAACGACCTCGCCGCTGTTGACGTGCAGAGAGACATCATTCACGACGTTCCTGCCGCCGAACTGCTTTCGGAGACGGCGCGCTTCCAACGCCGGCGCGCCAGCACTAACAGAATCGAACCGGGAGTCCCCAACACCAACCATCAAGGCCAGTATATGCATCGGGGGACTTCCCCGTTCACGTCTTTCGACAGGCTCAGGGTAAGCGGGGCCGAAAAGGAATCCTAGGTCTCGCCGGAGAAGGATGAGTGGGTCAGGTTTAGGCCGCCGTGGAAACCAGCGGCAGATGCAGCTGCCTGGGCATCATCGCCCAGCGTGGGTCATCCAGTGTCAGCGTCGTGCAGCCGAGAGCTAGCAACTCTCGTACCCCCACCGGTGTCCTTATGCCGTATGCGCGAACGTCGATCCCCAAGGATCCGGCCTGTGCCACCAGCTCCGCGCTCACCTCGGAGGCTTGCACCGCCAGTTCCGACACTCCGACAACGGACGCCTCAACCACCGCCGCCGGAGTCAGCGTCCCGTGACGCGCCCCGATGGTCCAGCTGAGCCGCAGCCCCTTCGCAAGTGCCTGAGCGCGGCGCAGGAGGCTGAGGTCTGAACCTGTCACGTAGCAGCGCTCGGCCCGGCCTGAGTGGGCCACGACACGCCCCACGGCTTCAGCGAGTCCCCTGCTCTTTTCCTTGAGGTCGATGATTACGTCAAAGTCGGCGGCGAAGCCGTCGAGCATGATGGAGAGGGATGGCACGCCAAGAGCCTGCAGGTCCGCCATCCTCGTGGCGGCAATGTGGGCCTTGTGGCCGTGCGTCCTGGTCAGTGTTGGATCGTGGATGATGGCGGGCTGGCCGTCCGCAGCCAGGCGAACGTCGGTCTCAATGGCAGCGACGCCAAGCTCAGCGGCTGTGGTGAATGCGAGTAAAGAGTTTTCGGGCGCCAGTGCCTTGGCGCCTCGGTGAGCGACAGTCTTTATCGACCTTGGATAGTCCACGGTGGAGGTAAGATATTCACTTTCCACATAACCACAATGCCACAATATCAGGTAAACGAAGTTAAGTCACCGTTAATGTCATGTATCACTACCGTAAAGATCCACGGCAGCATCCCCTACCCCAACTTTCGCCCTACCGTGCTACAGTTTGCATGGAAACATCGCGGGGGGAGGGGCGCATATGCACGGCGTGGAGCCGAAGGTTTTTCTGGTAGGAGAGACCAAGATAATACCCGAAGGACTTAGCGCTTACCTTGAGCACATCGGCGCGCCGAACTGGTCTACGGATGCCTACACGGACGTTGAGGCTCTCGCCGAGTTCATGGGACGCCTCTGCTACCGGAGCTTTGAACCCGGCCTCAACCCAAACGTCACCCGCGTCCGCCCAAACAACGCCGCCCACCTCAAGAACATCATCGCCACGGGCCACGGCTCCGTCCTCGAGCACAGCGTTCTCAACTTCGCCATCACCGACGTCAGCCGCGTCTTCACGCATGAGCTCGTTCGTCATCGCGCCGGCACCGCCATCTCGCAGGAGAGCCTGCGCTTCGTCCGCCTCGACGACCTCGGCATGTGGGCCCCCACCGCCGTCCGCGAGGATGAGCACATCATGGAAGTCTTTGTCGACACCTTCCAGAAGCTGGAAGAGCTGCAGAAGATGATGGCGGAACACTACCAGCTGGATGAGGACGGCGCGCAGTTCTCCCGCAAGAAGGAGATCACGTCCGCCATGCGGCGTATTGCTCCCATCGGCGTCGCAACAAGCATCGGATGGAGCACGAATATCCGCGCCCTGCGCCATGTCCTGGAGGCGCGTACGGACCCCAGCTCGGAGGAGGAGATCCGCGTTGTCTTCGCCAAGATTGCCGAGATCGTCCAGGACCGTTATCCCGTTCTCTTCTCCGACTACAAGATTGAAATGGTCAACGGCCTGCCCTGGTATCAGACGCAGCACGAAAAGGTCTGAGCGGCAATAAGCGCCCAGCGCCTGGGGGGACGGAGGAATCGGGATGGACATGAGAGATTTGGCCATCGATCACTTTGGTCGGGTAAGGCAGTTGCTTGCCAGGTGCATCGAGGGGCTTAGCGTCGAGCAGTTGATGAAACAACCGGATGAGCAATCAAACCCGCTTGGCTGGACCGGCTGGCATTTGACACGCACCCAGGACCACGAAATCTCCGGCCTTGCCAACCGCGAGCAGGCGTGGATTGTGGATGGCTGGCATGAGCGTTTCGGCATGGCCGCCGACCCGCAGAACACCGGCACCGGCCACTCCATGGACGAGGTTCGGGCATTCCAGTCGCCGGAGGCGTCCGTGATCATCGAATACTATGACGCCGTCTACGCCCGCACGCAGGAGTACATTCAGACAATCACGCCCGAGGCGCTCGACCGCGTCCTCAACGAGCCGCGGTGGGACCCGATGCCAACCGCCGGAGTCCGTCTCGTCAGCGTGATGCATGATAATTCAATGCACACGGGAGAGATGTCGTATCTCAAAGGGATGCTTGAACGAAGGCAGTGGTATCCCGCCTGACCCCCTGCCCCAATCTGAGTCACACAACATACACCGGGAGGTCCAGTGCCTGAAGTAATCACACGCGAGCAATCCGAGGGGCGGACGAGTATGTTCGTCACCGTTGAGGGTGTGACATTTCACTCGCTCGATTGGGGAGGCGACGGGACTCCGCTGCTGCTTGTCCATGGTGGACGGCGAACCGGACGAAGCTGGAACGCCGTCGCGCGGCGTCTGCGCAACGACTTTCGTGTTATCGCGCTGGACACACGCGGGCACGGCGAGTCGGACGCGCCGGAAACCGGATACCGCGCGACTGAGGGCGCGCAGGACATGGCCGGCATCGTCGAGGAACTCAACCTCCCGCCGCATTACATCATGTCCCACTCCTACGGTGGCGCGATAAGCGGGCTGTACGCGACCAACCACCCCGATCGCGTGCTCGGTATGGTGATGATTGAGCCGGTTCCGGAGGGCCCTGCCCACTGGGTGCGCGTCAATGTCCTCAATGAGGACCTGACGGAGAAGCCCGGGCCGGGCCGTCGCAATTCGTGGGTGTCCGTGGAAGATCTCAAGCGCCGACTTGAATCCAACAACATGACAAGCGTCTGGACCAAGGAAGCGCTGGACGACGTACTTAACGAGGAAACCATCGTCCACTCTGACGGCCGGGCAGAGGCCGCATGGAGCCTCAACTCATACAACATGGAGGAGATGGCAACCGATGAGTTCATGCTCATCGACGGCGCAGACCGGCTGACAATGCCAATCCTCATCGTCGTGGCTGAGGAGAACAACCTGCTTGAGTCGCATCAGAGGCCGCTGGCGGAGGCCCTGCCCCACGGCGAGTTCCTCGTCATGCCGGACGTCGGCCACGCAATCTATATGCAGGTCCCGGACGAAACCGCCAACATCGCCCGCCGCTTCCTCCTCGCCACCCGCGACTAACCTGGAATCCCGCAAAATCCCCTCTCCCTCAGGGAGAGGGTTCGGGTGAGGAGGCGCACCTCGTTATTCCCGCGAAAGCGGGAATCCAGAAGTAGACACCAACTGCAGCATGGCTTACCGCCTTAGCGCTGCAGCATTCCTTCCAACCGTTCCTTCACGCCTGCCCACTCACTGTCAATGACACTGTAGAAGACTGAATGACGATCCACTCCATCCCGCGCTATGCGGTGATTTCTTAGAGTCCCTTCCTCTATGGCGCCTATCCTCACTATCGCCCGCCTTGAACGCTCGTTGCGGCTATCGGCCTTTAAGGCCACTCGCCGTGCTCCCATATCCTCAAACGCGTGCTTCAACAGAAGATATTTACATTCGGTATTTACCCCGGTTCGCTGCCAGGCGACGCCGTACCAAGTCCAGCCGACCTCCAGAGTTCGATGGGTTCGGTCAATATCCAGATAACCCGTCGAACCCACCGCTTTACCTGTTTCCTTCAACAGCACCGTAAACTGAATCCTCGTGCCTGCTACCAACTGCGCTACGCAGTCCTCAATCCATCCCTCAGCATCCTCAACGTTTGTGAAAGCTCCACGGGCCAAATAAGTCCATATAGACTCTTCTGCGCCCACAGCATAGAGGTCTGCTGCATGCTCCAACCCAATTGGCTCAAGGCGCACCAGATGTCCGGTCAGGGTCACCGGTTGTGGATCAAACAAAACGTCTGGTTCAGATACCATAGGTTGTTCTTTTCCTTGTTGTTGCCTGACAAACCACTACTGACCGCGAACCTGAGCCCTAGCCCTACTCTTCGAGCCGTATATCCCCGCTCCGGCCTCCGGACTTGGCGACCAACCGCACCGCCTCAACCGTCATCGAGCGGTCGATGGCCTTGCACATGTCATAGACGGTTAAACCCGCGACGCTGACCGCTGTTAGCGCTTCCATCTCTGCGCCTGTCTGACCCATCGTGCGCACGGTGGCTTCAATCTCGACGCTCGCACCGTCCTCGCCCGATGTCAGTTCGACACCCACGAATGACAGCGGGAGTGGGTGGCAGAGCGGAATCAACTCGGCGGTGCGCTTGGCGGCCATGACGCCTGCCAACTGCGCCACAGACAGAACATCGCCCTTGGGTGTCGCTTGCTCACGGATGGCCGTGAGTGTCTCGGGCGACATGACTACCCTGCCCCGCGCGACGGCCTCTCGTTTTGTCACATCCTTGTCGCCAACATCGACCATGCGCGGCCCCGCCGTTGGATCGACATGGGATAGTTGCCCCGGGCTCTCTTGATCAGCCATCGGATTGTTCGGCGGCGTATCCGCCTACCCGCCGATGTGGTACATCTCCACGCGCTCCGGCTTCTTGCCCGCGAGCGCGGAGGTCTCACTCGTTCGCTCTTCGGAGTAGCGGTCTGTTCGCTGTTCCCAGACGCCGGTGATCAGCTCCTGGATCTCATCATCGGTCGCGCCTGAGCGCAGTGCCTCGCGCAGATCATGGCCGTCGCCGGTGAACAGGCAGGTATACAGCTTGCCGTCCGTTGAGAGGCGGGCGCGGGTGCAATCATCGCAGAACGGCTCCGAGACGGACGAGATGAACCCGATCTCACCTGTGCCGTCGGCGTAGGCATAACGCGAGGATGTTTCGCTCTTGTAGTTGCGGTCGATGGGAATAATGGGCGTCTCGGCGTTGATGCGGGCGGCAAGTTCCCTGCTCGGCACGACCTCTTCCAGTTTCCAGCCGTTGATGGTGCCAACATCCATGTATTCGATGAACCGCACGATCTTGTCCGTACCCTTGAAGTACCTGGCGAGGTCGGTCACGAAATTATCGTTGACGCCACGCTGCACCACGCTATTGATCTTGATTGGGCCCAGACCTGCGTCCTCCGCGGCCTCAATGGCCTCAAGCACGCGGTCCACACCAAATCCACGTCCATTCATCCGCTTGAACGTCTCGTCGTCCAGGCTGTCCAGGCTGATGGTGACACGACGCAGACCGGCTTCTCGCAATTCCTTCGCCATCGGCGGCAGCAGGTAGCCGTTGGTCGTGAGTGAAAGGTCTTCAATGCCCTCAACCGCTGAGAGCATCCGGATCAACTCAGGCAGATCTTTCCGCAGCAGCGGCTCCCCGCCCGTCACTCGGATCTTCGTTACGCCCAGACCCGCAAAGATGCGTGTCAGGCGCTCGATTTCTTCAAAGGTCAGAATCTGGTCACGCGGCAGAAACTCGTACCGCTCGCCGAATATCTCAGCCGGCATGCAGTAGGAGCAACGGAAATTGCACCGATCCGTGACTGAGATACGGAGGTCTTGCAGCAGGCGTCCGAACACATCCTTGACGCTTATGGGGGCGGCAACGGTCATGCTTGGTCGTTTCCCTCGGTTTCGTTCGCAGTCACCATCTCGGCAATAATGCCCCGCGCGATGAGGGCTGCCCTGCCTCGGTGACTGAGCGCGTTCTTTGTTTCTGAGTCCAATTCAGCTACCGTCTTCCCATACTCCCGCACGACAAATACCGGATCATATCCGAACCCGTTCGTCCCCCTTGGAGATTGTCCAATTATACCCCGCAGCTCTCCCTTCGCTATACGAACGGTGTTTACGCTTGGTTCCGCGATGACGATAACGCAACGGAAAGCAGCGTCCCGCTCCCCGTCCGGCACATCTGTGAGATTGCGCAGCAAGAGCGCGACCCGGTCCTCGTCCGTCTTGGCATCGGGAGCGCCATAACGCGCACTACGTACACCCGGATCACCGTGCAGCGCGTCCACGAACAGGCCGGAATCATCTGCGAGCGTCAGAATCCCGCCCGCATTTGCATACGCCTGCGCCTTAATCAGCGCATTCTCTTCTAATGTATCGCCGGTCTCCTCAACCTCGATATCAAGGCCGATGTCTGAGGGCGTCACAAGCTCAACAGGCAATCCGTCCAGCAGCTCTCGGAATTCCCCTACCTTGCCGGGATTCCCCGTGCCAACAAGGAGTTTCATGGTCCATACACCTTATGAGTTCCATCCGAAACAGATAGGGGCGCCTCGAGAGGCGCCCCTATCGTGCGTGTCATTTAGTTTGCGGTGATGCGTTTCACCGCCTACTCCGCCCGGAAAGCGAAGCGCTCCTCCAGACCTGTCACGATGTCGCGGAATCCACCGTACTCCAGCTCGGTGTACGGAAGCATCGCCGGGCCCGACCATCCCTGGTCGCGCATGTACAGCGCCTTCTCCTGGGCCTTGTTCCGTACGAGGTCCCATGCGGGGTTGTCAAAGAAGTCGACAAAGTTTGCCGAGAACTTGCCCTCCGCATTCATGGAGAAGCCGAGCGACTCGACAATCGGCAGGCAGTACGGTCCCGTCACAGGTGTATTCATCGGCACCGGCATCAGCGGCATATTGTGGGAGCCGCGAGCGTCGCCACCGATGTAGTGGGCCTTGGTGAACGTGGACAGAACCTCCTCCGGCGCGGGGAAGATGCCCTGGTTGCGCACGATGGCGATGGGGTCGTCCTTGCCCGTGTATGTGCCGGCGATGTTGTGGAGCCGCTGCGCGGAAACCGCCGCCGCATCCTGCCCGTCATACGTCCGCGATGAGATGCTCTCGATGCCGAACCGCTCGTTGTCTCGCAGCAGCACCGTCAACTGGTAGTAGTCTTCCGGCGCATGCAGTGTCAGGATGCTGTCGCCGCCGGTGTTGTTCATATCGATGACGTTGAAATCAAACCCCTGGATCATGCGCGGCAGCATCAGCCCGGCGCAGTACATCGGGTCCGCGAATCCGAGGAACAGCGGGAGATTGTACGCGCCCGGCCCGCACTTGTCCGCCGCGAAGATCATGAACGATTCCGCGTTCCGCTCCCTATTGTCGGGAGACGGATTATGCTCAAACTCCACCTCAGCGACGCCCGGTCCCGCGCCTCGCACATTCCCGGAGGGCGCGTCAACCAACAGGTCCTGTCCTGCCCCATAGAGGCCATACTCCTGCGCGATGGCCGTGGCCGCCAAAAAACTGTCCCACGCAAATTGGTGGATCTCGGTGTCATCCTTGCCTCGGGTGTGGGACATGATGATGGCGATATCATCGCCCACGTGGAACACATAGCCATCGATGAGCAGTCCTCGATCAATGGCGGCTTGCACCTCTGAGCGCACCTTGTCCAGCATCTCGTCCGTCGGCCTTGTGTGGCCGCCGATTGAACCGACATCCGCCTTGATGGCTGAGAGTGTTAAGCGCATGGTCATTCCCCCTGTGTGTTATGGCTATTTCCTGCGCACGGCGCTTCTTCGATACCCGTAAAGCGACCGCTGCGGAGCTATGTACTACCCCACCTGATGGGCTCACCCAAACCCGATTCACCCTACCAGTGACGCGCGAACGGTGTCAAAGCCGACGCGCCGCGCCGCCACGCCGTCAACTTGACATCAAACCTGCCAAAAACGTAGGCTTAGGCGGCTTTACGCAGGAAAATCCACAAAGGTGGGAGGGGAAGCAAATGCCTGAACTGCTATATGAGAAGAATGATGCGGAACATTACGCTACGTTCACGATGAACCGCCCGGACCGGCTGAACGCCATGGGCGGCAGCATGAACGAGGAGCTCCAGATTGCGCTCCACGACTTCAACAACGACCGCAACATGTGGGTCGGCATCGTAACGGGCAACGGCCGCGCGTTCTCCGCAGGCGCTGACCTGCGCGAAATGTCGGATCGAAACACCCGCACTGCCGAGGTCAATGAGGCGTTCGACAAGGGTGAGATCGACGCAGAGGAGCGGGCGCGCCGCCTGTTCCAGATCTCAGGCGGCGGAGGAGCCGGCCCCACGGGCTCACTGTTCCAGTTCGCCCGCTCGCCCAAGCCGTTTATCGCGGCCATCAATGGGCTGGCCGTGGGCGGCGGCACCGAGCGCGCAATCGACTGCGACATCCGCATCATCTCGACCGAGGCGTACATGGGCCTGTTCGAGGTCAAGCGCGGAATCATGCCCGGCTCCGGCATGCACCTGATGCCGCGACTGGTTCCTGTTGGTGAGGCCATGTACATCGGCCTGACGGCAGATCGCATCTCTCCTGCAGAGTGCCTGCGCATCGGCCTTGTGCACGAGGTTGTTGAGCCGGATCAGCTCCTGCCCCGCGCCGTTGAGATTGCCAAGATGATTGCGGAGAACGCGCCTATCGCCGTGCAAGGCGTCAAGGCCACCGCGCAATTCTGGCGCAACCTGTTCATTGACGAGCACTACCAGTTCAGCGGCTGGGTCAACCGGATCGTCGGCGGCTCGGAGGACTCCAAGGAGGGCCCGCTCGCCTTCGCAGAGAAGCGCGCGCCCAACTGGCAGAACCGCTAGTTTTCTCGTTCCACAAGGAACCCAAAGCGGGGCGGCACAGTGTGCCGCCCCGCTTCATTTGTCCCAACCAGTCACACGATTGCTACAATGGTTCAGTCGACTGATTTCGCATTGGCCAACAAGTTGGAGCGGATTCAAGGCAGAACGGATTACAGCCCTAATGCCCTACACAACATCACTCAGATGCAAGGAATGTTCGCGGGAAACCGAGCTCCTGCCCGTCAACGTTTGTGACTTTTGCTTCGGGCCACTCGAGGTTCAGTACGACTACGACGCAATCGCCCGCGTCATGTCTCGTGAATCCATCAAGAACGGCCCGCCCTCCATGTGGCGATACGCCGAACTGCTACCCGCTGATCCTGAGAACCGGGTTGACATCAACGCCGGCCTCACTCCCCTGATCAAGGCGGATCGCCTCGGCAAGGAGCTTGGTCTCAACGAGCTCTATCTCAAGAACGACTGCGTCAATCCGACGTATTCCTTCAAGGATCGCGTCGTTTCGGTGGCTGCTACTGCCGCGCGCGATTTCGGATTTGACACCCTCGCCTGCGCTTCAACGGGCAACCTCGCCGGTTCCGTTGCCGCCCATGCCGCCCGCGCCGGAATCAGGTGCTACGTCTTCATCCCGGCCGATCTCGAGCTTGGAAAGGTCGTGGGCGCAGCCATCTATGGCCCAACTTTGGTCGCCGTCAACGGCAGCTATGACGACGTGAATCGCCTCTGCTCGGAGATCGCGGATCGATACGGCTGGGCATTCGTCAACATCAACGTGCGCCCCTACTATTCCGAGGGCTCCAAGACGCTGGGTTATGAGGCGGCAGAGCAACTCGGCTGGCACGCGCCGGACCACGCAATCGTTCCTGCAGCTTCCGGCTCCATGTTCACCAAGATTTGGAAGGGCCTCAACGAGCTTCATGACATCGGCATCATCAGCAAGCCAAAAACGAAGATGCACATCGCCCAGGCGGAAGGCTCATCGCCCATCGTCTCCGCTTACGATGCCGGTATCAAGGACATTCGTCCCGTCCGGCCCGATACCGTTGCCAAGTCGCTTGCCATCGGCAACCCTGCCGACGGCTACTACGCGCTCAAGGTTATCGAGGACAGTGACGGCACCGGCCATGCGGTCTCGGACGCGGAGATCGTCGATTCCATGAAGCTCCTCGCCCAGACGGAAGGGATCTTTGCAGAGACGGCCGGCGGCGTCACCATCGGCGTCCTGCGCAAGCTGGCTGCGAAGGGCCTCATCGGGAAGGATGAGGTGACCGTCGCCTATATCACCGGAAACGGACTGAAGACGCAGGAGGCCGTGCAGGATGTGGCGCAGACCGTCAACATCAATGCCTCACTGCGCGACTTTGAAGACGCAATCAAGGCGGAGGACGCCTAACCGCGTCCCGCAGGTTCGTCGTCTAACCGGAACAACACGGGAATAACGGGGGGAACAATGGCCAAGGCTCGTGTCCGATTCACGTTCGTGTCGGAACTCATCCAGGAGCCCATCATATGGTCGCTTGGCCGCGAATATGAGGTGGTCACCAACATCCGCCGCGCCAACGTGGAGGAGGACCAGGGCTGGGTCGTTCTCGAACTTGACGGTGAACAGGGCGAGATCGACCGCTGCATAGATTGGGTCAAGTCAAAGGGCGTCCGCGTCGACCCCGTTCCCGGGGACGTCATCGACGGCTGAGCACAGCTCACTACCCTGCTCCGGCCTACAGCTAAACGCGCTATACTATAGCGTCAGTTCATGTGATGACAAAAGGCACACAATGCATGACAATTGACATATGGATACAAAGTACGAGTGGAATGAGGAGAAAAATCAGCAACTCATAAGACAACGAGGTGTCTCATTTCAGGATGTTGTGGAGTCCATCGCGCGGGACGGCCCGATTGATGCATATGCCCACCCCAATCAGAGCCGTTATCCGGGACAGAGCGTCTATGTTGTGGATATTCGCGGTTACTTGTATCTGGTCCCCCATGTCGAACAAGACGAAGGAACGAGCTTCCTCAAGACAATCATTCCAAATCAGAGAGCTATGAGAAGGTATGGCCGAAGGGGTTAGACATGAACTACGAGCTAGATGAAGAAGAGCGGGAAATCCTCGAAGCATTCAGACGCGGCGAACTGCAACGGATCCCCGACGCTGACAAGGAAATTGCGCTCGCTAAGCTGAGGGCGCGCAATACGCTAAAGAAATCCAAGCGCGTGACACTGCGAGTGACGGAGCACGATTTTGGCATGGCGCATACTCGCGCAATGGAAGAAGGCATACCCTATCAGACGCTGCTGTCCAGCGTTATCCACAAGTACCTCTCCGGGCGTCTGGTCGACAAAGAATAGAAGCTGCCAAAGGTTTCGCAGTGGCAGAGACGGTCATGCTTCGTTCCGCTATAGTTAGAGGAACGCCTCACATACGCGGCGGGTTCACATCCTGAAGTGACAGCAATAAATCAGACTAAAGGAGCCAGTTGTCTATGTCGGTCACAGTCAAGATTCCCACGCCCCTGAGGCGCGTGACGGATGGCGTCGATGAGATTGAAGCCAGCAGTGATCGGCTTGATGGCGCGCTCGCGATCCTCAATGAGCGCTTCCCCGGCATCAAGGAGCGCCTCTTCAACGATGAGGGTGAGCTCCACCGCTTCGTGAATATCTATGTGAACGGCGAGGATGTCCGGTTCCTCAGCGGCCTCGAAACGCCCCTCAAGGAGGGCGATGAGGTCAGCATCGTTCCGGCCGTCGCCGGCGGCTAATCCCCCACCTCGCTCACCCTGAGCGCAGTCGAAGGGCTGCAGGCTAATCCAGCCCTGAATCCGACTCCCATTCTTCCGGCATATCCGCCTGTTCGCGCGCCTGCTGCGACCGCAGCCAGAGGCCGCGCTGTTCTTCCCGCGCCGCCTCGTCACTAGGGGTATACGCGGCATGGAAATCCCCCCTGAACTGCTCATATGTGTCCGAGGTTATGGCCGCGCGCGCGTCGTCAAATAAGCGATGGATGAACCGCAGATTGTGGATGCTCGCCAGGCGATATGCGAGCAATTCCTTTGCCTTGAACAGGTGCTGGAGATACGCGGCGGAGTGCATCACGCATGTTTGGCAGTCGCACCCCTCCATCACGGGCCCTAACTCACGAGTGTAGCGAGCGTTGAGGATGTCCACTCGACCCTCCGGCGTGTAGAAAGCGCCATTGCGCGCAACCCTCGTCGGCAGCGCGCAGTCGAATGTGTCGATGCCCCTCGCCACTCCTTCAACAATGTCTTCCGGCGATCCAACACCCAGCAGGTGACGCGGTTTGTGTGATGGCAGCAACGGCATGGAGACGTCCACCATCTCCCACATCACGTCCTTCGGCTCTCCTAAACTCAAGCCGCCGATCGCTATTCCCTGCGTGCCGTCAAGCGCGGCGATAAACCGCGACGACTCTTCTCGCAGATCCGTTTCCGTTCCGCCCTGCACAATGCCGTACAGCAGGCCGGACTCCGGGCGATGCGCACGCGCAGAGCGCTCTGCCCACAGATGCGTGCGAGCCATCGCCCGCTCTACGCCATCTCTATCAACGCCGTAGTTCAACGGCTGATCCAGGCACATAATCATGTCTGCGCCCAACCGCTCCTGCAGCGCCACTGCGGATTCCGGTGACAGATGGAACTGGGTGCCGTCGATGTGCGAGAGAAACGTGACCGCCTCGTCCGAGATACGCAGTCGATGCGCCAGTGATGTCATCTGGAAACCGCCGGAGTCGGTCGCGATGGGACGATCCCATCCCATGAATCCATGCAGCCCACCCGCTTGCTCAATCAGGTCCACGCCTGGCCTGAGTGCAAGGTGATAGGCGTTGCAGATCACAACCTGCCCGCCCAGTGCTGCAACGTCGGTAGGAGATAGCGCCTTCACACTGCCCTGCGTAGCCACGGGTAGGAAGGCGGGCGTCTGAATCTCGCCATGCGGGGTGACAAGAATGCCGTTTCTCGGCCCCGGCGCGGCGCCGTCTGCGGGGCTTGTCACGCGGAAATACGGGGTGGACGTTGTCATGCGGTCATGCAGAGACCAATGATTGGAGCAAACTCACTGAATGGCGGTTAGGACCGTCGTGATCAGCAGAGCGGTGAACACTCCGCAGAGCAGGCTGTACGATGCCGTTTTGAAACGACGACGCTGAACTGCGGGGCTCAGGGATTCTCGCTCCAGTTGCATCGTGCCCCAGACGTTGTACAGCGCAAAGGCCCCTGCCATCACCCAATACACCGGCCCCTGCTCTGCCACGAAGCCCATCGCCGCCACCAAAACAACAAGGAACAGGGCCAGCGCGAGGAAAAGCGGCCGCGCGCTTGTCCAGGCTGACCGAAGCGGGAAGATTCCAACTCCCGCCTGCAGATAATCCGACCGGTAGAACAGCATGATTGCCCATACGTGATGGATGACCCACACGCCGACGAATGCACACAACAGCCCGATGACCGGGCCCAGCGAGGGATCCGTCGCCAGCCATCCCGCTGCTACCGGAGACGCGCTTGATACACCACCGAGGAAATGCGTGGCTTCCGTCTTGCGGAAAGTGACCGCCGCAAGTGTTCCCGTCGCCCCCGCCAGAGCAGCAAGAGGATGAACAAGGAACGCAAGGGCGACGCCTGCCAACACCCAACTCGCCGACCAATACAAGCCGCGCTCTGCCGGAACGATGCGGCCGCTCGGAATGCTGCGCCCTCGCGTCCGATACATACGCGCGTCCAGAGAGCGATCCAGGAAATTTGTCAGCCCGTTCGAACCGCCGCTCCCCAGGAACACAGCCAACGTGATGAGGGCCACCTTGCCTGACTGAGCAGGGTCGGCCCCGGAAGCGACGACGGCCGCTGCAGCTCCCAGGAATGTCAGGAGAATCGTTACTCGCGGCTTGAGCAGCTCCCAATACGCGAGACCGCTTGCGCGGAGCGCCGAACCTGAGACCGACTGATTGATCAGCATCAACCCATCCTACGCCATGCCCGCCCCTCGATAAAGCAACTCAACTGCGCTCGGCCATGCGTCTTTTCTATTCATATGTGATACATTTAACGAGTGTAGACACGTACAAAAAGCACGTATAAAAGGGGGATTCGGTAAGACATGCGCAGGTCTCTAGTTTTTCTTGTTGGTCTTCTATTCATCGTCGGCTCGCTCGGAGTGATTGCCTGTGGCGGCGGCGGGAATGGTGATGACAATGGTGGATCAAGCGGGAGCAGCAATACCGTCTCGATTTCAATGGATGACCAGGGCGGGACATACACCATGGATACCAGCCCCAGTTCAATCGCCGCCGGGTCAGTGACATTCGACATTTCAAACGTTGGTCTGATCGCGCATGAGTTCAAGGTTGTCAAGCTCAATGAGGCCGGAATGGCCGCAGACCTCGCCGACCTTCCTACGGAGGCCGGTCTGATCTCTGAGAGCGGCAACATGGTCGATGGAGTTGGCACGATCCTCGGCAGCCTCCTTGAGGCTGACCTCCCCGCAGACAGCTCCGATGAACTCACCCTTGACCTCGAAGCAGGTGAGTACATGCTCCTCTGCAACGTGGCCACCCACTACCAGCTTGGCATGTGGAGCGAGTTCACAGTCACGTAGTCCCACATAATCAAGGCGAAGAAAAGGCCCCGCGGCGCTGAGCGCCGCGGGGCCTCGCTTTTGGGTGCAAGACGGCCTTACCCCTGCCCCGCTAAGCGTTCCAGGTCCGACGGGCTCTTGATCTCCCGCACCGCTCGCAGAAACTCGGCCACGGATCCTGTTTGGTTCCGCACCTCTATCAGCTGCCCAAAGATCGGGCTCACCGATCCTCCTGCCGGCGAGTCCGCATAGCTCCCATGGAACGCGAAGTACGCCTGGTTGATCTTCCGGATCGCGTAGCCATGCTCTTCGTTGAGATGGACCCGTCGGGCCTCCATGTATGCCTCGGCTTCCTCAATCAACCCATCCGCCAGCAGCCGCTCCGCCTCCACTCGCGTCTCCCTCATGTATGTCCCGAAGTCGAACACGCCGGGATCGCGGTGCTGCTCCGTGGGCGGCTCCGGCACGCGGAATACGGGCGGCGGTTGATCCAGAGCGATTGCCGCCGTCTCCGCCCCTACCATGTTCGCTACAGTCTCATTGATTGTTGTCATGTCGCCGCTCGCTGCATACCGCTGCCCTAGCGGGTGGAAGAAAAGGTAGTGGTGGACCCACTCATGGAGGATTGTCCTTACGGTGAAATCACGCGTGGACGTCGCCTTCACCAGCGCCGGATACGTTCCCATCCCGCCGATGTTTACCACGAGCGCCGAGAGTCCTCTATCCGTCAGAGCCTCTTCCAAACGGAGTATCTCTTCCGTCGAGATTTCAGGCCGCAGCGGCAGCGACTCCATCAATGCAATTCGGTCACGCGGTGACACGACCAACGCCCGCGGCAAGTCTTCCATCACGAACGAAACCGGAGGGAAGACAATCTCATCCAATATAGGCGGGTCCGATACGAGGCCTGCCTCCCGCATCGCGCTCATCGTCAGCCCGCGCAGCGCCAGGGTCGCCCGGGCCCGAATAGCCTCCAGGTCGCGTTCGATGTCCTGCTCTTGTTCCAGTGCCTCAAGCAGTTCAGGATCATCCGCAGGCCGGTTCGCCAGCAGCCACTCTGCCCTGCCCGCCGCCTCACGGAGACGCGCAGTTGCCTCGAAATACTCATCGATGGCTGCGGGATTCTCAGGAGGGGTATTGAGCGCCGAGACGATGTCCGAGGCGTGGCGAAGTTCCCATACCGCAATATTGAAACTGTCATGCGCGGCAGACGCCCGCACCCCGGCAACAATGTCCCCGGCGGGCGCGACGCACCCGGGCAGCGCCAATAACGCCCCGAGGACCGCCGCGGCGAGAATTGCTATTCGGAGGGGCAACGCGCGAACGAAACCCATGCGGCCAGTATAGGCGCGGCGCATTGAGACACCGCGCTCCCTGCCGTAGAATGGTGCGATAAATCACCCGGTCGCTACCGCGCGCACCGGTAAAGTTGGGGGGAGGGGAATGCAGAACTACTCGACATCCGACATTCGCAACATCGTGCTCCTGGGACACAACGGTGACGGCAAGACGACTCTCGCAGAGCGCCTGCTGTTTCGGTCGGGCGCGCTGAGCCGAATGGGGAAGATCGAGGACGGCACCACGGCCTCCGACTTCGAACCCGAAGAGGAGCGCCGGGGCGGTTCCGTCAATCTCTCTATCCTCCCCGTCGAATGGACAGGGAAGAAGCTCAATATCCTCGATACGCCGGGCTATATGGACTTCCTCGGCGAGATGCTCAGCGGACTGCTCGTCGCTGATTCCGCCCTTATTGCCGTGGATGCCTCCACCGGCCCACAGGTCGGCACGGACGCGGCGTGGAGGAGAGCGTCGGGGCGCGGACTCGCCCGCCTGCTTGTCCTCGGCAAGATGGATCGGGAAAACGCGGACTACGACGGCATGTTCTCGGTGATTCACAGTCGTTATGGCAATGGCTGCGCCCCCGTCATCGTTCCAATCGGCGCGGGTGAATCGTTCCGCGGCGTGGTCGACGTTCTGACCAAGAAAGCGTACCTCGAAGACGGCACGGAATCAGACGTGACTGATGATATGGGCGTGGACGTCGACTCGTACCGCGAGCAGGTCATCGAGGCCGCGGCGGAAGCGGACGATGACCTCGCCACCAAGTACCTCGAGGGCGAGGACATCACGGACGAGGAATTGATTGCCGCCCTGCGGGCAGGTGTTACGTCAGGCGATGTTTTTCCGGTGCTTGCCGCGTCAGCCCAGGTGGGCGCCGGCACGGATGCCCTGCTGAACGTCCTGGCAAACCTGACGCCAAGCCCGGAAGATGTGGACGCCCCCTCCGCCCAGACCGCCTCGGGCGAAGAGGCGACCATCACCCCGGACTCGGCCGGCCCGCTCGCCGCGCTCATCTTCAAGACCACGGCGGACCCGTTCGTCGGCAAGCTGTCCTACTTCCGCGTGCAGTCAGGCGTGATGAATACCAACAGCCAGGCATGGAACACGGCGCAAAATCAGCAGGAGCGGGTCGCCCAGATCATCGTCCCCATCGGCAAGGAGCACGCCAACGTTGACAGCCTCGCACCGGGAGACATCGGCGCAGTGGCCAAGCTCAACGTGTCACGCACAGGCGACACACTGTCGACGCGCGAGGCAGGCATCGCTTTGCCCGCTATCCAGTTTCCAGAGCCAATCTTCAGTGTGGCCGTCGAGGCCAAGACCAAGGCCGACCAGGACAAGATGGGCCCTGCCCTCGCACGGCTGCTCGAGGAGGATCCAAGCCTCACGATGACCCGTGAGAGTGACACGCATGAGATCATCGTTTCCGGCCTCGGTGATTCCCACATCGACGTTGCCGTTCACAAGATGGCGCGCAAGTTTGGTGTGGAGGTTGAGACCGGCACTCCCAAGGTGCCCTACCGCGAGACGATTCGAATCTCCACCCGTGCAGAGTACAAGCACAAGAAGCAGACCGGCGGTCACGGGCAGTACGGCCATGTTGTCCTGCAACTGGAGCCACTGAGCCGCGGCGAGGGCTTTGAGTTCGGCGAGAAAGTCGTCGGCGGCGCGGTGCCCAAGAATTTCATCCCGGCGGTGGAGAAAGGCATCCGCGACACCCTGCCCGAGGGCGCGGTGGCTCATTTCCCCATCGTGGACGTGCGAGCCGTGCTGGTTGACGGCAGTTTCCACGCCGTCGACTCCTCGGAAATGGCATTCAAGATTGCCGCGTCCACGGCCCTCAAGCAGGGAATACAGCAGGCGCAGCCCGTTCTCCTTGAGCCCGTCATGACGCTCGAAGTGATCACTCCGGACGACTTCACCGGCGACGTGATCGGCAACCTCAACTCCAAGCGCGCTCATGTGCAGGGTATGACGACGGAGAATGAAGTCACGACGGTGCAGGCCGAGGCCCCGATGGCTGAGGTGCTCCGCTACTCGACCGAACTCCGCTCCATGACACAGGGCCGCGCCTCATACACCATGCGCTTCTCTCACTACGAGGAGGTGCCCCAGCACCTGGCCCAAAAGATCATCGACGGCAGCGCAGAGTCCTAGCGAGAATCTGTACTAAAAACGAGATCGGGGCGGCCAGTTGGCCGCCCCGACTTTTTGTCGTTGTGAAACTGATTGAGCCGTTCAGCCCTGCATCAACTTCTGGACCTCTTCAATGAGCGCCGGCAGTACCTGTTTGTAGTCGCCGACCACGCCGAAGCGCGACTCGCTGAAGATGTTGGCCTCAGGATCGCGGTTGATAGCCACGATGTTCTTGGAGCCGGAGCAGCCCGCCATGTGCTGGCTGGCGCCCGAAAGCGCAATAGCAAAGTAGACGTCAGGGGAGACGACACGCCCCGTGATGCCAATCATCAGATCCTGGTCACAGAAGCCGGAGTCAGTGGCCGCGCGCGTTGCACCCACAGCCGCCTGCGGCAGCAGTGTTTGGAGCTTGTAGAGCTCATTGAAGCCCGCCTCGTCACCCATGCCGCGTCCACCGGTCACGACAATCGTTGCATCCTCCATGCGGATGCCCTCAACCTGCGCGTCCTCGTGCTTGACGAACCGCGAGCGGACGGATGAGGCGTCCAGCCCAACGTCCACGTTGACCACGTTGCCGGAGCGGCCGCTCTGCGGCTCCGCGCCGTCATACGCCTTCATGTGGACTGTCGCGATGGCGGGCATCTTTGGGAAGGAAACAACCTGTCTGAACAGGCCGCCTGCCACGGATCGCGCTGCTTGCAACTGCCCGTCCGCGATGCTCAAACCGGACGTGTCAGACGCGATTCCCGTCTGCAGGCGCACCGCAAGATATGGCCCAAGATCACGTCCGTTGGGCGTGTGGCCAATCAGGATGATGCGTGGGTTCGCCTGCTGGGCGATGGCGATAACCGCCGGAGTGTATGTCTCGTTCAGGTAGTTGGCGAACTGGTCGCCGTCAACCAAATACACGGTGTCCGCGCCCAGATCGATGATGTCTTGCGCGCGATCACCAACGCCGTTCCCGATGAGCGCCGCCGAAATCGGCTCGCCCAGGTCTGCTGACAGTCCCTGCGCCGCCGACATCAACTCGTTCGTAATCGAGCCCAGTGAACCGTCCGCGCCTGTCTCCGCAACAATCAGAATGCCGTTCTCACCGGCCATTTCTTGTTCTCCTTCTCGTTCCGTGATTCGGAATTGTCTTCGTCTGGAGCCGGCCTAAATGAGGCGTTCCTCACGCAGCCGCAGCGCCAGCGCCTTGGCCGCCTCTGCCGGTGTCTCGCCCTCAATCATCTCGACGTTGGACGATTTCTCAGGCGCGAACAGGTCAACGACCTCCGTGAACGGGTCGGCCGCGTCCATCGCCTCAAGGTCACCCTTGCCCCACACCGTTGGATCAACTCGGCGGGCCGCCATGATGCCGCGCATCGTTGCGTACCGCGGCTGCCCAAGCTCGTTGGACACGGTCACCAGTGCGGGCAACTTCGCCGCAACTGTATCGATGCCGTCATCGACGATGCGGTCGATCTGCACCTCGTCTCCGGTCACCTCAACGGCGATCGCGTTTGTGAGAACGGGAATATCAAGGATGGCCGCCAGGGCCGTCGCCACGATTCCCTGGTCAAGGTCGGACGACTGCCTGCCTGAAACAATGAGATCGAAATCACCGGTCTTGCGAATCGCCGCCGCCAGCGCCGCGGCAACTGTCACCGGGTCGCCGTTCGGCAGATCAGGATCCTGGACCAGGAAGAGATCATCAGCGCCCATCGCCAGCGGCCGCTTGATCACGTCCAGCACGTGGCTCTCTCCGAGGCTCACGACGCTGACCGTTGTATCGGCATCGGCGTCCTTGATGCGGAGCGCCGCTTCCGCGGCGTAGTTGTCATAGTCGCTCACGGCTGCCGGAACGCTCGACGCGACGGCCACCCTCTTGGCCGCACGGTCTGCCGTAAAGGAACTCTGCGGCGCCTCCGGATCAGGCACTTGTTTAACGGTAACGATGATGCGCATTCATACCCCCAAAAAACCCGTCTTACATGGGAAAGCCCCCAGCATCTGGAGGCACTCAATGTATAGCATTCTGCGTTGATTAGTGTCAAATTGCACAAGCGTGGCGGGCGTCCCTCAAACGACCCTCGTCAACCCCAAAATCCCCATACCCCGTGCTATACTGCCCCGAACAGCGGGATGAACAGCCGAAACTGGGCGGGAGGGGCGGTATTGTGATCCCTGAGAAGGAATTTCTCTGGACAATCGGCGACCTTAAGTGGATCCTCTTCGCGCTTGCCGGCCTCACGGTTGCCTACATCTTCTACAAGCTCTATGAGCGCGCCCAACTCTGGAAATTAGGCCAGCCGGCAGACCGCCTCGGCAACCCCATCACACGCGGCTTCGCATTCGCCCGTCTCCTCGTTACGCAGGGCTACGGCCATGAGAAGTTCCTGCGAGACCGCTACGGCGGCTTCATGCACCTGCTCATCTTCTGGGGCGCGTCCATGCTCTTCCTCGGCACCGCCGTCGGCACTGTTGAAGAAGAGTTTCTCTACCCGCTCAAGCACCGGGGAGTGTTGGAGTGGCCCATCGGCAACTGGTATCTCTATTCGTCTCTTGCATGGGACATCGGCGGACTCATGGCCCTCGCGGGTCTCACCATGGCCATCTTCCGCCGTTCAGCTATCGGAAAACCCCACTCCCCCGGCCTCCTCGATGACAAGATCATCCTCACGCTCGCCATCATCCTCATCTTCCAGGGCTTCGGCCTTGAAGGACTGAGGCAGCTAGGCCAGACGTCGTTTGGCATCGAATACCTCGACCATCCGGATTGGGCCATCTGGTCGCCCGGCGGCTTTGCATTTGCCGCGTTCTTCTACGAGTTTGTCGGCATCCGCGCCGATACGGCGGAAACTATCTATCGAGGCCTCTGGTGGTTCCACTCAGCCACCGTCCTCGGTTCTTTGCTGTACGCCGCCTTCACCCTGTCCAAGTTCAGCCACACGTGGATCTCTCCCGCCAACTGGTTCTTCCGCAACCTTGAGCCGCGCGGCAAGCTGCAGGCCATCCCCAACCTCGAAACGCGTGAGACGTTTGGCGCGGCAACACTGACCGATTTCACATGGAAGCAGCTAATGGACGGCGACGCCTGCACGCGGTGCAGCCGCTGCACGGACAACTGCCCTGCCAACATCACCGGCAAGACCCTCTCACCGATGATGGTCATCCAGAACCTCAAGGGATACGTCGGCTCTTACGGCGAGGCGCTGTACAAGGCAGGCGGCGATGAGTCCAAGGTGGAGCAGTCGCTGATCATGGCTCCGGCCGGTGAGGTCGTTGACGAGGAAGACCTGTGGTCATGCGTCACGTGCGGCGCATGCATGGAAGCCTGCCCTGTCTTTATCGAACACGTGCCGACAATCGTTGAGATGCGCCGCGCGCTCGTTATGAACGAAGGTCGCTTGCCGGAGACGGCAGAGGCGGCCTTGCGCAGCCTCGAAACGCGGGGGCACCCGTGGAGCGGCATGAGCCGCACACGAACGGAATGGGCAGAAGGGCTGGACGTCCCACTTATCTCTGAGGTGGAAAACCCGGAGGAGTTGGAAGTCCTGTATTGGGTCGGCTGCGCCGCCTCCATGGAGGACCGCTCCATGCGCATCGCCCGCGCGACCGGACGCATCCTCATCAACGCCGGAATCAAGTTCGCGATTCTCGGTGATGAGGAATCCTGCACCGGCGACCCTGCTCGCCGCATCGGCATGGAGTATCTGTTCCAGCTCCAGGCCATACAGAACGTGGAGACGCTGGACCGTTACGGGGTCAAGACGATCGTCACTACCTGCCCCCACTGCTTCAACACCCTCTCGAACGAATACCCGCAATTTGGCGGCAACTACCAGGTGATGCACCACACGCAGTACCTGCAGAGCCTCGTCGCGGATGGTCGTCTGACACTTGACCAGACCCGCCAAGGCCCGACCTTTGGCACCGTCACCTACCATGACCCCTGCTACCTCGGCAGGCACAACGGCGTGTACGATGCGCCGCGTGAGGTTGCGGACGCCATCCCCGGCATCGACAAGGTCACGGAGATGGGGATGCACCGCAACCGCGCCTTCTGCTGTGGCGCGGGCGGCGGACACATGTGGATGGAAGACGGCCCCGGCAATGAGAAGATCAACCACCGACGCACCCGCCACGCCATTGAGGCGGGAGCCGATGTCATCGCCGTTGCCTGCCCGTTCTGCGCCCAGATGTTTGAGGACGGAGTCCGTGTCACGGGCCAGGACGAGACTATGCGCGTTCTTGATCTCTCGGAGATGATCGTCCAGACCATCGACGAGCCGGAGCCCGCCGCCGCCGCGGACGACTCCGAGTCCGGCTAGCGCCGAATCCTTCAGAGACAGGATCGGCAAGGCGTGCAAACTCCCCTACTACCCTTCTACCTAATCTGCTTATACTAGGAGTGTGAAAGTGTTCACTCTGTTTTTCTCGGCAAGCGCGGGGCACACCCTGTAGTGCTGCGGCTTCCACGCATCATGGGCTACCAGCGGCAACCTCGCAGAGAGGGCGAAAACGAGCTCGACGAGCTTTTGCGCCCTGTACGAGAACTTCTAGGCCGGTTGCGGGGCGGGTCAGGAAACGGCCAGGGCGGCGCCAGGCCTCCGACCGATGCAAGCTCGCAGCGTCCTCCCATGCCTATTGCGCGCATCGGCGCAATCATTCTTGGGGTCATCGTTCTCGTGTGGCTCGGCTCCGGCATCTACATCGTCAACCCCGGTGAGGTCGCCGTCGTCCGAACATTCGGCAACTGGAACGGCGATCAGCAGACAGAGGGACTTCATTGGCATATTCCGTGGCCTGTGGAGCGCCAGGATGTCCTGAGCATTCAGCGCGTCCAGAACATGGAGCTCGGCTTCAGAAGCGTCGGCGAAATAGGCTCAGGCGAGGGCCTTGTTCAAAGGCCTACTGAGTCACGCATGATCACCGGAGACGAGAACCTCGTTGATGTGCAGTTGGTTGTTCAGTACCGCATTCGTGATGCCGGCGCATTCCTCTTCAACGTCAAGGATCCGTCTGAGGATGGACGTCCTGATGGATTCACTCTGCGTGATGCTTCTGCGTCCGCGCTGAGACAAGTCGTGGGACAGCGTCCCATTGACGATGTGCTGACAACCGGTAAGGAAGTGGTGCAGGTTGAAACACAGCAGCTCCTCCAGCGGCTGCTGGATGACTATGGCACCGGCATCGTGGTCGTCAACATGCAGTTGCAGGATGTCCAGCCGCCCGACGAGGTACAGGAATCATTCAAGGACGTCATCAGCGCCCGCGAGGATCGCGCCCGATTCATCAACGAAGGTGAGGCGTATCGGGAAGATATTGTCCCCAGGGCGCGTGGTGAGGCTGCTCGCATCGTCCAGGCTGCCGAGGCCTTCAAGGTAGAGCGCGTGCGTGAGGCAACAGGTAATGCCAGCCGGTTCCTCGAGCGACTGCGAGAGTACCGCAGTCACCCCGAGGCAACGCGTACCCGCCTCTATATCGAAATGATGGAGCGTATCCTCCCGAGGGTCGAAGTTATCGTTGTCGACGATGAAATCGGCGGTAACGTTCTGCCGTTCCTGCCGCTGACTGACCAGGAGACTGGGGCCTAGTCATGCAGCAACAACAACAAGGGCTCCCGAACATGCGGCGACTGGTTAGTATTGCCCTGGTCCTGCTGGGCGGCGCCCTCCTTATTCTTCTCAGTCAGAGCGTCTATGTCGTCGACGAGACTGAGCAGGTCATTATTACCCGCGTCGGAGAGTATCGCCGTGAAGCCACCGAACCCGGCCTTCGCTTCAAGATGCCATTCGTTGAGTCAGTACACCGGATAGAAAAGCGCCTTCTGCGGTTTGACTCGGAGCCGTCTGAATTCCTCACCGCCGAGAAGAAGGCACTCATCATCGACTCCTACGCGCGTTACCGGATCATCAACGCCCGGCAGTTCTTCGAGGTCGTCCGTACTGAGCTGGGCGCTCGGGGCAGGTTGGAGGCCATCATTTCCTCCGAAATCCGCGAGGAAGTCGCCACGCATGATCAGATCGAGGTCATCCGTGATAACCGTGAGTCCCTCATGCGCAACGTCACAGAGCGCAGCAACGTGAAGGCGCTAGAGTTTGGCATGTCCGTCGTCGATGTGCGGATCGTCGGGGCGGACTTCCCACCTGAGGTTGCCAGCAGCGTCTACGACCGGATGCGTTCAGAGCGAACACGAATCGCCAACCGCTTCCGCGCAGAAGGCGATGAGGAGAAGGCAAAGATTGAGGCCGAGGCTGACCTTGAGCGCGCCCAGATTCTCGCAGAGGCCAATGAGAGAGCGCAGACCATTCGTGGTGAGGGTGAGGCAGAGGCCATCAGCATCCAGGGCCTGGCCATCGACACCGACCGCGATTTCTACAACTTCGTCAGAACCCTTGAAGCGTATGAGGTGTCCTTGACGGACGGCACAACCCTTGTGGTTCCGCTCGACTCGGACTTCTATCAGTTCCTGACGGACGTGTACCCAATCGGGGACGAACGCCGCACTGACTAGACCCCTCCGTCATTCCCGTCTTCGCGGGAATCCATGATCTTCGAAACGCGCACCTAAGCCGTAAGGCTGCTGCCCACCGGGCAGTGTTCCGCCAGCACACATTCGGAACACAACGGCTTTCGCGACTTGCACACGTCCTTGCCATGCGCCACGAACAGCGCATGGTATTCGTTGAAAAGCTGCACGTCCGTTGGCAGCGATTCATGAAAGAGTGCGCGTACAGCATCGTATGTGGGTTTGGACTCTGCATCGATAACGCCCAGCCGACTCAGCACGCGGATGGTATAGGCGTCGATGACGAACGACGGCAGGTTGCCGGCATAGAGCAGCATTGAATCCGCCGTCTCGGGCCCAACACCATGGAGGGCCAAGAGTTCCTCGCGCATTTCGTCGAGTGGTTTGGAAGCGAACAGCCTCTCAATGTCATCGTCATAACCGGCAAGATACTCTCCGAGCGCGCGGAGTTTGCGCGCCTTGGCATTGAAATAACCGGACGAGCGAATCAGGGCGGCAAGGTCTTCGAGTGGCCGTGTCCGCAGCGCCTCCGGGTTCAGAGCATCTGCCTCCCGCAGCGCAGAAATCGCCTTCTCCACGTTCGTCCACGCCGTATTCTGCGTCAGGATCGCCCCGACCATCACCTCGAACGGTGTCTCACCCGGCCACCAATGCTGCTCGCCGTACGCGGCGAAGAGCCGGCCGTAGAGTTCCGGCAGGCGGAGAGTTTTCTTTCGACGGCGTCGGGCCGTTTTATTCGTTGTCACGAGCGAGCCTCGCGCCGAGTTCATATGCTTCCGCCAAAGCGTCCGGCTTGCCCTGCACGTCGGTTGGGCGCACGATGCCGGAAACCAGCAGGCGCTCCGCCTCGCGGAAGTGCATGCTCACCAGCCAGGAGCGCGTAGCCTGCACCGCGCCGTCAAATTCCGTTGGGTCGTCTCGATCAGCCGTAGCGATGATGAGCGCCCTGCCCGTGCTGCCATCACGCCGCAGCTGTTGATTCATGACGTACTTTCGGACCCACATCGGCTGCGTACGATCGTAGAGCGCCTTCGTCTGTGCAGGCACACCGCGAAACGTCACGGGAAAGGCGATGTAGATCAGATCGACGGCACGGAGCTTCGCGTACAGTGCTTGCATATCGTCCAGCACCGTGCAGACGCCGGTGAGCAAACAGTCTTCGGACTGAGGACAGATGCAGGGGTTGATTGAAAGATCGAGGAGGCTAATGAGTTCCGTGTCTGCGCCCGCGTCCTGCGCCCCCGCAAGCGCCCGCTCCAACAGCGTCTCGCTGTTGCCGCCGTGCCGCGTGCCACCCGCGATTCCAAGCACTGAAATAGCCACACAGGAATTATAGAGTGGCCGTCCCGTGCGGTACGATGGAACACACGGCTGAAAGAGGGAGCGGGGGCAAATGACAACGACCACGACATCATTCCGGCAACGGCTGAGCGAGGCGAGTGCGGTCAACAATTCCCTACTCTGTGTTGGCCTTGACCCCGATCCCGCTGAGATGAATGGCCGCGACATTGCAGATTTCTGCATCGCAATCATCGACGCCACTATTGATCTCGTCTGCGCCTACAAGCCGAATCTTTCCTTCTATGAGGCGCACGGGTCCGCGGGCTATGCTGCGCTTGAGAGAATCGTCGACCACATCAATGGTCGTGTGCCCGTGCTCGGTGACGCCAAGCGGAACGACATCGGCAACTCCGCGCGTTTCTACGCCAAGGGCCTTTTCGAAACGATCGGCTTTGATGCCATCACGGTCAATCCGTTCCTCGGCCGGGACAGCCTCCAACCGTTCCTCGATTATGAGGACAAGGGTGTGTTCATCCTGTGCCGCACCTCCAACCCCGGCGGCGCGGACCTGCAGGGCCTCAGCGCTGCCTACGACGGCGTTCCGATGCCACTTTATGAAGCAGTCGCTCACCTGAGCAACTCGTGGGACACAAATGGCAACATCGGCCTCGTGACGGGCGCGACGTACCCGTCCGAAGCGCAAAGAATTCGTGAGATTTGTCCTGACATGCCCTTCCTCGTTCCCGGCGTCGGCACGCAGGGCGGCGAGCTTGAGTCGGCACTGTCAGCCACACTTGACGCACACGGCGGCGGCATCCTGGTCAATTCGTCGCGGGGAATCCTGTACGCCTCCAGCGGCTCCGACTTCGCGGATGCCGCTCGTGCTGCCGCGGAGAATCTCCGAGCCCAGATAGAGGATGCACGCCCGTCTGCGTAGCGTTAGTCGTCAGGCCGCCCCCACCAGCGAAAGCACAACGGTCACCGAGACCAGACTCCCAAGCGTTCCCGCCACCACGATTCCGCTGGCAAGCTCCGGCCTGCCCTTGTACTGCGTCGCCAGGATGATGGTCAGCACCGCGGTCGGCATTCCGGCAACGACAATAAGCACCTTTGACGTCAGATCGTCGAATTGGAGCAGCTGAACGAGTCCATATGCCACAAGAGATGACAAGACCAGCCGGATCCCAACGACGCCCGCAATCGCTCTCGCTCCCGCCATTTCACGCGTGGACGCAAGCTGGATGCCGAGGACGATGAGCATGGCCGGAATCGCAGCGTCGCCCATAATCTGGGCAGGCTGCTGGATGAAGTCCGGCAGTTCAATTGCCAACATGCTGACTGCAAGGCCAAGAACCGCCGCATAGCTAGTGGGCAGCTTGGCCACGGACACGAGGGAGCCGACCAGGCTCGATTGAGCGCGGGAGGCGATGAACGCGCCAACCGTCCACGCGAGAATGGCCTGCGTCACGAAGAAGACCACGGCGATGGCCAGACCCTCGTCTCCGAACGCGAACAGCGCCACGGGCAGGCCATAATTGCCCGCGTTCATGAACAGCGCGCCGATGACAAAGGTCGATTGCGCGTCTTGCGGCACTCTCATCGCCCGGGCGGCGACATAGGCAATGATGTACAAGGACGCCATCAGGAGCAGGCTGAACGCGGCGATGCGGGCAAGGTCCTCAAGAGCAACCTGCGTGGTAGCGAGGCCGTTGAAGACGAGCGCGGGGCTGAAGATGAAGAGGATCGCCTGGCTCAGCGGCTCCGGTGAGATTGGCCTGAACCTGTGAACAAGCGCGCCCACCGCCGCCATCAGGAAGACGGGAAAGACGACGCTGATGAATATATTCAGGAAGTCCATTCAGCGTTGATGCGGTCGAGGAGGTCCGGAAGCTCCTTCAATGAGCTGATCACGCGGGCATCCTTATAACCCTCGAACACGCCGTCCCTGTCGAGGAGAACGGGTAGAATACCAACCCCCGCCGGGCCCTGCACGTCCGCAAGCGGTTGATCGCCCACGTGGACAACCTCATCGGCGCTCGCCCCTGCCCTCTTGAGCGCCTCCTCAAATATCGGAGCGTTGGGCTTGGCAACACCGATCTCTTCCGACGTGACCGCAAATGACATGAATTCCGCGATGCCAAGGTCAAGCAGTGTCTGTGCCAGACCGCCCTCAAAGTTGGTGACAACGCCAATGGAGTAGCCCCTCTCTCTAAGCGCCTGCAGCGACGGCACAACATCCGGGAACATCGCGAAGCCCTGCCGCGTCTCCCAGACCCGTTCAAAGATACGGCTCGCCAATTCAAGGTCCACCGTTTCTCCCGCGCCGGCGAGCAGCAGCATTTCATACCGCCCCCACAATTCCCGCACTTGCTCCGGCGTACGGCGGCTGAGGGGAAGTTCCCCATTCTGCTCAGAGAGGAATTGATCGGCGGCGGGATACGCGCGAAGAACGGCGTTCATGTCCACCGTGATGCCGAATTCGGCGCAGGCTGCGGCCTGAATCTGCTCGCGCCGTGGCTCAAACCTGACGATAGTGTTATAAAAATCGAGAGAGACTGCCCGGATGCGCGCCATAGCAGTTCTCATCGTAACATCGGCGGGTTCGGGCAGACGTGGGCGCGATCCTGAAATGTAGCGCCTTTACCCTTGACCCCAAGCACGCCCAGAACGTAGCATGACGCAATCCGATGGCAGCGCGGGACAGGATAATCCGGTCTTTCACCCATCGACATAATGGGACTGGCGACATAACGCCTGAATTGACCGGGAACCAAGGGGGTTTCAGCAGATGAATTCCAGCCTGATCAGCAAGATCGAGAAGGCGCGGAAGTACGCCGAGGAACGGGACGACCGAATCAGGTTCGAGTCGTTTCGCGTCCGGGTCTCCGGCGACAACAGCGAGCACGTCGTCGAATTGGTGGACGGCGTCTTTACGTGCGACTGCGACTTCTTCGAGGGCTGGAGCTCCTGCAGCCACGTGATGGCGTTGGAGCGCATCCTGGGCGGGACGATTCCCGAGCCGCCCGTCCCCGAACACCGCTAGTCTGTAACTGTTCTCTCTTCCAGGGAAGAGGGTCAGAGTGGGGGTGATTCCCCTCAGCCCGCGTCAAACAGCGGCCTCAGCCGCGCGTACGTCTGATCGAGGCTTTCCGGGACCAGCTTCGTCTCCCCGACGACGGCCATGAAATTCGTGTCGCCGCCCCAACGCGGAACCACGTGCAGGTGCAGGTGACCCGGCACGCCCGCGCCTGCCAGCTGTCCGATGTTCATGCCGACGTTGAACCCGTCCGGCCTGTACTCTCCCTTGATGATTCCGACGCTGCGTTGAGCAAGCGCCCACATCTCCGCGCCGGTCTCCGGCGGCAGTTCTTCCAGCACGCCGATGTGCTCGTATGGCGCAACCATCAGGTGGCCGGTGTTGTATGGATAAAGATTCAGGATGATGAACGAGTGTTGGGCGTGGTGGAGGATGTAGACCTCATCGTCCTTGTCGAGCGCCGGATTCTCGCACAAGAAGCAGGCAGACGCGCCCTGATCTCCGGTCTGGCCGGTCACGAATTCTGCCCTCCATGGGGTAAAGAGACGCTGCACGACACCACCGCCCTACGGCGCAAGGAATTGGACTGTCGGAGGCGGCGCGTCGAGCTGCTCAAGGAACGCCTCCACGGTTGTGACGGGCAGCATGCAGATATAGTTCTCGCAGACGTAGGCCGTCGCCTTGTCGTTGATCATTGAGCGCCCTTCCAGCACAGGCAGGTCGCCCCACTCGAATGCCTCATCCGGCGTGGCGGCGACCACAATCTTGTTCGGCATGAACCGCATATTGAGGGCGTCCAATAACTCGCCCATGTCGTCCGCCGCCCTGTTGCCGATGAGCGCAATCTCCTTGGTGGAGCCGATGGCGAAATCGAGCGCGGCGAGCCAATGCCCCACCGCCGTCGGATAGCGCTCCATGTACATGTGGACGCTTCGCAGCGCTCTTTCAGCGATGGCGTGGTAGTTCCCGTTGCCGGTGAGGGCGTGGAGGCGCAGCAATAGTTCCGCAGCAGCCGCTCCGCCGGACGAGGTGGCGTTGTCCAGCACGGTGCGTGGACGAACCACGAGCGGCTCTGCGTCGCTGCCAATGTCATAGAAGATCGATGCCGCGTCGTCCCAGAAGAGTTCAATGATGCTGTCTGCCAGCGACACGGCCTCATCCAGCCAACGCCGCTCAAACGTGAGTTCAAACAGCGAGAGCAACCCGTTGGCGAGATTGGCATAGTCTTCCAGGTAGGCAGGGATGCGGGCCTCGCCGTCCTTGTAGGTTCGCAGCAGACGGCCCTCCGGCGTCCGCATTGTCTCAACCAGGAATTCCGCTTGCTTCTCCGCAGCGGCACGGTAGTCGTCCCTGGCAAACGCCCCCGCTGCTTCGGCAACAGCCTTCAACAACAGCCCGTTCCAGCCCGTCAGGATCTTCTCGTCGCGGAACGGCCTCACCCTGCCCTCTCGCGCCTCAAGCAGGGTCTGCCGGGAGCGGGCGAGCGACGCGCTCACGTCATCAACGGACATGCTGTGACGCGTGGCCAGTTCATCGTCTGACGCGTCGCGGTTGAGGACGGACGAGCCGCTGCCTTCAAAGTTGCCGGACTCAGTGACACCATAGGCGTCGCAGAACAGAGCCGCGGCGGACTCATCACCCAGCGCCGCGCTGAGCTCAGCCGGCGTCCAGACATAGAATTTGCCCTCTTCTCCTTCGCTGTCCGCATCCAAAGTGGAATAGAATCCGCCCTCAGGCGACAGCATCTCCCGCAACAGGAAATCAACGGTTTCCTCGACCACCTGCCGAAAGTCATCCCGCTTGGTGAGCTGCCACGCGTGGAGATACACGCCGACCAGCAGCGCGTTGTCGTAGAGCATCTTCTCGAAGTGTGGCACCAGCCATTGGGCATCGGTGCTGTAGCGATGGAATCCGCCGCCCAGTTGGTCATACAGTCCGCCCGCGGCCATGCGCTCCAGCGTGGTTTCAAGGATGGTGCGGGCGTTGGCATCATCATCGTTGGCAGAGATATAGCGCATCAGGAACTCAAGCAGCATGGGCTGCGGGAACTTTGGCGCGGCCATGAACCCGCCGTTCGCCGCGTCAAACGAGCTGCTCAGCCGCGCAAACGCCTCATTAAACAGATCCTTCGACAGCAGCGAGTCCTGCCCGCTTGATGCCACTGTGGCGCGGCGGAGGTGGTCGACAATGTTCTGCCCCGCCTCCTTGATCTCCGACTTGCGTGCGGTGAACGCATCCAGCACCGTGGTCAGGACGCGCGGGAAACCGGGCATTCCGGGGCGGTCCTCCGGCGGGTAGTATGTGCCGCCGAAGAACGGCGAGCCGTCCGGCGTCAGGAACACGCTCAGCGGCCAGCCGCCGTGGCCGGACAGCGCCTGCACGGCGTCCATGTACACGGAGTCGATGTCAGGCCGCTCCTCACGATCAACCTTGATTGACACGAAATTGTCGTTGAGCAGCTTGGCGGTGTCTTGATTCTCGAACGACTCACGCTCCATGACGTGGCACCAGTGGCAGGACGAATAGCCGATGCTGAGGAAGATGGGGACATCGCGTTCCTGCGCCGCCGCCAGCGCCTCCTGCCCCCACGGGTACCAGTCCACGGGATTGTGCGCGTGCTGCTGTAAATACGGGCTAGTCTCATTGATCAGGCGATTTGGCACGCTGCGTCTCCCTGTTTCCCCTTAGACGCCCCCAAGCGCCCGTCATCCACCGTTACCGCCGCGAATTGCGGGCTTGTCTAGTCGCTCTCCCCTTGTGACCACTGCCAGAGGGCCGGCTTGATGCGCTCCAGAATGAGAATGCCCTTGCGCGTATCGCTTGCCAAACGCGCCGGGTCGCTCTTTGCAACGCGCCGCTTGAACAGCCAGTACGTAAACATCTTGTATTCGTCCAATGAGGAACGCGCGGATCCCTTGGTCTTCCGGCCTAATGCGAGCCGGAACTCCGTGCGGAGGTCTGCGACGGGCGCGCCATAGAGGCGGGTCATTGCCTCATCCTCGATGTAGTTTTCCCGAGAGCCGAGATTCTGCTGCGCCTTCGCAACCTCCTCGATGTTGGCCTGCTGCAGCGCCTCTTCCACGACCACGCCATACAGGAAGTTCAGGTGGGCGGCGTGCTTGCCGTGGCCGATGCTGCGGCGAAAGAGATCGGCATTGATGTGGATTGGCGCCCTGCCCTCGAACAGCAGCCGCGTCGCTTCCTGCTCAGGTATCACGTCGCCTGCTGCCTCGATCAGCCTCTCCGCCAGCAGCAGCCAATCAAAGGCCTCCCCCGCAATGACATAGGTGTACGCGCGCCCGTTCAGCTCCTCACGGGGCGCGCTCCACTCGGCGACGGCGTTGAGGAGAGCGAGAAACCAGTTCTCACCGCCACGCGCGGCGGCGATAAACGACTCAATGATCTCCTCCTGGGTTCGATGTTCCTGTGCCCCATTTACATGTGGGGCCTCAACGTCGACAACCGTCTGCGCGGAGGCTCGCGGCTGCGAAGTCATGGCGACTTGGCCGGCCGAATGGTCGGTGTCCTGGATAAGCGGCGCATCAGCCGGCGGCTCCGTGGCACCTCTTGTACTTGAGGCCGCTGCCGCAGTAGCAGGGATCGTTGCGGCGAATCTTGGGGGTGGCGCGGCGAACGGGGCCGCGAGCCGCCTGCGCGTCCGGCGCCTGCCCGGTGGCATCTCGCTGCTGGGAGGCCATCGGGCTTTCGGCCATCTCACCCCGGCCTGCTACCGCGCCATTAGGCGAGACACCATTGGCCGCAGCCGCGACTCGCCGGGTGGGCTGGGCGGACACGTCGAGATGGAGCACGGTACGGACGATGCCGTTGCGCAGGCGATCCATCAACTCCTGGAACATACCGTGGCTTTCCTGCCGGTACATGACCAGCGGGTTGCGCTGCCCGTATGCCTGCAGGCCGGCGCTCATGCGCATCTGCTCCATGGCGGTCAGGTGCTGAACCCACAGGTTATCGAGCGTCTGCAACAGGACAAGGCTTTCCAGTTCCCGCAGCCGTTCCGCGCCAAGCTTTTCTTCGATTTCCTCATAGACGGCCAGCGCATATTCAACTAACTCGTCCGTGATCTCCGTTCGCGTCAGGTCGAGAATCTGTCCTGCTTCAAGCCAGTCCGGGGCCGGAAAGGCGGCGGGCACAGCCGCCACAAATCCTTCAACGTCCCAGTTGGCCGGATCGCGGTCTCCCAGGTGCGCGTCGACGATGGCCGCGCACTCGTCGGCGATCATCTGCCGGATGTTCTCCCGCAAGTCCTCGGACTGCAGAACCTTGGCGCGCTCCGAATAGACGATGGAGCGTTGGCGGTTGATGACATCGTCGTATTCGACGAGGTGCTTGCGTACTTCAAAGTTGTTGCCTTCGACGCGGACCTGCGCGTTCTCAAAGGCGCGGGAGACCATGCGGTTCTCAACGGCATCGTCGTCCTTGAGGCCGGACCATGACATGATCGACTTGACCCGGTCGCCGCCGAACCGCTTGATGATCTCATCCTCAAGCGAGACATAGAACTGCGACGCTCCTGGGTCGCCCTGCCGCCCCGCGCGGCCACGGAGCTGGTTGTCGATGCGCCGGGCCTCGTGCCGTTCGGTGCCAAGGATAAACAGGCCGCCCAGGTTGAGCACCTCGTCATGCTCTCGCTGCCAATCATCCGCGTCACGCCCCTCCGGATTGCCGCCGAGGATGATGTCCGTGCCGCGTCCTGCCATGTTGGTGGACACGGTGATCGCGCCAAGCCGCCCGGCCTGCGCGACGATCTGCGCCTCGCGGTCATGCTGCTTGGCGTTCAGAACCTCGTGCTCAAGCCCCTCGCGGCGGAGCAGGGCGCTGAGGCGTTCCGACGTGTCGATGGAGGCCGTGCCCACAAGGACGGGTCTACCCTCTTCGTGCAGTTCCCTGAGTGTACGGACGATGGCCTGGAACTTGCCTTCCTCGTTCAAATAGATGAGGTCAGGTTGGTCATCACGGACGGATGGCTTGTTGGTGGGGATGGGCAGCGGGTCCAGGTTGTAAATCTTGAGGAACTCTTCAGCCTCGGTGGACGCCGTGCCGGTCATACCCGCAAGCCGCTCGTACATGCGGAAATAGTTCTGGAGCGTGATGGTGGCAAGAGTCATTGACTCCCGCCGGATCGCCACCCCTTCCTTCGCCTCAATCGCCTGGTGGAGACCCTCGGAATACCGGCGGCCCGGCATCAGGCGGCCCGTGAATTCATCCACGATGACCACCTGGTTCTCTCCGTCAACGACGTATTCCTTGTCGCGGTGGTAGACGAACTCCGCCTTGAGCGCGTTTTCGAGGAAATGCACTGCCGTGTAGTGTTCCGGCGCATAGAGATTGTCGATGTTCAGCGAGCGTTCAACCTTGGTGATGCCGCCCTCTGTCAACGACACCGCGCGCGTCTTGGGATCGATGGCAAAATCATCTTCCTCTGTGAGGCGGCGCGCCAGTTGCGCGAACTGGCCATAGCTCTGCGTCGGCGTCTGTCCCGGACCGCTGATGATCAGCGGTGTTCGCGCCTCATCGATGAGGATGTAGTCAACCTCGTCCACGATGGCGTAGACAAGTTCACGCTGCACGCGCTGCTCCGCGGTGAGAGCAAGATTGTCACGCAGGTAATCAAACCCAAACTCGGAATTCGTGCCATACGTGATGTCCGCGGCATACGCCTCCCGTCGATGAACGGGACGCATGCCTTCATCCGACTCTTCGTTGTCGGGGTCATAGAGCAGCGAGTCTTCGTGCTGCAGGCAGGCAACGGATATGCCGAGAGCGTGGTAGACAGCGCCCATCCATGAAGCATCGCGCCGGGCCAGGTAGTCGTTCACAGTGATGACATGCACGCCTCTGCCCGTCAGCGCGTTCAGATACACCGGGAGCGTGGCAACGAGCGTCTTACCCTCGCCCGTCCGCATTTCCGCAATACGACCCTGGTGCAGCGTAATGCCGCCGATAATCTGCACATCAAAGTGCCGCATTCCGAGCACCCGCTTTGAGACCTCACGTACTGCGGCGAACGCCTCCGGCGCCAGATCATCCAGGGTTTCCTTATTCGCCAGGCGCTCGCGGAATTGGTCGGTCATCCCCCGCAGCTCGTCATCGCTCAGACGCGCAAAGCGGCCTTCGAGAGCATTGACTTCATCCACGGCGGGCTGCATGCGCTTGACGGCGCGTTCGCTGCCATCACCAAGAATCTTGCGGAGCTTGCTAATCACGCCCTGCGCCCTCCGCCAACCACCGTTTCCAGGACATACGTCATCACACCTAGACCAACGCGGTTGCGGTGAAGGTAGGCGGCGCGGGGGTCCGCATCAAACCACTCCGGCAGCTCCACCGTGCGCGGCATGGGATGCAGCACGATGGCATCCTGCTTCAAGTCCTGCTGTGCCTGTTCCGTCATGATGATTGGCCTGTTTGCGGAGCCGCGCTCCGCCTGTACCCGCGTCATATACAAGACGTCGGTTTCTTTAAGGATACCGCGACTCAGGAAATCGGTCTCTTTCAGGTTCGGAGCACTCATTCTGACGGATGATGAATCGAGCCCTGCAGATAGACGCAGACCGGGATCCGTGACCACGGTGATGTGATTGTCAAACAGCGCAAGGGCCATGATCAGGCTGTGGATGGTACGGCCATGCAGCGCATCCCCCGTCATGGTGACATTCAGGCCGCTCAGCCTGCCGAACCGTTGGTAAATCATTGAGAGGTCGATGAGTGTCTGAACAGGATGCTCCCCCACCCCGTTGCCGGCGTTGATCACGGGGCAGGCGCTCGCCGCCGTCGCCACGGTCATGGATTCCGTGTCAGGGTGGCGGAGAATCAACGCCGCAATGCCATAGTCGGCCAGCACGCGAATCGTGTCCGTCAGGCTCTCGCCCTTGTTGACCGAGCTTGCGCTGACATCAAGAGGAATAACATCCAGCCCCAATGCGCGGGCGGCGAATTGGAAGCCCAAACGCGTGCGCGTGCTCGCCTCGTAGAATGCAGTGGCAACACTGCGGCCGTCTCTCGCCGTTGGCGCAACGTCATCCGGCAACGGTCTTTCGGCAAGTTCCCTGACGGCCAGCAACAGGGCTTCTGAGGACATGCCCTGCAGGGTGATGAACGATTTACCCTCGGCTAACACCCCGGCCGCCTCCCTGCTCCGCGGCAATGCGCCGGGACGAGAGCCGCGGCGCGCGCCACGCCTCGCTATTGCTGGAACATCTCTCCAACAGATCGGTTGAAGTGGATGCGTCTGATGGCCTCTCCCAGGAGCGGCGCGACGGACACTACCCTGATGTTCATGCCGTCCGTGTTCTTGTTGTCGATTGGCAGCGTGTCTGACACGACGAGCTGATCGATGACGCTCCCCCGCAGGCTTTCGCTGCCCGGCATGGACAGCACGGGGTGCGTCACCGCAGCGGACACGCTCGTCGCGCCATGCTCCAAAACGGTTTCCGCCGCCGCCACAAGCGAGCCGCCCGTATTGACCTCGTCATCAACGATGATCGCCTTGCGGCCTTTCACTTCGCCAATCACGGTGACGCTCTCCGAGCGGTCACTGTTGCCAAGTCGGCGCTTCTCGATAATGGCGAGGGGCTCTCCCCAACGCTCCGCCACGTCACGCGCGCGTTTCGTGCTGCCCACGTCCGGAGCGACAACGACGCCTGCGGAATCGCTATCAAGGAAATAGTCGGCAATCAGCGGCAGGGCGGTCAGTTCATCAACGGGGACGTTGAAGAATCCCTGGATCTGTCCGGCGTGCAAGTCGATGGTGAGAACGCGCTCCGCGCCCGCCACCTGGATGAGGTCTGCGATAAGCCGTCCCGTAATGGGAACGCGCGGCTGGTCTTTCTTGTCCGTGCGGCCATAGGCGTAATACGGGACGACAGCCGTGACGCGTCCCGCCGAGGCGCGCTTGGCCGCATCAATCATGATCAGGAGCTCCATGATGTTTTGGTTCACGGGGCTCGAAAATGGCTGGACTAGAAAGACATCACGGCCCCGGATGTTCTCCTGGAACCGCACAAATATGTTCTCGTTGGAGAACTGAAAGACCTCAACCGCTCCGGGCTCAATATCAAGGTATTGGCAAACATCATTTGCAAGGGCTTGGTGGGCATTACCGGAAAAAATCCGCAAGTCAGAATTCTGGTACACCCCGCCCCCTTGCCTACCCCGATCCGTCTGCGCCGACCCAGCCTCAGTATAGCATCGCAGCCGCCGCTGCCTTAAGTGCTCCCGTTGCGTGGGCACGCGCTTTCCTTACCGTGTGGGCCTTATGGAAAGACCGCCCTGTGCCATACTTGATGGGTCGCACAGGTTCAAACATATGGAGAAAAAATGGGCGCAACCGCCGTCATTGGAGCGCAGTGGGGAGACGAGGGGAAAGGAAAGGTCATCGACCTGCTGGCGGAGCAGGCCGACTACGTCGTGCGGTTCTCCGGCGGCAACAACGCAGGCCATACCGTCATCAATCACCTCGGTGAGTTTCGGCTGCATCTCGTTCCCGCAGGCATTTTCAACTCCCAGACCACGTGCATCATCGGCAATGGCGTCGCCATCGACCCTGAAGTTTTGCTTGGGGAGATGGACCAGCTTGAAGCTGCCAATATCGATACCTCGCGCCTGCTAATCAGCGACCGTGCCCACATCGTTTTTCCGTATCACAAGATCCTGGACGAACTGGAGGAAGGACGCCTAGACACGAACGCCATCGGAACGACACGGCGCGGCATCGGACCGGCGTTCACGGACAAGACGGCACGGCGCGGTCTCCGCATGGGGGACCTGCTCGACCGTGAGGGGCTGCGTTTCAAGCTTGAAAACGCGATGGAGTACGTGAACCTTGTCCTGCAGGGTGTGTACGGCCACCCGACGCTCGCGGTTGACGACATCTATGAACAGTGCCGTCACTGGGCGGAGAGGCTGAGCGGCGTTATCCAGCAGACGGAGTTGATCATCAACCGCGCCCTGCTGGAACAACGAGAAGTGCTGCTGGAGGGGGCGCAGGGCACGTTACTCGACCTCGATTTCGGAACGTACCCCTACGTCACATCATCCCATCCGGGAGCGAGCAGCGCCTACCAGGGCGCGGGTATCGGGCCGATTCGAATTGACCACATTGTCGGAGTATTCAAGGTCTACTGCACACGGGTTGGCGGCGGCCCCTTCCCTACTGAACTCAACGATGAGCACGGCGAGCATATCCGGGAGGTCGCGCACGAATACGGTGTCACGACGGGACGGCCCCGCCGCATCGGCTGGTTCGACGCCCCCATGGCGCGCCTCTCCAACCTGGTCAACGGGTATTCATCGGTTATCCTGACGCGGCTTGACGTACTGGATCAGTTGGAGACACTCAGGATCTGCACCGGCTACCGGCTTGGCGGGCAGACGCTCGATTTCCCGCCAAGCTCCGCAGCGGATCTGGCCGAATGTGTCCCGATCTATGAGGAACTGCCCGGCTGGCTTGAGCCAACCAGCGACTTTCGGCACGTGCAGGATTTGCCCAAGAACGCCCGCGCATACATTGACCGGCTTGAAGAGCACATACAGGCGCAGGTGAGCATGCTATCCATCGGCCCCCGCCGCGACGAGAACATCATCGTCCGCCCAGCGCTATAGGAGGCTGGATTCCCGCTTTCGTGGGAATGACGGAGTTAGGCCGGCGCTGTAGGTTAGAGGCCTACACTGGCAGGTCTACGTCGTACTGCGAAAGAACATCCTCGATGTGGGCGCGGGTGGCATCATCCGCTTCCGTCAGCGGCAGGCGCGGCGCGCCAACGTCCATTCCAACGGTGTTCAGCATGTGCTTCACGGGGATGGGATTGGCAACCACGAACAGCGCATCGATGAGCGGCAAAAGGCCGCGGTGGATGGTTGCAGATTCCTCTCGCGCGCCGTCAAGGAACGCGTAGATCTTCCTCGAAATCTGCTTGCCGACCACATGCGCCGCCACGCTGACCACGCCGTATCCCCCGACCGCCAGCACGGGCAAGGTATCCGCGTCATTCCCCGACCACACGGTGAAGCCGTCGTTGGCCGTCTCGATGATCTGCGCAATCTGCCCGAGGTCTGCGCTCGCCTCCTTGACACCTGCAATGTTATCGACGTGGCTGAGTCGGGCGGTCGTGGCGGCAGTCATGTTGAGCGAAGTACGGGCCGGCACGTTGTACAGGATGCCGGGAATGCCGACTGACTCCGCGATGGCGACGAAATGGCGATACAGGGAGTCCTGCGGTGGCTTGTTGTAGTACGGAACGGTCATCAGGATGCCGTGCGCGCCAAGCTTCTCGGCCTCTTGTGAAAGCTCAATGCTCTCGGCGGTGTTGTAGGTGGTGGTTCCGGCGATGATATGCGCGCCGTTGCGGTTGGCAACCTCAAGCGTGGTCTCGTACAGGCGGAGTTTTTCCTCGGCTGTCAGCGTCGGCCCCTCGCCTGTCGTGCCCGTGACAACAAGCCCCTCCGTGCCGGAGTCGATGAGAGCCTGCGCCAGCTTTGCCGCCTGTTCATAATTGACGTTGCCGTCACTATCGAACGGCGTCACCATTGCCGTCAGCACCCGTCCAAAGGGCGCGTCATTGCGGTCTCTCATCGTCCTCTCCCCCACGTTTCCGCTTGCCGTTTCCCGGGTCGATAAACGGATTGTAGTACGTTTCGGGCTAGTAGGTGCGGCCTACTTGTTTGGGATAATCGGAATGTAGCTGCACCTACACCAGCCTCCGTGTACATTGTCTTTCTCGTTCAAGCGGCAAGTGGGAACAGGTATGGGCATCAACTTCGACGCCTGTTCGATCGTGAACATCTTTCCGTGAAGAGGCCTACACTCTTCACAGGCATCCTCACCCGCCGTAGAAACTTCAACACTTGTCACACCCATTCTTCGATAACTTTCGAAAGTTAGATAGTACTGAAGCTCGGACTTTCGAGATTCTGCTGCCAGTTGCCGATGATCATGGCCTCGGCCAAACAGCATTAGAGCTTGCCGAAAATGGGCCATCTGGACTGTGTGCCAATCTCCCACCTGGATTCCATCGATAACCTTGGAGTTGAGTTGTCTCCATTCGGAGTCCCACTCCTGCTGACGGATCCGAGTGTAATCCTCTTGCGTTAGCAGATACCTGCGCCTAGCATTTTGGTCTGTCCAAGTGTAAATGGTCTCTTTACAATCCTTACATTTCCTACGCCGGGTGGGTGGTGGCTCCTGTATAACACCACAGTAAGGACAAGCTGCGTTATCGAGAATAATGGGTGGCACAGACTCGCGCTTGGGGACTTCCGGATATGGCAAGGAGACTGATATATCAACACCGGGTCCCCTTACAGACACTTTGCCCGGCCCGTGTTCCTTAATGGTTACTTTGGCAGGCTCGATTCCCAGCAATCGCCGTAACTTTCCAAACATCACCTAATCCCGACGAAGTAAGGCATCAAAGTAGCGGAACAGCATCACCATTGCGGTCTCTCATCGTCCTCTCCCCCACGTCTCCGCTTCCCGGGTCGATAAACGGATTGTAGTACGTTTCGGGCTAGTAGGTGCGGCCGGCGGGCCGAGGACCAAAGATGGCGGTTCCAAGCCGAACGATGGTGGAACCTTCCTGGATGGCGGCTTCGTAATCCCCGGACATTCCCATCGAAAGGTGGGGCAAGTCTGTGCCGGGGATGGAGTTGGAAAGTTCGTCTCGAATCTCTCTCAAACGGCGGAATGCAGGCCGCGCCGCCTCGTTCTCACCCGCCATCGGTCCGACTGTCATAAGGCCTACAACGTTCAGATTCGGCAGCTCGATGATGCGGCGCGCGTCATCCAGGAACGCCGCGACCGTCTCGTGATCCTTCTCCAACGGCAGCTTGAAACCTTCCCGCTGGGGCGTGTTTGTGAAATCAACTTCAAGCAGCACGTCAATTGGCTTTGACTCCGACTGCTCGATTCGCTGGTTGAGTGATTCAGCGAGACGGAGCGAGTCGACCGTATCGATAGCCTGAAAGAGCTCCAGCGCCTGCCGCACTTTGTTGCGCTGAAGGTGGCCGATCATGTGCCAGGTGGGCGGGGTGATGCCCTGCTCTGCCGCAAGTTGATTGGCTGCATTGATCTTGGGAGCAGCCTCTTGCACCCAGTTCTCTCCGAAATGGGTCAGGCCGTGCCGAATCGCAGTGATAACGCGCTCAGGCTCAACGCCCTTGGTCGCGCCGTGCAGTTGGACGGACTGTGAATCACGTCCGGCTACCACCGCAATCTCTGCCATGCGCTCTTGCAGCCGCGCGATGTTCTCGCCGATGACGGCGGCTTGCTCCTCAATCGATGGAGCTTCGTGAGTCTGCATGGCCTTACCTCGCGGCGGCGGCAGGAGCGTTCTTGGCCAGGAGTTCGGCGATCTGAATGGTGTTCGTTGCCGCGCCCTTGCGGATGTTGTCGGACACGACCCACATGGAGATGCCGTTGTCCAGCGCCGTGTCGCGGCGAATCCGTCCCACGAACACCTCATCTTTGTCCTGCGCGTCGATTGCCATTGGGTAGGCGCTTGTGGCGGGATTGTCGGTCACGATGACGCCTGGCGCGCCGGACAAAATATCCCGCGCCTCGTCCGGCGTAATGGGGTTGGTGAACTCGACGTGGACGGCCTCGGAATGGGCGAACGCGGCAGGAATGCGCACGCAGGTGGCCGAGACGGCAATCTCCGGCGCGTGCATAATCTTCTGCGTCTCCCGCACCATCTTTATCTCTTCCTTGGTATAATCGTCCTCTTCAAAGACATCGATCTGCGGAATGGCGTTGAAAGCGATGCGATGAGGAAACGCGCTTGGCTGCGCCTCTTCGCCGTTCAGCACGCCGCGCGACTGCTCCAACATCTCTTCGAGCGCCAAACGCCCCGCGCCGGATGCGGACTGATAGGTGTCCACAATAATCCGCTTGATGGGGTTCTCGCGGTGCAGCGGCCACAGCGCGACGACCATCTGAATTGTCGAACAGTTGGGATTGGCGATGATGCCGTTGTGTTTGAGGGCATCGTCGGGGTTGACCTCCGGCACAACAAGCGGCACACCAGGGTCCATGCGCCACGCAGACGAGTTATCAACAACGACCGCGCCACGCTTGGCGGCCTCCGGCGCTAGCTGCTTGCTTGTACCGCCGCCCGCCGAAAACAGCGCGATGTCGATGTTCTCAAAAGCGTCCGGTGTCGCTTCGATAACCTCATGCTCGTCGCCCATTGCCTTGAGACGCTTGCCTGCTGATCGCGCGGAGGCCATGAGCGTCAGGGACGACATGGGAAAGGCGCGCTCCTCCAGCACGTTGATGAACGTCTCACCTACAAGGCCGGTTGCGCCAACGATTGCGACACGTGGCCGATCACTGTTCGCCATCATTCCCCTTTCTGCTCCGGCCACAGCAGAGCGCCGAGGCCATACGTCAGTTGTCCGTGCCGACTGCCCACCTCGCGAATTGCGAGCAGGACACCCGGCATATAGCTTTCTCTATCTATTACATCATGGCGAAGCGTCAGCGTCTCGCCTGGTCCGCCGAGAAGCACCTGCTGATGAGCCATCAACCCCGGCATCCGCACGGAGTGAATGGCGACGCCGCCGATGTCTCCGCCGCGCACACCGTCCACATTGACCACCTTCGACTCAGCATTCGTGAACGCCCTGCCATCTCGCGCTTCTACCATCGTACGCGCGGTGACCATTGCCGAACCCGAGGGCGCGTCAGCCTTACCCGCGTGGTGCATCTCGATAATCTCTGCGTGTTCGAAATGCCGTCCCGCCTCACGCGCCACACGCTCCAACACTGCTGCGCCGAGGCTGAAGTTGGGGCCGACCATCACGCCGATGTTGTGCTCGACGGCGATGTCTCGCAACTCCTCAAGGATTTCAGGCGTCAGTCCGCTGGTGCCGGTGATGAAATCGGCGTTGTGTTGTGCGGCAAGCCGTGCAGTGGGAAGAACGGCCTCCCGCATGGTGAAATCCACCACCACATCCGGCGTGGTTTCACGCAGGAGATCGTCCAGATTCGCGTGCTCTGCCACGTCGCCGTTTGGCGCGTGGGCACGGAAATCAGACCTGCTAACCGAAGCTACAAGCGAAACGTCGTCTGCGTTGGCGATGGCGTTCAGAAGGACGCGCCCCATGCGGCCGGTTGCGCCGTGAACGGCGACAGTTATGCCGGGTCGCGCTGCCATGGCTGCCTACATGCGTCGGCGAGAAGGTCGATCGCCTTCAGGGCGGCGCGGGCGGTCACGGTCGCCGTCCGGCCTGCGTCGCGGCGGGCGGCCATTGCCACCGGGGCGTGGCCCGCGGTCGCGGTCCCCAAAGCGGCGTCCGCCTCCATCATTGCCCCCCTGCCGCTGATCGAATGGCGCGCCGGTATTCACTTCCGCGCCCTCCGGCGGCGTCTCCGCGTCAGGCTCAATCAGAGCGCGGCGAGAAAGGCGGATGCGGCCCGTCGGATCGATGTCCGTGACCAGAACCTCAACCTCATCGCCAACCTTGATAACGTCCTCGACACTGCCCACACGATAGTGCGCCAGCTCAGAGATATGCACCATGCCGTCCCGTCCCGGCGCAAGCTCAACGAACGCGCCGAAATCGGTCGTGCGCACAACCTTGCCCTTGAACGACTCGCCGACCTCGATGTCCTTGGTCAGCCGCTCAATCATGCCGATAGCCCTGTCCGCAACATCGCCGTCAGACGCGCCGACGAACACCGTGCCGTCGTTCTCCACGTCCACGGTCGCACCGGTCTCTTCCACGATGCTGCGGATGGTCTTGCCGCCGGGGCCAATCAGCGCGCCGATGCGCTCCGGGTTGATCTGGATGCGCGTCATTCGCGGCGCGAACGGGCTCATCTCAGTGCGGGACTCGGCAATGGTTCCACTCATGTGGGCAAGCAACTCAAGACGAGCGGTCTTGGCCTGGTCAAGAGCGCGTTCCATGATCTCATCCGTGATGCCGGTGAGCTTGATATCCATCTGCAGGGCCGTCACGCCCTCGGCGGTGCCCGCCACCTTGAAGTCCATGTCGCCAAGGTGGTCCTCAAGGCCCTGGATATCCGTCAGGACGGCATACGCGCCGGTCTTGTCCGTGACGAGACCCATCGCAATGCCGGCCACCGGCGCCTTGATCGGCACTCCGGCGTCCATCAGCGAGAGAGTGCTGGAGCAGACGCTGGCCATTGAGGTGCTGCCGTTGGAGCCGAGCACATCAGAGACGAGCCGCAGCGTGTACGGGAACTCCATTTCGCCGGGGATCACGGGCAGCAACGCCCGCTCTGCGAGCGCGCCGTGGCCGATCTCACGGCGACCGGGCGTACCCACCCGACGCGCCTCACCAACGGAGTACGGCGGGAAATTGTAGTGGTGCAGATAACGCTTGGTGTCGACAGGCGTAAGTGAGTCGATCTTCTGGGCGTCCGCGAGCGGGCCGAGCGTGGTGACGTTGAGCACCTGCGTCTCGCCCCGCTGGAACAGCGCGGAGCCGTGAGCCCGCGGCAGTACGCCTACCCTGCTGGTCAGCGGTCGAATCTCCGTATGGTTGCGTCCGTCCGGGCGCTTGCCATTCAAGATGCTGGAGCGAACGGCGTCCGTGAATACATCTTCAAAGACGTGGTTGATCAGGGCGGCATCGTGCTCCCCGGAAAGCTGTTCAAGCGTCTCATTGAGGAGAGCCTGCGTCGTCTCGTTCCGTTCGTGCCTGCCCAGTCCCGCCGCCGCTGCAAGCAGCCGCTCGCCAACCAGTGCTTCAATAGCGCCACGAACAGCGCTGTTGTCATCAGGTTCATCGATGACAGCCTTGGGCTTGCCGCACAGGGCCTGAAGTTCCTCTTGCATCTCGATGACGATGCGGTTGGCGTCCTGCCCGGCCTGCAAAGCCTGCCGCAGCACGGATTCATCAACTTCATTCGCGCCCGCCTCAACCATGACGATGGCGTTCTGCGAACCGGCAACGACCAGGTCCAAATCACTGGTGTCACCATCCGCATAAGTTGGATTGATGACGATCTCGCCATTGATATAGCCGACGTGGCAGCCGCTGACGGGCCCTTCAAATGGCGCATGCGAAATGGTCAACGCTGCGGACGCGCCGATCACGCCGAGCGTATCGAGGGGATACTCGCGATCCGATGAGAGCACGGTGAGGATAATCTGCACCTCGTTCCGCAATCCCTTGGGAAACAGCGGGCGGATGGTGCGGTCCGTAATGCGCCCTGCGAGGATGGCCTCAGAACCCGGCCTGCCCTCCCGTCGGAAGAAGCTGCCGGGAATCTTGCCGATGGCGTAATGGCGCTCCTCCATATCCACGGTGAGGGGGAGGAAATCAATACCCTCGCGGGCGGTGGGGGCCATGACGGCCGTGGCGAGGATGATGTTGTCGCCGTAGCGGACGGTAACCGCTCCGCTTGCCTGTTGGGCGAGTTCGCCCGTCTCGATGGTAAGTGTGCGTCCTGCGAGCTCTCGCTCGACTTTATGAATCATGCCGTTCTACTCTCCTGCGCTCGCGCGCCGGAGGAAGACGGAGCCGTATCGACTATCTACGCAAGCCGAGTGACGCGATAAGGGACTGGTATCGTCCTACGTCTTTTCGGCGGAGGTATCGGAGCAGTCTGCGCCGCTGGCCAACGAGCATCAGCAGGCCTCTCCTTGTCGCATGGTCGTGGCGGTGGACTTGTAGATGCCCGGTCAGATCGCTGATTCGTCTGCTTAGGACTGCAACCTGGACCTCAGTAGAACCGGTATCAGTCGGGTGCCCCCTATATTCTTCAATGATTTGGGACTTGGTCTGCCGATCCAAACTGCCTCCGCCGCGGGCTATCGCCGTTCCTCTGTTCTTTGTCTTCTCTGTTCCATCCGAGTATATCAGAACAGGCAGGCGCGGGACTCATTTGGAAAAGATGCGGCCATATCAGCGCCTATAGAGACGCCACGTTCTTATATCGTCAATTCCCGCCTGACTTCCGATTCGTCGCTATCATCCCCGGCAAGGGCCAGCAGCGCATCCTTGTACTGGACGTCACGGACGGCGGAGGCCATCTTGGCGGCGAGGCGGCGTGATGACCATCCGGCCGCCATAACCTGCAGAAGCGGGGCGTGGAGCCGGCCTGATCCACGCTTCTGTTCATATTCGACATTGAGGCGGGAAAGACCTTCGTCAATCGCCCTGCCCAGTCGAACGATTGCATCCTCCGGCGCCGCGGCATCTTGTAATTCCAATTGCAGGCTGTAACGGTTGTCAGCCGGATATCCGAGGGCGCGGAAGTACTCAACGGTCACCCCGGTGGCCGCCTGCGCGCCGCGCATCGCCTCAATGAGCTGCCCAACGTGCAGCTTCTCCCCTTCCAGGCTCAGCATGTCCCTGCCCTTGCGCAAGAACTCGATCTTCGGCGTCCGGTTGTGGAAGCCGTTCACACGGATGACATCATTGATGTCATATCGATAGAGGCCGCTCTGCGTGGTCACGATGACGTAGTAACTGCCGCCGTCTTCAAGCTGACCGGCGGTGAGGGCACGCGGGTTGGAGGAATCGATCTCATCCTCCGGGATGAACTCGTAGACGTTGCCGGTGATGGCGAGTATCCCACGCGAGCCCTCGTCTTCAATGGGCAGGGTGAAATTCGCCTCGCTGGCAAGAAACCCTGGGTCGCGGAAAGGCATGCCGTCCGGGAACCAAGGGCGGAGACGATCAACGGTTGCCCCAACACTCCCGCCCTTCCAGCAAGCCACTAACGCCATGCGCGGCCAGTAATCGCGCGGTTTCAGCGCCTGCTCGCGGTTGAGGATGGCGTCCAATTCGGCAGCGCGAGCGGCGTTGGGACGAAGACGAGCCGTCAAATCAGCGCGCAGCTCCGGCTCAATATCCGTGTCTCTTGAGATCGTGCCGTCGTGAATATCCCGGATAAGGCTCTGGGCGTGCGTATTTGCAGTGTCCACAAGGCGGAGGATGGTGGAGGGGTTGGGAGTGCCTATCATGGACAGCTGCTGCTCAAGAGCGAATCGCATGATTCCGTAGTATTTGGCCTCGTAGCTCTTGGTCCCAAAAACGGGATACGGCACGGCGTAGCGCCGCCGGATCATCCACGCGGCGTTGCGATAGATGTAACCGGAGGCAGAGCCGTACGGGATGCCGCTGTCCGTGTAGCCCTCGATGGCCGGACTGACAATGATCAGCGCCTTTTGGTCAAGGACGCCGGGGTGGTCAACGGTGCTGCGGTACAGCCAGAGACGGGACAGCGCGCTGACGAACTTACTCGTGGCTGTTGTTACGGGTATGAGTTTCGGTTGGCCGGCAGTTCCGCTCGTCATCGCAAACAGGTACGGATCATCACGCGTGAGGACACGGGGCTCGCCCGCCATGATGCGCTCCACCCAGGGACGAACGGCCTCATAGTCGCCAACCTGAACGGCATCCCGGTACTCCGTGAGTCCACTGATTGAGGCAAAGCCATGTCCGCGCCCGAATGCCGTCTCCGCGTTGGCATTCAGGATGCGCCGCAACAGGCGGAGTTGAACGGCGTCAGGGTCACGCGTCGCGCGGTCAAAGGATTTCCAGACCAGGCGGCCTTGGAGACGGAGGAGTCGGGAAACAACGGACATGAGCGCCTCTATGATTCGATGCTTATCGTTTCTTGGGTCAAGCGTTCCAAGGCGTCCTCGTTCACTGCAACCCCAAGCCCCGGGCGCGGTAGCAGCTCGCCACGGCCTCCATAACCAAACATGACCGGTTCAAATGCGATGTCCTCGCTCAAGAGGTGTGTCCCGAACGACCCTTCAAGATATTCAATAGATGGAACGTGGGCGGCCAACGCGCGACCCGCCGCCGAAAGCAATGATGTCTCACCAACCTGCGCGCCGATCTGCACCCCGATTCCCGCCTCGGCAGCCATTTGAGCAATGCGAGCCGCAGCAATCAGCCCGCCGCACTTGGAGACGCGGATGTTGAACACGTCGCAGGCGCTGGCGGCTATCAGTGCCGCGGCATTGTCCTCCGTTACGAGTGATTCATCCGCGATGACACGGAGGCTTGTCTGCTCCCGGACCTGGCGCATCCCGTCAAGGTCTGAGGCGGTCACCGGCTGTTCAACGGCAACAATGTTGTATGTCGTGAGCGCGTTGAGAGCGGCAACAGCCGTGTCGGCAGACCATACTCCGTTGGCATCCACACGGATCTCGACATCATCACCAACAACCTCTCGAACAGTACGCAGTCGCGCGGCATCATCATCGACGCCAACCTTTACCTTGACGGAGCTAATACCGGCCTGCACAAAACGGCGGGCCGTTTGCGCTGCGGCATCAGGGTCTGAGGCATCGATGACGCCCGTATAGGTCACGTTGGCGCGGGACGGCGGCAGCCACGTCATGATGGACTGCCCTGCTCGCTTGAACGCCCAATCAAGGAGTGCGAGCTCCAACACGCAGGCGGTGGCATTCCAGGCAACGATGCCAACGGACGTTGGACGGTCCCGTTTCCATTCCGTGAGAAACTCATCGATCTGCGGCACGGCAGCCGGGCCGGAATCAAGTGTCAGCCCAAGCACTCTCGGCCCGAGATTACCCTGAAGCGCCCCCACCACACCATCAACGTCCTCCCCCGTGACATAGGGACGCGGGAGAGATTCGCCATAACCGGTCACGCCATCGGCGTCATGAACGCGCACAACGATTGCGTCGCTCTCCGCGCGGCTCATTGTGGAATGCGTGAATGCCTGCTGGAACGGGATGCGGAGCGGCAGTATATCAATGGCGCGTATCGTGCTTGTGCCGTGACGCGACGGGGCGTCGGATTCAGGCGGAAAGTAGCGATTCAATACCACATTCTCCGCAAATGTCCGCCGGGCAATCTGTTCAAACTCCTCCGGAGAGAAGCGATAGTGGGAAGCGTAGCCAAGGATGGCCTGCTGCCCCTCTTCGGCATGACGAATGTCAACCTCGCCGTGCAGGGTGAACCATGTCACGGCCTCCGGTGTAAGCCCATAGTGCGTGGTGAGTGCCCCCGCCATGCCATCACTGAAGCGGGAGAGGAAGTACTCAAATGCGACGTTCTCCAGCAGGACGGCGAGGCCGAACTCGCGCGTGGTTGGGTACGGGATGGGAGAGGAGATGAATTCTCTGCGCGCCTCATCCGCCTCCGCGTGAACGCGGATCAAGTCCTGGTCCGTGTAACCAAGTCCACGCGCAAGGTCCTCCACGAGTTCCGGATGCGATTTCTCGCTCTCCTCGAAGCCCATCTCTTCGAGCAGGTTCTCTTTGACTACCTCCATAACCTGCGGCGGGGCGATGGACGTGAGGAATGCAAGGATCTGCACAGAGTTCAGATGAGTGACAAGAAAGCGGCGAAAGAACGCCTGCATATCATCACGGGGCATCGTGCCGTTCAGAAGGCTTCGAATGCGGGGATCGGCAAGGGCTTCCGCCGTCGTGCCTTCCATCAATCCCCTAACGGTCGTTTCCCCGGATGCCATTCAATCCTCCCACTCCCCAACGAGTCACGTACCACTATATGCATATGGGGAGTGCGCCCACGGATTGGTAGACGAGCGCACCTCCCCTTTTATAACAGCGAGGGGTCGGCGGCCCGGGTAGACCGCCGACCCCTCTCACTCGGGGAGGATTCCCTTGACGCAAAGTTTGTTGCGTTAGCTCAGCGCCTCCACAATGATTTCAACGTTGCTGCGGAACATCGTAAGGTACGTGTCCCCACCGCTGCCCGCCGCGCCGAGCGATCCGGAGTAGAGGCTATAGAAGCCCGCCCCCGTTTCCTCGGCAACTGCCCGTGCAATCCGTTCAGAAACGGTGGTCTCTCCGAAGACGGCCCTAACGCCCTCGTGTTCAATAATCTCAATCAACTCGGCAAGCTGTTCCGCGGATGATTCCGTCTCCGTGGTTCCACCGGGGATTACCGTGCCAACCACCTCGAAACCGTAGACAACGGCGAAGTAACTGAGGCTGTCATGCGAGGTTACGAGGATGCGATGGTCGACGGGGATTGAAGAAACCTGCTGCTCGGTCCACGCGTGGAGTTCCTCCAACTGGGCCACGTAGGCTGTGGCGTTGGCAGTGTAAGTCTCCACGCCGGCCGGATCCATCGTCGCAAGTTGCGTGGCGATGTTGATGACGGCCTGACTGACGCGAGTCGGGTCGAACCAGAAATGAGGATCGAGCGGACCATGGCCGTGGCCAACGTGGTCCCCCTCTTCCTCTTCGACGCCCAGCCCAACAAACGCGAGGCTTCGTGGTTGACCGCTGATGGGCCACTCACGCTCAATCTCGCCTTCCTCAAGGCTGAACTCAATGATCCGACTGCCAACCCTGTCGGAAAGGTAGAGCAGCTCGCCAACGACGATGAACGAAGGAGCGGTGTCGCCGTCGAACGCTTCTACCAGTTCATAGGTTTCCTCAACTTCGCCTTCATCAGGGTGTATGACGTTCACGGTTCCGTCGTATGTCAGGACGAACAACTCCTCGCCGTGAGCGTCAAACGCGGCGCTCAGCACGCGCTTCTCGTCAATTGGAGGCAAGACGAGCGACATTTCGCCGCCCTCCGCGTCAATCCGCCAGAGGCCGCCGTTAACACGAGTACCTTCCGCATCCCTGTACGTGGCAGAGCCGAAGAAGTACTCAGAGTCATCATGGCCCCACAGCGTGCCGATGCGGGCCGCAGCGTTCAAGTCGGCATGGTTCTCAATGAACTCATACTCGTATTCGCCGTCGTGTCCTTCGATGAACAGCACGCCGCCTGCGCAGCCAAAGACCACGCCATGTGCGTTAGCGGCCTCGCCGTGGAGGGCCGGGCAGGCGCGGGACGCTTCGTCAAAGACGACTTCGCCGTCGAGCGTCCAGACCTCTGCGCCAAGCGGCAGGCTGCTGACACCCTCGCCCGGATAGTCCGGGTTGTTGCTCGTCACCAGGACGTAGCCCTCGCCCAGGGCGATGCCCGCACCGTGCTGCAGGCCTGCCTCCAGCCAGAGCGGTTCGTACTCATTGAGTTCTTCCTCAAGGTCATGTTCCTCGAAGAGAGCGATACGGCCGGATCCGTCGTGGAAGATTGTTGTCCAGCCGCTGTGCCTGCTGAAGTGGACGGGCCGATTGTCAGTTGTTTCCACGGTCAGCCGTGAAACAGGGTCTGTGACCAGGTCAAAGTGATCACCGTGTTCCTCAAGGTAGATCCCACCATCAAAGATGTGAACGCGGTCATCAGCGGCGGCATCATCTCCGGGGCCTCGCGCAAGGGCAAAGGCAAAGCGTCCGCTCGGGCTCGTATAGAGCCTTGCCGCGGGCGCCGCCACCTCCAGGCTGAGCTCATCTAGCTGCTCCGTCATGAGGTCCAGGACGGATAGCGCAGCCGACTGGCCATCCGCGATGAGCAGCCGACCGGTCAACTCCTCATGGCCCATCTCGCCCATTTCTTCTTCCTCGTCGTGATGGCCGCCTGTTTCCGCGAATTCGATTGGATTCACGGCGCCGCCGAGTGCCACGATGCGCGACTCATCCGCGCTTGCGTTGTGGATGAGTTCCTCAAGCCACGCGCCCTCAAGTTGAAGACCAATGGTGAATACCAGGTCGGCATCCGCGATTTGCGCGACATCACGCGCCCCGGGCTGGTACGAATGCGGGTCGCCGCCGGCGGGAAGAAGGCTCGTCACCTCAACCCGGTCACCGCCAATATTCCTGATCCAATCGGCAACGATATTGGACGTGGCGACCACCTGGAGCGGTTCATGGTCCATCTGGGAATCCCCGGATGAACCAGTCTGCGTGCTGCCGGTGTCGGTGCTGTCAGTGGTATCTGTACCACTGCTTGACGTCTGCTCCGTGCTCGACGATGACCCTCCTGATGAGGGTGTCTCCGTGGAATCATCCTCGCTGTCGCATGCCGCAGCAGCCAGAACGAGAGCCATGGTCAAAGCGAGAGTCAACAGCATAAAGCTCAACGCTTTCGCCGGGCTCCGCCTGGATGATGACAGTATCTTCATTGTGTCTCCTCTACCGAAATGTCGGTGGTATTTTTACGGCTGTGACACGCCGCTTTGATTTCTGATATTCAGTATCATTTATCTTCGGTCATTCACGCTCCCCTACACCGTGAAGATGTGCGCTACATTTCAGTGCAGTAAGCGCCGATTGGTGCGCCTACCGCACGGGCTCAGTTACGATACTGAGTATCATATTTTGCCGTAGCTTAAACGAAGTGCGAAAGAGGTCTCAACTCTATTGAGATTGGCAAATAATGTCAACCTTGCCGTGCAGGGTGAACCGCATCACGGTCTCCCGCGTAAGCCCATAGTGCATGGTAGGCAAGCGCATCACTCCGTTAAGTAAACAAAGAGGGGTCGGCGGTCCAGGTAAACCGCCGACCCCTCTGCAGCGAGGAGGATGCTGCTACTCTGCGTTGTCTAGCTCAAAGCCTCCACGAGGATCTCCACGTTGCTCCGGAACATGGTGAGGTAGGTGTCCGCGCCACCGCCCGGCGGCCCGAGTGAGCCGGTGTAGAGGGTGTAGAAGCCCGCCCCCGTTTCGTCGGCAACCGCGCGCGCGACGCGTTCAGAAACCGTGTTCTCTCCGAAGATGGACGGGACTCTCTCGTGCTCAATAATCTCGATGAGCTCAGCAAGCTGTTCCGCTGATGATTCCGTTTCCGTGGTTCCACTGGGAATCACTGTCCCCACCACTTCAAAGCCGTACAGGACTGCAAAGTAGCTGTGGGTATCGTGCGAGGTGACCAGGATGCGATTGTCGGCGGGGATTGTAGCAACCTGCTGCTCAGTCCACGCGTGAAGCTCCTGCAACTGGGCCACGTATGCAGTGGCGTTTGCAGTGTAGGTCTCCGCGCCGGCCGGATCCATCACGGCAAGACGAGTGGCGATGTCAATGATGGCAGTCTGCACTCGCTGTGGGTCAAACCAGAAGTGGGGATCGTGTGAACCGTGGCCATGGTCGTCATGTCCATGCTCGTCCATGTCCTCGTCGTGGTCATGCTCATGGGCGTCCTCGTCCTCATGATCATCAACGCCCAATCCGACGAAGGCCAGGCTGCGGGGCTGCCCGGCGATGGGCCACGTGCGCTCGATTTCGCCATGTTCGAGGCTGAACTCAATGATTTGATTCCCTACTCTGTCGGACAGGTAGAGATTCTCGCCAACGACGATGAACGATGGAGAGGTGTCGGCGTCGAATGCCTCCACCAGTTCGTAGGTTTCCTCAACCTCGCCCTCTGCGGCGTGGATGACATTCAAGACTCCGTCATAGGTCAGGACGAACAGCTCCTCGCCGTGAGAGTCAAACGCGGCGCTCCGCACGCGCTTCTCCTCAGTTGCAGGCAAGACGAGCGACATTTGGTCGCCCTCGGCGTCGATGCTCCAGAGGCCGCCGTTAAGGCGAGCGCCTCCCTCATCCCTGTACGAGGCAGAGCCAAAGAAGAACTCGGAATCGTGATGCCCCCACAGGGTGCCGATGCGGGCCGCCGGATTCAAGCCGGGTGGGTTCGAGATGAAGGAATGCTCGTATTCGCCAAAATGGGAATGAATGAAGAGCACGCCGCCGGTGCAGCCGAACACCACGCCATGAGAATTGCTAGCCTCGCCGTGGAGGCCCGGGCACGCGGTGGACGCCTCGTCAAAGACAACCTCCCCGCCCATCGTCCAGACCTCCGCGCCGAGCGGCAGGCTGCTGGTGCCCGCAACACTCGGGTAGTCCGGATTGTTGGTCGTCACCAGGACGTTGCCATCCTCCAGCACGATGCCTGCGCCGTGCTGGAGACCTGCCTCCAACCAGACCGGCTCATAGTCATTGAGCTCTTCCGCAAGGTCATGCTCTTCGAACAGAGCGATACGGCCGGACCCGTCATGGAAGACTGCCGTCCAACCGGCATGAGTGTTGAAGTGAATAGGCCGGTTGTCAGTTGTTCCCAGGGTCAAAAGGCGAACAGGGTCCGTAACCAGGTCAAAGTGATCGCCGTGTTCCTCGAGGTAGATGCCGCCATCGATGATGTGGAGGCGGTCGTCATTGGCAGCATCGTCTCCCGGGCCGCGGGCGAGGGCAAAGGCGAAACGTCCGCTTGGGCTTGTGTAGAGCGTTGCCGCGGGCGCTGCAACCTGCAGACTCCGCTCATCCAACTGCTCTGTTACGAGGTCAATGACCGACACCGCGGGAAGCTCTCCGTCCGCAATGAGAAGTCGGCCGGTTAGGTCCTCGTGGCCCATCTCTTCGCCATGGTCGTCATGCTCGTCGTGATGCGCGCCAGTTTCCGTGTATTCAATCGGATTCACAAGCGTGGCAAGGCCAATGATCTTTGACTCGTCCGTGCTTGCGTTGTGAATGAGTTCCTCAAGCCACTGGCCCTCTAGCTGAAGACCAACGGTGAATACCAGGTCGGCATCCGCGATTTGCGCGACGTCACGCGCCCCGGGCTGGTACGAATGTGGGTCGCCACCAGGCGGGATGAGGCTCGTCACCTCCACACGGTCGCCGCCGATATTCTTGACCCAATCGCCGACGATGTTGCTCGTAGCGATGATCTGCAGCGGTTCGCCGTCCATCTGGGAGGTGGCGGAGTCCGTTTCTGGTGTCTGCGTCGTCTGCTCCGTGCTCGACGATGATTCCCCTGACGAGGGTGTCACCGTGGGATCATCCTCGCTGTCGCACGCCGCGGCAGCCAGAACCAGGATGAAGGCCAGTGCGAGGGTCATCAGGAGAAGGCTGAGCGCCTTCACTGAACCCCGCCTGTGCGATGAAATTACGTCCATTGTGCCCCCTTACTGCACTGTGCTGTGATACCCAACGGTCCCTGAAAGTCGTTTTGGACCGTTTTTCTGACACTTAGTATCATATCTTTTGGTAATTCACGGATCTCGTTCTCTGAAGATATGCCCTACATTCCTATGTGATATGCGTCGGTCAATGCTCTTACTGCACGACTTTATTATGATACGAAGTATCACATATTGCCGTAGTCATACGCCCTTTCCAGAGCGTGACCAAGCAGAATAACCAAGACGCAGAAGAGGTGTCAACTCTTTTGAGATTTGGATTCGCGGTGAGTATCAAAAGGGGCGATATTTTTGGAACGCGTGGTAGGCTAGCCTTGCAGAGACCTCCGTCATCACTTGGCGCCGACTGCGCACCGAAATCGACCATAGAAAGGACAGTTTCGTGCTCCCGCTGACACCCCCTGCACTACCCGCAATTGTCCGCAACCGTTTGGGCATCGGAATCCTTCTAGCTGCGGCTATTGCCCTTGCCGCGCTTCTCTCCGGATGCGCGGACGCCGGAGGCGACAACGCTGCGTCCATCGACGCGCCACGCAGTCAGCCCGCCGCTTACACGCAGGCACACGTGCAGGCCGCCATTGATCGGTACGAGGCCGACGGGCTTGATGACACCGTCGACTACTACAACTCAGATGAGAGTGTGGACGGCCAATGGTATGTGTTCATCATCAACGAAGAGGACGAGTTTATTGCGCACGCGGTCAACCCTGCACTTCTTGACGTTCATGCCGCCGAAGTCACCGGGTCTGACGACTACCCGCTCGGTCAGATAATCCTTGATTCCGCCGATGAAGACGGCGCTTGGGTGGAATACCTCTTTGCTGAGCCGTCAGGCGCGATTGGGCTCAAACACTCCTGGGTGATTGAACATGACGGCCTCATTTTTGGCGCCGGTTGGTATGAGGGCCCTCGGCCGAAGTATGATCAGCCGGCCTATACGCAGGAATACGTTCGGCTGGCTATAAATCTCTATGAGGCCTCGGGCCGCGATGTGGTTGTTGACTATTACAACGACCCTGTCAGCGTTGTCGGCCAATGGTACATGTTCGTCGCCGATGAAAGCGGACGCCTCATCGTTCACGGTGTGAACCAGGATCTGGTTGGCGTGCCGCTCGTCGATGTCGTCGGAGCAAACGGCTATCCCTCGGGCCGGATTATAAGCGATGACGCGGATGAGGATGGCGAGTGGTCCGAGTACCTCTTCTTCAACCCGGCGACGGGGCGTTCACAGACTAAACACTCGTGGCTGGTTGCCCATGACGGTCTGATCTTCGGCTCCGGCTGGTATGAGGACGGCCCACGCAAGTCGGACCAACCGGCGTACACGCAGGCGCTCGTTCAGCAGGCGCTGAATCTATACAACTCTTCCGGCCTTGACGCGACCCTCGACTACTACAACGACCCGGTGAACGTGGACGGGCCGTGGTACGGAATCGTCATCAATGCCGAGACGGGCAAGTCAATTGGCCATTACCGTCCTGAAATACGCGAGCGTGATCCCTCCGAACGCATCGATTCAACAGGGTATTTCTATGGAGACGAGCTGCTGGGCGCGACGGAAGAAGGTCGGTGGGTTCGATATGTATTCAGAGACCCTGCGACCGGAGATGAGCGTGTCAAACACACATGGGCCGTTCTGCATGACGGCTACATCTTCGCCTCCGGCTGGTACGAATAACCCCTGCCCGATCAAGGGCGCTGCTCAGTAAGGACGCAGATCACTCGAAATACTCGTCCTCGGAGAACCGCGTCCACGACGTGAATACCGGAAACGGGGACGGCAGCACATCATCCGGGTCATTGAGACGGAAGCGTATGCCGTCCTCATCAAGGGCATTGCGGATGGAGATTGAAAAACCGTCCATGGGGATGCAGTCCTGGCACGGTTCTGTCAGGATGCGCTCGCTGCTTGGATTCTCAAGGTAGATGGTGATGGTGGAAAGATCACTCGACTTCTCTATTCGGTAGTCTGGCGCGAATACCTCCCATTCATCGATGGCCCGGTCGCCCTCCGCGTATTGCGCCCATACCTCCACCCCATTGAAGAAATCGATGATGACCCCTTTCCGGGGGAAATCATCCCTGCCGGGGTCGAATTGCCGGAAAGAGCGATCTTCGAGCGCCGCCTTGATTTCAGCAGCCTCGGCATCCGTGGCAGGCTCAGGCTCGGCACAGGCTGCGAACAGCCCACCGCCAATAGCCAGGACAGTGAGAAGCAGGACAGTGGTTAGAGGTGTCTTGGCAGCGAGTTTCGCCACTGTGTGCAGTTAGCTCAGGCCGAGAGCGGCGCTGAGCTCCTTGTCGGACGGCTCAGCCAAAACCTGCCCGCCGGGCAGGACAATGGTCGGAACAACCTGCATCCCATTGTTCAGGTGCCGCACGGTGTCCGCCGCCTCAGGCACTTCCTCGATGTTGATCCAGGTGTACTTGACGTTGTGCTTATCCAGCAGGCGCTTTGAACGCGCGCAGTCCGGGCACCACGTCGTTGCATACATCAGGATTTCCGCTTCGGTTTGCGTCACTTGTGCTCTCCTTGTCGGCTTGGCCTAGTGCTTCGTATGTACTCAGTGTATTAGGAGAGGCAACTCTAGATATCCACCTCGTTTCCTCTGCCCTGTTCCAATGCGGCGCGGTACACGTGCGTCGCCAGCGCAACATCCCACAGGCCGATGCCGTGCGATTCGAAGAGCGTAATGTCACTGTCTGAACCGCGGACGGACTCACCGGCGGCAACAACATCTCCAAGCTCGGGCAGCCGTGACAAATCAACGACCCCTCGCTCGATGGGCTCTTGGAGGTCGCCGCTTTCCAGCGCAGTCTGCTCACGGTCATCAACAACGATGGCGTCCGCCCTTGTGACAGCCTCTATATCAATCTCACGGCGGAGCAGAGAGTTGGAGCCGATGGCGTTCACATGCGCCCCTGCCTTGAGCCACGCACCCTCCAACACCGGAGACGACGCGTTCGTCGCCGTGATCACGATATCGGCCTCGCCGGCAGCTTGCGCGTTGTCGACAGGATCCACCGGAACACCCACTCGCTCACTGATGCGTTCCGCAAACTCGTTGCGTCGATTCTCATCCCGCCCGTAGGCAAATACGCGGGACACGTTACGAACGGCGCATACGGCCGTGACCTGCGTCCGCGCCTGCATACCCGTTCCGATAATGCCGACTGTCTGCCCGGTGTCCTCTCTTGCCATGTACTTCGTCGCAACGCCGCTGGCCGCGCCGGTCCGCAGTGTGCCGAGCCAGTTCGCCTGGATGATCGCCGCGAGCCTGCGTTCGTTCATGTCATACAAAAGGACATGAACGACTCCCGCGGCGTAGAAGGCCGTTTTGAATCCAAGGAAGCCCGTTTCAGCATCCCCGCCCGGCATGATGGCGACAGCCCCATGCGGCGCGCGGAGACGACGGCGCGGGTCGTTCACCGCCCTGCCCGCCCCTTGATTCTTGTGGGCGCTCTCAAGCGCGCTGATCGCATCCTCCATCGTCGACAAATCACGGACATCCTGTTCCGTCAGCAGCAGCGGCACGCAACACCTCCCCTTGTCATACAGCGCCCTCCGTTCACCCTGAGCCTGTCGAAGGGCCTGAGCGCATTTCCCTTGTCATTCTGAGCACAGCGAAGAATCTACCCGTTTCCTGTATGGTACGCGGACTGGCCGTCAAATTGACACGCTTGAGCGGCGAACGGACAATAGGGCAACGCCCTGCCCGGCAGTGGGTAGCGCGGATTACAAGGCGGGGGAGGCAGATAATGACCCAGGCGCGGACGATTGGGGAACTCAGGGAGAGCGAATACCGCGTTCTTACCGTCAAGGACGAGCTTCGCAAGAACCTCGTAGCGAGGATTCGTTCCGGGGATGAACTCTTCCCCGGCATCGTCGGCTATGAGGAAACCGTTTTGCCCCAAATCGAGAACGCCATCCTCTCCGGACAGGACATCATCCTGCTTGGCGAACGGGGACAGGCCAAGACCCGTCTCATTCGTGCGCTCGTCGGACTCCTCGATCCCGAAGTGCCAACCATCGAGGGCTGTGAGATCAATTGCAACCCCTACGCTGTCACCTGCAGTTCCTGCCTGGTTCAGTTGAAGGAGGAGGGGGATAATACGCCAATCTCATGGCTGCCCCGCGAGCGCCGCTACGGTGAGAAACTCGCCACGCCGGACATCACCATTGCAGACCTCATCGGCGAGGTCGACCCAATCAAGGTGGCGGAGGGGCGCTATCTCTCGGATGAGTTCACCATCCACTACGGCCTCATCCCCCGGACGAATCGCGGCATCTTCTGCATCAACGAGCTGCCTGACCTTTCGGAGCGCATCCAGGTCGGCATGTTCAACATCATGGAAGAGCGCGACGTGCAGATTAAGGGGTACAAGGTGCAGCTCCCGCTGGACCTGTTCCTCATTGCGAGCGCGAACCCGGAGGACTACACCAACCGCGGGCGGATCATCACTCCGCTCAAAGACCGGTTCGGCGCGCAGATTCGCACCCACTACCCCAAGACGCTAGAGCATGAGATTGAAATCATGGACGCCGAGCGCGAGCCGATTGCAGACGTCGGCGTGAATTTGACCATGCCGAGCTTTATGAAAGAAGTCGTCGCCGAGTTCACGAATCTTGCCCGCAAGAGCGGCGACGTGAACCAGCGCTCCGGCGTCAGTGTGCGGGTGTCCATCGGCAACTATGAGACCATCTCCTCCAACGCCGTGCGCCGTGCCCTCCGGCTAAAGGAGAAAGAGGCCGTGCCGCGCGTCAGCGACATGTCCTACTTCCTCACATCCACGGCGGGCAAGGTTGAGCTGGAGAGCGTGGAGGAGGGCCGCGAGCCGCGCATCATCGAGGATCTGACCAAGCGGGCGGTTCTCAACACCTTCAACAACCACTTCTCCACCAACGAGTTCGACGCCATCATCCGGCGCTTTGACGAGGGTCTGTCTATCGACACGGGCGACATGATTCCGTCGAAGGAACTTTCCGGCTGGCTCAAGGACCTGCCTGAACTAAAGGACGCGGCCAATCGGCTTGACGTGAAGCGCTCGGTAGCGGCGCAGGCGTCGGTCGTGGAGTTCATTCTGGACGGGCTGCACCTCAGCAGGAAGATCAACAAAGACCGACACGAAGGTGGCTACCGCTATCGCGGCTGAGGTAGCTCGTGGCGCCCATCTACCGGTTTTCTCGTTGGGACGGCACTCAGCTGCTGGACGAAGCAGCCGATGAAGCCTTACTGAATGATTTGATGGACGATGTTCTCGCCCGCGGGGACATCGACTCATCCCTCCGGTCAATCATGCGGCGGGGCACGCATCCGCGCGACAGTGATGTCGACGTGCAGGGCATGGACGATATGCTCCGCCGCCTGCGCGAACAACGGCAGGAAATCCTCCGCAAACACGACCTTGGCAGCCTGTTGGACGACCTACGCAACAGACTGAAAGAGGTTATCGACACGGAACACCAGGGAATTGAAGAACGGGTGGAAGCCGCTGAGTCGGCGATTGAGAATCCCCCGGCCGGCATAGACCCTGAAACCGCGGCCCGCCTCGCCGAACGCGTCAAGGACATGGCGCAGAAGAATGAGGCAACCCTGAACGCCCTGCCCGACAACCTCGGTGACGCCGTCCGGGAACTCAATGACTACGAGTTCATGGATCCCGAGGCGCAGCGGCTGTTCGAAGAGCTAAAGAGCCTCATCCAGCAGCAGTTCGTCGACCGGCAATTCTCGGATCTCCGTGAAAACCTTGAGAACATCACGCAGCAGGACCTTGACGCCGCCGCGCAGATGATGAACGAACTCAACGGCATGTTGCAGCGGCACATCCGCGGCGACGAAGACACGGGCTTCGATGAGTTCATGGAGAGGTGGGGCGGCGCGTTCGGAGAGTCGCCGCCGCAGGACATCGAGCAGCTAATCGACCAACTCCAGGAACAGGCCCAGCAGGCGCAGTCCCTGATGAGCAGCCTCTCGCCGAATCAACGCCAACAACTGCAGGACATGATCTCCGGCATGTTGGACAACCCGGAACTGGGCCAACAGATGACGGAGCTGCAGGCCAACCTGGACATGCTGCGCGTTGGCGGTGAATTTGGACGGCAATTCAGGTTCAGCGGTGATCAACCCGTCGCGCTGCAGGATGCCCTCAACCTGATGGATGAACTGAACCGTATGGACAACCTGGAGGATGATCTCAAGCGCGCGCTTTACGGCGGCGGCAGCATCGACCAGGTTGACCCACAGCAGGTCAATGAAATCCTGGGCGAGGACGCAGAGCAATCGCTGGAGAAGCTGCGCCAGCTGGCGGAACGCGCCGTCGAGGAGGGGCTGCTTCGGACATCCGAAGACGGCTCGCACGAGTTCACCGCTCGCGGCATCCGCAAGATCGGCGAGAAAGCCCTGGCCGAGATATTCGGTTACCTGCGGCGGACATACACCGGTCGCCACACCGCGCGTATCCAGGGACGCGGTGGAGAGGCGACCGAAGCCACCCGGCCTTATCAATACGGCGACGAGTTCAACGTCGATCTGCGCCGCACCGTGCAGTCGGCGGTCATGCGCAGTGGCAACGGGGTGCCCGTGCGCCTTGAGGCAGACGACTTCCAGGTGCGCGAGACGGAAGACATGGCGCAGGCGTCCACCGTGCTGTTGATCGACCTCAGCCTGTCCATGGCGATGCGCGGCAACTTTGTCATGGCGAAGAAAGTCGCATTGGCGCTGGACACGCTGATTCGGACGCAGTTCAGCCGCGACAGCCTCTACGTGGTGGGATTCTCAACGTATGCCCGGGAGATGAAGCCGGAGACGCTGGCCTACCTGAGCTGGGACGAGTTCGAACCGTACACCAACATCCAGCACGGCCTGGTCGTGGCCCAGAAACTGCTGGCGCGGCACGCCGGCGGCAACAAGCAGATTATCATGGTGTCCGACGGAGAACCGACGGCCCACATCGAGAACGGCCGCATCTTCCTCCAGTACCCGCCAAGCCCGCGCACCATCCAGGAGACACTGAAAGAAGTGTCGCGCACCACGCGGGCCGGCATCTCCATCAACACGTTCATGCTGGAACAGAACCCGTACCTGATGGAATTCGTGGATCAAATCACGAGGATCAACAAGGGCCGCGTCTTCTACACGTCGCCGGAGCGTCTGGGCGAATACATCGTGGTGGATTACTACACCAACCGCCGCCGCTCCATCATTTCCTAAAACACCACCCGCTCACCCTGAGCGTAGTCGAAGGGCGAGCGGGGCCCACCCGTTGTTCCCGCCCTCACCCGTCATAACAGCGAAGGCCGGAATCCACCCCGTCGCCCGAAAGGGCGGCCACCGCTACCTCCTACGGCAGCGGTGAAAAAGGCAGCGGGTTCAGGATGTGGTTCGTGATGTGAGAGACCGTTTCGCCGTACGTCTCCATCGATTTCGGCCATTCAGGATCAGCATAGAACGCCGCCCACGCCGCCTCCCGTGCCTCCCAGCTCTCCCACGCAAGCAGGTAGATGAGCCGGTGCGGTATCCCAATGTCCTCTCGCCAATACCCGACTGCCCGAAAGCCGTGCCGTTCAAAGAGTTTCGAGTTCACATTTGCAAACCGGTCGATGAGGTCATTCATCCGCGATGTGTGCGCCTCGTATTGCCTCAATTCATAGAACATGGTTCACCTCTGATTCGTTGCCAGTTAGGTACCGCTCACCCACGTACTTACTCCCCACCCGGATCAACGGGCAAGCCTGCGCCCGTTGCGACTTCCCACAGGAATCCGTCGGGATCGGCAAAGTAACCGGAATAGCCTCCCCAGAAAACCTCTTCCGCCGGCTTGGCGATGCGCGCCCCGGCTGATTCCGCGAGGCGCAGAACTGCATCCACTTCCTCTCGCGACGCAACATTGTGAGCGATGGTGAATCCGTGCATCCCAGGCTGAGGGCTGCCCTTCTGCTCCGGCATGTTGGCGTCGTCTGCCAGGTCGTCCCGTGAATACAGGGCAAACATGATGTCGTTCAGTTCGAAGAACGTGATCTCATCCCCGCCTGCCTCGTGAACGGGAAAGCCCAAACCGTCCCGATAGAAGGCCGTTGAGCGCGCCAAGTCTGACACGCCGAGAGTGATGATGCTGATTCTGGGTTCCATCCGACCGTTCCTCTCCGTCAATTTCCTTTGCTCACGTGAGCGTATCGCCGCTGGTTCGGGGCTGCAAACTGCTAACCGCCGGACATCGGATCCACATCCACCGTCCAGCCGGGGGGCAGAGCGATCGTCTCCAGCAACTCCGCGGGCTCATCGGCAACGATTGTGATCTGCCACCGATAGCGCCCGCGCAGCCGCTCCCACGGAGCCGGAGCGGGGCCGATGACCCGGGTATTCATGATTCCCCGTGAGCGGATCTCAGCGCGCAGCACCCGTGCCAACTGTCCTGCCGCTTCCTGCACTTCTCGTCGTGATGTTCGCGCGCATGTCAACCGCGCCATGCGACTGTACGGCGGGTAGCGAAGCTGCCGCCTGAACTGTGTTTCCTCCAGGTAAAACTGTCGGTAATCCTGCGCCGCCGCGGCCTGTATCGCCTGGTTCTCCGGCTCATACGTCTGGACGATGACGCGGCCGGACGCATGGCCTCTCCCCGCCCTGCCCGCCACCTGGCACAGCAGTTGAAATACCCTCTCCGAAGCACGAAAATCCGGCGCGTGCAGTCCGATATCCGCGTTCACCACACCGACAACCGTGACGCCGGGGAGATCAAGTCCCTTGGCGATCATCTGCGTGCCGACGAGAATATCGGCGCGACCATTCGCAAACTCTCCCAGGATCGGCTCATGTCCCCGAGCCTCGGCCACCGCATCTCGGTCCCACCGGATGACGCGTGCCCCCGGAAACGCCGCAGCCGCCTCCTCGGCGACACGTTCCGTTCCAATACCGATGGCCCGGATGGTGTTGCGTCGGCAGCGTGGGCAGCGTGTGGGGGAGCGCCGACTCTCACCGCATAAGTGACACACGATTCGCTCGTCCGCGTGGTATGTCATCACAGTCGTACAGCGGCGGCATCGCATCGTATGGCCGCACGCCCGGCACTGCACGGCCTGCCCCGCCCCACGCCGATTCACAAACAGGATCGCCTGCTCGCCCCGCCCCAGCGCATCGGTCATCGCCTCTCTCAGCGCCCGGGAGAAGATGCTGCGGTTGCCCTCCATCAGCTCCTGCCGCAGATCGACGATGTCCACGTCTGCAAGCGGCCGCTCCGTCCATCCAGTGTCACCGCCGTCCGTCGTGGTCGTGATCCGCCCGGGGAGTTCCAGTAGGGTGATCTCGGTCCTGAGAGCGGCATACATCGTGCCAACGTCCGGCGTCGCGCTGCCGAGCACCACCACGGCGTTCTCGCGGCGGGCGCGCTCGATGGCCACGTCACGGGCGTGGTAGCGGGGGGCGGGCGATTCCTGCTTGTACGTCCACTCCTGCTCCTCGTCCACGACAATCAGGCCAACGTTCGGCATTGGCGCAAGCGCAGCGCTCCGCGAGCCGATGACAATATCGAACTGCCCCTCCGCGATGTTGCGCCACTCGTCATACCGCTCCCGCAGCGTCAGCCCGCTGTGCAGGACGGCAACGCGACCGGGAAATCGTTCCCAGAACCGGCCGATTGTCTGCGGCGTCAGCGCGATCTCCGGCACGAGCATGATGCCCCGCCTGCCCTTCTCAATCACATGACGGAACGCCTGCAGGTACACCTCCGTCTTGCCGCTCCCCGTCACGCCGTAAAGCAGATAAACGTCGGATCCGTCGTCATTGATGCTCGCCGTTACGTGATTCAGCGCGTCCTTTTGGTGAGGAGTGAGTTGGAGATCAGCCATCGGAGGAGCCGACTCACGCGCAGCGAGGGGGTCACGGCGCGTCTCGCGTTGCTCCATAGTGATAACACCGGCCTCCGCAAGCGCATCCCAGGACCTGCGTGACGCTCCGGACACGCGGCGCAGGTTTGAAAGGCTCTCGCCCGGGTTGGCCACCAGCGCCTCCAGCGCATCCGCTTGCCGAAACGCCCCGGACGCCCGCAGCTCCTCCGCCTTGGGCATCAGCTCATCAAACGGAATTTCTGCTTCGACAAATGTCTCCATGCGTGGAGAGATGCGCGGCCCTTCCCATACCTCGGATGCGTCGAGATAGCCCCTGCCCGTCAGCGCCGTTACGTCGCGGGCCGCGCGCGCTCCAAACTCGTCGCGGATGGCGGCGGTGGTCGTCTCACCGGAGTCCAGAACGAACTCCAGGATCTCCGCGCGCCGCGGCGAAACGTTCTCGATTGCGTCCCGCCCCGCCTCAGTCACCCGCACGATGATCGTCTGCCGCTGCTCGAACGCCGGCGGCAGCATGGGGCGGTAGGCCGTATAGAGATCGGTCTGATAATAAGCCGCCATCCACTCGCCCAGCCCAATGAGCGGCGCACCGATAACCGGGGCATCGGCAACAAGCGACTCAATAGGCCGCGTTCGGGAATAACCCGGTACGTCCGTGATCTCCAGCACAATGCCCTGGAACGTGTGCCGACCGAACGGGACGATGACGCCATGCCCCGCCTGCACGCGGTCGGCAAGCTCATCCGGTATGGAATAACTGTAGGAGCGCCGCCCCGCGCCCGGCGCGTTGACCGCTACTTGCGCATACGCCACTACACCAACCCCGGACGCTCAGCGGTAATAGTTGACCGGTTATTCCCACATGCCGAGACCGGCCGACTGCGCCTCGGCCTGGTCCGCCCGCAGCTCGGCGACATAGCATGGGTTGAGTTCGAGCGAGAATTCGTAGGCCGTAGCAAAGCCGGCGGATACCATCTCCCGATTGACGTGCGTCTCGTCGACGAAGATGTGCCGCAGCAGTCGGCCATACTGGTCAGCCTCCTCGATACACTTCTCAAGGCGAATGCTTTGCCCCTCCGCAAGCTGCTCCGCGAGCGCCTTCGCCTCATCGAACAGCGGCTCATCGCTTTCCGGAGAGTCGATGCCGAGCAGGCGGATACGCGCCTCAGGGCAGCATACATCCACAGTATCGCCATCAATGACGCGTGTGACAGTCACGGAGCGATCAAAACGCGGGACGACGGTCTCATCGACTGCGGAAACAGGTGTAGGTGTGGGCGTCGGTTCAGGGTCCGAGCAGCCCTGCAGGATCAGCGTCAGACAGAGAATGATGACAAAAGCAACTGGTGGAAGAACTCTGCGGCAGGAACGAACAAGATGGAAGATTGGCAAACCGTATAAGCGGGAACGGATGAGTGGAAGCGCTAGTTCTCCTTGTTCTCAGCTTCCTCGGAATCCGTATCATCTGCCGAATCTGCGGAGTCCGCAGCCTCAGGTGCCTCTTCAGCTTCTGCGGTCTCAGTCGCCTCGGGAGCCTCTTCCGTTTCCGCTACGGCCTCGGCCTCCTCAATCTCTTCTTCAACGATGTCATCCTCGGCCACCGCAACGGGAACGTCGGCCTCAACCACTGTGCCCTCCTCAATGATCCGGCGAGCACGCGTGCCAGTCTTGATGCGGGCGCGGCGGCCTGTGCGGCCACGCTGGTAGTACAGCCGGGCGCGGCGCACCTTGCCCTGCCGGACGACATCGATGCGCTCAAGGCGCGGCGAGTTGAGCAGGAATGTGCGCTCAACGCCGACACCCTGGATCACGCGGCGGATGGTGATGTTCGCATTCACGCCACTGCGGGTCATCCACATGACCACGCCCTGCAGCTGCTGCGTGCGGACGCGCTCACCCTCAACAACCCGGTAGTACACGCGGACGGTGTCACCTGGTCGGACATGCTGATAGCGGTGCTGCTTGGGGATTGAGGTCAGCAGATGGCCGACGTCCATGATTCAAGCGCCTTTCCTGAGTGTCTCCGCGCGGAAACACATGACAAATTTGTGGTTGCTCCAATAGTTGGGGCGCCGCCCGCGTACAGGCGTTGGCGGCAGCATTAGTGAGTATACGACCAAGCAATGCCCGATAGCAAAAAATCCATATCCCGGCTAGCCACTCCACCCATTCTCCCGCAAGAACAACACGTCGGCATCGGAAAGAGCAGCGGACTCCAACAGGTCTGGCCTTCTATGCAGGGTCCGCAGCAAAGACTGCTCTCTACGCCAGCGATCCACGCGAGCATGGTCCCCGGAGAGCAGAATCTCCGGAACGGCACTGTCCTCCCATTCAGCAGGGCGAGTGTACTGTGGATGCTGCAATAGACCGGACGCGAATGAGTCCGCCTTGCCGGAGTCCTCGCCCCCAAGTACGCCGGGAACTCGACGCGCGACGGCCTCGATAAAGACCATGGCGGGCAGTTCACCGCCCGTCAGGACATAGTCGCCAATGGAAATCTCATGCGTGATGAGCCGTTGGCGAGCGCGCTCGTCGATTCCCTCATACCGTCCTGAGATGATGATCATGTCATCCAGACCGGCGAATCGATCCACCACGTTCTGAGTCAGCCGTTCGCCCTGCGGATCCATGAGGATGACGGGCGGCTCATTCCCCTGCGTCCCGCCTGCTCCTTGCCGGGCTTCCCTGATGGCTGCGGCCAGCGGACCGGCTTTCAGCACCATGCCGGGGCCGCCGCCAAATGCCGTGTCGTCAACAATCTTGTGCGGTCCCTCGCCGTAGTCGCGGAGATTGTAGAGGAACAGTTCAATAGCGCCGCTGTTCAGCGCCCGCCCGATGATGCTCTCTCCGAGAGGCCCGGGGAAAAGACCGGGGAAGAGTGTGACGACGTGAACCTTCACCGGAGCGGTTACGCCTGCTGGGTCGGGTGCTCGTCCGTGCGAGGTTGACTGAGCACCTCAAGCACATGCGGCAGAACCGGCATCAGAACGTCGAGACACTCCTGCACGGCCTTCGGGCTGCCGGGGAGATTGACGATGAGCGTCTGCCCACGAATGCCGACGACCTGCCGCGATGTCATCGCCATCGGCGTCTGTGCCACGGTCTGCGCGCGCATCTGCTCAGCCATGCCGGGCACGAGACGATCCACAACGTCGAGTGTCGCTTCCGGAGTTACATCTCTCGGCCCAACGCCCGTTCCGCCCGTGGTCACAATGAGCGAAACGTCGCCGCCGTCCGCCCAGGAGCGGAGTTGGGCGGCGATAACGGCTCGATCATCCGGCGTGATGGTCTTTTCGGACACGATCCAGCCGGTTGCGGTCACCAGGTCTTCGATTAATTTACCGCTTCGGTCTGCCCTATCACCGGCAGCCCCTGAATCGCTCGCAACAAGGACGGCAACACGAATATCGCTCATATCAGCAGTCTAGCGCGGCTCCGGCTACCATGCACGGAATCTATGGAGCAGCTCATCCCTCGCGCACCAACGTCAGAGCAACCGGGAGTTGGTGTCATCGATGGTTGGATAGGTTAGATCAAGTAGAGAGCCGAAGGCCACTTTGAGTTTGTCCCGGTCTGCATTCGTCCACGATTGGCCGTCCTTTGGCAAGGCCTCAAGCACCCCGAGAATGGCCGGATGTATCCCATCATGGCGAATAACAACGTTTTCGTTTATCGTCGGGGGGTTTTCGGAAATAATTTCTTTTTTCGGTAATTCGGTCTGCTTTTCGGGCTGTCCCGTCAAATCTTTTCGGTTAGCGGCAGTTTTACGTCGCGTTCTTGTCCCCTGACCACGTCCGAAAAGTCCTGGGTGCAGCTCTTTTCCGGCTTCATTCGCAAACGCAACGAAAAAAGTGACGGCTTTCTCGGAGGTCTCAGCACCGGATCCGGCGTTCTGGAAGGCCGTCTTGATCTGTCCACGCGTCGCCCGGGGCAAGTCTATTCCCTGGAGCAGCGGCGCGTACCTCTCGTCAAATAACGCTGTTAGAAGCTGCCGTTTTACCTCTTCACTTGGCGGCCGGGTAAGCGTTTCAAGGCGCCGGTCGGTATTTCCCTGTGGGTCCATTAGGCCTAAAAAGAGCAGAGCGCTCTGGATTGCAGATCGGGTTGAGCCCGAAAACGGCGTGCTGCGCCAAATGCTGGTGTCCAGTTGGTCGGGGAACGGATCGAGGTCTGTCTTCGCATAAGCGATGAATGTCTCCCAGCTCTTGTATGAGCCGTAGGGAGGGGCCACACCGCGCGATCTGGGACTACTTGTCACTTGTCCACTGCTCCGAAACCAGTTTTTCGCTGGTGCAATCATCCACTAGTTTTTCGCTTTCTGTCAACATCGCAATTTCGTCCACGAATCCTGACGCTTTTCGCTGAGTGGACACCGCATGACAAATTCTTGAGGCTGCTTTCATTTCGGTTCAGGATTGTTCATGCGACGGGGAAAAGGGACGCGCGGGAATACGCACCGAGCGTCCTCGAACAGAAAGATCGGGAGCAAGGAGGGAGTCATGGTGGCGAATTCACATATCTACCATGTCCCTGCCCTACTGGACGAAGTTATCGAAACGCTCCAGCCGTATGCCGGCGCAAAGTACATCGACTGCACGCTCGGCGAAGGGTCCGTCACTGAGGCGCTCCTTTCCGCAGGTGCGCAGGTGTTGGGCATAGATGCTGATCCGGAGATGCTTTCGTCGGCGGCGCGCCGTTTGGGGGACCTGCCGAATGCGCAATACACGCTGGTGCAGGCAAACTTCGCGTCCCTTAAAGAGGTGGCAGTCGCACACGGCTTTACGCAGGCGCAGGGAATCATCATGGATGTTGGCCTGTCTTCTCGGCAGTTGCAGGCCATACGTCGCGGCTTCACATTCCAGGACGATCAGCCACTGGACATGCGGTATGACCCTCGGCAAGACGTCACCGCCGCAGACCTGGTGAATGATCTCCCGGAACAGGAGTTTATCGACCTCCTCAGAACGTACGGTGAGGAGGACGCGTGGTCGGCCCGGTCCATCGCGAGGACAGTTATGGGTAGGCGGCCACTCAATTCGACTCGGGAGCTCGTTGAGTGCATCGAGCTCGCAGTCGGGCAGCGCAGCGCGGCGCGAATACACCCGGCCACCAAGGCGTTCATGGCGCTTCGGATGGTGGTCAACGCAGATCTCCAGGCCCTGGAGTCGGCCCTCCCGCAGGCACTGGAGCTGTTGGCGCCCGGCGGCAAATTGGCCGTCATCGGATACCAGAGTCTGGAGGATCGCGTTGTCAAGCGATTCCTCCACCAGGAGGCAAAGGACTGCCTCTGCCCTACCGCCCAACTGGTCTGCACGTGCCAACACACGGCGACGGTCAGGCTGCCACGGCGGCAGGGAATCACCCCCTCCATCGCTGAGATTGCGCGCAACCCCGCAAGCCGATCGGCCCGGCTGCGGATCGCAGAGCGCGTCGCAGCGTGACCGGAGGATTGAGATTCAGGCAGTGCAGCGCGGGGAAAGCACAGGTACGAGGGAACAGCAGGCAGCGTAGCGCGGGAAGCAGTGAGAACGTGGGGAGTGGCGAGAGATGGATTGGATAGTCGCCGGCATCGAACTCGGTGAAAGGAAACTTCGAGTCGCCGTTGCACGGCATCGCCCGGGATCGACCCGGATGCTCACGGGCATCGAGGCGCCCTCGGCAGGCATCGAAGACCAGGCAGTCGTCGACGCGAATGATCTGGCGGGCGCTCTGGCGGGCATCTCCCGGAAACTGAGGACATCTGTCGACTTCCCTCTTGAGAACGCCGTATTTGTCGTTCCCACCGGCCGGCTCCAATTCCACGAGACTGAAGCAAGCATCCGGCCATCCGGCTCCCGGGGAACAGTAACGGAGGCGGACGGTGAGCGGCTGTTGGACAAGAGCCGCCCCGCCTTTCCGCATAATGAGCGCCACTTGATCCATGTCATCCCCCAGGCGTATTCGCTTGACGGTAAGGAAACGGAGCGCCTGCCGGTTGGCAAGACGGGCCAGGACCTTCGGGTTCTCTCGCTGTCCGTCTCATGTGAGGCTGACACGGCGGCAAACATCCGTGAGGCCGCCCAGATAGTAGGCAGCGAAAGGGTCGCCTTAATGGCCGGGCCGGTGGCGGAGAGCCACGCAGCGCTGACCGACACGGAGCGAGAGCGCGGCGCCGCAGTTCTTTCTATTGGCGAGCGAATCAGCACGGTTACCGTCATGCACTATGGTCAGTATCTTGGTTCGGCGAAGATCGGTATTGGCGCTCAACATTTCACCAACGATCTCTCAATCGCCCTCAATCTGCCCTACCCCACCGCCGAAGCTGTGCTGGAGCAGGTTGCAACCTTTTCCAACACCGTGGGGCCGCCACGCGCCGCAATAACGGTCGCCGATGAGGGCATCGACATTGACCGCGTGGAGATGGTGGCAACTCTCCGTGACCGAGCCGAAGAGCTCTTCTCTCTGACTGAGGACGCCATTGAGAGGATCGCAGGAGATCGTGAGTTGCCGGGCGGTCTGGCCATCGCCGGCCAGCCGATCTTGCGTGACGGGCTCTCTCAACTCGGACGTTCAGTGATCTCCATGCCTATTCACTGGGCAGCGCCGCGCGGCATCGAGGGCATACCTCTCGCTATCTCAAATAACGCGGCGTGGGTCCCGGCCATTGGGCCTCTCGTCTGGACAGGAACCATCAAGGATCCCCTAACGCATCCGGCGTTCCATTCCGAACCGAGCAGCAAGTCCGGCGGCATCCTAAGTCGCTTGACTGGCAGGTTCGGCGGGCGCAACGGAGCGAAGCACACTTCACCTGAGGCATCAACTAACGACAACTCAGAACGCGCCGCGCGCAGGAAGAATGCGTCGGTCGCTCGGGGTACCGGCAAACAGGAAAGAAGCCGGGAAATAGCACGGGTTTAGAGGAAACGGTAGAAAGGGAGGAAAACGGATATGTCACTGCCTGAAGATGTAGATGGGTTGGTTCGCATCAAGGCGTTCGGCATCGGCGGCGGCGGCGGAAACGCGGTCTCCAGGATGGCTCGTGAGGCCGTCCCGGGTATCGAGTACATCGCCGTGAACACGGACGCGCAAGCCCTTGCGCGCTCAGATGCGCCTTATCGCCTTCGCATTGGCGATCAGATCACCCGCGGCCTCGGCGCGGGCGGCAACCCTGAGATTGGCCGACAGGCCGCAGAGGAAAGCCGCGACGACATCTATGAGGCCGTCAAGAATTCTGACATGGTCTTCATCGCAAGCGGTATGGGCGGCGGCACCGGCACCGGCGCAGCCCCTGTTATCGCCTCAGTTGCCCGGGAAACCGGCGCGCTCACCATCGGAATCGTCACCCGACCCTTCGCCTTTGAGGGAACCCACCGGGCCCGACAGGCTGAAGAGGGCATTGCCAGCCTGCATGGCTGCGTTGACAGCCTCATCATCGTTCCGAACGAGCGGCTCCTTGCCGTCGCCGGAACGGAAGCCTCCTGGCATGACGCGTTCCGCATGGCTGACGATGTTCTGGGGCAGGGCGTCCACGCCATCTCCGAGCTCGTCACAGTCCCCGGTGAGATCAACCTCGACTTCGCGGACGTGCGGACCGTAATGTCCATGTCCGGTCAGGCCCTCATGGCCATCGGCAACGGACGCGGCAGCACACGGGCGACGGACGCGGCCAAGGCGGCGATTCAGAACCCGCTTCTGGAAATCGACATCACGGGCGCAACCGGCGTCCTGTACAACATCACGGCCGGTTCCGACCTCTCACTGGCGGAGATTCATGCAGCTTCGGAGATTATCTCCCAGGCCGTTGATCCCAACGCCAACATCATCTTCGGCGTCGTCTCCAACCGCGCCAGCGACGGTGAGGTCCAACTGACTCTCATCGCCACGGGCTTTGAGACGGAGCAGGAAACCTTCGAGGATGACGAAGTGGTCGATCAGATTCTGCGCGACGCGCTCGGAGACGGAGACCTGGATCTCCCGCCATTCTTGCGCCGCAAGAGCAGGAGGGTTGCCCGCTAAGCCCCTTTAGGGCTCCAAAAAAGAACTTCTAGCACCCAGTCTTCCCCTACCCCCAGGGAAGCGCAGGCCACCCGAACTATCGGAGTTTCGGCCTGCGTTTTCCTTTTTTGTGAGCTTTAGCCGGCTCTGGCCCCGGTGAGTTCCCGCGGCAACAGGAATGTGACGTTCTCTTCCAGCGCCTTCAGCGTCCGAACGTCCTCCACTCCCGCGGCCATGAAGTGGGCGATAACCTCCTCCACGAGGGAGTCCGGAGTGGACGCCCCCGAGGTGATGCCCACTGACCTCGCGCCCTGCAGCCAGGACTCATCCAGATCCACCAGGCTGTCCATCAGATACGCCCTGCACTGCCCCGTATCCGCCACCTCTCGCAGACGCTGAGAGTTGCTGCTGTTCTCCGCGCCAAGAACCAGGACGACATCCGCTTCCTGCGCCAACAGCTTCACGGCGTCTTGTCGGTTCTGTGTTGCAAAGCAGATATCGGAGCGCGCGGGCATTCGGATCTTGGGAAAGCGCATCTTGAGCGCATCCACGATGTCTTTCGTCTCATCCACGCTCAGGGTTGTTTGTGTAACAAGCGCCACGCGCTCTTCATCCGGAACGCTGACCGTGGCCACATCATCCATATCCTGGACCAGGATGATGTCGTCCGGGGCCTCGCCCATCGTGCCGATGATCTCATCATGGCCCGCATGACCGACAAGGAGAACCTTGTAACCGTCCCGAACGTAGCGGACGGCTTCCACGTGCACCTTTGTCACCAGCGGGCACGTGGCATCGATAACATCAAGCTCGCGTCCCTTCGCCATCTCCCGCACGATGGGTGCGATGCCGTGCGCGCTGAAAATCATGCGCGCCCCCACGGGCGCCTCAGACACCTCTTCAACGAACACCGCGCCCTTTCGTTCCAGGTCCCGCACCACAAAGAGGTTATGAACAATCTGGCGGCGCACGTATATGGGCGGACCGTATTCTGCCAGGGCCAGCTCAACTGCCTCGATGGCGCGGATCACGCCGGCGCAGAAGCCGCGCGGCTCCGCAAGAATGACTCTCTCGATCGACAATGATTTATCCATATCGTCTATTACAACTCGTCTGTTTCAACTTACTTCTACCTGCTCTAATCATACACGGCGGCTGTCTACCTTTTCTCAATGGCAGCTCCATCTTGGGGCATAGGCAATGTTGTTATAGTGGAGATGGCGCGGAGAGCGGCTATGCCGTATAGTTTGCGATTCACGCGCCCCAACACCACCGGAGGTGGCCTGTGCAAGACATTCGTCTTCACCGAGAGATTCCCCGAAACGTCCGCACCATCATCATGGCGTTCTTTGGATGGTCCGATGCCGGCGATGCCGCCACGGGCGCCGTCGATTTCCTCGGACGCGCCCGCAATGCCGAACTCGTCGCCGAGTTCGATCCGGACGAGTTCTTCAACTTCACGGACTACCGCCCTATCGTCAATGTCGATGACTCCGGCGTGCGGTCTCTCACATGGCCGCAGAATCGCTTCTATCTCGCGCCCGGCACGGACGCGACGGAGCCGCTCCTACTCTTCTCCGGCATTGAGCCGCACCTGCGGTGGAACCGATTCAGCGACCAGTTCGTTGACTTCATCCTTGAATGTGGCGTCGAGCACATAATCTCTTTCGGCGCGCTGCTCAACGCCGTGCCCCACACCCGCAAGCCGTACGTCAACGGCAGCAGCAGGACGCCGGAGATCAAGGCGACGATGGAACGCCTCGGAATCGCACGCGGCGGCTCCTACAACGGCCCGACGGGTATCTCCTCCGTCATCGCGGAGGCGTGCCAACGGCGCGGCATCAACTCCTCCAGCTTCTGGGGCCACGTGCCGCACTACATCCAGACATCGCCAAACCCAACCGTTATCCATGCCATCCTGGACACCCTGCGGCAGTCCATGGGCATCGGCGCGGATCTCCGTGAACTGGAGGGGGAGTCTGCGGCGTTCTATGAGCAATGTGAAGAGGCCATTGAAGAAGAGCCGTCCATGCGGCAGTACGTCCGCAAGCTGGAGCAGTATTACGACGAAACTGAGGCGGAGCAGCAGACCGGTCGACCGAGCAGCACGGGCATCATCACTCCCGGCTCGCCGGAATTCCCGGATGCGCAGGACCTCGTCGACGACCTCGAAGACTTCCTCCGCCGCCGTCCGCCCTTCAACGGCAACTCGTCCTAGGCCTGGACTCCCTACCCCGCTCCCTGCCCCGCGCTAGAATGGGTTAGAGACGGGGCGTAGCGCAACCCGGCAGCGCGCCTGCTTTGGGAGCAGGAAGTCCCCGGTTCAAATCCGGGCGCCCCGACTTTCTTCAAGTTCGCGATCAACCCTAATCGGTCAGTTCCGACGGCACCCCGCGTTCCGGCATTGGCGGTCACCGATGTTTAGGCAGCGGTTACGTCGAGGGTGACCGTACAGCCTACGGCCTCGAGTGCCCGCTGCACCTGGCTCATATGAGAACGGTGATCCGGATTCGTAATTCTGCGGATCGCGCCTTCGCTGACACCCAGCCGTCGTCCTAATTCCACCTTTGAGACATGCTGTTGTGTCATCGCCACATAAAGGGCAATCTTGGCCGCTACTACGGGTATTACTGACACGCGCTCTTGTCCTGGCTTGAGTTCTCCCGGAATCGGGATCTCTTTCCCGTCAAGCACATATCCGGCTAAAGCAGTTGAGAGGGCATCTGCGGCCAGGAAAAGAGATTCATCTCGATCTGCCCCGCCCGTGATGGCTTCAGGCACATCCGGAAACGAAACAACGAACCCACCATCCTCGTCAGGCGTCAATTCGCATGGATACGCATACAGCATCTCTTAGAAATCTCTCCGTTCAATGCCTCTACGCCGCCCCGCCCTCGCGCCTGACTGCGCCAATGCCGCGGGTGATGGCGATTAGGACTAGGACGCCGCAGGCTGCGGCTATGATGCCGGCGACGGCGTATGGCACACCGGTGACGCCCGTCGCATTCTCAGCGATCCTGCCGCTGACGATCGCGCCGATGGAAACGCCAAGCGAATATGCGCCGTAGAATATCCCGAATGCCAGCCCTCGCTGCGTCGGCCCGCTGGAGTCGGCGACCAGGGCAGTCGCTGTCGGCAGGAGCAGACCGAATCCAAGTCCGATGACGGACATGCCCACGAAGATTGCCCATATATCCTGCGTGGCAGCCATAACGAACAGCCCGGCGGCAAAGAGGGGAAGTCCTACGCTGATGAGGGAGAGTCTTCCGTAGCGGTCGCCGCGGAGGCCGACCGCGCCGGCCATCATGATGAGCGCGGTGAGGGCGAACATCGAGAAGGCGTAGCCCGACAGCCTGGACGTTTCTCCGAGTTCCTGCACGTGGAGCGGCACGTAGGTGGTAAACGTACCGACGCCGATAGTCCACGAGAGCGCAGCTATAGAGGCCAGGGCAAGCCATGAAAGGCGGAACGGAATTGTCACAGGATTGGGGTTCGCCGCTCGGGACTCCATGCCCGCCGGTTCCGCAGCAATTCCACCTGCGCCGCGAGAGCCCAGCACGTAGATCACTGCGGTGGCGGCCATGAGGCCTGCCGCGATGAGAAACACAGGCTCGTACCCGATTCTGTCGGCAAGAATTCCGGCGGTCGCGGGGCCAACGATTGCCGCAACGGCGATGCTGGCCGCGCTCCTGCCCATCGTTCGCGCACGGTTGCCCGTCTCCGTGGAATCACCGAGCATTGCAAACGCGCCGGGCGTGAGAACGGCGGCGGCGAATCCGTGCAGCGCCCTGACTGCAAGGAGCACCTCAGCACTGGTAGCGAGAGCGTACCCTACAAGGGCAAGCGCAGTGACTATCAAGCCCACTGTTATGGGCAATCTGCGACCAAACCGATCCAAAAAATAACCGGCCACAACGTTGCCGGGCAGATTCGTTATCGAGTACGCGGCAACAATGACTCCCACCAGCGATTCGGCCGCGCCCAATTGTCTCGCGTATGTTGGGATCAGCGGCAGTCCGGCGAAGAAATCGAGGAAGGCGACGAAGACAACAAGCGTCGCGAGTTGAGCGCTGCGCCGCCCGGTTATCCCCGGTGCGACGGCAATATGATTCGATGAAGACATGACCTATATTCCGACCTTGCGCTAACGCGCGATGAGGGGCTGTCACACTAACGTATCACGGACAACGCTCACGCTATGATCGATAAGAGCCATGGATAGGCAAAGGAGGCGCTGTGGCAGCGGTTCGATACATCGTCAAGGACGTAGAGCAGGCGGTGACGTTCTATACCTCGCTGCTCGGTTTCTCGGTGGCCGAACAATACGGCCCCGCGATGGCAATTGTGACGCGCGATGATCTGAGCCTCTGGCTCGCAGGCCCACGCGCGTCCGCGTCCCGCCCCATGCCGGACGGCCGCCAACCTGAGCCCGGCGGCTGGGCGCGCATCGTCATTGAAACGGACGATATCGAGTCCACCGCCACTGCCCTCCGTGACGCGGGCGCCGCATTCCGCAATGACATCATCAGCGGCCCCGGCGGTAGGCAGGTCATCGTGGAAGACCCCTCCGGCAACGCGATAGAGATATTCCAGTCCGGCTAAGGACACAACCCCTTTACTATGGAAGAAGCAACCGCCAGCGGAGGGAGTAACAATGCCCGGCCTACATGAATTCAGCCTTGATGGAAAGACGGCAATCGTCACCGGCGCCGGCCAGGGAATCGGCAAGGGCATCGCGCTCGCGTTGGCCGAGGCCGGAGCGGACGTTGTTGTCGCGGGCATCACCGTTGCGGACCGCTCGCGTTCGGAGGCCGACCTTGAAGCGACGGTGGACGAGATCCGTTTCCTTGGCCGCTCTGCCCTGCCCGTTGTCGCGGACGCCCGCGATAGTGCCGATGTGCGCTCGCTAATCGACACAACGCTAGGTGAGTTTGGCCGCCTGGACATCATGGTCAATAACGCCGGGGGCAGTTTCTATGCCCGATTCCCGGACATCAGCGAAGGCGGCTATGACGCCGTCGTCCGCAACAATCTCAAGAGCACGTTCCTCTGTTGCCAGGCTGCGGGAGCCGTCATGCGCGAACGTGAGACGGGCGTGATCATCAACCTCTCCTCCGGCGCGGCGTTCTCGGGTTCCATCGCGCAGCCTGTCTACGCCGCCACGAAAGCGGGCATCACCAACCTGACACAGACCTTGGCCGCTGAATTTGCCCCTCACGTCCGTGTTGTCGCCATCGCCCCCGGCCTCACGGACACCGTCGGAATGAGAGCGGGCTACGGCGACGAGGCCGATGCACGCGTCGCTGCACAGTCGCAGACCATGGCCGCCAAGCGCCTCGCCACGCCGCGCGACATGGGATTGGCAGCCGTTTTTCTCGCCAGCGACGCAGCATCCTATGTGAGCGGCATCACCCTGCGCGTGGACGGCGGCGGACGCGCCGCGGACGACTAAGATCGCAAGAGTCCGCAACGGGCACGACGGTAATGACCCTCGACGATACCCTTTCCGAAGAGCTGCGCCTCCTGCGCCACTCTATACGTGAGCTTGTGCGCGACAAGGTTGCCCCACGCGCCTGGCAAATCGACCAGGACCGGGAATACCCGCAAGATGTCTTTGAGGCTTTTCGAGACCAGGGACTATTCGCCTTGGCGCTCTCAGAGAACGAGGGCGGAACAGGCGCGGGGACGATGGGCCTCGCGATCGCCGTTGAAGAGGTTGCGCGAGCCTGTGCCTCGTCGGCGCAGATGCTCATCCTCTCCGCCCTTGTTACGTGGCCCATTCGTCTCTACGGCACGGATGACATGCGGGGAAACTACGTCCACGCCGTTGCGGACGGCAGCAAACGCGGCTCGTTCGCCCTGACGGAGCCCAACGCCTCCTCGGATCTCGGCTCCATGGTGACCCGCGCCGAGAAAGACGGCTCCGACTACGTCCTCAACGGAGAAAAGGATTTCATAAGCGGCTCGCCGCAGGCGGATTTCTTCATCGTCTTTGCCGGTGCGGGCGACAACGGAGACATGCGCGAAAGCATGTCGGCCTTCCTTGTCGACGTCCCGCAGCCCGGCGTCATCTTTCTCCGACGCGATGAGGGCATGGGACTCAAGGGAATGCCCCACTGCGATTGGTCGTTCGACGGCTGCCGCACGCCGGAATCTCACTTGATCGGCGACATCGGACAGGGTGAGGAAATCGCCCGCCTCAGCATGAACGCCATCCAACCGCTGCTAGCCGCCCGCGGGCTCGGCGCGGCAGAAGAAGCGCTGGCATTCACGCGCGACTACGCCAACACACGCCGCATCTACGGCGGGCTGCTGGCAGACCTGCAGACCACCCAGCTCCATCTCGCGGAAATGGCGGTCAATGTCGAGGCAACACGGCTCCTGACATACCGGGCAGCACGCATGGTGGACGAGGACCGATTCCACAATGAGGCCGACGCCACCTATCTGAACGCCGCCAAGCTCATGTCTGCCCGCACTGCCGTCCACGCCACGGATCACGCCATGCAGGCAGTCGGCGGCCACGGCTACATGGAAGTTCACCCTCTTGAGCGCATGTACCGTGATGCCCGCCACCTGAGCCTCTACATGGGAACGAGTGAAGTGCTCAGCCTGCGTGTTGCCCGAGCAGTTCTCGACGGCGCGGGTGGCTACGGGCCGTCCGTTTCCCGCCAATCAACGGAGGAGCGTTCCAGGCGGCAGACCTAGTCCTCCTACTGCCCCAATTTGACCCCCCAACCCCGCCGTTCCTACAATTGCGCCACGCAGCAGCCGAATGATGGCGTTGCTTTGGGGGGTGGGATGTCCGAATTCACGATGCGGGTTGGCGACGCAGAGATCATCGCAGTCACGGACATGAACATCATCTATCCTCGCCCTCTGCCGGAACTGTTCCCAAGCGTGCCGTTGGAGGCGTGGGACGACTATCGCGGCGACTTCGCCGACACGTTCGCGGGTAACCACATCCGCCTTGAGATCGGGTGCTACGTCGTCCGCTCGCAGGGGCAGACCATCCTTATCGACACCGGCTACGGCCCGGGCCCGATTGAGGGAGAAGACGGTCAACTCATGGACAACCTGTCCGCCATGGGTGTTGAGGCCGCGGATGTGGATGTTGTCTTCTTCTCTCACCTGCACCCCGATCACACCGGCTGGAACATGGTCTGGGGAGAAGAGATTCCCACCGAGCCGACCTTCCCCAACGCCCGCTACGTCGTCCATTCGCTTGACCTTGAGCACTTCCGAAAGCCGGAGGTGCAAGCATCAATGTCATTCCCGTTCATGCACCGTGATGTTGAACCGCTCGACACGCTCGGAATACTCGACACTATCAACGAGGACACGAACCTGACGCCGGAAGTGCGTGCCGTCCACACTCCCGGCCATACACCGGGTCACATGAGCGTTGTCGTCGCGTCCGGCGGCGAGGACGCCATCATCCAGGGCGATGTGTTCATCCACCCGGCTCAGGTCGTTGAAGATGACTGGAATTGCATCTTTGATGTCGACTGGCCGCTCACCACTGAGACGCGCCGCAAGATGTTGGACGAGGCCGCCGACAATGGCACCCCGCTCATCTCTTGCCACTTTCCCCTGCCGGGTTTCGGGAGGATAGGACGCCGTGACGGCAAGCGATACTACCAGGTTGGCCTTGATATCGTCCCGACAAAGAACTAGAGGGGGTCGCCATGACAAACGACATGAACTCCGCAGAAGCCCAGCGCGTTCTGGACGCCGTCAACACTGAGGAAATGGTGAGCCTTGCACAGGAGCTTGTCCGTGTGCCGAGCTTCAAGACGGAGGAGACCGAGATCGCCCGGTTCCTGGCAACCTACCTCTCCGACCGCGGCTACGAAGTGCAGGTGCAGGAGGTGGAGCCGGGGCGATTTCAGACCATCGCCACCCTCCCCGGCACGGGCGGCGGAAAGTCGTTCATGCTCAACGGCCACACGGACATTGATCCATTGGCAATGGGCTGGAAACGGGATCCATGGTCTCCCAGCGTCGAGGACGATCGCATCTACGGCGCAGGCATCCGCAACATGAAAGCCGGTGTCGCCTCCATGATCACGGCAGCCGAGGCGCTGCGAACCTCTGGCGTGGAACGGCGCGGAGACATCGTTCTCGCATGCGTCGTCGGCGAACTGCAGGGGGGCGTGGGAACCATCTACCTCTGTGAGAACGGCCCGCTCGCGGACATGGCTGTCATCCCGGAACCGCACGGCGCGAACAACATCCTGACCACACACGCCGGCGTCGTCGAATTCGCCGTCCACATCATTGGCAACTCACGCCACATCGTCCGCAAGGATGAGGCCATCGACGCCATCGCCAACCTGGCGAAAGCCATCCCCGCCCTCAATGCTGTCGAGTTCACCCACACGCCGCGTGAAGACCTGCCCGGCCTCCCCCGCATCAACGTCGGCGCGATCATCGGCGGACGCGGACGCGACTATGACCTGCGTGGCCCCAATTGGGTCTCGGACTTCTGCACCGCTCTTGTTGACGTGCGTTTCCTGCCCGGCATGTCATCTGAATCCGTCAGGGCGGACATCGAGCGCGTTCTCGACGCAATCAAGGCCGACGACCCCGATTTCGCGTATGAGATCGAGATGCCGCCCGACCCGAAGCACCGTGTATTCACCCGAGTCATGGAGCCGTTCGACCTGCCGAAGGACGAATACATCGTCGATGCTGTGCTCCGCAGTTTCCGCGCCGTGACGGGACGCGAGCCGGACGGTTTCGGAACCGTTCTGCCCGGCTCCTACACCGGCGACGACACCACGCACCTCTGGCGTGCGGGTGTCCAATGCCTGCTCTACGGCCCCGCGGGCGCGTCAGAATCGGACACTGTCCCGGATGAATACGTCCGCATCCCGGACATGGAGCAGGTCGCCCGCGTCCTCTCCCTCACCGCCCTCGACGTAACCAACCTGCCCAACTAATAGCCGACGCTCACCTTCAACTACATCATCCGCGCGTCGTCAGGGCCCATACCGGGCGGTGGGCTTTCCTCGTGGGGACGCAAATCGGAGCGTACTCTCATCCAGCGCGGCAGCGGCGCGCGGACAGGGCGCTCTTCGTCGGCTGTAGGTGCGGCCTTCGTCTCAGGCCTGTGACGCGGAGGCGGATACAGTTCACGGATGTTGGCCCAGATCGCGCGGAGCTGCCCGACATCCTCCCCTGACGGCGGGATGCCGCCGTAACGCGCCCGCACGAACGAGTTGGTGAAGATAGCGATATCCTGCCCAACGAAGAGTCGACTGAGTTCCGGGTGAAACTCCTGCGGTGTCTCCCACCCTTCGCGTGCAACGCCATGATCATCGGCCAGCGCCACCAGCCCGCGATACGCGCCCAACGCGACGGAAACAGGGTTGTTCGGGTCAAGATCAGCCGTAATCTCGTCGTGCTTGGGTGAACGTCGGAATCGCGCGGCCAGTGCCGACAGCGCAGAGGAAAGATCCTCCACAATCGTTGTCTCGCCCTGCAGCCGCTCTCGTTCCTCGTCCATCTCCTGCTGGGAACGCCGGCCCCGGAAACCGCTGAACAGTCGCCACAGGAACCACGAAACCCCAACAACGGCAGCCGTGACTGCCGCCCAACCGAATATCCGGGACAGCCAGTACAGGAACCTGTTCTCTTCCTCGGCACGCGTGAAAATCCGCTCATAGTCCGGCGCGGACGGCAGTTGGAACTCGACGCTCTCCCCGTCTGTGGCAAAGAGGCGGATCACCTCGAAGAACGCCCAGACGAACGCCTGGATGACTATCTCGAAGATCCAGCCGATCACAGCCAGAACGGGCAGGAACAGCCGTCCCGCGAACCCGAACACTGTCACCGCCACTCGCCCCAATTCGCCCTCTGCAAGGAAGGCCAGCAGGACGCTTCCAATAACGATGCCGCCGACGGTCAGCGCCATCATGCGCGGCCAATCACGCAGACCGGCGCTCTGCTCCGGATCCATGGATGTGATATGAATCAATGCAAACGATGCGATGCCCGTCCCAAAGAAAAGGAAGGTGGGGATCGGCGTGCCGGAATAGCTGTCAATCAAGACATCGACAACAACTCCCACAACGACAACGGCAACGCCGATGCGGAACGACTGCGCCAGGTTGTTGACCCAGACGAGTTCCTGCCCCAGGTGGGTGCCGCGCCACCAGAACACGCCGAGCATGATGCCGCCGACGATTGGGTGGCGGCCTTCCTGCCAGTCCTGCCAGAACCACAGCGGCCATGAGAAGTCCCACCCCACCTGCGGCAGCATGGCAATGCCGATATAGATGACGATGACGCCGCCCCCGGCCACGATGCCTCGTGCCGCCGCCAGGGTCGCGCCCGCGGGAACAATCCAGCGGGTGAGAATATACCCGGATACGGTCACGACCAGCGCTAGCCAGACTGGCACGAGGCTCTCACCGGCCCCGATCAGCAGAAGCGCCAGAGCGCCGGCAATGCTGATCCACGCCACCTCCATCGTGAGGCGTGCTCCCTCCAATGCCAGCGGCGCCCACCTCATTCCATCACCGCCTGTGCCGGAACGGCGTTCTCAACGCGCCGAGTCACCCCCGGCCTAAAAACTGCTTCGTGCTCCAGCTGCGCCATTTGATGCCCGATCTCATGGACGATGATGTCCGGATCGGACAGCAGGGGCGACGGTGTTTCGGAAGTCCAGACGACGCTTGGCCTTGCGCCCGCACGCCGCAGGCTGTGCAGCGCGTCGATGGTCTCCTCGTCGATCACGCTCGTGACCAACACAACGGTCGCGCCAACCGGCAAGCGCCGCGTCTGCTCCATCAGGAACTGCCCCATCGCTTGCCGTCCCAGTGGCGTCACCACCGCGAGGTTCTCCAACACTGTCGTCAACTGTTCACGAGTACGATTGGGCAGCACACGGATCGGTTCGTCCGTCAGTGGTGAGACGCTGTTCGTCATCAGCCCGAATGACATCTTTCGCGCATACGCCCATTCCGCAATGGACGCCGCCGCCGTCACTCCCCGCTCCAAAAGCAGCGGTGAATAACCCCACTGCCCCTCTGCAGCCGTCAGCGTCTGCGCGTTCAGCGCGAGGATCATGGTCTCCGAGACGGACGGTGAGAAGAGCCGCACCGTCAGCGCCTGTGAACGCGCCGTCGCTTTCCAGTCCACGCGCCTCAGCGAGTCTCCCGGCTCAAACGGTCGCAGTCCACGCAGCCTGCTGGGATCTTCGTGGTACGGCTGACCGCCGCGCTGTTCGCCGAATGGACGCCGCGCCGGAATACCCAGTGCGGGCAGCGGCAGCGTCTGCGGATAGACGATGACGTGATCCCACTGCGGCTCAAGGCGCTCCGAGAAGAAGAACCCGAACACGTCCCCGCTCGTCACGCTTGCCGGGCCGAATCGGTACAGCCCACGCTTTTTGCACTCCATCGTGAATCGCCACGTGACCCGTTCATACCGCGCCAGCGACGTTGAGCGAGTCGTCGTGTACGATCCCTGCTCCACGCGAATCGTGCGCGGCTTGTCCGCCTCCTCGAGCCCGGATGGAAATTGGTCTTCAAGCGTGACCCACGGCATGGGGATTGCCTTGCGGTTTGTCACCCGCAGCTGCACGGTCACGTCATCGCCGACAAACGCGCGTGTCTCGGAGAGCGACCGTTCAAACGTTACCCGCGCCAGCGAAACGCGGTTCCAGCCATATGCAACCAGGTACGTCAGGATAATGAGTGCGCCCAATCCGACAAGCAGGCCCTGCCCGGTGGCAAGGCCGATGATCATCAGCAGACCGAATGTGGCTACCCAGCCCCCGGTGAGCGTGAGCATGTCTAGCGGTCCGCGGCCACCTCTTCGGCCACTGCATCGTCCTCCGGCTGCCCGCTGATCGGAACGGGCACGGTGCGGAGAACATCATCCACGACGTCAAGGGACGTCAGCCCACGCAGCCGCGCTTGCGCATTCAGGATGACGCGATGGGTCAACACGTATGGCGCCAGACGCTTCACGTCGTCCGGCGTCACGTAGTCCCGCCCCTGCTGCAGCGCCAACGCCTGCGACGTGTGGTGAAGCGCCAGCGACGCCCGCGGACTCGCGCCGAGATCAAGCGAGGGATGGTCACGCGTGGAGTGAACGATCCCGATGATGTAGTTCTCAAGCGCCGGCTCCACCCGCGCGGTCGCAATCTGGTCCTGCATCGACAGCAGTTCCTGCGTCGAAAGAACCGGCCGCACGTGTTTCAACGGGTCGTCCGCGTTGAATCGATGGATCATCCGAATCTCTTCCTCCGCAGAGGGAAAGCCGAGACTCAACCGCATGAGGAACCGATCCAGCTGCGCCTCCGGCAGCGGGAACGTCCCCTCGAGCTCGATGGGATTCTGTGTGGCCATCACCATGAAGGGCGCGGGCAGCGGCAGTGTTTCGCCCTCAATCGTCACCTGCCCTTCTTGCATGGCCTCGAGTAGAGCCGACTGCGTACGGGGCGTGGCGCGGTTCACCTCATCGGCCAACAGGACCTGAGAGAAGATCGGCCCGTTGCGGAGTTCAAAGTCACCGGAACGCTGATTGTAGTAGTTGATACCCGTGATATCCGCCGGCATCAGGTCAGGCGTGAATTGCACGCGACTGAACGTGCAGCCCAACGATGCGGCCAACGCCTTCGCCAGCGTTGTCTTGCCGCTCCCCGGCACATCCTCAAAGAGCAAGTGCCCGCGGCACAACAGCGCGGTGACGGCCAACTCAATGACGTCATCCTTGCCCACGATGACGGAGGCCACGCTTTCCGCCACACGCTGCGCGGCCTCTTGAACAGTTAAGGATTGGTTAGCGATTTGCCCGCCCCCTCCCGTTGGTTCACACAAGTCTACGGGCTGCCCTGCCAAGCGGCAAGGAAAGTACTATACAACGCGCGTTTCGGCTTGTGTCTCTCTTCACACTCCCGTGTGTGACTGTTAGGATGAGGCGTGGTGGGGGGACTATCCGCGCTAGACGCGGCTGCCCACGCAAGAAGCAGAATCCAAATGGGAGGACACAAATGCCGGACACGATTGTCTCTCACGACGTTGACCTGGTGAAGGGGTATGCGGCCTATCCGATGGCGGAAGGCAAGTACCCGGGCATCGTCGTGATCCAGGAGTGGTGGGGCCTCGATGAGCACATCCGGGACGTAACCCGCCGATTCGCGCGACAGGGCTACACCGCCATCGCGCCTGACCTGTTCCACGGCGATGTCGTAAATGAGCCGTCCGAGGCGCAGAAGCTGGCGATGGGCCTCGATCGCGGACGCGCAGTTCGCGACACCCGCGCAGCCATCGACTACATCAAGAGTTGCGAGTCTTCGAACGGCAGCGTTGCCGTCATCGGCTACTGCCTCGGCGGCGGCGTTTCCCTGCTGACCGCAACGGAAGATGACGGCGTCTCCGCAACGATCGTTTACTACGGCGGCATCCCTGATCCCGCCGACCTGCTGAACAACGTCAACTCCCCCGTCCTCGCCATCTTTGGCAGCGACGAGGCGGAGCGCGCCAATCAGCTTGAGAGCGAGTTGAACGCCCGTGGCAAGTCCGTCGAGAAGCACATCTACGACGGCGCGACGCACGGCTTCTTCAATGACTCCGGCCAGGGCCACCACGCCGAGGCCTCCGCCGACGCATGGGAGAAGACCCTCGCCTTCCTCAAGGCAAACGTCCCGGCGTAAAGACCGGAGTTAGCCCCACGTTGGGAAAATGAAGGCGGCCGTTGCCAAGAGGCAATGGCCGCCTTCTCTCGTTAGGACTGGATTATGTCTGACCAGCTTGATAAAGGCGCAGATTCAACACGTCTCTATCTGTCTGCCCGCAGCCGTGCCATTTGGAGTGTGTTATTCCTCATAGTTTTCGGGGTCGTCATTGGAGCATCTATAGCTTCTACTGCTGCTGAGATTGCTTTACTACAACGAATTGAAAGCGGCGACATTGTATCTGATGCTGAAGCGTTGGCAAATGATGAACGACAAGCATTCATCGGCATCATCTACTTAATGAGCTTCTTGTTGGCCGCCATCAGCTTTTTTGTGTGGCTCTATAGAGTATCCAAGAACCTAGCCCCGCTGGGTTTGCAAGACCAGAGGTTCTCTTCCTGGTGGGCCATAATATGTTGGCTCATTCCAATCATCATGCTTTTCCGGCCGTATCAGGTGGTGAAAGAAATCTGGAAAGGCAGCTTACCTGGGTTGTATCCCGAAGTACCAGTAAGCTCTATAGAAGTGCCTACCTCACCACTACTTGGCCCGTGGTGGGCTACCTGGTTAATCGGCGGATTCATAGGTAATTTCGTGACTCTGACCTTCTTTCGCGGTCCCGAGACACTGCAACAATTCATTACAGCCGATCTGGCCTCTATAGCGGCGGATTCTTTCTTGCTGATTGCACTTGTGCTTGTCGTGACCCTGATCTGGCAAATCACGGCCAATCAAGAAGGGCGATTTTCGGAACGGTTACACTAAACAGCCAACTCGGTGGATTAAGAGGGGGCAGGTTGGGGTCAAGCTGCATAATTCTGCGAGAATCATGCAGTCTACATTACATCTCTCTCCCGATCAGAAAATCCCCGATCTCGATCAGTGTCGCCGCGCCATCATCCGGCAGCCCCGCCTGCTCAATCAGCGCACGGCCCTTCGTCCAGTGTGAGGACGCCTCCGCCGCACAGAAGTCGGACGCCCCCAACGACTCCAATAGAGCAACGATGTCTCCCACCGCATCCGGGCCAAATCCGCTCCGGTACATCTCACGGAGCCGCTCCGCATCCGGTGAGTCCGCCTGCGTGAGGCCGTAGATGACAGGCAGGCTCTTCTTGCCGTCACGGATATCCAGCGCGGTCTCCTTGCCGATGATCTCCCCGCCCCAGATATCAAGCACGTCGTCATGGATCTGGAACGCGATGCCCATCTCGAACCCCGCCTCGCCCAGCAGCCTACCCTGCTCTGCTGATCCGCTCGCAAACACAGAGCCGATCTCAAGGGCGCACCGGAACGCCTCAGCCGTCTTGTTGCCGATCATCGTCTTGTACTCGTCGACCGTCACGTCGTTGCGTCTCTCGAAATCCATGTCCGATGTCTGACCCTCACACAACGCAAGGCAGGTCTCATCCAGCATCTTTACTGCGTGGAGAACGCTTTGCGCCGGCGCGCCGTCCTCAGCCATCCGCAACACGACAAGCTGTGAGAGCGCATGCATCGCGTCACCCGCGTTGATCGCCTGTGACGCCCCCCACCTGCTCCACACCGTTGGACGATTACGCCGGAATGAGCTCTCGTCCTGGATATCGTCGTGAATCAATGAGAAGTTATGCAGCAGCTCCAGCCCAACCGCGGCGGGGAGCGCATCCTCCCAGTTCCCGCCGCACGCCTCCGCCGTCACCAGCGCAAGAGTGGGCCGAAGGTATTTGCCGCCCTGCGTCAGATCGCCGTCCTCCCACCCAAGGTGGTGGCGCATCATGTCAAACAGTTGGCCTTCATGGCCCGTCAGAATACGGGAGATGGCCTCATCGATTGTGGATCGGAACCTGTCGAGAGACGCGGGGGCTTCCATCGGAACGTCCCTCCCACACCGGTTAGTACGTCCGAACGAGGCCTTTAGCCGCCGCTCTAGCTGACCCGTGTGCGCCTGCCGCGCGGATTCTGCCCTTCGTTGGGATCAGAATCGGCAATGGCGGCAATGACTTCATCGGACGGGATCGCGCCTTCGCGCAGCACCTGCGGCCGGGAAGTTGTCAGATCAACAATGGTGGACGGCTGGCCGGCTGGCAGAGTTCCCTCCCCCACCGCATAGTCCAGCCACGGGCCAAGTTCTTCCAAAACGTCGTCAAGTGAGCGGGCATCGGACGAACCGGAGCGATTTGCGCTCGTGCCGATAACAGGCCGCCCAAATTCCTTGATCAGGTCGCGTGCGGTGGGATGATCCGGAACGCGAACCGCAACAGTCGTCGCGCCGCCGCTGACAATATCCGGCAGGTCCGGCGAGCGCTTGACGACCATCGTCAGCGCGCCCGGCCAATACCGATCAGCCAGTTTCCATGCGGTGTCCGGCAGGTCGATGGCTACCTTGTTGAGTTGCTCGGCGTCCGCGAGCAGCACTGGCAGCCCCTGCCCGTGGTCGCGGCCCTTCGCGCGGTAGACCCGCTCGACTGCCTCGGCATTAAATGCGTCAGCGCCAAGCGCGAAGAGGGTATCCGTCGGGAAACACACAATCCCGCCAACCCGAAGCATCACGACTGCTGCGCGAATCTGAAGCTCTGGGTCTCTTGCCTGGACTGCTGCCTCGTCTACGACGGTTTGATCGGTCACGTTGTGACTCCTTGACCAAGTATAGCACCGGTTAGTAGGCTGAGCGTCAATGGGGCCGCTGTGAGAATCGCAGCGTCGGCAACGCGGAACATCACGTTCCGCGAAGGCCTTTGGGGGGACTGGCAGCGCACGTGAGCAACGAGCAACCTGGTGTGAGCCACCGCATCGCCACGGGCGATGATCGCGAAATCGCGACTTACCTTGAGATTGCCCAGCACGCTGAGGCGCGCCACCCGGACACAGATACGGAACAGCCCCCTGCCCGTGACCTCATCGTCGTCATCGATTTTGGCTCCCAGTACAGCCTTCTCATCGCCCGCCGCATCCGCGAACTGAACGTCTATTGCGAAGTGGTGCCCGCCACAATGCCGTGGGCGGATATCCAACGGCTCCGGCCAAAGGGGTTCATCTTCTCCGGCGGCCCAGCCAGCGTGTACGAACCGGATGCGCCCATGGCCCCCGCAGAGGTCTATGAGGCAGGCGTGCCGATCCTTGGCATCTGCTACGGCATGCAGCTTCTTGCCCACCAGCTTGGCGGGGCCGTCGAGAACACCACACGCCGTGAATACGGCCACTCCGTGCTTCATCGCGCCGCCACGATTGCCGATCCGCTCCTCGAAGACCTGCCGCCGACCATGCCGGTCTGGATGAGCCACGGCGACCACGTAACCACCCCTCCGGCGGGTTTCCAGACGCTGGCATTCACGGACAATTCCCCCATCGCGGCAATGGCCAACGATTCCGGCTACTACGGGCTGCAATTCCATCCCGAAGTCGTGCACACGCCCAACGGCAAGCAACTCCTGGAGAATTTCCTGTTCAAAGTCTGCAAGTGCGAGCCGACGTGGACCGCGGCCAACTTCGTCGAGGCAACGGTGGCCCATATCCGCGACCAGGTGGGGGACGGCCACGCGATCTGCGCGTTGTCCGGTGGGGTCGATTCGGCTGTAGCCGCAGCCCTCGTCCACCGTGCCATTGGAGACCGGCTCACCTGCATCTTCGTCAACAACGGACTGCTTCGTAAGGATGAGCCGGAGCGCCTGCGCGAGACGTTCGAGCGCAATCTCCACATGAATCTCATCGTCAGCGAGTCGACGGACAGATTCCTTGAACGCCTTGAGGGAATCACGGACCCGGAGACCAAGCGAAAGACCATCGGCGAAGAGTTTATCTGGGTGTTCGAGGAGGAAGCCGGCAAGCTCGGCGAAGTTGATTTCCTCGTGCAGGGCACCACCTATCCCGATGTCATCGAGAGCCTGACTGCGGACAACACCGCCTCCGCCGTCATCAAGACCCACCACAATGTCGGCGGTCTGCCGGAGGAGATGCGCCTGGAGTTGGTTGAGCCGCTGCGCTATCTCTTTAAGGACGAGGTGCGCGCCGTTGGCTCGGAACTCGGCCTGCCGGACGAAATCGTCTGGCGGCAACCGTTCCCGGGGCCCGGGCTAGCAATCCGCATCCTCGGCGAGGTGACGCGGGAAGGCCTGCATACACTCCGCGAGGCCGACGCCATCGTCAATGAAGAGATCCGCAACGCAAACCTGACGCGCGAACTCTGGCAGTCATTTGCCGTGCTCACCGCGTCCAAGACCGTCGGTGTGCAGGGCGATTTCCGCACCTATGGGAACGTCATCGCTATCCGCGCCGTCACCTCGGAGGACGCCATGACCGCCGACTGGGCGCGACTGCCCTACGACCTGCTGGCGCGCATCTCATCCCGTATCGCCAATGAGGCCCCAAACGTCAATCGCGTGGTCTACGACATAACAAGCAAGCCCCCGGGAACGATAGAGTGGGAATAGCCACGCCCCCGGCCCGGTGACCCCATGCTGAAAACCATCCTCCTGCGCGTCACTCTCATGGCGCTTGCCGTCGTGTTCATGATCACGGGCGTCGTCTCTGCCCTTTTCCCGCGCCCCATCGCCGAACTCCTCGACCTTGAACAGGTGAACGTCATCCTGCTCGGACTGTTTGGCGTGATGCTCGTACTGCTCGGCGTCGGCGCATTCCTTGCGAACCGTGATCCGATACGCCACATCCTCTGGCTGCGGCTGATGATCGGGTTCCTGTTTGGCATTGCCGTTTACACCGGGCTGGTGTACTGGGGCGGCGGCATCTCCGGTGAAACGGCAATCGTGCTGGTAGTCATCGGCATCGTCCCCGGGGCGCTCCTGCTCATCCTTTTCCCGCGCTCCCCGCGTTTAGTCTCAACCCGTGTTCGCTCTCCGGACGGCGTGCTGTTCACGGATGCGGACGACGGCGGCCTTTTCGTGCGGCAGAGCGGCGGCAGTTTCAATCCCTATGTGATTCGCCTCCCGCGTGAGCCCGCCATGCCGGACACGCATCACCGCCTCCACCCGGTCGCCGTCGATAATCCCTCACGCGTCTTGGTCGTCGGCGGCGGCGCGCGCGAACACGCCATAGCCGTCAAGCTCCGGCAGAGCGCCGGTCTCGAGGAGCTTTATATGGCTCCGGGCAACGGCGGCACCGCATCGATCGCCGAGAATTTGCCCATCTCCGCTACCGACACTGAAGCCATCGTGCAGGCGGCACAGGAACGAAACGTCGAACTCGTCATCATCGGCCCCGAGGCTCCGCTCGCCCTCGGCCTCGGCGACGCAGTGCGTGATGCCGGTATCCTCTGCCTCGGCCCGACACGCGAAGCGGCACGCCTCGAATGGAGCAAGTCTTTCGCCAAGCAGGTCATGGACGACGCCGGTGTCCCAACCGCCGCGTGGAGACAATTTGATGATTACTCGCAGGCGGCGGAGTACGTCCGCGCGCACCCGGCGCCCCACGTTATCAAGGCGGACGGTCTCGCAGCCGGTAAGGGCGTCGCTGTCTGTGAAACGGAGGAGGATGCCGTTACATTCCTGCACCACGTCATGCGCCTCCGTGATTTCGGGGAGTCCGGCGATAGGGTCATCGTGGAAGACGCATTGTCAGGCGTCGAACTCTCCGTCTTCGCGTTCTGCGACGGCGAGCAGATGGTCCTCGTTCCCCCCGCCTGCGACTACAAGCGCATATTTGACGACGACGAAGGCCCCAACACGGGCGGCATGGGATCATACAGCCCGCCGGAGTTTGTCACGGACAAGCTCATGGCGGACATCCGCGACACGATCATCCGCCCCGTCCTGCGCCGCATGGTTGAGATCGGCGCGCCCTACAGCGGCATCCTTTACGCCGGCCTCATGCTCACCGACGACGGCCCCAAGGTCATCGAATTCAACTCCCGCATGGGTGACCCGGAGGCGCAGGTTGTCCTCCCGCGCATCACGTCCGATTTCCTCCAACTCGCTGCGGCTACCGCCGCTGGCAAACTCGGGGACGTGCATCTCGAGTGGACGCCTCAACATGCCGTCGGCGTCGCTATCGCCTCTGAGGGCTACCCCGGCGACTACCCAACCGGCCTGGAAATCACCGGCCTCAACATGCTCGACTATGACGTTCCCGTATTCCACGCCGGCACTCGCCTCGACCCCGCAACCGGCAAACTCCTCACCGCCGGTGGTCGCGTCCTAACCGTCACCGCGCTCGGCGACACCATGGAGCAGGCCCGCGAGAAAGCCTACGCAAACGCCGCCCGCGTCCAATTCCAGGGCGCTCACTACCGCAAAGACATCGCCCTTCGCGCCGTCACACCTCCACCTCCCCCCGCCATCTCGGCGTAGGCCGGAATCCATCACGTGGCCCACACGGGCCTGCCCCGTACTTGATATGGGGGCCACAACACACTCCCACCCTCATCCGTCATTCCCGCACCCACCCGTCATTCCCGCGAAGGCGGGAATCTCAATCACATTTGCTAACCAATCCCCGTAACGCCAACCCATCCCCACCAACCCCCACTAATGCCATAATCTCTATAGGCATCACGTCTAAGGGGGTAACGCGAATGGCCGCACTTGTTGGCATCGTTATGGGCAGCCGCTCCGATGAGGAGCTGGTACAGGCAACACAGAAGGTCCTTGAGGATCTCGGCATCGAATACGAGACAAACGTCCTCTCCGCGCATCGCACGCCGGACAAGACTGCAGAATACGCTCGCACCGCGCAGGATCGAGGCATCGATGTCCTCATCGGCGTCGCAGGCGCGGCGGCACATCTACCCGGTGTCATGTCCGCCTACACCACCCTGCCTGTCATCGGCGTCCCCGCCACCGGCAGCGCCCTCAACGGCCTTGACGCCCTCTATTCCATCGTCCAGATGCCGCCCGGCGTGCCTGTCGCGTCCGTCGCCGTCGGCTCCATGGGCGCGCGCAACGCCGCCTATCTTGCTGCGGCCATCCTCTCCCTCAAACACCCCCACGTCCGTGAAAGCTACGCCGCGTTCCGCCAAAAGCAGTCAGAAGGCTAATTCAACTGCCCCCGTTCACCCTGAGCTTGTCAAAGGGTGGGGGCCAGGGTGAGGGAACAACATGATCGACCGCTACGCCCGGGAGGCCATGAAGGCCGTCTGGCAGGACCAATTCAAGTTCGAGACGTGGCTTGAGGTTGAGCTTGCCGTCTGCAAGGCGTGGGCGGAGCATGGCCAGATTCCCGCCGAGGACATTCCTCTGCTGGAACGCGCCACGTTCGACATGGGGCATTGGGAAGAGGCGTTCAAGACGACGCGCCACGACGTGACCGCGTTCCTGTCGTCCATCTCTCGCGACCTCGGCCCGGAGAGCCGCCATATCCACAAGGGCCTCACCTCCAACGACGTGTGGGACACGGCCACTGCCCTGCAGCTACGCGCCGCGTCTAACCTCCTGCTTGAGGGCATCGACAAGCTCGAAGAGGCCATCACGCGTCGCGCCGTCGAGCACAAGGACACGCTGATGATGGGGCGCACGCACGGCGTCCACGCGGAGCCGACCACGCTCGGCCTCAAACTCGCGCTGTGGGTGGAGGAGACGCGCCGCATGAAGCAGCGGCTTGAGCAGGCCGCGCGCGGCGTCAGCGTCGGCAAGTTCTCCGGCGCAGTTGGCACCCACGCCACCCTGCCGCCCGAGGTTGAGGAGACCGCCTGCCGATTCCTGGGGCTTGAGGTTGAGAATATCTCAAGCCAGATCGTGCCGCGCGACCGACACGCCGAGTTCGTCACCGCCCTCGCCCTCTGCGCCGCCTCGCTTGAGAAATTCGCCACTGAGATCCGCAGCCTCCAGCGGACGGAAGTGCTCGAACTGGAAGAGCCGTTCCACGCGGGCCAGACCGGTTCATCGGCCATGCCGCACAAGCGCAACCCTGAGCTGTCCGAGCGCATCTGCGGCCTTGCCCGCCTCATCCGCGGCCATGCTGTCACCGCCCTCGAAAACGTGGCACTTTGGCATGAGCGGGATATCTCGCACTCCTCCGCGGAGCGCATCATCCTGCCCGACGCCACCATGGCCCTCGACTACATCCTCGACTTGGCAACGTACGTCATCGGCGGAATGGTCGTATATCCCGACAACATGATGGCGAACGTGGAGAGGACGCACGGCCTCGTCTTTTCCCAGCGCGTCATGCTTTCCCTCATCGACAAGGGCCTCACCCGCGACGAGGCCTACAAGATTACCCAGGCCGCCTCCATGGAGAGTTGGAACACCGGCCAGGACTTCCGCGACCTCCTCCGCCAGAACTCAGACGTCGCCCAGCACCTGTCCTCAGATGAACTCGAAGCCATCTTCGACTACACCTACTACACCCGCTACGTCGACGACTCCTTCAAGAGAATTGGGCTGGCATAGCCCGACAGAATGGGATGGTCGTTGTGGCTCGCGGTAATGGTTCCGACACTCCCACCCGTGGCGAGAAGCGGCAGGAAAAACGCCGCCGAGCCCGCAAGATGGGCGTCAGCGGCAAGAGCTACGTCAACGCCGTCCGCAACGCCATGCTCAAACGCAAAGCAGAGATTGAAATCCGCAATCGCGACAATAAATCCTAATAGGGTAATTTATAAGTTGTCAATTTTCTCTGAAACGCCAATTACCATAGAGAATCAGTAACTTATCTTCATTTCAAGATAAGGATTCTTAAAAGTAAGGGGCCGCAGCCTTTCGGTTGCGGCCCCTGCCCTGTTCAGGGTTGTCTTTTCGACTACACCCGGTGGCACGCCACCCAGTGGTCTCCGCCCATCTCACGGAACTCCGGATCCTCTTCGCTGCACACGTCGATGGCGATGGGGCAGCGGGTGTGGAATCGGCAGCCGGAGGGCGGGCGGATCGGACTCGGCACGTCGCCCGTCAGCACGATGCGCTCACGCTGGCGCTCAACGATCGGGTCCGGAATCGGCACCGCGGAGAGAAGCGCCCGCGTGTACGGGTGGAGCGGGTTCTCATACAACTCCTCACGCGTCGCAATCTCAACAATCTTGCCTAGGTACATCACGGCCACGCGGTCGCTGATGTGCCGGACGACGGAGAGATCGTGCGCGATGAAGATGTACGTAAGGTCGAACTGCTCCTGCAGCTCCTCCAGCAGGTTGATGACCTGCGCCTGGATGGACACGTCGAGCGCGGAGACCGGCTCGTCGC